>NZ_CP030261.1:3024731-3629678 GCF_003312915.1 Flavobacterium fluviale | reverse complement strand
TTTTTGGGCGATATTGCACATCAAAAAACAAAACCTCATCTGGATATTGCATACTCAGGAATGCAGGAGCGTTACGAAATGTACGCTCCCTCAAAAATGGGAAGTCCTAGATGGCTTGATATTATATATACTCCTCACAAAGACAGAGAAGGAAATGTAGTAGGGATTATAGTTCACGCTACAGATGTAACAAGAAGTAAACAGGTAGAACTTGCATTGAGAGAAAGCGAAATGCTTCTTAAGGCGGTTATCCAAGCGGCACCAGTAGGTATAAGTCTTTTTGTGGGAGAAGATTTTATTATAGAAAACCCAAATGACAATTTTATAACGCTCTTAGGAAAAGGGGAATCTATTGCTGGTAAGCCTTTGGTTTCTGTACTGGGCAGCGCGGAGAATGATTTGGTTATTCAAACGCTTAAAAAAGTATATTATACCGGTACCGAATTTACTGCGAATGCCGTACAAGGAGTTGCGTATGTAGAGAATAAAGAAGTGCCAGGTTTTTTTAATATAAGTTTGACACCTTTATTTGACAGCGAAGGAAATGTGCATTCTATATTAAGTGTAAGTACAGATGTTACTGAAGAAGTAGTTTCGAGAAAAAAAATCGAGGAAGCAGAGCAGATTTTTAGAGGAGCTGTGGAGCTTGCTGAACTTGGAACATGGAATTTAGATGTTTTAACCGGCGAGACAGTTTTTTCCCAACGTCATGCTGAAATGTTTGGATTTCACCGCCACGTTCTAAGCAGCAACGATGCGATGAGTGTTGTTGAAACAGATGATTTTGAACGCGTCCTAGATTTGTTTAATAAAGCACTAAAACCAGGTTCTGACGGAAAATATGAAGCAGAATACCGAATCATCAATGCTTCGACAGGAAGAAGACAGGTTATTCATGCGCAGGGACAGGCTTATTTTGACAAAGATGGAAAACCAACAAATATAAGTGGTACAGCGAGAGATATTACGATAGAGCGAGAACTGCAGTCTGCACTGGAAAACGAAGTTGCAGTGCGTACCTTACAGCTGCAAGACACAGCAGAAGAACTTAAGAGATTAAACAATAAGCTTGAAGATGCTAATAAAGCATTAACGAGATCTAACGAAGAACTTGCGCAATATGCCTATGTTGCCAGCCATGATCTTCAGGAGCCTTTACGAAAAATTCGTCTTTTCTCGAGCCTTTTAAAAGATGGAAAAAGAGATTCCGAAAGCTACAATCGCTCTGTTGACCGAATCAGTTTTGCTGCAGAAAGAATGAGTCAGCTTATTGCAGACCTTCTTGACTTTTCGCGTTTGCTGCAGCAAGAAGCTGTAATGCAGCCCGTAAATCTAAATACAGTTGCCAATTCTGTATGGAATGATTTTGAGCTGGTTGTCGAAGAAAAAGGAGCCACGGCTTCTATAAGTCAGCTGCCAGAAATTCATGCGGTTAGTATTCAGATCAATCAGCTTTTTTATAATCTGATCAGTAATTCATTAAAGTTTACCTCAGAAGGTGTGAAACCTCATATAAGTATTGATTGGGAAATGGCGGATGGTCTTGAAGCTGCCAGTCACACAGGACAGCTAATGACTTTTGAAAAATACTATCATATTATTTTTAAAGATAACGGAATCGGTTTTGATACACAGCATTCAGACCAGATTTTTGAAATATTTAAAAGGCTGCATGGACAAGAATCCTATGAGGGTTCGGGAATTGGACTAGCATTATGCCGTAGAATTGTAGCCAACCATCAGGGATTCCTGTTTGCAGAATCAGAACCAGGTAAAGGATCTGCTTTTCATGTTTATATTCCTGTACAAAAATTTACAGTGCTTTAATCTTTTTGTAGAAATTGTCTTAAAACATACTGTAAAATTCCGTCGTTCCTGTAATATTCAATTTCAATTTTTGAATCCAGTCTGGCAATAACAGTAAAACTTAAATGATCACCATTTTCTTTTACTGCCGTTACCTGCAGTTCTTTTAGAGGCTTAATATCTTGAGCTATTCCTGTGATTGAAAATGTTTCTTTTCCGTCTAAACCAAGACTTAGCGCATTTTCTCCCTCCTTATATTGTAACGGAAGAACACCCATACCCACTAAATTGCTTCTATGAATGCGCTCATAACTTTCTGCAAGAACAGCTTTCACTCCCAATAAAAAAGTTCCTTTTGCTGCCCAGTCTCTTGAAGAACCGCTGCCGTATTCTTTTCCAGCAAGAATGATCAGCGGAGTTTCATTACTTTTATATTGTACCGAAGCATCATATACACTCATTTCTTCGCCGGTTGGCAGATATTTTGTGTAACCGCCTTCCTTTTCAGATAAAGCATTTTTTATACGGACATTGGCAAAAGTTCCTCGTATCATAACTTCATCATGACCGCGTCGCGAACCATAAGAGTTAAAATCCGCTTTCTCTACGCCTCGGCTTACTAAATATTTTCCCGCTGCTGAATTTTCATTGAAAGATCCCGCAGGCGAAATATGATCGGTTGTAATACTATCTCCAAGCATTAATAAAGTACGAGCGTTTTCAATATCCTGCAAAGGTTTTGGATTTTCTGGAAGATCTTTAAAAAATGGCGCTTCTTTTATGTATGTAGAATTATCATCCCAAGCATAAATTTTTTCCTCTGGTATTTTTAGTTTCTGCCATGTTTCATTTCCATCAAAAATTGTTTCGTAACTTTTAGAAAATTGTTTAGGTGATAAAACATTGCTGAGTACTTCATTAATTTCATCATTTGAGGGCCAGACATCTTTTAAATAAACAGGAAGCTGATTAGAATCATAACTTATTGGTTCATTTAATAAATCTATATCTACACGTCCGGCAATTGCAAATACAACAACAAGCATAGGCGACATCAGGAAATTCATTTTAATTTGTGGATGAATTCTGGCTTCAAAATTTCTATTTCCAGATAAAACAGATGCCAAAACCAAATCATGTTCTTCAACAGCTTTGGCAATATGTGCAGGAAGAGGACCAGAATTACCTATGCAGGATGTACAGCCGTAACCTACAACGTGAAATTTTAAAGACTCAAGATCGCCAAGGAGATCAGCTTTTGCTAAATAATCGGTAACTACTTTAGAGCCTGGTGCAAGTGAAGTTTTAACCCACGGTTTTACATTCAGTCCTCGTTCTCGGGCTTTTTTGGCAACAAGTCCAGCGCCAATCATTACAAAAGGATTAGAAGTATTGGTGCACGATGTAATAGCAGCTATGGCAACTGCACCATCTGAAAGCATGAATTGCTCATTACCAAGTGTTACGGCAACGGTTTTAATTCCATTTTCTATTTTTTCTTCAATTTTTGCATTTTCAGGAACTGCGGCTTCACCTTGTATAGGCTGCGAACCTCCTTCTCCAGACCAGCGTGAAACTTGTTTTGGCGGAAAATTTTTTCGTCCGAAAGTTTTGTCAAGAAGATCAATAAGTTTTGGCTGTAAATTCTTTAGCAGAATTTTATCCTGTGGTCTTTTTGGTCCTGCTATTGTAGGCTCTATAGTAGAAAGATCAAGTTCAAGAATATCGGTGTAAGTAATGTTTTCATCTCCGGTTCGCCATAATAAATTAGCTTTGCAGTATTGTTCTACCAGATCAATTTGTTCTTCAGAACGGTTACTTAGACGCATATATTCTAAGGTTTTTTCATCAATAGGGAAGTAGGTAACAGTACAGCCAAACTCAGGTGACATATTTCCGATGGTTGCGCGGTCGGGCACGCTTAAACTGTCTAAACCAGGACCAAATACTTCGACAAATTTACCCACAACGCCATATTTTCTAAGAAGTTCGGCAATAGTAAGCACCATATCAGTTCCTGTTGATCCCAGTGGAATTTCACCAGATAACCTGAGTCCGATCACTTCTGGCATAATAAAATAAATAGGCTGCCCTAGAATTGCGGCTTCTGCTTCAATTCCGCCCACACCCCATGCGATAACGCCAATTCCGTTAACCATTGGAGTGTGACTATCTGTACCTACCAACGTGTCAGGGAAAATTTCTCCGTTTCTTTCAATTACACCTTTCGATAAATATTCTAAGTTAACTTGATGGCAGATTCCCATTCCCGGAGGAACAACGCTGAAGTTACTGAATGACTGCTGTGCCCATTTTAAAAACTCGTAACGTTCTGTATTTCGGTTGTATTCTTCCTCCATATTTCGCAGATAAGAATATTCAGTTCCGAAGTAATCGACTTGCACAGAATGATCGATTACCAAGTCAACTGGAATCAAAGGATTAATCATATCTGGATTTTTTCCTTTTTTGGCAGCTTCAGCCCTTAGTGACGCAATGTCTACTACAGCTGGAACTCCTGTAAAATCCTGCATTAAGACACGTGCCGGCTTAAAAGGAATATCTTTATCCGAGGCTTCGGGTTTCCAATTAAGAACCGTTTCAATATTTTCTTTTGTAATAGCGAAATCATCATAATTGCGGAGTACATTTTCTAACAGAATACGAATCGAGAAAGGCATTTGTTTGATATTAAACCCCTGATTTTCCATCTCGGTAAGACTGTAATACGAAAAGGTTCTGTTTTTTGAGGTTAATAACCTTTTAATTTGGTAAATGTCGTTTTGCATATTTAAAAGTATTTGATTGAAATAATTATGTTACCATTTTAAATTCCCGAAATACTGTTTAAAAAGTTTTTTATTAATTTTAAAAACAGTAACTTAAATGTTATTTACAAAAAACCTGCCTCGTATTTAAAATAATGATTTTCAGTTTATTATGATTTTATTGAACTGAGAAACTTTCGATATATCGTTATATTATGATGAAATTTGTTGAAATTTTAGAAAATGAAGCTGCAGTCATTTTTTTAGATAGAAAGATTACGGCTTTTATACTGACATTAGGTAAAGTTACATAAAATATGTAAAGTCTGTATAATCAGTTGTTTATGAATTGTTTATTTAGTGGCAGTTAAAATGATAAGGTATTATTTTTGCTGTTAGAATATTAAAATTATAAAAATTATGGAAGACTTAAAAAAGGCTTATATAGCTGGTGGTTGTTTTTGGGGTATGGAAGATCTCTTTCGTGTCCGCCAAGGGGTTAGGGACACTGAAGTTGGATATATTGGTGGACAAAACGATAATCCTACATATCAAAATCATCCGGGACATGCAGAAGGAATTGAAATAACCTATGATTCGAATGAGACATCTTACAAGGAACTGCTGGATTATTTTTTTAGAGTGCATGATCCAACAACTCTGGACAGACAGGGAAATGATCTTGGATCAAGTTATAGATCGACAATCTTTATACAAGATAAAAAAGAACAAGATATTGCTGAACAGGTAATTAATATTGTAAACGATTCAGAAAGATGGAATGGTAAAGTTGTTACTACACTTGAACCGTTTACTAAATTCTGGCCGGCTGAAGAGAGTCACCAAGATTATCTTGTAAAGAATCCAAATGGATATACATGCCATTTTGAAAGGTTTGGAACCTTCTTGTAATATTTAAAAATCTCTAATTTGAGAGTATTAAAAACTTTGATTTTAAACAGCGTTCTGTTTAGAATCAAAGTTTTTCTTTTTATAAAAATCCTTTTTTTATAATTCATTATTAATTTATCTGTAAAATCTTCGCATTAGTCTTTCTTTTATATATCACTAGTATACAACTTATTTGCGAAATATCACTAACAATAAAAGTATTTTATCGTGTATTTATTTGATATACAATAATTTACTATTTTAGCATAGTTCTTGTCTTTCCCAATATGCTGGATTATTTTAAAGTGATAATCTCAGTTATTCTTGATTTGTTCTAAAAATTAAAGTCTGAAATTGATCTATGCCGCAACAATGTTTTTAGCACAAAATATAATAAGCGTTTATGAATTATTTAAAAATTTAAATACTCACTAAATATTAATATTATGACAAAATCCAAATCCATAATTCTTATACATGGAAACTTTGTAAACGACTTAAGCTGGACAAAGTGGAAAGACCATTATGAAAAAAAAGGCTATACCGTGTACACTCCGGCTAATCCAGGTCATGAAGGAAATCCTGCCGATTTAAGAAATAGAGTCCATCCTGATCTTGTGAAAACTGGATTTATAGATGTCGTTAATAACATTGTGAAACTAATTGACAGTCTTCCTGAAAAGCCTTTAATTATTGGACATTCTATGGCTGGAATGGCAGCAATGAAACTGCTTGAACTAGGAAAGGCTTCTGCAGCAGTTAGTATTGACGGTGCGCCGCCCAAAAATGTTTTTCCTCCAATACAAACTTTAAAATCGGTACTGCCTGCGTTTGGTTTCTTTTCTGGTAAAAAATATTTCATGGGAAGTAGGGAATGGTATGACAAATGTTTTTTCAACACCCTTCCATTGAGTGAACGTGCAAACGCCTTTGCGTCTGTCGCAGTACCGGAAAGCTTTAAGGTAAGCCGTGAATTAGTTTTAAATTCTTTTTCTAACATCGATTTTAAAAAGCCTCATCAGCCCATTTTGTTTATTGGCGGCGGCAGTGATGCTATTTTTCCGCCCGAACTTACAACGACTTTGGCCCGCAAATACAAAGACAGCGGCAGCAGGGTCGATTTGAAAATTTTTCCAGGTAAAAGCCATTTTATTTGTGGAGAAAACGGCTGGGAAAGTGTAGCCGATTATATTTTAGACTGGTACGAGAATTTATAAAGTATTACAAAAAAATAGTAAAACTGCTAGACTTGTTAGCAAGTGTGCGGTAAACTTTTAATTGAAATCATTAATAATCATTTAAAAAAAACTTCAATGAGCACAATTACATTAAAAGACGGAACTGAGATTTACTACAAAGATTGGGGAACGGGACAACCGATTTTCTTTCATCATGGCTGGCCGCTTTCTGCAGATGACTGGGATACGCAAATGCATTTTTTTCTAGAGAAGGGTTTTAGAGTTATTGCATACGACAGACGCGGGCACGGAAGATCGACACAAACTTATAAAGGAAATGAAATGAATACGTATGCTGCCGATGTAGCAGAACTGACCTCATTTTTAGATTTAAAAGATGCAGTTCATATTGGACATTCGACAGGAGGAGGAGAAGCGATAAGATATGCTGCACAGCATGGAAAAGGCAGAGTAGCAAAAGTAGTGCTTATAAGTGCGGTAACACCATATATGATAGTAGACGAAAATAATCCAGATGGTGTTCCATTAGCGGTTTTTGATGATATTCGATTTAATACGGCCAACAATAGACAGCAGTTTTATCAAGACATAACATTTCCGTTTTATGGATACAACAGGGAAGGGGCAAATATTAAAAAAGGGATTCAGGACAATTGGTGGCGTCAGGGAATGATGGGCGGAATTAAAGCGCATTATGATTGTATAAAAGCATTTTCTGAGACTGATTTTACCGAAGATTTGAAAAGTGTTGATTTTCCAGTTCTTATATTACATGGAGAAGATGATCAAATTGTGCCGCATGTGCCTACAGCGTTAAGAGCTATTAAACTTTTGAAAAATGGAAAGTTAATTACTTATCCAGGCTTATGTCATGGAATACCAACTACAGACGCAGATACTGTTAATGCAGATATTTTAGCGTTTATAAAATCATAAAAGAGAATTTATAAAGCATTTAAAATAAAACCGCAGGGCACTTGAGAAAGTTTACCCTGCGGTTTATTTACTTTTATTAGAGTATATTTTTATTTAATGAAATTATTTAGGATAGTTTTAAAAAGCGCTGTATCTGCTTTTTCCAGCCACTCAAAGGCCAGCATATCTTTTGTAATGATCTCGGCTCCGTTTTGCTTCATTCTATCAATTGCCCTCATTTTATCATCAGGATTTCGAGTGCCAATGGCGGACTCAAGAATAAACACTTCATAATCAATTTGTAATAGATCCAAGACGGTTTGCTGTACGCAGATATGGGCTTCAGTTCCCACTACAATAATTTGTTTTCTTTCCTTCTGTATACAATTTAGCAGATTTCCTTGACTGACAGCAGAAAAGTAAGATTTCGAAATAATATCGCTTTCATCGAATTTTTCTCTTAATACTGCAGGTGTTGTTCCAATTTTGTCGGGACAATGCTCCGTTAAAATCATTGATATTCCAATAGTTTTGGCTAAATCAACTGACCATATAACATCTTTTAGAACATTTTCTCCATCATAAATTTTAGGAAGTAATTTTTCCTGAATGTCTATAACCAGCAAAGTTGAGTTGAGAGGCAGAATCTTCATAGGATTTTGTTAGAGTTTAGACATAAAAATCAGTAAATGCGATCAGTATCAAATTTACTAAAAAACATCTTCTCATTATCAAATACTTGTCGATTGTTCAGCAGCCAATTTACTTTTATAATTAGATTACATTAGGAAAGTTCCTGGTTCGTCAACCTTTTCATCCTCTTCTTCTTCCCAGTCATTTTCATCATACTCCGATTCTAAATCTTCTTCAAGATCTTCTTCAAGTTCACCAAGTTCCAGATTATAGTGATTTTGCGCTTTTAATGAGTTTGAAAGACCGCTTTCTAGATAATCATCATAATTTAAAAGAAGTTGTTCTTCGTAAGATGTCATGTCTCCTGAAGATTCATCACTAGTGTAGAAGTAGTTTTCGGATTTCATATAATTCAATTTTAATTAATAGATTTTTTATGACCCATTTTTATCATTTTAGGCACATTTAAAAGTACATTAATTGTAACGGGAGATTTTATATAATTCTCTACAACTATTGTTTAATTTTAATATTTACAACTAAAGTTCAAAAAAAATCCCATCGTTAAATGGGATATTTTTGCTTCATAATGTTTAGTCTACTTTATAGCCGTCGTCTGTAAAAGTTTCAGGCTCAACTTCGCGATCGTTTTCATCATAATCTTCAACAAGATCATCGTCTAGATCGTCTGGATCAAGTTCCTCATCTTCTTCATCTTCTTCATCCCAGTCGTCTTCTTCTAGATCACCTTCGTCTAAATCCTCTTCTAAATCTTCCTGATCATCTCTTTCTAATGCATTAGAGAATTCGTTATCTAAGTAATTATTGTCAGACGGATCTTCGCTAGAATCTAAAAATTGTTCCTGCTGCTCTTGTTCATCTCCAATTTGTTCTTTATAATATTGATTTGCTTCGTTTTGATTGTCTTGAGGGAAATTATTTTCATTCAGATCATAATTTCTATTGTTGTCTGTGATCATAGTGCTTTAATTTAAGTTTTAATATTAACTATTTGTAGCGGCGCTTCCTGTGCTTCCTGCTCCGCCAGAATTGTTATTTCCATCCTCTTCTTCGTAACGATTTGGATCTGTGCCATCTTCATCACGCTCATCTTCCCAATCTCCTGTATTTACGTGCTCTTTTGGATTGTTGTCATCTGCCTTATCTTGCAATTGTGCGTGATAAGGACATTTTTGAAGATCTTCGGTGTTATAATTTGTATTTTCCATGACTATATTTTTTTTTGATTTTTAATATTCTAAAATTAGATTATAGTCTCAGGTTTTTCTTTACAAGAATAAGTTGTTTTGTTGTCAAATTAACATGCATATCTTCAAAGCATTAGCTAAAATGAGGCGAATTTCAATTTTAATCTGCCAAAAAAGTGTATTTTTTCGGCTTCAGAATAAAAAAAACCTGCATAAATAGCGTAATGTCAAATATTTATAATATATTTAACACGTCAAACATGGGAATTGTGTAAAAAATGTACATAATTTTGCAACATCAAAAAGCTGAATCATCTTTTTTGATCAAACCCAAATCTTCTGTTTAAACTTAATTATGCCCTGCTTATGAGAATATTTTTTATGGCACTGCTTTTTTCTTTAACTTCCTTTACCACCTACAATGTAACGGATAAAAAAGAAATATTAACCGAGGTAGAATTTGCAAGACTTACAGATCATGTAAGCGAGATCAAAACTTTTACTACTTCAAACCGAGGTTACAACAGTAAAATTGCTTTTCTAGTTGACATGAAAATTAAATCAGGAAAGAATCGATTTTTTGTTTATGATCTTGAGAATAACAAAATTTTAGATCAAGGTCTTGTTGCACATGGTTCTGGATCTGAAACAGGAATTAAAGGTGATATTCTGCAATTTAGCAATACACCAAATTCAAACTGTTCTTCACTAGGTCGTTATTCTATAGAAAAGTCTTATAATGGAGTTTTTGGAAAAGCTTTCAGACTGAACGGACTTGACGAAACTAACAGTAATGCAATGAAAAGAGCAATCGTTCTGCACCGTTACAAAGAAGTTCCTGACGAAGAAAAAGAATATTACATTATCAACAGCCACGGCTGCCCAATGGTAAGTGATGTGTTTTTTAAAAGACTTGAAAAATATATTGAAAGTTCAAATTCTAAAATCATGCTTAACGTTTACTACTAGGCATAAAATTTATTCAACATATAATACGTCCTAAAAACAAATAAAATCACAGATTCATTTTGTTTTAGGACGTATTTTTTTGCGTTAATTTGCAGCGTTAAAGGCGAAAGCCTTCATGTAATATTAATTTCCGCATCAAATAATGACTGTAAAAGATTTAGCCGGCACATTTTCCATCTCTGGAAGTAATCAAGATGAAACTAATGAGATAACTTACAAAGGTATTCTAACTTTAAAAGTAGATGAGAATAACCGAATAAATGCACATTGGCTTATCAACAATACTCAAGCACAAAAAGGTAAAGGTTTTTTTAAAGACAATATTTTAGTTATTAATTTCAATTATAAAGGTGACGATAAAGAAACTTACAAAGGAGTTGCTGTTTATCGCTGTATCAGTAAAGATGTACTGGACGGATTTTGGTCAGAAAAACACGGAGATCCACTTTATTTAGGAACAGAATACTGTTTGAGAATAGAAAGTACGGAACGATTGAATTAAAAAGTAAAAAAGCGTAAAGTGAACAACTTTACGCTTTTTTTGAAATTTATGTATTGCAAATTTTGTTTTTTTTTATTTCAAACAAGGGAGTTGTAAAACATTAGCATTTAACGGCTGTTCTATTTTTCTTTCTAGTTTGTCTTTATTTACGGTAATATAGATTTCCATAGAGCCTGTTCCAACTTTAAGCGCTAAAATATGACCGCCATAAGCATCAAATTTATCATCGGTTGCTACGCCGTGCATGTGTATCGACGGTTTGTTTTCGCTCCAAGCTATTGAACCTGTAATACTTCCCATTTCTACTTTATTGAAGGTTTTGGGATGAAATTTCTTTTCTCCAAAATCATAAAAACCAAAAGTAGCATCTTGCGCAAAACCAATTCCTGTAAAATTTGCCGATGGAATTTTTTGTTCTCTCGCCAGTTTTTCAATTTCGGCTAAAACATTATCGCCTTCGCGAAGGACCATTAAATAGCCATAATTGGTTTTAGTATAACGACATTTTTGGCTGTCATTGTTTTGCTGTGCTTGTAACAAATTAAAAGCCAGACAGAAAAGTAAGCCCGTTATAATTTTATTAATTCGAATATTCATAACTGAAAATTTTAATTAGTATTTGTACGTGTATCTAACTGCATAATTCTATTATAATCCTCATTATACTTTTCAGGATCCGAAGCTGCGTATTCATTTTCAGGCTCTGGAATAACATGAATTTTTGAATCACTTATAGAAATAACTGCCGAGCAGACATAAATACCTACTTTTCCTTCGTTGTATTTAAAATCCAATAATGTCAGTTTTACTATGTCGTTGATTGATAGTTCGTAATAATTTCCGTAACGAATAATCTTAAAAGAAATTTGTTTTTCTTCTCCAATTTCAAATTGATTGGTTTGAATATTCTCGAAGATAAAATTGTTCTTTACGTCTTTTTCATTAAATCCCCAAGCTCTAAATTGGACAAAACCATTCATAAAGTCAATCGAAATATAGTATCCCGTTCCTTCTTTGTCACATTCAATTACAAATCCGGTTTTTCCCATGCCTTCTACAGAAAGAGTTCCCTCCCAGACAAAATCGCTTGATGGTTTTTCGAAACCATAAATTTCATATCCGCTGCGACAGCCAAAACGCCATTTGTTTTCATTTTCCGAAACAAATTCGGCGGTTGGATTTCCTAAAATAGGTAAGGGATGAGGAAGATCTTTTTGATGAATTGTTTTCTGATAAAGTTTTTCCCAGTAATAATAGCTTTTCAGCAGAAGTCTGCCGCTTTTATCTGTATCCAGTTCTTTTGGCGGTGGAATAACTCGATGCGTGTTCACATTTCCATCAGCAAAGTAAAAATTGTATACCAAATAGTGTTTTCCTTCTTTTACAACTCTGGCTGCGTAATTTCCCTGCGGTAGCAGTACATTATTATGAAAGGCAAAATATTCGCCTCTAAATTCATTGGCAGACCAGTAGCGGACTTTAATATCTTCTCTAATCGATCCTAAAAGGTAATGCATTCCTTTGATTTCAAAAACGCAGGGACATTCAACATCATCATAAACGTAAGGAATATGAAGCGGTTTTTGCAGCACATATCCTTCTTTTTCCCTTTTTGCGACACCTATGCATCCTCGACGATATATTGGACCAGAAGCACTTCTAGCACAGATTAATAAATAATCTTCGCCTTTATATTTGTATTTAAAAGGATCTCGAAAACTAATCCATTCTCGAGGATTGTTGTTTTTTCCTTCATAGTGCGGTGCTTCACTTTTAAATGGAAGTCCGTATAAATTTTCTTTTTTCCAAGTAATCAAATCGGCTGAAACTGCTCGGCCAACTTTTTGTTCGATTCCTTTATCCTGGCGTTTAAGTCCGGTATAGTACATTTCATAACCTTCGCCTTCCGATTTTTTGCTGACATGCATTGTCCATAACATATCATCATCCCATTCTCCTGGATCGCCAACAAATAAGGCATTTTTAACTCTCTTCCACGAAAGACCATCTTTTGACACTGCATGCGCAATATAATCGTGATTGGGGATTATCAAATGAAATAAATGATGAATTCCTTTTTCATCTATAAATACATCAACATCTCCAATTTCCCAATTACTAAATCCTGAACCTGAATACATTTTATTACTTATTTAATGGGTTAGTTTACTTTTTAAAAACATGCAGAAACATATCTGTATGTTTACTTGAATTAAAACCAACTTGTTATTTAATGATTTTATAATGTTTTAAACCTTCTAGAATTCCTTCTGATGCAGCGGTTTTAGCAACATAGATGCTTTTTGTTGTCTCATAATCTGCCAGTTCGGCACTTCTGTTACCAACAATAATTCCTTTTACAGGACCTCTAAACATATCGACATCATTTCCAGAGTCTCCAGCGGCAATAACATTGGATAATGGAATAGACCATTTTCGGCATAAAAATTTGATTGCATTTCCTTTAGAAGCTCTCTTCGGAATAAAATCTAAAAACTGGCCATGACTCGGAATTATATTCACTTTGTACCAGCCTGTTCCCAAAACTCTGATTAATTCTTCGTGATCATAGTCTTCCTTTTCGTAGTAATAAGAGATTTTAAATGGGTTTTGAGCATTTTCTTCCTGTAATTTGATCCATTTAACAGAACTCAATCTGCTTACAATGTCGTCTCTTTTCCATCTTCCTGATAAAAATTTTGCCCAGCCTTTGTCTAGAATATAATCTGTGCCGTTGGTGTAATAAATTTCTGTTCCAACAGAGCAGATGATGAAATCTGGCAGCGGAAATTCTTCTTCGTCAATTACTTTTTTGACCAAATCTAAATTTCGCCCCGAAGCCATTGCAAAAGCCATTTTCTCGGTACGATTGACAAGATGTGCTTTTAATTCTTTTAAACCAGGATTGGAAAGTTTAGGTTCAATAAGAGTTCCGTCGATATCTGAAACTAACAAGTGATCGATTTTTCTTTTTAAACGGCTGATATTGATATTTGGATAATGTTGTTTTTTAATTCCAGCGCCAGACGAAAGCGATAAATTTTCATTAATCAATTCAACATATTGATTAACGTGGCTTACCCAGCTGTAATGTTTCTGAATATTGATTGCTCCGTTATTAGAATAATATTTCCATTGATTTTCATCGGTTAAAATATTTCGAAGCGCTTTTTTAATTTGACTTTCTTCCTGCGGATCTACTAATTCTCCGTTTTGGCAGACCGGAATAATTTCTGAAGGCCCTCCGTTTTTGGTAACAACCACCGGAAGTCCAGAACTTGCAGATTCAATAACGGTCAAGCCGAAGTTTTCATGCAGAGCCAGATTTACAAAAACACCCCTTTTTTCGGCAGCATATCGATAAATGATTGAAACCTCATTCTCCACATCATGCTTTTTAGGAATTGCCATTTTTCCGTACAAATCATATTTGTCCATCAGCAGCAATAAATCTGTCAGAACATTTTTTTCAGATTCAGGCATCTTGGCAATGTCTTTACGAATACCTGCAAAAATTACTAAATTGGCGATGCTTTGAAGTTCTTTATCTTTACCATAGACTTCAATTAGGGTATTCAAGTTTTTGTGTCGATCAGGTCTTGAAAGTGCCAGAATAATAGGCTTATGCGGATTGGTTAAGAATTTTGAAATGGTTTCTGAAACCCAATATTTTCTTTGTACTTCTTCCATATTTTTTTCAGGATCAGTTTCCTGAAAATAGTAAGGCATAAATTTTCTAGTATCAATTCCAGGTGAAATCGCGTGGTATTTTCCTAGCTCAAAATTTTTGTAAACTTTATAAGTTTCGATTTCCTGTTCGGTAGAAGTAACAATAAATTCAGAAAGTTCTAATGTTCTTTCTTCTGCAGCAGTTCTTGCTTTAAACTTGAATTTTTTCTCCAAGTCTTCTTCAGTCTGTCCGCTTTCTAGTAACTTTTTCTTTTTATAATAACCCAAAGAATGTCCGGTATGGGCGAAAGGAATATTTAAAATTGCTGATAATTCGGCAGCAGCGTACCCAGCATCGGCATAATGAGAATGAATCCAGTCTGGAAAAATATTATGCTGCTTAATATGTTGTACAACACCATTGACAAACGTATCAAGACCTTCCCAAAGCTGTTCTTTTGCTTTGTATTTTTTTCCTAAAAAAGGAATTCGTCTAATATCTAATTTATCATTTATAATTTCAACCGGCACTGCATATTCTGGTGAAAGAGAAGGATCATCTATTAATCGGGTAAAAAGATGAACATGTTCTACATCTTCATGCTGTGATAAAAATTCTGCTAATTCGTAAATATATTTTGTCTGGCCTCCGTTATCAGCATCTCTTCCTATCTCAAGACCAGAACCTTTTAAAAGTCCGTGAATGTTTATAAGTGAAATTCGTAATTTTTTCATCATTCTTCAATATTGTTTGAGGGCCCAAGTTACTGCGCCCTTATTGATTTGGAAGAAATAATTACAGTTTTTATTTACATAGTTCCCATGTATAAATGTAAACTACTCATGTTATAACTATAAAAAAAGCCTGACAATTTTTAATCAGGCTCTTCGAATTATTTCTAATTTCTATTTATTAACTCATCAATTTCTGTCAGTTCAATCTGCGGATTTGCTCCAGCAGATCCTGCAACCAATGCACCAGTGGCACAGGCAAAGTTTAAAGCTTTTTGTGGATCTTCTCCAGTTAAAAGAAATGTGACTAACGCCCCTAAAAATGAATCTCCAGCGCCTACAGTATCTTCAACTTTTACAGTATAACCCGAATTAGAATAAAGATTTTTATCCCAAAGTAATAATGCACCGTATTTACCTTTTGTGACACAAATAGCTTTTGCATTAGTCAAAGAACAGATAAAATTCATATTTTCTTCGATAGTGGTAAAAGGAGAATCAAAGGCCTGGCTGATTTCTGTTATTTCATCATCATTGAATTTGATGAAATCTGCAGACTGCATTAATTCCTGCAGAATTTCATAAGTGTAATGTGGTTTTCTCAAATTAACATCAAAAACTTTATAAGCATTTGTGTGCAATAATTCTTGGAGGGCTTGTCTCGAAACTTCATCTCTGCAGACCAAACTTCCGTAAATTAAAACGTCTGCATTTAAAACTTCTTTTCTAGCAATTTCATTTGGAATAATTTTGTCCCAGGCAGATGGATAAAGGATTTCGTAAGTTGCAGATTTGCTTTCGTCTAAAGTTACGTTAACCAATCCTGTAGGGAAATCGTCTGATTTTAAAATAGTTTCTGTTTCTAAGCCTAAGCGTTTTACTTCAGCAATAATTTCTTCGCCATCTAGATCGTTACCCACGCAGCTTATCATATTTACATCGGCGCCAAGAGCCTTCATGCGAAGTGCTACATTCAGCGGAGCGCCGCCAATTTTTTTTTCATTTCCAAAAATATCCCACAATACTTCTCCGAAAGCAACAGCTTTAAGTTTTTTGTTGTTAATCATTATAATTTTGTTTTTGTAAATTATTGGACTTGGATTTTGCCCGATTTTTATAAAAATAAGAAAGATTAACGGCTTGTGCAAACCAAAGCACCCTTTGAATAACATTATAATGATTGCAGCTGTTTGAAAATAAAATTAAAATGAAATAATTTAAATTTAAATGTTAAAAAAAACATGTTCATAAACTGTTGATAAATAATAGGTTGTGAACTGTGTTAAAATATTATTTCCATTCATTAATTATTATAAATTTATAATTGAATGACAGCTAATTACTGTGAAAATTTTTAGATATGGGAAAAGCTATACAATTACAGGTGCGTAAAGAGCTGAATGGAAGACAACAGTTCAATATTATTAAATTAAAAGGGAGTTTAATCTCTAAAGGATACACTGAAATTATACATATCAGTGATCAGGATGATGAATTTCATATTAATTCATTTGAGACAAAAATGGAGGCAAGGGGAGAAGTGCAGGAATTCATTCAGGATTTTATTATGAAAGAAGACTTGGCTAATACCATAAGTGTATTAAGACCGTAGCCGTTATGTCGTAAAGTTCATAATTTAAAAGAGAAATATAACAAGAAAGACAGTTCAAACGAACTGTCTTTCTTGTTATAAACTTTTTTTTTTAACCGTGGGCTTCAACAGAAACATCGTTCCATTTTTCCCAATTTTCCAATCTTTGTTCGTAGCTCTGTTTTACAAATGGCAGTGCCACTTTTCCAAGTAATAATCGTAAAGGAGGATTTTCGTTTTCAACTAATTTTACAATTATGGGAGCTGTTGCTTCAACTTTTCCGAAGATGTTTTCTGCTGCCGCCATAGCTTTTTTAATTTCATCATAAACAGGTAAACTTTCGCTGTTAATTCCTGTGTGCCAGATATTAGACGCATATCCGTTGGGTTCTAATATAGTTACATTAATTCCGAATTGTTTGACTTCTGAAGCTAAAGATTCACTTAATCCTTCAACAGCAAATTTTGAAGCACTGTAAAGTCCCATTGAAGCTGGTAATGTTGCTAATCCTAAAATAGAGGAAACCTGAATAATATGACCGCTTTTTTGCTCTCTCATAATTGGTAAAACGGCTTGACTTAACCATAATGTTCCAAAAAAGTTAGTTTCAAATTGTTCTCTCGCTTCTTTTTCACTCGCTTCTTCAACAGCGCCGGTAAGTGCGTAACCTGCATTGTTAATTAAAACATCAATTGTTCCAAAATGCTGTTGTACCTTCTTTACGACTTCTAGAGATTCTTCCCTTTTATTTACATCCAGCTGTAACGGCAGAACTGCATTCCCGTATTTTTCTTTTAAATCGTTTAAAGTATCTAGATTTCTCGCAGTTGCTGCTACGTTGTATCCTTTAGCTAAAAAAGCTTCTGTCCAAGTTCTTCCAAATCCTTTTGAAGCCCCAGTAATTAAAATTGTTTTTGACATGGTTATTGTTTTTTATAATTAATTTAAAAATATGACTGATCGGTCATTTTTATGATAAAAAAAATTATATCGAGTTCTCAGATATAATTTTTTTAAGTGTTTCTTCTATTGTTTTCATATTGTCATTATTGCCAGACATACGTGACATTAAATGACCGCCCTCAAGCATGGCAAAAAGAACAGTGGCAAACTCTGATCCATTCCATTTCGGACTAAATTCGCCGTCAGCAATTCCTTTTTCTATAATAGCAGATAAAAGCTGCTGTCCTCGTTTTATTGCTGTATTGACTTTTTCTTTTACAATCGGATTAGTATCGTCAGCTTCTGTTCCAAAATTTAATAGTGGACAACCGCCGCTAACAGGTGGATTAAGCGGATTACTGAAAAAATCGATATAGGCCAAAAGCTGTTCTTTTGCACTTTTTCCCTGGCTTAATTGCGCCTGAAGTTTAGTGCTTAATATTTTCATGTTGTGGTCCACGGCAGCGCAGGCCAAAACGTCTTTATTTTCAAAATGAACATACATACTTCCTTTAGACAATTTTGTCGCCTCCATAATATCGCTCATAGAAGTTGCTGCAATTCCCTTTGTATTAAAAATAGGAGCAGCTTTTTCTATAATAAATTGTTTGGTTTCTTCCCCTTTTGTCATGGCAGTTGTATTTGATGATGCAAATATATGACCGATTGGTCATATATGCAAATATTTTTGATATTTTTAATTAGAAAGAGAATAATCACTTAGAAAAGTGTAAAGTATGTTTCTTAATTTTCTTTTAAAGACGGAAGAAATCTGTCTTATAAAACTATGCTTTTTTAAGACTGTTTTATTTACATTTGCTTTATATCTGAATTAACAATGTTTTTTTTTATTTAGTGCTAAGGTCTAGTTTATGAACAGATTTTCAAAGATTTTAATTTTTGTATTCTTAGTTTTAATCATATTATATTTTCTTTTTGGTAATAGTAGATATAATGGAAAAAATCAAGTTGTTACCAATTGCAATGGTTGCTTGATAAAAACCGAATTAGAAGCAATTAACAAAGCAGAAGATATTTTGTTTAAAATTTATGGAGAATCAAAAATCATTGAAGAAAGACCTTATAATATTAAATTAGTGGATAATAAAAAGTGGATCATAGAAGGAAGCATAAATAATAACTTATTTGAAACTATTTTATATTCTTTTATTCCAAAATTTGGTGGCTGTTTTGAAATAATACTCGATGCTAAAACTGGCGCAGTGATAAACGTCACTCACTATAAATAATAATGATATCACCAATTATAACCAATTCAATAAATGAATAAATTCGAATTGTACTGGAGAGACCTAAATATAGGTTCTATTGTAAAAACCTATTTTGATATGAGAGATTTTGGAATAATTTCTTATAAGTTCGATTATTTAGCAGAACCTTCTGAAAATAAGCATCTAGCAGATTTTATCAAGCATTCCATACGGTCTAGCATTCTTATAGAAGAAGGAGATGAAGAAGAAAATGCCGAGAGCGCCGAAATAGAAGAAAGAGAATTTCTGGATTTAATTAATACTACAGATTGGTATCTTATCAATGAGAAAGGCGAGAGAAAAATAATTCTTTGTCCAATGTTTCATGAAGATGACGGTATAACTTGGATGATAGATATGAAAGCTGCACAATCTTAAAAATCAGAGTTGTTCAGTTTTTTTATCAATTGACACTATAAGAAGTTTAAATAGTTTTTACATGAGTCTTTTAAGAATTAAGTTTTAGAAAGATTTTAAAATATTGATCTATGAAATGGAAACTTATTATTTTAATTTTTATGATAATTTCTTGTAATAAGAAAGAGAGCGACAAAATTGTAACCTCAGATAATTCAGCAAGTTATTTCAGAAGGAAATTGGATGATAAAAAACTTATGGATAGTTTGAATTATCTTGTTCTGAGTAAAGGTGACACTTTGGCTTACAATGAATTAAAAGGCATACATTACATTGGAGAACAGAAAATGACAGGAATTCTCTATTATGCATTGATCATGTCAAACAAGTATAATTATAAAAGAGCTTCATTTGATGTTTATGATATTCTAACTATTAATGAGAAATTTTTAGATCAAAAAACACGAGCAATGGCAGATGAATATTTAATAAAAAGTAAAAAATATAAATCAAAGCCCGCCATAACGAAGCGTTGATCCCAAAATCAACATCGCAATGCCTATTGAAGTAACACTTAAAATAATTATGGCAATTCTATTTATATTCTTTTCGTTAAGATTTGGAATAACGTAAAATTGAGCAATAACAGCGCAGATAAAAGTACAGAAAAGTAAAATCAGTTTTATAGAAACTACTTTTTCAAATCCGCTTGAAAAATGAAACCAAGTCTCGGCTGTAACGCCAAAATCATACGCCATCCAGATTCCGGTTACAATTAATAAAGCTAGGGAAGACATGCCGAGCGCTTCAAATTTCCTTTCAAAATTTAAAATGATGTGTGGATCTTTTTTCTTTAATGCTGTTGGCAGATAGCAGATCGCTAAAAGTAAATGACCGCCAACCCAAACTGTTGCCGCCAATAGATGAATTATTAATATAAAATGATGCAATGTCATAATTTATTCATTTTAAAATTGTTACTTTCTAAAACAACTTTTTTTTTGAGATGGATAAATTCAACTCAATTAACGTTTTAGACGTTTTTCAAAGTCAGAAAATAAGCCTGACCGCGTTATCTTTTTAAAGGTATGAGGAAGACTTTATAATTTAACGCTGCAAAATCCAATTAATGGATTATGAATCAGGCTGTTCAATATTTTTGTGTAGGAACGTTTCATTCACTTCGTAAAAGTCCTAACAACTCTACTATTTGTTTTAAAGATTTTTTAAAAAGAGAAGGAGTTCTGCTCTCGACACGGCCGCGTACGCTATTAAATCATTCGTTTAAAGCACACACAGACTCCAACCAGAGCAGTATCCGGTGAGACAATCCAAATTATTGGTATCTATGCCGACATTCCTATGAGCAGAACTTTCTTCTTTAATTAAAATTTAATCCAAGTTATTTTGGAAGCTTTTAAGCATATAATTGGAATAGGTAAATGTATTATCATCATTTCTTTTAAAACATGATTCTAATCATATTGTTAGATGTTTATTTTATTATTTTTTGCAGCGGAGGAGATTTATGATTTTTGGAATTTATCAAAGCAAAAAAAAAGCTGCAGCATTTATAGCTACAGCTTTTTTTTATAAAAGGAAGATTTTGATTCTAGTTAACTAGAAAAATTTAATCCCTTATTTTTAAAACTATTATATAATTCTTGTCTTGCTAAACTTATAGTTTCTTCGGTTCTGTAAATACTGCACCAGAATTTGATAAGGAGCTTGTATTTTCCGTCAGAAATTGCACTGTAATAAATTTGCGATGGTTTTGTATTATTGACCATTGGCAGATTAGCAAGTGTTTCGTTTACTACTAAATTGATTTCTTCAGGAACGGTTTCGCCTACGATTTCAAAAGTAACTTCAACTAGTTTAAAGTTATCGGTATAGGTCCAGTTGGTAATATTTTGCGATAATAAATTACCATTCGGAATAATGATTTCGGCACCATTTGGCGCATTGATTTTGGTAGTTCTAAGTCCCATAGATTTAACTCGGCCCGATTCTGAACTAATTTCTACAACATCACCAATTTGAATTGGTTTATCGAAAATCAAGATAATACCCGAAACAAAATTGTTTACAATGTTTTGAAGTCCAAGTCCGACACCGACACCTAATGCCCCTAAAAGAATACTTAATTTATCTAAAGGCATTCCTGAAGCAGCAACCGCCAGCAGATAGCCGCTTATTAAAACTACTAATCGTGTAATTAGTAATTTTGAATGCTGTCTTTTGTTGATGTTTTCTTCGTTTTCGTCATCAATTTCACCAAAGAAATAAGCAACATAATTTTGCAATAAATGCGCAACCCAGATAATGATAAAGAATAAAACAATGTTACCAAGTGTAAATGTGATACTTCCGATTGTGTTTGGATGGCTTAAAATCTTTTGAAAAGAAGCTCGAAGCGATTCCCAAATATTAAGATTTGAAGCAATAACCACCAGCCACATATAACTAATAACGATTATAAAAGGTTTCTTTAAAGTATCCGACAAATTTTCGTAATCAAACATTTTTTCGATTCCTCTTTTTACTCTAGTGGTGTAGATCTGCAGTAAAATAATCTCCAGAATAATCTTTAGTAGTACACTTAAAGCAACGATTTGAGTAAGTGAAATAAATGCCGTAAGACTTAACATATTAGAAAGTGAAACTCTTCCAAATAAATTATAAAGAATTGACAAGATATTTAATCCGATGAAGATGATACTTGCCCATTTAAAAAAGCCTTTTATGTAAAGTTCTTCTTTAAGTGTTTTAATTTGAACTAAACCATAACGAATTCCTAAAATATTGATGGCCACAAAAGCGAAACGCTGCAATAATCCGATCGTGATAAATAGATCAAGAAAGCAAAGTGCAAAGAATAATCCTAATAGGAAAAGCCAGTTTCGCATAGCAACTCCCGACCATTGATTCTTAAAAAGAACCGTTAAAACTCCAAGCAGAAGAAGCTGCAATATTTCTAAAAATAATGCCGGCGCATATAAATTACTAACAACTGCAATGTTTAAAGCAATTACTAAAACCGGTAGTAAAACACCGCGATTTAAATATTTAAAATTTAAAAGAGAGAGACTTTCAGAATAGCCATTTGCTTTTAGGTATTTGATGTTTCGCGAAATATACCAGAACAAAAGTCCCATGAAGAAACATAAAGTAATAAGTCCGCCGGCTTTGTAACTTAAGTAATACGCCGCTACATTTTCTTCTATTATAATTTTGGCTTTAATATTATGCGTTACTTTTTTAGAAGCGGCAGAATCGCTAATCTGCCATAAGGAAGGGTATTCTTTATTAAAAATACTAATCCCAGATTTTTCGAGTTTATTTTCAACAGTTAATAAAGCGCTCGAAACAGCAATCTTTCGTTGTACGGTTAATCTTTTTTTATTGTTTAAAGTAGTTTGGTTGGCAGTCATAAGACTATCTGTACCAATATATCTTTTTTTAAGGTCGGCAAATTCTTTTTTGAATTGCTTACGTTTTATAGTATCTCTCAGTAATGTAATTAAAGTTTTGTCTTTACGAAGATCAATTACACGGTTTTTAATCTTTTCCAGATTAAGGTTTCTGGAGTTTATAGCTTTATTTTGTTCTTCTAATTCCTGCTCAATTTCTTGCAGTACAATGCGGTACATCTGCTGGTTACGCACATTGGGATTTGCACCTTTTAGACTGGCTAAAATAAGGTTCAGTTTACTTTCGGTACGGTTCATATCGCCGAAAAGATGATATGTATCACCTCCAAAATCAATATCATTGTAGGCAGATTCTAATACTTCTCCAGCTTTTTCTATTGCCATTAAGTAATCGCTGTCCGTGGCTGTAGTGTCGTTAAATAATCGAGATGAGCTTTCTTTTTTTACAGGTTTTTGCTCCTGCGAATAACTTTGCATCGAGAATGCAAAAAAGAAAAATAGAGCGAAAAAATAAAAAGGCTTCTTTTGAAAAATCATAATGTGAATGGCTTATTTAGGGAGATCAAATTTAATTTTTTTTGCAAAACTTTTCGTGAAGAAAAAATTAAATTAGACATTCACCTGCATTTTATCTTTGGATTGCAATTATGAGGCTTTCAAATGGCTTTATGGCAGAAATTTAATCTTGAAAATAGTTTCAAAATTAACTATCGAAGCTGAAAAGGAGAGACCTTTGTCTTTAAAAATATCCTTAAAATAAAAAAACAATTATCAAAAGCAGGAATGCGGTTACAATTAGCAGAATGTTAATGGCTAACTGAATAGTTTTCTGCTTATTAATTAGCTCTTCGATAGTCATTTCGCTAGGTTTCTTTAGTTTCATTTTATATTTTTACGGTAGAAATTTTCACAAATTTTGACTAAAAATTATTCTAAAACAATAAGTCAAATTTTATTGACTACCCAATACATTATGGAAGAAATAGAAACTTGTCCAGCACAAAGACTTTTGAAAATTTTATCTGGTAAATGGAAAGCTGAGATTTTTCGCCTAGCGGTTGAATCGCCGTTACGATTTAATACTTTATTGCGGCAAATTCAGGGTTCAAACAAACAATCTTTGGCTACAGCTTTAAGAGAATTGGAAGAAGAAGGACTTTTGGAAAAAACTACCATAAAGTTGAAACCTTTGCACATTGAATATGACTTGACAGAGAAAGGAAAAGCTCTGATTCCTGTGTTTCAGCAATTGGAAGGTTTGTCTTAAGTAACTTTCATTCAAAACTAAAAAAGACAGTTGAAATGCCTTTTTTAATTTAAAATTTTTGGAGATGAAACTTTATTTTTTGGAAGATAAATCCAAAAGATAGTTCCTTCATCAGGTGTACTGTTAAAGTTTATAAGACCGTTATGGTTTTCGATAATTCTTCTGCAGAGTGCTAAACCGATGCCGTTACCGCCATATTGATCGCGCTCATGTAAACGTTGAAACATATCAAAAATACGGGCAGAATATTTATTATCCATACCAATTCCGTTATCGGCAATAGAAATCACCTCGTAATTCTCGGGATTAACAACCAGCGTTTCATCTTTTGGGATATCTCCGTAAGAAATGGTTACAGTAGGCTGTGTACTATTAAATTTAAGTGCATTATTAATTAAGTTGTAAAATAACTGCCCTAACTGTGTATCCAGACCCAAAACTTTTGGAAGCGGGTCAACATTTATAATCGCATTTTTTTCTTCAATAACCATGCTTAAATCACTCTGAACTTGAAGCAGAACATTATTAAGATCTACTTCTTCAAAATATTGTTCTTTATTTTCTATTCGCGAGTAATTAAGGACATCAGCAATTAAATTGGATAATCTTCCTGCTGCAAGCGTAATTCTATCAAAATAATATTGTTTTCTCTGATCTTCACTAAGATGTTCTCCAGCGCGGGAGAGCATAATCATGATTTTACGCAAGGGTTCTTGTAGGTCATGACTGGCTATATAGGCAAACTGTTCCAATTCTTTATTTTTGAAACGTAATTTAGAGTTTGCACTTTCCAATTCATGCTGAATCATTTTTAACTCACTATTGTTTTTAAGCGTTTCAACAACCATTTTTTGAGCGCTGATATCAACAAAATAAACCAGCCAGCTGTTAAAAGTTCCATCTTCTGCTTTATTTGGTGTTATTGAAACCAAATGCCATGTATAGTCTGATGCATTTTTAATTCTGGTTTCGCCAAAAAATACGGTATGATTTCTTTTTGCTTTGCTCCATCCGTCTAAAATAACATCAATATCATCGGGATGAATAAAACTATGAAGCGATTTTCGATCGAAATTAAGAAGTGGTTTCGCCAGAAAATTTTCCAAAGATTCATTTACTAATAAAACATTATTACGCTCATTAATAATACAAATCAGAATTGGGAGTGTATTAGCTAATTGTTTGTACTTATTTTCACTTTCGGTCAGCTTTTCTGAAAGCGCAATAAGTTCTATATTCTTCTTTCGAATCTCGTCGTAAGGTGAAAGCGGCGGTTCGAATTTAAAATAGTCAATAAGACTTTTTATTTTGGTTTCTGAAAGCAGTCCAGGAGAGGCAATAGGCTGACTTATCCTAGTAATCGATTGATTATTAGAATAGCTGTATTCCATGTTGTTAGAAATTTTAGAAGCATAAATAAAAGCCTCTGGATTGCAGTTTTTTAAATCTACAGAATCGGTAATAATTGCCGCTACTTCCTTTTGGGTGCTTTTGATAATATTCACGCCTAAAACGAGCACAGAGTTCTTTCCCTTAGCAATAGAACATCTGGCAATCTCAGAAACAGCGGTTGCAAATCTTGTTTGAAAAGAAGATGCCATACCGCACATTTCTGCAATTTTCATGCATCGCTTATGGGCTAATATTAAGTCCATTTCATTATCAAGATTGATTTTTATGATCTCTTTCATGGTACTTAATTTATTTTGCCTACGAGTATTGTAGCGTCGTCTGTTCCTCTCACATTTTCTTTGTAAATGGCAGATGCAATAATGGAAGAACTTTGTTTAAGAATAGAATTCATATCATTAAGATTCCATCTTGTACGCAATCCATCGCTGTGCATAATAATAATTTGATGCTTTCTATAAGGAACAATTGTACTGTTTAAAGTACGCGGAATATTATGTCCTATAATTCCGTTGTAAGGTGTATAGGTCTTATTTTCCAGTCCATTATAAATTCTTGTGTTGATATTGCCCACGCCGCAGATATTCCAAGTTTCTGATTTATAATCTACAGAAGCTATTGTGCCAACAAGTCCTCTGGTTTTTTTTACTCTAGAATGAATATCTCGAATTATTTCAGCAGGTTCAGTTTCTACAGACTGTTTAAAGATTTTTATAGCATTTTGTACAGCTTCGGCAGCGCTTTCTCCATGACCTAATCCGTCGCCAACAAATATTTGAAAACCTCTGTTTGAATGTTTTATATGATATCCGTCGCCGCAAGCTTTTTCACCAGGATAATTGACTGCGATAGCATCATAATTAATACCAGATTTTACTGGCGGTAATTCTATCTCGGATTTTTCGCAGATTCTTACATATTGGACACAACCCCAGTTTTTCATGGAGTAAATTTGAAATTCGTTACTCAATCTTTTAATTGAGCCTAATCCGTGTCCAAGCGTGTTAGAAGTAGAATATCCGTCATTCATTATTTTGCTGACATTTTCAAATCCAACGCCTTTATCCAGGCAGTAGATTTCAATTTCATTGTATCCGTTATCTAGATGTGATCTGTAAAGTAATTCCCCTCCGTTAGCGTATTTGATAAGATTTGAAGTTAATTCTGCAACAATAATATCTGTTTCAGCTGCTCGGTGGGGTGTAAAGCCCAATTGAAGGGCCAGATTATGTATTTCTCTTTTAATAAAAGCAATAAGACTTCGATCGTCTATTTTATAAGTGGAAAACGTATTATCCATTTTTCCATTTTGTTATAGTAACGGTAGTTCCGTTTCCCAGTTCTGATTTAATTTCAAATTCATTAACAAGTCTTTTAGTTCCAGGCAGTCCCAAGCCAAGGCTTTTTCCAGTGCTGTATCCATCTCTCATAGCCATTTCTATATCGGCTATACCCGGTCCTTGGTCAATAAAAGTTACACGTACACCATGATCACGGCCATTGCTGACAGATTCTATGATGACTTTGCCGCCGCCGCCATATTTTAGCAGATTACGGACAAGTTCACTTGTGGCAGTAATTAATTTAGTTTGATTTAAAATGCTCATACCAATCTTTACGCCATATTCCTTCACACGATTGCGCAATGGTACCACATCCTGCTCCCTTATAATAAGAGATTCTTCTTTACTATTCGTTATCGTTGTCATCTAAGTGCTCTTCATTTTCGCTGGTTTGCATTTTTGAGCGTAATAGATCCATCCCTTTTTCAACGTTCAGGGCGCTTATGACTCCGTTTAAAGATAATCCTAATTCAACAAGTGTAATGGCAACGGCAGGCTGCATTCCTACAACTACTGTTTGTGCATCCATTATTTTAGACATTACTGCTATATTTCCTAAAATTCGGCCCATAAATGAGTCAATGATAGAAACTGCAGATATATCAATTAATACACCTTTAGAACTATGTTTGCTTATTGTATTAATTAAATCTGATTCGAGGTTTTCTGCCAGCTGGTCGTACAAGTCTACTTGTATGGTCACAAGCAAAAAATCCCCCATTTTTAGTATAGGAATTCTTTCCATATCAATAATAAAATCTTATCTACAATTTATTTCTTTTAACAACAGAAAGCTGTAACATGTCAAATGCTGTTTTAAGGGCACTAGCCAGAGAAGCTTTTGTAATGATTCCGGTAAGATCAATTCCTAAGTGAACTACAGTTTGAGCTATTTCTGGGCGAATTCCGCTAATGATGCATTCTGCTCCCATTAAACGTGTTGCACTAACTGTTTTTATAAGATGCTGCGCAACAAGAGAATCTACCGCAGGAACACCTGAAATATCAAGAATTGCAATAGAACTTCCTGTATCTACAATCTGCTGTAAAAGGTTTTCCATAACCACTTGAGTTCTTGAACTGTCTAATGTTCCAATAATTGGCAACGCAACAATACCTTCCCAAACAGTAATAACTGGAGTAGAAATTTCACTTATCTCGTCAACTTGTCTAGAGATAACATCTTCTCTTCCTCGCATAAAAGCTTCGAAAGTTAGAATCGTTAAATTATCTAAAACTGAATTCAATTTTAAATTAGCTTGGTAAAGTTGTGAAGGGTCTGTTATTACTTCTGAAAGAATTTTAGAAGAAGCTTCTTTTAATGAAGTTAAGTATTGAGCATTTTCTCTTGGAGAGTAACCACGTTTTCCTCTTGAAGTTGAAATTCCAATTATAAGATCTTCTACTTTTTCTAACTCGCGAGAATCTTCATTTGATATTGCGGCTAAAAAGACAGAAGCAAATTCTTTTGACTCTTCTTCTTCCATCGCGCCATCACTAGCTCCGCTCTCTGAAAGAATTTGTGACCATAACGTTAATAATTTGTTTTCGTGCTCCTTTAAGACACCTAGGATATTGTTTTGCATTTGCTGTAAAATTTGGATTTTCTCTAACAAATATATGACAATTAAATATACTTTAGGAAAAGATTTATTAAAATGCTAATAAACTATAAAATTATTTTTTATAGTTAAAAATAATATGATTTATTTATGTCAAGAATATATTTGTTTTGAAATTGTTAATGTTTTGAAGATTATACTGATAATAGTTTAAAAGTGGCAATTTCTTTACGAGGTCTGTTTAATTTTATCTTTTTGATCCATTAATTATTCATGTAAATGTGGTAACTAAATGAATAAAATTTTAAATTAATTTTTTAATTTAAAACTTTAAATAACATCAAATAATGTTCTGTAATAAAATTAATTAATATCATTTTATTGTTTTAATTGATAGCCTATTTTTTATTAATCAGTAGAACTTCATTTCCAGCAATTGCATATATAATATGATCTAAATTTGGCTTTACTAAATACTTTCCTGTGAATTCACCAAATGCAGGTAAAATCATTTGATTGCTTTTGCTGAAAAAACAGCGCAATTTTAGACTTTGAAGTCCTAAGCCTCTCAAAATTATTCCAGGATGAATATGCCCAGAGAAATTAAATGAATTTTCTTTTTCAGTTGGATGATGTGTAAAGAAAAAATCATCAATTTCTAATATCTCAACCACAATTACACCAATATTTTTATAATGATTTTCATCTATGATATCGTGGTTTCCAGTAATCAAATACGTTTCATAATTGTTATCTAGAACCCAGTTTTCGAATAAATTCCATTCGGCATTTTTGGTGCTGTGGAATAAATCGCCTAAAAAGATAATTTTCTCTGGAGTAAAATAATCTAAAACTTCTGTAATCTTTCTAAAATTCTCTGAAATTGCACTTTGCGGAATAGCGATTCCGTGTTTTCGAAAATGAGTCACTTTTCCCAAATGAACATCGGAAATAATTATTGTATTTTTTTCTTCCCAAAAAACCGCTCCACTGCAATGCAGTATAAATGTTTCGTTATTGATTTTAATTTTCATAAAGTATTATTTCATGTAAGAAGCGGTCATTTTCTGAATTCTCTCCGCTAATGTTTCACTTGAAAGTTTTTCTCTTAAACGATCCGAAATTATAGGAAAACTAAACGGAGTAGGTTTAAGACATTGTTTCCAAATTATTTTTTGATTTGCAATTCGTTCCAAAGCCAAAATCAAACGTCCTTCTTCCAGCTGATGTTCAAAGGTTTCACGGTAGGCTTGGTGCAATAATAAGTTATCAGGCTCAAAATCCCTGAATACTTCAAATAACAATTGAGACCCGCTTTGTAAATGTTTTGTTTTGACCATTTTCCCAGGAAAACCTGTAAAAACCAGTCCTGCAATTACTGCAATATCGCGAAATTTTCGCCTTGCCATTTCTGTCGAATTCAAACTTTTCTGCAAATCATGATGTACATATTCTGTAGATAATAGATTGTTATCCAATACCGCTTCAATATCAATTTCCTGATCAGAAAGCAATTCAAATCCGTAATCATTATAAGCCAGAGAAAAACTGATCGATTGCAGCAAGCTAATTCTGTAAGCCAATAAACTTGCGAGAGCTTCGTGTACAAAACGTCCTTCAAACGGATAAAATATCGCGTGATAACCTTCCCGGCTTTTAAAAGTTTCAATCAAAAATTCATTGTTATCAGGAACAATAGATTCTTTTCGCTGTCTAATAAACAATGGGTGAAGCGCTTTTAATTCGGGTGAAAGATTATCAGTATTAGCTCGATATAGTTCCTGACGAAGCAATTCACTCATTTGTGCTGATAATGCCATGCGTCCGCCCATCCAGCTCGCAATTTTCGATTCTTTTTTCGGACTGGCTTTTTTGACCAAAACCTGCATATTTCGAATTCGGAATAATTCCAGTTTTTTTCCTGCAAAAATAAAAGTATCGCCGGGTTTCAATTTCGAAATAAACCATTCTTCAATAGTTCCAATATAGCCGCCGCTCATGTATTTTACATTCAAAACAGCATCGCCTACTATTGTTCCAATCTGCATTCTATGATGCATTGCAATCATTCGGTTGTTAATTTTATAACGGCCGTCTTCTTCAATTTCTACCTTTTTGAATTCGTCGTAAGCATGAAGGCTCTGACTTCCGTTGGTAATGAAATTCAGGATCCAGTTCCAATTCTCTTTTGTAATGGTCTGGTAGCTGAATGTTCCCTGTATTTCTTTAAAAATTTCATCTGGAAAGAAACCGTCAGAAACCGCTAAAGTATTGAGATACTGAACCAAAACATCCCAGCTGTTTAAATATGGAACACGATCTTCGATTACGCTGTTTTCTACGGCTTTTTTTAAAGCAGAAGCTTCTATAAGTTCAATAGCATGAGTGGCAAGAAAATAGATGACGCTTTCTTTTCCCGGCTGATGACCGCTTCGTCCTGCTCTCTGCATAAATCGTGCAACACCTTTTGGACCGCCAACCTGAATAATAGATTCGACTGGAGCAAAGTCAACTCCCAAATCTAAACTAGAAGTGCAGACAACGACTTTTAATTCTTCATTTCGAATGGCATTTTCAACCCAAAGTCTGGTTTCTCTGTCAATGCTTCCGTGATGCATTGCCATTTCGCCAGCAAATTCTGGATATTTTTCAAGTAATCTCTGGTACCAAATTTCGCATGCCGAACGAACATTGGTAAAAATAAGTGTTGTTTTACTGGCTTTTACAATTTTTGCTGCTTCATCAATTAAATGTAAGCCCATGTGTCCGCGCCAAGGATAAGTATCCATTTTCTCTGGAATTATCGAGACAACTTTTATTTTTTTATTAATGACAGCTTTAATTAAAACAGAATTATGATAAGCCTCAGAATCGACACCAAGTAAAACTTCCTGAGCCTGCTGCAGGTTGCCAATTGTTGCTGAAATTCCCCAAATTCGAATGTTTTTAGCGATTGTTTTTAGTCTAGATAAACCTAATTCTACTTGTACACCGCGTTTTGTTCCCAGCAATTCGTGCCATTCATCAATTACAATTGAGCTGCAGTTTTTAAAAGTAGATTCGTATCCCTTTGAAGCTAAAAGCAATTGAAGACTTTCTGGAGTTGTAATTAATAAATCGGGCATTCTTCCTTTTTGCTTGGCTCGTTCCGCTGCAGAAGTGTCTCCAGAACGAATTCCAACCGTCATTTTAATATCTAAATCATTTATAACTCTTTCTGCCGCTTGTTTGATTTCGACTGATAAAGAGCGCAGGGGCGTAATCCAAATAGCTTTTAAGCCAGGTGTTTGTTTTGTTTTATAGTTTGGATTTTCTTTAATATAATTTAAAATAATTGGAAGCCAGAGCGCATACGTTTTTCCGCTTCCAGTTGGCGCATTTAGCAAGCCATTTTTTCCCTGCAAAAAAGCAGTCCAAGTCTGAGTCTGAAACGGAAAAGGTTTCCATCCCTGATTTTCAAACCAATCACTTGCGATCGTAAATAACTGCTCTCTATTCATTTATGAAATCATATTTTTTAAATCATCTATAGAATTGGCTTCATCGATTTTTTTATCCTGACGCCATCTTAAAATTCTGGGAAAACGGGTTGCAACGCCGCTTTTATGTCTTTTGGAAAGTGCAATTCCTTCAAAACCAATTTCAAATACTAATTTTGGTGTTACGCTTCTTACAGGCCCGAATCTTTCTAAAGTATTTTTTTTGATAAAATCGTCTACCATTCTAAATTCGGCGTCAGTTAAACCAGAATACGCTTTCGCGAAAGTGACGAGTTCACGTTCATTATTTTCATTTTCATGCCATAAGGCAAAAGTATAATCGGTAAACAAATTAGATCTTCGGCCGTGGCCACGCATGGCGTAGGTGAGAACCGCGTCTATTGTTAAAGGTTCAATTTTCCATTTCCACCAATCGCCTTTTTTTCTTCCCACTAAATAGGGAGAATCTTTCCGCTTCAGCATTAAACCTTCACTACGCATTTCGCGCGATTTTAGTCTTTCAGCTGTTATTTGTTCCCAAGTTGAAAAATTAAGTCTTTCTGATAATTGAAGCGGAATATCTTTTCCGATTAAAGTCGTAAATAATTCTTCTAATAATGTACGGCGTTCTTCATAAGACAGATTTCGAATATCATTTCCCTGCCATTCTAGTAAATCATAAGCTTTGATGATAACGGGAGTATTTTTTAAAACAGAAGCTGATACATTTTTTCGTCCAATTCTCGTCTGCAGATCATTAAAAGTTCCAATTTGATTATCTATGAAAGGAAGAATCTCGCCATCAATTACAGTTCCATTTGGAATATTTACGATGAACGAATTGAACTCAGGATATTTATCGGTTACCAATTCTTCGCCTCGGCTCCAAATGTAAATTTCATTATCTCTAATAATAGTTTGAGATCGAATTCCGTCCCATTTATGTTCGGCGCTCCAATCTTCTGGATTTCCAAGATTTGAAAGTTCTCCTTCAACTGGATAAGCTAAATAGAACGGATATGGTTTTGATAAATAATCGCTGCTTCTTTCGTCTAAAATTAATTCTTGAAAAGTAATCGTGTTCGGATTCCAATCTCCCATTAATTTGTATGCAAGAGTATCTTCGTCAATATTCTCAGATTTAGAAAGTGCTCGAGTCATTAATTTCTGACTTAAACCAATTCTAAAACTGCCTGTAATTAACTTTGTGAAAACGAACCTTTCGTAATAATTTAAATTAAGCCAATTGATCTGTAAATATTCTTTTTTTTCAATATCGGTTTTCTTTTTTAAAGCGATAATTTCTTGTAGAAATTCCGTCAGACTTTTATCAGAATGTTCTTTTGTAGTCGGAATCACCAATGCAATAGTTTCAGCCAAATCACCAACAATATGATAACTTTCTTCAAACAACCAAAGCGGAATATTCGCCAGTTCGTTTGCCCACAATCGTAATAAAGTTGTATTAACAGGTCGGGGAGGGCGACGGTGCGAAAGAATAGCTATTGTCCAGACTTTGTCTTCATCACTAGCTTTTTGAAAGTAATTCGTTAAAGCATCAACTTTTACCGATGTTTTATTAGAACTATCCAGGGTTTTTATAAGCTCGGCAAAGTTTTTCATAGTTTTTTAGTTGATGGTTGATGGTTTATTGTTTATTGTTTATAGTTTATAGTTTATAGTTTATTGATGTTTAATTAATGCTCTGTATTGGTGATTGATGTTTAGGGTGTGATCTTGAATAAATTGACAACTCCCAACTCTCAATTCACAACTCACAATTCACAACTCCTTTCAGTTTTCTTCAGAGTCATTCGTTTCTCCTTCGTATTGTGTGTGGGCGGTTCTGGCGTCGTAACCCAATTCTCTTAAATATTTTGAAAAGATATCCGAATATCCGTGGGTGCAGATTACCTTTTCTGCGCCTGTCGCTTGAATGCTTTCTAATAATCCGGTCCAGTCGCAATGATCGCTTAAGACAAATCCGCGGTCAACGGCTCTTCTTCGTCTTGCGCCTCGAAATGCCATCCAGCCGCTTGCGGAACCTGTTACAAATGGAGTCATCCTTCTAATCCATGTACTTCCGTGTGCGCTTGGTGGTGCGATAACGATACTTCCCAATAAATCTTCTTTTTTAGTTTCGGGCGTTACTCGTATTGTTGCAGGTAAATCAATTAACGGACGAACAACTTCGGTCATATTCTCGATTGCGCCGTGAGTGTAAATTCTTCCAATATTTGGATCTAGATTTTTTAATAAACGCTGTGCTTTTCCTAACGAATAACCAAATAGGACAGAGGTTTTTCCTTCAGCACGGTTTTCGGCCCACCAATTATTAATATCGGTCATTACATCTGCCTGTGGTTCCCATTTAAATGCGGGAAGTCCAAATGTACATTCGGTTATAAAGGAATGGCATTTTACAACTTCATACGGGACAGAAATTCCGTCATCCTCCGTTTTGTAATCACCTGTAAATACCCAAATTTCACCTTTGTATTCCACTCTTATTTGGGCGGAACCAATGATATGACCCGCAGGATGAAAAGAGAATTTTACACCGTTTATAGTAAAAGTTTCGTTCCAGTCTTTGCCGGTTACATTAATATCGCCAAGACGATGTTTTATTATCGGTACATTGGTATAATGAGTTATATAATTTTGATGTCCCCACCTTGAGTGATCTGAGTGACCGTGTGTGATAATAGCATTTTTAACTGGGCGCCAAGGGTCAAGATAAACATCTGCCTGCTGACAGTAAATGCCTTTATCGTTAAATTGTAATAATGGTGGATTCATCTTTATAATTTTTATAATTAGATAATTTGAGAATTAGAAAATTACAATTTATGCACTTGCAGCGATAATAAGGTAGGCGATAAGAGAAATACTCAAAACAAAAAGCATCATTGTTATAAACGTCAGCATTGCGGTTGAATATTGGTATTTTCCCTGTTTCAATAATTTAACAGTTTTGGTATATCGCAAATAAGACAGAAGAATCGTTAAAGCGCCGGCAATTAATAATCCAATTCCCAAATAGATAGTAAAATTACTGTTGGGGGCCACAGTTTCTGCTAGATATTTAGGGGGAAGCTGTCTTAAAAACAGAGAAAATTTTACTGCTACAAAACCAAAAACCATTATTCCAATTCCAGTACGAAGCCACGCTAACAAAGTTCTTTCGTTAGACAAGTATTCATTCATAATTTCTTGATCGTTTTTTGGCGACATAGTGTGTTAAGAGTTTTTAATTTTCATAATTTTTATAAGGAGGACAATTATATTTTTCATCTTCATGATCCAAATTATAACTGTCGTAAGGATTGGAGTAATCATATGTTGAAAATGGAGTATTATCTTCAGCTAGATTTAGTCCGCTTTCTATAATTTCATAAGTGTCCTCAGTATCTTCATCAAACTGATCGCAGTAATTTTTATAGGTTGTATCTTGATTTTGACCAGTTGTGAATTCTTCATCCATTGCTTCATTTTCATGAGCGGTATCAACATGATCTGGTCTACTGCATATGAAGTGATTTTTTGCAGCGAATCTATTGTCGGCATTTGTTTTCATAGCTGTTATTTTAAATTAATAAATTTTCAACTTTATACATGTATACAAATTTGAAAATTAGATGTTTAAAAAGATTATAGGATTTAATTTTAATCTTACATGATTGTCTGCTTTTTATTTTATAAGATTAGAATTTAATTCTGTAAAAAAATCAATAGCCTGTTTTGCAACTTTGTATATCAATAATTTAAAAAATTATATATCATGGAAACTTCAAGAAAAGATTCGAAATCTGGAATGAAAGATTCTGGAAAAACTCAAAAATCAACAACTGGTTCTAGAGGAAAAAGCACTACAACAAAATCAACAGATTCTAAAGGTAGAGCTGGTCATTAATTTTAGTTTGAGATAAAGCTAAATAATAAAAGCGTGCTGTTTAAATGTAGACAGCACGCTTTTAAGTTTTTTGAGTGTTATGTTTTATTTTAAAATTTCTTCAATAGTTTTTACAAATGTTTCTACAGGCTGTGCTCCAGAGACAGCATATTTGCGATCGAAGACAAAAAACGGAACTCCTTGAACCCCAAGTTCTCCAGCTTCTTTAATATCTGATTGTACTTCTTTTAGAAATAAATCATCACTTTCTAAAACTTCTCTAATTTCATTCTCTTCCAAACCTGCTTCAATTCCTAATTGAATTAAAGCAGGACCGTTGTTTAAATCTTTTCCATCAGTGAAATAAGCTTTGAAGAAAATTTCCTCCATACGATCGCCAATATTTTTAGTTTTAGCCAATTGAATGATTCTATGTGCGTTTAAAGAATTTGAGATAACGGCTTTGTCAAAATTATATTCTAAACCAACACTTTTAGCGCGTTCAACGACTCCTTTGTGCATTTCTTTAGATTGTTCGATTGACATCCCTTTTCTTTCGGCTAGAAATGTATAAACATCCGTATCTGGCTGAGAAGTAATTGTTGGATCTAATTGAAAGCTTTTCCATTCAATTTCAAAATCATTATTTGGGAACACAGCAAGCGCTGTTTCCAACTGTCTTTTTCCGATATAACAAAACGGACACATGATGTCCGACCAAATTTCTATTTTCATCTTACAAAGTTACATAAAAATTTTGTTTCAGGTTTTCAAGTTTCACGTTTCAGGTTTAAAGTTTAACCGCAGAGGGCGCAGAGGTTTTCGCAAAGGTCGCAAAGTTATCATAAAGCTTTGCGAACTTTTTGCGCTTGTAGAAATAAAGCTTAGAAAAAAAACTTAGCGAACTTTGCGGTTAAAAAAACATACAGAATATCAACATGAAACCTAAAACCTGAAACCTGAAACAACACCAACCAAACCTTAAAATAAAAAACCGCAACTCTTTATAGGAATTGCGGTTTCTAGGTATAAAAAATGGTTGGTTAATAGCGATATCTTTTTTTTTTACAATGATAGATGTTTAATCTTAAACTAAAAAATATCCCTGTAACAGAAAGAAACTTTAATGTTAACTATTTAACATTACAGGCATTACAAGCATAGTAACTGTTTCTCCCTCTTCTAAACCATCTACAGGTGTTAAAATACCTGCTCTATTTGGTAATGACATTTCAAGCATAATCATGTCAGATTGCAGGTTTGTCAACATCTCAGTTAAAAAACGAGAGTTGAAACCAATTTGTAAATCATCTCCTTGATAATCACAAGTCAATCTTTCTTCTGCTTTGTTTGAGTAATCAATATCTTCTGCAGAAACATTCAATTCAGCTCCAGCAATTTTTAAACGAATTTGGTGTGTAGTTTTATTAGAGAAAATCGCAACACGCTTAACTGAACTTAAAAATAAAGAACGGTCAATCATTAATTTGTTTGGATTCTCTTTTGGAATAACTGCTTCGTAGTTTGGATATTTTCCGTCGATTAAACGACACATTAAGATATAATTGTCAAATGAGAAAGTCGCATTTGAATCGTTGTATTCGATTTTTACTTCAGCATCAGAAGTTCCTAAAATACTTTTTAAGATATTCAAAGGTTTCTTTGGCATAATAAAATCTGCTACTTGAGACGCTTTTACATCTGTACGAGCATATTTTACTAGTTTGTGCGCATCAGTTGCTACGAAAATTAATCCTTCCGGCGAAAACTGGAAGAAAACTCCAGACATTACCGGACGTAAATCGTCGTTTCCAGCAGCAAAAATAGTTTTACTTACCGCAGTTGCCAAAACTTCTGCAGGAACAAGTGTTACAGACGGATCTTCTAGACTTACCGCTTTAGGAAATTCTTCTCCAGCAGCGTAAGCCAATGCATATTTACCAGAATTTGAACTAATTTCTACTGTATTGTTATCCTCAACAGTAAAAGTTAATGGCTGCTCTGGGAAAGTTTTTAAAATTTCAAGTAAAAGTTTAGCTGGTACAGCTACGCTTCCTTTACTTGTAGAATCGATCGATAATGTAGCCGACATTGTCGTTTCAAGATCTGAAGCCGAAACTGTTAACTCATTATTGTTTAGTTCAAATAAAAAGTTGTCTAAAATTGGCAACGTATTGTTGCTATTGATTACACTACCTAAAACTTGTAATTGTTTTAATAAGTACGAACTCGATACTATAAATTTCATCTGTTTTATTTTATTTTTTGATGGATGATTTAGCAAATAAAGGGCTAAATATACGGATTACAAATATATCTTAAACTATCTAAAGTATTACATTTTTTTATTAACATCTACTTACTGTACCTTCTTTTTCTGATAAATGTAAAGACAAGTCCGAAAACTAATAAAATTAGAATTGGAACTCCGATAGTTATAAATTGCGTCATAGTGTAGCTTTCGTAAACTTTTTCCTTATCCAATAAAGGCAGCTCCACATCTTTACTTCTAATGTTAATAAGTCCAGTATCATCCAGCAGATAATTGATGCAATTCATGATAAAGTCTTTATTGTCGTAAAGATTTCCAGTTCTTTGATCATAACCTAATTCGACAGGCATTCTGTTTTTGTCTAATTGATTTCTTGCTAAATCTCCATCAGCAATAACAATCATTTTATTTGGTTTTCCTTTTGCGGTAAAATAATTGTCTTTAAAAGGTAAAACTCTATTTTCAAAAGCAGAATGGAAAGATCCTTCTAATAATACGGCAAGCGGTAAATTTCCTTTATTCAAATACTCTTCTGGAGTAGATTTTTCGGTTACCATATTCAGGTTGATTTCTACAGGCGAACCGATAGTTTTAGAATATTGGGAAGATTGCAGTAAAACGGTCTTTTTAATTCCATTTTTTAAAGTATCAATCGGACTTGCAAAATCGAATTTAATACCTCCAAGATTTTTAACGATCGGGTGCTGGCTTGCTGGGTAAACCTGAGGCGCAAATTTCCATACAAAATCCTGATATTGTGTTGCGCTTCCTTGTTCGCCGGTTGCCAGTTTTATTGGACTTCCTTGTTCGTCTTTTATCAAATCAGGATTAATTCTGAACCCGTATTTAAAGAACATATCGTTCAGATTTAAATCTCTGGGATATGCCAGAGTTGCGCCCATATCATTATACAAACTATCCATATCGGCGGCAACTTGGTCAATTAACCAAATTGTTTTTCCGCCGTTCATGATAAACTGATCCAGAACTTCTTTTTCTTCGTCAGTAAATTTTTCTGTTGGTTTTGAGATAATGGCTAAATCATATTTTTTCAATGCATTTAAAGTTCCATTTGGATCTTTTGCAACAGAATCTAATGTAAAAGGTCCAATGAAATAACTTTCTCTAATCTGCAGCAGCATTTTAGCGACATGAATTTCTTTCAATTCGCCGTTACCTCTTATAATTGCAACTTTTTTCTGCTTGTTTTTAGTAATTTTATTGATGGCATCTGCAATAGAATACTCTAAGTGCTGAATCGATCCCATTACTTTTTGCGTAGTCGAAGCACCCATTATATTTTTCAATAATGGAATATTAACTTCTTTTCCGTTATAAACCGCAATTGCCCAAGGAAAAACCATTGCTTGAGATTGTTTTCCTTTATCGTCAACAGTTATGTTTACTGGCGTTAATCCTTTTTTGAAAAGTGATTTTGTAAGTTCGTCGCTTTCTTCTTCATTTTCTAAAGGATCGACAAATTCGAAAACGATATTTTTATTATATGCTTGAAACTCTTCTAGTAGTTGTTTGGTTTCCTGCTGCAAACGTTTAAAATCTGCTGGAAGATCGCCAGCCATGTAAATTTTTATAGAAAGCGGATTCTCAACTTGTTTTACAATTCCTAATGAAGTTGAAGACAGCGTATAACGTTTGTCTTTAGTTAAATCAAAACGCTGGAAAAATAGTGTTCCAAGTACATTTAAAACAACTAAAACGAATATAGTAATGCCTAATGTTTTTAAATTTTGCTTTGTAGATGCTTTCATTACGCTTTATAAGATTTTAATTGGTAAACAGTAAAACATAGAAAAGCGATTGTAATGCTTAAAAAATAAATAACATCGCGTGTATCAATTACACCACGGCTCATGCTTTTAAAATGATTCTGCATTCCTAAAACTGAAACAAAATTGTTTGAACCAGGAATTAAAGAACTTAGACCTTCAAAACCAAAATACAAGAAAAAGCATAAGAAAACAGCAATAATAAAAGCGACAATCTGATTTTCTGAAAGGGTAGAAGTGAAGATCCCGATTGCTGAATAAGAAGCGATTAAAAATAACAATCCGAAGTAAGAACCAATCGTGCTTCCCATATCAATGTTCCCTTCTGGAAAACCTAAATCTGAAATTACTTTTACATAAATTAGGGTTGGAATAATTGCCAAAATAATTAATAGAAAAGATCCGAAAAATTTTCCGTTTACAATTTCCCAAATGGATAAAGGTTTTGTCAGTAACAATTCTAAAGTACCTTGTTTCTTTTCGTCAGAGAAACTTCTCATAGTTACGGCTGGAATTAAGAAGATTAAAATCCAAGGTGCTAAAGTGAAAAACGGAGTTAAATCGGCATAACCTGTATTCAGGATATTGTAATCTCCTTCAAATACCCATAAAAATAGTCCGTTGCTGATTAAAAAAATCGCAATGACCAAATAGCCGATAGGAGAGCCAAAAAAGGATTTTATTTCTCTTAAAATGATTGATTTCATTCGTGTTTTGTTTTTTATTGTTTCATGTTTAAGGTTTCAAGTTGTCTGCTTAACTTGAAACTTTAAGCTATTTTAAACTAACCAATTTATCCACGCTCCACGCTTCTGGCTTTGCATTGAATAACTTTTTTGTAAAATTCCAAACCGTATTAAAAAGCTCAGAATTTCTATAATTTTCCAAATCAGCTTCAGTTTCCCAATAGCTGTAAGTAAAAAAGATGCATTTGTCATTTTTATCCTGATACAATTCTAAAAAACGATTTCCCTCAGCATTTCTTATTTTTTCTTTCACGGATTCAAAATTCTCCAGAAAATCAGGAACTTTTTCTTCATGAAAACTCATTTTTACTATTCTGACAAACATGTTGCTATTTTAGATTGATAATTCAGTCCCGAAGCCTCGGGATAGATTTTTTAAATTGTCTAAAGTCTTACAGGTGCGCAAAAGTACCAAATTTGATTGTTGTTTTTATAAAAAAATAAAATTCCAAAAGAGAAATTCCAAATTCCAAACTTTAGAGTTTCTTTAATCTAAAATCTATCTAAATTTATTTACGAAAACTTAATTGTAATCACATCACGATAATTCAATCCTAACAAGCTACTGGCAGAACCTACTTTAGATGGATTACTTCTAAAAATAGCGATTTCAAGAAAACCAGCTTCATTAAAAATAGCCAGTTTTTCTCCTTCATACGTTTTAATCGGATATTTATCAGAAGTTGCAATAGCCGAATAATTAGGTAAAATCGTTTTGATATTTTTAGGTTTCATTACAATTTCATACTGGCGTCCGCGTGAAACTTCCAAGAATTGTTTCTTTGAAATATTAGTGACCACGTTTCCGAAATGATCAATATAAATTATATAGCCTTTTATAGAATTTCCGTCGTCGGCAATAATTGCTTGAAGTTCAGTTGCTTCTTTTATTGAAGTGATTTCTTTGCCAATTACATTCAATAAACCGCCTTTTGATAAGTGAGAAGCCACCTGAATAAAAATATCCATATCTGTTGATTCTATAGGGAAACGATCATGAATATTGATCGCAACAATCTTTTGCGGTACGATCTTCTGCGTAAGCATGCTCAGAATTCCATTATCGGCACAAATAAAATAGTGGTCATTCCACTGCATGGCGATATGCTGATTCTCTTTATTCCGTTCAATATCGACCCCAATAAGGTGTACAGTTCCTTTTGGGAAGCTTAAATAAGAGGCACCAATTACATAACTGGCTTCTGCAGTATTAAAGGGATCAATGTCGTGAGAAATGTCAATTATTTGAACCTCTGGATTTTCAGAAAGTATTTTACCCTTCAGCGACCCCACAAAGTGATCTTTTAAGCCGTAGTCTGTAGTAAGGGTAATTATTGACATCATTTTGTTTATAACTATTGATAGTATTTAAATCTAATTTTCATTAAATTTGAGAAATGCAAAGCTAATAATAGTAAACACAAATTGAAAGAAAGAAAAGACAAATTGTGATTTTAAAAATTAACTTGCTGTTAGAGAAGCCTCTGTTAGGAATGCAGGTCTAAGTTTCTAAAAAACAAAAACTGAAAACAGCAGCTGGAAACTGAGACTAATAAAAAAGACCCGACAACCTCGAAATAATAAAAAGGAATTTTAATTTAAAACTACTTCATTTGAACGAAAGAATAATCGAGCTAGTAGATATTGCTCCAAAAGAATTTTGGGGCGCACAGGACAGCCATCTAGAAATTATTAAAAAGTATTACCCAAAGCTTAAAATCGTAGCGCGAGGGACAACTTTAAAAGCATTTGGCGAAAAAGAAGTTTTAGATGAATTTGAAAAAAGATTTCAAAGATTAATGCTTCATTTCACACGATACAATAATATTGATGATAATGTAATTGAACGTGTAATCATGAGTGATGGTCAAGAAGATAAAAGAACTTACGATCATGACAAAATCTTAGTTCATGGTGTTGGCGGTAAGATTATCAAAGCGATGACGCCGAATCAGCAGTTGCTGGTTGATACCATTAAGAAAAATGATATGGTCTTTGCTATTGGTCCTGCTGGAACTGGAAAAACGTATACCGGTGTCGCTATGGCGGTTAAAATGTTAAAAGATAAAGAAGTAAAAAGGATTATTTTGACTCGTCCTGCAGTCGAAGCCGGTGAAAATCTCGGATTTCTGCCTGGGGATATGAAAGAAAAACTTGATCCCTACATGCAGCCGCTTTACGATGCGCTGCGTGACATGCTTCCCAACGAAAAACTCGAAGATTACATTTTAAAAGGAATTATTCAGATTGCACCGCTTGCATTTATGCGTGGCCGAACGCTGGACAATGCCTTTGTAATCCTAGATGAAGCCCAGAATACAACCCACTCGCAAATGAAAATGTTTTTGACCCGTATGGGTAAAAACGCCAAATTTATGATTACGGGCGATCCTGGTCAGGTCGATTTACCACGAAGAACTATTTCTGGTCTGAAAGAAGCAATTTTGGTTCTAAAAGATATTGACGGAATCGGAATTATTTATCTTGATGATAAAGATATTGTTCGCCATAGATTGGTTAAAAAGGTAATTGACGCCTACAAGCAAATAGAGAATCACGACTAATTTTTAATTTTAGTAAAATGTTAAATGTAAATCGTGAATTGTGGTTTAACATTTATTGATATTCGTTTTGTACGTTTCATCTCGAAGGTACAAAACGAATATTTTTTTTTAGAATACTTTATTTCACGCTTGCGTAACTATTCGTAAATAATCTTCCTTGTCCCATCGCGATTAAAGTATTATTTGCAACCTTTATTTTATAATATTTCTTTAGTTTATCAAATGATTTGTTAAATAATTAATAAACTTACCTTATTTGATGTCGTAAGAACTTTCAAACTTTGGTCTTCCGAGCTTAAAGACGTAAATTTGCATAACATCAGTATTTGATAATAATATGACAAAACTTAAAAATATAAAAGTTGTAGTAAGTGACCTCGACGGAACTTTACTCAACCCTCAACACAGAATTTCAGATTATACTAAATCTATTTTTCAAGAACTTCACAATCAAAATTACCTTATAGTTGTAGCAACTGGCCGTCATCACCTTGATGCAATGGCTATTATTGAAACACTTGATGTTCCAGTTTATTTAGTGAGTTCAAACGGAGCTAGAATTCATTCGCCTAATAAAGAAGAACTTTTTGCTTTTAACCTAGACAGCGACGTGGTTAAAGCGGCTTTAAATGTGGAAATCGACCCTGCAATTACAGTAGTTTTATTTAAAGAAAATGTTTGGCAGACCAACAAATGGAATGAAAGACTTAATTCTTTTCAAGCTGAATTAAAATACCGCCCAGAATTAGTGGATTATAAGAATCTTGAAGATTTTGGCGCGATTAAAATTTTCTTTTCATGCGACGATCATGAAAAATTAGTAAAATTAAAAGATGATGTTTTGGCCAATTCTTCAGAACATTTACACCACGCTTTTAGTTTGCCAACCTGTTTGGAATTTATGGATAAGTCTATAGATAAAGCAGTTGCAATTGAGCAAGTTTTGGAAAAAGAAGGTTACACTTTAGACCAGGCAGTTTCTTTTGGAGACGGATTTAATGATGTGCAAATGTTATCGGCATCTGGAAAAGGTTTAATTATGGGGAATGCTCCAGCAGTTTTAAAAGAAACTTTACCCGATTTAGAAGTTATTAAAACCAATGCAGAAGATGGTGTAGCAAAATATATCGCTTCAAAAATATTAGATAAGGAATTTGCGGCAAGTTAAAATCATAATAAATGAAAATTTAATTTTTTAAAATAGTTAGACTTTTCAATAAGAAAACACAATCCTTGAAGACTTTCTTCAGGGATTTTTTTATTACTTAAATTTAATATAAAGAATTTCGCAAGGAAATAACCAAAACATTTTTTTAGAAGATTTCAGAGTGTATTTTTGTTTTCTCAAAAAACATCTACTATGACAAAAAACATCTTTATCCTTACTTTTCTATTTCTTTCTCATTTTGGAAATTCTCAAAATTTGAAACTGGAAGAAATAATGAAAGGTGAATCTTTTATTGGAAATCAGCCAACAAACGGACGCTGGTCTTTAGATGGTAAAAAAGTGTATTTTGAGTGGAATCCAAAAGATGAATTAGGAGCAAGTACATTTTACTGGCAGAAAGGAATGTCTACACCAGAAAAAGCATCTCCAAAAGAGGCTGTTTTTTCTCGACTCGATTTTAAAACCAAATCAGGATCAGATTTAGTTTATTATTTGGATAACGGAAGTTTGTTTTCGTACTCAATTCAATCCAAAACAATAAAAAAATTAATTCAGCAATCTTCAAAATTATCTAATTTACAATTAGGTGCAAGCTGGAGTATTATTTTATGAGCAAAATGACAATATTTTTAAATATGATACTAAGGCTGGTACTATTTTACAAATCACCAATTTCAGCAAAGGAATAAAAAGAGAGGTAAAAGAAGATACGGAATCTTTTCTAGCTGTGCAGCAAAAAGAATTATTTCAGTTTATAAGAGATAAAGAGGCGAAAAAACAGTGGAATCTTGAAAAAAGCAAAGCAGTAAAATCTGATTTTGCGAGGCAGTATTTCTATGGAAACGATCAATTTGCGGGACTTCAGGTAAATCCTAATGGTAATTTTGCCACTTTTATTTTGGTCGAAGAACCAGAAATCAAAAGAGAAAAAATGGAAGTTTTTATAACGGCTGATGGTTATAATCAAAGTCCTGAAACGAAAGAAAAAGTTTCGACTAAGAATTTTGTAAAGACAAAATTCGGAATTTATTCAGTGGCAAAAGATTCAGTTTATTATGTGAATTTTTCGACTTTAAGTCATATTCAAAATACACCAAAATATTATGAGTTATATAATAATTTAAAGAGCAAACCTAAAGAAGATAAATTGGTAATTCCTCAGGCGCCAATTTATAATGAAGATGGTTCACTTGCAATTGTAGAAATCAGAAGTCAGGATAATAAAGACCGATGGCTCGTAAGTTTAAATCTCGAAAAAGGCATTTTTGAAGAAATTGAACATCAGCATGATGAAGCTTGGATTGCTGGACCTGGCATCCCATCTTATTCCTTTTCTTCAGGAAATTTAGGTTTTTTAGCTGATAATGAAACTATTTATTTTCAATCTGAAGCCACGGGTTATTCACATTTATATACTCTGAATGTAAAAACTAAAAAGAAAACACAGCTTACAAAAGGAAATTGGGAAGTACGTGATCTCATTTTGTCTAAAGATAGAAAGACTTTTTATTTAACAACAAATACCACACATGCAGGAAACAGAGAGTTCTATAAACTTACTGTTGGAGATGGAACGTTACAGCCAATTTTAACTAAAAATGGCGCACACGAAGTAATTTTATCTCCAGACGAAAAATCGCTTTTGGTTCGTTATTCGTTTAAAAATATTCCTTGGGATTTTTACATAGGTGATAATAAAAAGAATACCGTTTTACAGCAGATTTCTTCTTCAGTTTCAGAAGATTTTAAAAAATACAAATGGAGAGAACCTGAAGTTATCACTTTTAAGGCGCAGGACGGAACGCCTGTAAATGCAAGATTATATACTCCAAAAACAGAAATTGCTAATAAGGCGGCAATAATTTTTGTGCACGGCGCGGGCTATCTTCAAAACGCACATAACTTTTGGAGTAATTACTATAGAGAATATATGTTTCATAATTTGCTGACCGATTTAGGATATACGGTTTTGGATATTGATTATCGAGGCAGTGATGGTTATGGACGTGATTTTAGAACTGGAATTTATCGTTTTATGGGAGGAAAAGATCTATCTGATCATCTAGATGGTAAAAAATATTTGGTAGAAAAATACGGTATTGATCCTAGCAGAGTTGGAATTTATGGCGGCTCTTACGGAGGTTTTATTACTTTAATGGGAATGCTGACAACTCCAGGCGAATTTAAATCGGGTGCAGCTTTACGTTCTGTAACTGACTGGGCGCATTACAATCACGGATATACAGGCAATATTTTGAACTTCCCTGAAACTGATCCAGAAGCCTATAAAAAAAGTTCACCCATTTATTATGCCGATAATTTGAAAGGAAATCTTGTTATGCTTCACGGAATGGTAGATGATAATGTTGAATATAAAGATATTGTGCGTTTGTCACAGCGTTTCATTGAGCTTCAAAAAAAGAATTGGACTCTCGCTTCGTTTCCTGTTGAAGCCCACGGTTTTAAAGAAACTTATTCATGGATAGATGAATACAGCAGAATCTTAAATTTATTTAATGAGACACTTCTAAAACAATAGTTTTCAGTGATAGTATTAAAACTGAAATCTGTGACTGAAAACTGAATATTTCTTGCTTGCTCTTTTAAATAGTTTTAAATTTGCAATCATAAAAAAAAACAACACAACAAAAAATGAGCAATACAATCACAACTACAAATTTTAATTTCCCGAATCAGAAATCAGTTTACCGCGGAAAAGTTAGAGAAGTTTATAATATTAACGACGAACTTTTGGTAATGGTAGCAACCGACAGACTTTCTGCTTTTGATGTAGTTTTGCCAAAAGGAATTCCATACAAAGGACAAATCTTAAATCAGATTGCTACTAAGTTTATGGAATTGACTCAAGATATTGTTCCAAATTGGTTAATTGCAACTCCAGATCCAAACGTTGCTGTTGGACATTTATGTGAGCCTTTTAAAGTAGAAATGGTAATTCGCGGTTATTTATCAGGGCATGCCGCTCGTGAATATGCAGCAGGAAGAAAACAAATCTGCGGTGTTGCTATGGCTGAAGATTTAAAAGAAAATGATAAATTTCCTGAGCCAATTATTACTCCAACTACAAAAGCAGATAATGGTTCTCATGACGAAGATATTTCTCGTGAAGATATTTTAGCTAAAGGAATTGTTTCTGAAGAAGATTATTTGGTTTTAGAAAAATATACCCGTGCTTTATTTCAAAGAGGAACTGAAATTGCGGCTTCACGTGGATTAATTTTAGTGGATACCAAATACGAATTCGGAAAAACAAAAGATGGTGTTATTGTTTTAATTGATGAAATTCATACACCAGATTCATCTCGTTATTTCTATGCTGACGGATATGCAGATAGACAAGAAAAAGGGGAGGAGCAAAAACAATTGTCTAAAGAATTTGTTCGCCGCTGGTTGATCGAAAATGGTTTTCAAGGGCAGGAAGGACAACAGATTCCAGATATGTCTGATGAATATATCGAATCTGTTTCTGAAAGATATATCGAATTGTATGAGAATATTTTAGGCGAAAAATTTGTAAAGGCTGATATTGATAATATTGATCAGCGTATTAATAAAAACGTATTAGAATATTTATCTTCTAAATAATAATTTAGGGAGGTAAATTAATTTATTTCCCCAAGAATTTTATAACTCAAAAATGCCTCGTTTTTATTGACAAAAACGAGGCATTTATTTTTATAATTCTGTGAAATTTTACTCCATTTTTTGTTTCAAATTTTCAAGACCTTTTTTTAGATCGTTACCTTTCATTGATCCATTCTCATCATCGAAAGCATAATTTTTGCAGGGTATGGAATAATACCACTGATGCCCATTTGACTTTTGTCTGATTAAAAATAAATGTAAAAAACTTGATCAGCTTTTACTCTATGAATCAAATGAATGAGATTTAAAATTATTTTTTTTCAGATTTATTGTAACATTTTATGTTTTTTGTAGTCTATTATAATGAAAACACGAATTTATTAATGTTCGAGTCTTTAAATTATGGTTTTATTAAGTAAATGTTAAGAATTGGTTAAAACATAGTACTTTGTAATACATAATACAATTAAATAAATTACATTTGTATAGAAATTATAATCATCATCAATCAATTTAACAAACAATCAATTATTATGAAAAAATCAGTTATTTATTTAGGATTAGCCCTAGTGACATTTGGAAATGAAGCTATGGCTTCAAATGGAGTTTCATTTGTAAAAAATCAAGTTGAGTTAGGAAGCTATGCAGCAAACCCATTAAATGTTGCAATAAGCAAAGGAGACATTGAAACTGTTAAAAAGTTTATCGAATACGGTGCAGACGTAAATGAAATGTCTGATGACGATCTTACACCATTGATGATCGCAGCACGTTACAATAAACATGAAATTGTAAAACTTTTATTAGCTAGCGGTGCACGTCCTAGTGAAAAAAATGAAAAAGGATATACTGCATTAAAATATGCGCAATTATCAAATGCTGCAGAATCAATCGCAATTCTGAAAGATTTGAAATAAGATTTTTAAAGTTTTGAGTTAGTATAAAATGACCTTTCTGAGCAAAAGGTCATTTTTTTTGTCTTTAGTTTTATAAAACAGAAAAGCACCATTACAAGAATGGTGCTTTCCCTTTTAAATCCAACAAATTGATTTAACTAAAAAACTATTATTAAAATTATTATTCAATGGGTACATGTTTTTTTCTGTTGAATATCCAGAATAAAATTGGAAACACTAATAAAGTTAAAACAGTTGCAGTCATAAGTCCGCCGATAATTACAATTGCAAGAGGTTTTTGCGATTCTGAACCAATTCCAGTAGAAATTGCTGCCGGCAGCAATCCTATAGATGCCATCAATGCAGTCATTACTACAGCTCTTGTTCTGGCTTTAACTCCCATAAAAATGGATTCTTCCAGACTAAATTTGGCTTTTAAATTATGATGGAATTCAGATATTAGAATAACTCCATTTTGAATACAAATACCTAAAAGAGCAATAAAACCAACTCCAGCTGATATTCCAAAATTCATTCCCGTCATGTGCAGTGCGATAATTCCACCAATTATGGCAAATGGAACATTGGCTAAAACCAGAAGAGAATCTTTAAAGTTTCCGAACAAAATAAAAAGTAATACAAAAATTCCAATTAAACTGATTGGTACTACTTGAGCCAGACGCGCACTCGCACGAACCTGATTTTCAAATTCTCCAGTCCATCCAGTTGTGTAACCTGCAGGTAATTTTAATTTATTAACCTTTGCCTGTGCTTCTGCAATTGTACTACCCAAATCTCGATCACGAACAGAGAATTTAACGCCGATAAAACGTTTTGTATTATCTCTATAAATAAAAGCAGGGCCGGTTATAGTTTTAATATCGCAGATTTCTTTTAAAGGAATTTTGATACCGCTGATTGTTGGAACTTTAATTTCTTCCAAATCTTTTTCATCTTTTCTATATTCTTTAGAAAAACGAACACGAACATCAAATTTCTTTTCGTCTTCATATTTTTCAGTTGCTGTTTTTCCTCCAAAAGCTAGCTCCAATACTGCTTGCGCATCGCTTAATGTTACGCCGTAAGCCGCCATTTTTTCACGATCTAGAATTACGCTTATTTCAGGCTGTCCCACATTTCGTAGAATTCCCGCATCTTTTATACCTGGAATATCTTTAATTTGTGCTAGAACTTCATTGGCAAGCTGGTCTAATTTATTCAAATCATCTCCGTAAATTTTAACCGCGTTTGAAGCTTTAAATCCTGCAACAGACTCGGCAACGTTATCAATTACCGGCTGCGAATAATTATACGTAATTCCTTGGTGGACTTTTAATTTATTATCCATTTCGTTGATCAGATCATCCATGGAAATTTTTCGAGTCCATTCTGCTTTTGGTTTCAAATCAACTTGAAGCTGAATAAATCCAAAACCATTTGGGTCCGTACCGTCATTGCTTCGTCCTGTTTGCGATAAAACATTTTTGACTTCTGGAAAACTTTCTAAGTCTTTTCTAATCATTGCAGCTGTTTTGACACTCTCTGGCAGCGACGTACTCATTGGTAATTCTGCCGTAACCCATAATGCTCCTTCATTTAATTGTGGCAAAAATTCTGTTCCTAAGAAACCTGCAGAGAAAAATACTGCTGCTAATAGCCCAATAGAAGCTATTAGAGTTTGTACTTTATGCTTAAATGTCCACGCAAAACCTTTAGAAACGATTCTGTCCCAAAAATTCACAAACGGATTATGTTTTTCTTTTACATTTTTGTTTAATAAAATATGTGAAAGGACAGGAACTAAAGTTAAAGTGAAAATAAGCGCTCCTAATAATGCAAAACCTAAAGTAAAGGCTAGGGGAGAGAACATTTTCCCTTCTACTTTCTGGAAAGAGAAAATTGGAAGTAAAGCTGTAATAATAATCAATTTGGAGAAGAAAATGGCTTTACCCATTTCTGTTCCTGTTTTTTTGATTAAGCTTCCTTTTGCAATTTTATTAAATTTTTCCATTCCCAATTGATGCGCTCGTTGGTCTAAAACCACAAATAATCCTTCGACCATTACGACGGCGCCGTCAATGATAATTCCGAAATCGACTGCACCTAAACTCAATAAGTTAGCACTCATTCCCATCATTTTAAGACATAAAAATGCAAATAATAAGGAAAGCGGAATTACGATAGAAACTGTAAAAGTAGTTCGCCAGTCGGCCATAAAAAGAAAGACTACACAGGTAACAAGTACAATTCCTTCGAATAAATTGTGCATTACAGTTTCGGTCGTAAAATTCATTAAATTATCACGATCGTAAAAAGTCTCAATTTTAATGTCTTTTGGAAGAACATTATCATTTAAATCTTTGATTTTTGCTTTTATCAAGGCCAGTGTTTCCTGCGGATTTTCTCCTTTTCGCATTACAACGATTCCTTCAACTGCATCATCATTATTTCCAATTCCAGTTTGTCCTACTCTTGGCATTGAACTTTCGTATACATCAGCAACGTTTTTAACTAAAATCGGATTTCCGGCCGCGTCATCTACGATAATATTTCCAATATCAGCTCTAGATTTTAATAAACCAACACCTCGAACAACAAAAGCTTGTCCATTTTTTTCAATCACATCACCGCCAACATTGATGTTTCCAGAGTTAACAGCATTGTAAACCTGTAATGGAGTAATATTGTATTTAGCAAGTTTAATAGGATCTACACCAATTTCATAAGTTTTAGTTTGACCTCCAAATACGTTTAGATCGGCAACACCAGGAAGAGCACGAAGTTGCTTGTCTATTACCCAGTTTTGGTAGGTTAATAATTCTCTACTATCTCTGCTGTCGCTTTTTACAATATATCTGAAAATTTCCCCTGTTGGTCCATAAGGTGGCTGTACATCTGGCTCTACATCGTCTGGAAGCGAAACATTCTTAAGTAAATTATTTACTTGAAAACGAGCAAAAGTATCATCTACGCCATCATCAAAAATAATTTTGATAACAGACAATCCAAACATCGTAATACTTCTAACACTCGTTTTTTTCTGAACAGAGTTCATTGAAATTTCTATAGGAGAAGTAACAAAGCGCTCTACTTCTTCAGCACTTTTTCCATTCCACTGTGTAATTATAATAATCTGCGTATTGGTAACATCTGGAAAAGCATCAATAGGCATATTTTTAAATGAAATAAACCCAGCAACAGCCAATAATCCAACCCAAAAGAAGGTAAATGCTTTATTCTTTAATGAAAAAGCAATAATATTTTTAATGAATTTGTTCATGTCTTAATTGTTTAAAGCACCATAAATAAACAGCTGATTGTTTGTGATTACTTTTTCGTTCTCTTTTAAACCACTTGAGATATAAGTTGTATCTCCAACAACTCGATATACTTCTACTTGTCTTGTTTCTATGTTGTTACGGTCTTTAAATACCACAACAAAGTTTTTACTTTTATCAAATACAATGGCATTGCTTGGAACGGCGATCATAGATTGGTTTTCGTTAAAAGACAATTTTATGTTTGCATTCATATCTGGTTTAAGCAGATAATCTGTATTTTTTAGTTTAATTCTTGCCTGCATTGCTTTGGTTTCAGGATCGATAACATTGTAAATTTTATCTACTTTTCCTTGAAATGTTTTATCAGGATAACTCAAAGTAGTAACTGCTGCATTTGTTCCCAGTTTTACTTTGTTAATATCAATTTCGTTGATATTGGCCATGGCCCAAACTTCACTAATTTCTGCTATATCAAATATATTTTCAGAACGGTCATTACGTAAAAGCATATCCTGATTTATACTTTTTTGAATAATAAAACCACTTATTGGAGCTGTTACTTCGTAAATAGATCCTGGTTTTATATTATAAATTTTATAAGTTTCCTGAACTTTGCTCAATTGAGATTGTGCTTTATTTACTTCAGATTTAGCTTGAAGCACATCACTTTCAGAATTTAATTTTCCGTCAAATAATTCTTGGGCAACTTTTAAATTGTTTTTCGCAACCAGCAAATCACTTTTTGCATCTATAGACTGCTTTTCAAAATCTGCAACATCAGTACTTTTGATAGTTGCAAGCACTTGTCCTTTCTTTACATAATCACCAAGTTCAACGTTTACTTTCATAACGTTTCCTCCAACTAACGGATAAACATCTATCATTTTATTATTGTCAGCAGTAATTTTTCCGTAAAAACTAAGCTCGTTTTTTAATGGTTGAATTTCGGCAGTGGCAGTTGTAGTTGTTTTCAGCATGTCGTTGCTTAAAACAAATGAGGTATTTGTTTCTGGGTTCTCAACTTCTTTTTTGCAGCTTGCAAGCGACAGACTTACAATTGCGATTCCTATAAATAATGTATGTTTCATTTCTTTAATTTTTAAAATAAATCTTTATTGATCGTGCTATTTAATTCTTCACCAGCTATCACTACTTTTTTCTTCAATTCGTTAAGTTGAATAATAGCTTGATTGTAGCTTTCCATGAAATCGGTAAATTCTAACAGACTTACATTTCGTTTTTGAAAGTTCGTCAGCATACCGTTATAAACTGCCTCAAAATCAGAATTTACAGTAGGTTTTATCACGATATAATTTTGTCTGGATTCATCCCATTTAGTCCAAGCAGCAGTAATCTCGGTTTGTAACTGCAGTTCAAAATTTTGTTTTTCAATTTTTGATTGCTCCAAAATTGTTTCTGCATACTTAATGTTTCCTTTATTTTTATTCCAAAGAGGCAGAGGAATTCCAACGCTTACATTGGCTTCTCTATTAAATGCACCACTTCGCTGATCATAGTTTGCTCCCAAAGTAATATCTGGAACAGAAAGCGATTTTTGCCATCTTACATTCAGTTCATTAGCATCAATTTCTTTTTGCTTAGCTAAATAATCAGGGCGATTAGCTATTGCTTCATCTTCAAAACCTTTAAGATCGAATTCAATTGTTTTTAAATATTTATCAGAATCGTCTTTGCTTACTATTGGAATAACATTTTCAGTTTCATTTAAAAGCAGTTTTAAGTTGGCCTGCTCTTCGATATTCGCACTAACAACTTCCATTCGTTCATTCTTAAAATTAAGATATAACGATTGCAGTCGAACAACATCTTTTAATGGAATGTTTCCCTTTTGAGCCTGAGCAGAGTACGAATTAATTAAGTTTTCGATATGCCCAATTTGCTTATCAGTGTTTTGGAGATTTTTGGTATTGTAATACACTGTAAAAAAACTTTTGCGAAGCTGTAATTTTAAATTGCGTAGTAAATCATTGAATTGAAGTTCTGCCAGCTTTTCATTTGCTTGAGCTAGTTTTACTTCATTTCTTTTTTTACCTCCAAGATAAATCAGCTGTTCGATTGCAAAGACTTTCTGTCCATCTTTACCAATATCAAAATACTTATCTCTTTCAGGATTATAGGCATTTAATTCTGCTGAAATTGTGGGATTATCCCAGATACGAGCCTGAATAGTTAATGCTTTTGAGGCATCGATGTTGTATTGCGATGCCAGTAAAAAAAGATTCTTTTTTAAGAATTGGCTTTCACAGTCTTGAAGAGTAACTGTTTTTTGAGCCATGACTACCTGATTAAGGAATGCAAATAGTAAGAATGCATATAATTTTTTCATTGTATCAAATTTATTTAATACAAATATGCTATCTGCGGACTTTAAGACACCTTAAAATCTACCTTAAAAAAACCTTAAAAAAAAATTAGTTATGAAAAGTAATGCGGAATAAATTCACGCTGTCACTTGGAATACTGTACGTTATATTAGAATTATGAAGGCTAAGGATTCTATTTACAATACGAAGTCCAAGTCCAAAACCAGTTATTCCTTTGGCATTTTCGCCGCGCATAAAAGGCTGAAAAAGATTTTGCTGCTCAAAGTCGCTTAAGGTACGTCCTGAATTTGAAATAGATAAAAGGAGCAGATTATCCTCAGTACTAATTTTAACTTGAGCTTGTTTATTATCCGAATAAATATAAGCGTTTTTTAAAACATTGGTAATAGCAATTTCAAGTAGATTTTTGTTTCCATTGATTTCTAAAGCCGTATCAAGATTATCGCTTTCTTCCATTTCAAAAAGAATAACGAAATCGGGAAAAGTCTTGTTTATTTTTTCAATAGACGAAAATAAAATTTCATCCAATCGTTGAACTTCATGGTTGTCTGCTTCACTGTTGTCAATTTTCGAAAGAATTAATAAGGAGTTAATCAATTCACTTAAATGATTAACATCAGTCAATAATGCATTTAAGAAAGATTTACTTTTAGGCCTAATATCAGGATCGGAAACGGCATTCTCAATCTGAGATGTCATTCTGGAAAGCGGTGTTCTTAATTCGTGCGAAGCATTTGCAGTAAACTCTTTTTGTCTTTGATAGGAAATTTCAATACGATCCATCATAAAATTAAATTCATCAGCAATAAGATCAATTTCATCTTTACTGCTTTTGGATTCAATTCTAGTATCTAGGTTGTTTTCGTTTATATTTTTTATTTTTTGATGAAAAGCATTTAAAGGATTCATAGCTTTCCTAACCATAAAAGAAGTCAGAAGCCAGCAGATAGTGGTAAAAAAGATGTACGAAATAACCAAAGTATAGCGTAAGAAAAGCAGTTTTCTGTTTCCGTAATCATCAGTTGCAGAGATTAATGCGTAGAAATCTTTGTCATTAGTGTCGTAAAATACACCGTATACCTCATAATCTCCCTGCTTTTTAAAAAAGGTTTTGTTCTTTTTTAAATACTTTAAGTCGTCAACAGACCAATTGATTTTGGCATCATCTATACTGCTGTATATTAATTTATAGTTAGAATCAAAAACTAATGTTTTTTCATCATACAGTTTATTAATAGAATTTTGATCAATTATTTTTAAAAGCTGATTATCGACTTGCTTAACATTAACTAATAACTTTATATTAGATAAAGCTTTAATTTCCAGTCGCTCGCGAAATTCCTCTTTTCTATAATTGGAATATAAAATGAATATCACCGTAGATGCCAATCCAAAAAGAATGGTAAACAGTAAACTAACTAAAAGTGATATCCTATTTTTTAATGTCATTCTTGATCGCTTAGATAATATCCGTATCCAACTTTGGTTCTAATTAGTTTTACATCATGATCTTTATCTATTTTCTTTCTCAAAAAATTAATATAAACCTCAATAGTATTCTGATTGGTCTCTATATGATAATCCCAAAGTTTATCTGCAATAAATTGTTTAGAAAGTACTTTTCCTTTTGCATGAGCCAGAATCAAAATTAATTTAAACTCCTTTGGAGTAAGTTTTATTTCTTCACCAGATCTAAAAACCTTCATATCATCTTCAAAAATCTCAAGATCTTTAAGATGTAATTTGTTTTCTACTTGCTGCGGAACATCTTTACGTCTTAATAACGACTGCACTCTGGCATATAATTCATCAAAATGAAAAGGTTTTACCAAATAATCATCCGCGCCATTATCAAAAGAGGATAATTTATCTTCAATTTCGCTAAAAGCAGTCAGCATAATAATAGGTGTCTTTTTATCGACTTCTCGAATACCTTTACAAACGTCGATTCCGTTTACACCAGGAACATTAATATCAAGAATAATCAGATCATATTCGTACGGAAAGTATTTTTTCAACAATAATGATCCATCATAAAAGGCAAAACACTCGAAATCCTTTGAAGTAAAGAATGCTGAGATTTCTTTTGATAAAGTAAAGTCGTCTTCGAGTAGTAATATTTTCATGTGATTTATTATTTGTAAACCCGGTCAAAAAAAATACACCGGATTTACATTAAAGATACATCTTATTTAAAATAAGAAAAAGTTTCATTGTTCTCGATTTTCAAAAGAGACTCATAGATTAACTGAATTACATTTTCTACATCATCTCTATGAACCATTTCTACAGTTGTATGCATATAGCGCAAAGGAAGTGAAATCAACGCAGACGGAACACCTCCGTTGCTGTAAGCAAATGCGTCAGTATCAGTGCCTGTTGATCTCGAAGTAGCGTGACGTTGAAATGGAATTTTATTTTCTTGAGCCGTTTCGACAATTAAATCACGTAAATTATTTTGTACAGCAGGCGAGTAGGCAATAACAGGACCTCTGCCCATTTTCAAATCGCCTTCAACCTTTTTGTCAATCATTGGCGTTGTTGTATCGTGGCAGACGTCAGTCACGATAGCAACATTAGGTTTTATTCTGTGGGCAATCATTTCTGCACCTCGAAGACCAATTTCCTCTTGAACAGAATTTACAATATAAAGTCCAAACGGAAGTTTCTTGTTATTTTCATGAAGTAAACGAGCCACTTCAGCAATCATAAAACCTCCCAATCTATTGTCGATAGCGCGACAGACAAACTTATTTTCATTCAAAATCATAAATTCATCAGGATAAGTGATCACGCACCCAACATGAACGCCAAGAGCTTCAACCTGCTCTTTATTTTCACATCCCAAATCAATAAAAATATTACTTGTTTTAGGAACTTCTTCCTTATCACGTAATCTAGTGTGAATCGCCGGCCAACCGAAAACACCATTTACAATTCCTTTTTTAGTATGAATATGAACGCGCTTGGAAGGAGCAATCTGATGATCTGAACCTCCATTTCTAACAACGTACAATAGTCCATCCTCAGTTATATAGTTTACATACCACGAAATTTCATCAGCATGACCCTCAATAACAACCTTATATGGAGCATCAGGATTAATTACTCCAACTGCAGTTCCATAAGTATCTGTAATAAAAGTATCAACGTAAGGTTTTAAATAATTCATCCAAAGCTTTTGACCTTGACTTTCGTAACCAGTCGGAGAAGCGTTATTTAAGTAGCTTTCTAAGAAAGCTATAGAAGTATCTTGTAAGATAGAATTTGTACTCATAAAAAAAATTTTCCGCTAAAATATAAATTTGGTATTAGAGTTGTGTATAAATATATAATTTTACATTTAAATTATGATTCAATGAGATTTACCAGTTTTATTTTGTTTATACTATTTGTTTCCTTTTCAGCTAGTGCCCAAGTTACTCCCAAAGAGAACGAACAAATGGGATATATACTAACAGAGCAAGATTCTATTTTAAATGATACCATTCAATTACCTGAGATCATTATTTCTAAAGGTGAAAAAATGAATCCAGAAGAATTGAAGCAATTTCAAATCCTGCAGAACAGAGTATATAAGGTTTACCCTTATGCAAAATTGGCTTCAGAACGATTAACAGCATTAAACAGCGGAATGGCTCGTTTAAAAACAAATCGTGAAAAGAAAAAGTACTTTAAAATTGTTGAAGATTATTTGAATAATGAATTCGAAGAAAGACTAAAAAAGCTTTCTAGAAAGCAAGGGCAAATTCTTGTAAAACTAATTCATCGCCAAACCGGAATCACAACCTATGAACTGATTAAGACCTTAAAAAGTGGTTTCAAAGCATTTGTGTCAAATACAACAGCAAATTTATTTGACATTAGTTTAAAGACTGAATATAAACCGTACGACGTAAACGAAGATTATTTAATAGAAACAATCCTAGTTCGAGCATTTGAGTCAGGCAGATTAGTGAATCAAAAATCAGCCAATCCCGTAAACTACGACGACCTTTCTGTTAAATGGCAGGAAAGAGCGAAAGAGCTAAAAAATAAATAGTACCTATATAATAATACTCCACTAAAATCCGACAGGTTTCTAAAACCCATCGGGTTTGTTTTTTTCTACACATATATATAAGGGAGAAATTATACTATAATATAAAGGTCGCAAAACATCTGTCAGGCTGAGCGGAGTCGAAGCCCTGTACAGTAAATTTGGAATTTAAGAATTGGGATTCTGTTATAAATAAGAAGCTGTTTACACTGCTGTCGCGGCAGAGGCAGTAGTTCTCAATAGTACATTTGAATAAAAGCATTAAAAAAGGGTGCCGAAAACTAAAAACTCTGCAAAATTGAAAGAAGAAAGCTGGTCTAAACTGAGGAAACAGCAGTTGAAAGAGGAAAAACCTCACATTACCCAAAAAAACTTTCATGCGTAAAGAATCAGTTATCAGTCTGTTAAGAAAAAAGCATTTAAAAAGATGGAAAAAATATAAAAGAAAGTCTTGCAGATGTAAATAAAGGTGGTACTTTTGCACCCGCAGAAGCGATAAACGTTCCCTGAAAGACTGACAAGAAAAGTAATCAAAGCTGAAAAGAAATTTTCAAAAAAGATTAGAAAAAGCTTGTGAGAATGGAAAACGGATATTACATTTGCACCCCGCAAAACACGGAATGTTCCTTGAGATACTGAGAGAGAAAATGAAGAAAAAGAGACGAAAAAAAAGTTTCAAATTTTTTTAATTTTTTCTTGCAGGAAACAAAAATAATTTTTAGTTTTGCACCCGCTTTGAGAAACAAGCGAAAAGAGAAAAGAAGACACGTTCGTAGACATATTGAATTGACAGCCGTTTTAACAGAGATGTTAGGACAAAAGAATAAGAGTAATAGAATTGCAAGATTCGAAAAGAACCGATAGATATTCACCGATATATAATATTACAATATACGATGAAGAGTTTGATCCTGGCTCAGGATGAACGCTAGCGGCAGGCTTAACACATGCAAGTCGAGGGGTATATTTCTTCGGAGATAGAGACCGGCGCACGGGTGCGTAACGCGTATGCAATCTGCCTTTCACAGAGGGATAGCCCAGAGAAATTTGGATTAATACCTCATAGTATTATGACTCGGCATCGAGTTATAATTAAAGTCACAACGGTGAAAGATGAGCATGCGTCCCATTAGCTTGTTGGTAAGGTAACGGCTTACCAAGGCAACGATGGGTAGGGGTCCTGAGAGGGAGATCCCCCACACTGGTACTGAGACACGGACCAGACTCCTACGGGAGGCAGCAGTGAGGAATATTGGACAATGGGCGCAAGCCTGATCCAGCCATGCCGCGTGCAGGATGACGGTCCTATGGATTGTAAACTGCTTTTGTACGAGAAGAAACACTCCTATGTATAGGAGCTTGACGGTATCGTAAGAATAAGGATCGGCTAACTCCGTGCCAGCAGCCGCGGTAATACGGAGGATCCAAGCGTTATCCGGAATCATTGGGTTTAAAGGGTCCGTAGGCGGTTTAGTAAGTCAGTGGTGAAAGCCCATCGCTCAACGGTGGAACGGCCATTGATACTGCTGAACTTGAATTATTAGGAAGTAACTAGAATATGTAGTGTAGCGGTGAAATGCTTAGAGATTACATGGAATACCAATTGCGAAGGCAGGTTACTACTAATGGATTGACGCTGATGGACGAAAGCGTGGGTAGCGAACAGGATTAGATACCCTGGTAGTCCACGCCGTAAACGATGGATACTAGCTGTTGGGAGCAATCTCAGTGGCTAAGCGAAAGTGATAAGTATCCCACCTGGGGAGTACGTTCGCAAGAATGAAACTCAAAGGAATTGACGGGGGCCCGCACAAGCGGTGGAGCATGTGGTTTAATTCGATGATACGCGAGGAACCTTACCAAGGCTTAAATGTAGATTGACCGTTTTGGAAACAGAACTTTCGCAAGACAATTTACAAGGTGCTGCATGGTTGTCGTCAGCTCGTGCCGTGAGGTGTCAGGTTAAGTCCTATAACGAGCGCAACCCCTGTTGTTAGTTGCCAGCGAGTCAAGTCGGGAACTCTAACAAGACTGCCAGTGCAAACTGTGAGGAAGGTGGGGATGACGTCAAATCATCACGGCCCTTACGCCTTGGGCTACACACGTGCTACAATGGCCGGTACAGAGAGCAGCCACTGGGTGACCAGGAGCGAATCTACAAAGCCGGTCACAGTTCGGATCGGAGTCTGCAACTCGACTCCGTGAAGCTGGAATCGCTAGTAATCGGATATCAGCCATGATCCGGTGAATACGTTCCCGGGCCTTGTACACACCGCCCGTCAAGCCATGGAAGCTGGGGGTGCCTGAAGTCGGTGACCGCAAGGAGCTGCCTAGGGTAAAACTGGTAACTAGGGCTAAGTCGTAACAAGGTAGCCGTACCGGAAGGTGCGGCTGGAACACCTCCTTTCTAGAGCCTGAGTGTTAGTGCCTGCACACGCTTAGGAAAAAAGGTTTTTATTTAAAGGAATCTGAATTGGAGATTGTATTACTCTTGCTGTTAATTTAAAAGAAATGAAAATTAAGTAAAACAGAGTCTCGTAGCTCAGCTGGTTAGAGTACTACACTGATAATGTAGGGGTCGGCAGTTCGAGTCTGCCCGGGACTACTTTTTAAAATGATGCTTGTAAATTATGAATTGTAAATTACAAAAGCAGAAAAAAAAGACTGTAAGCTTGATTAAAGGAAATTCTGGAAGCTGGGATTCACCAAAGGAAATTAGAGAAGAATTAAGAAATCTAAAATCTGAATTCTAAAATCTAAGATTTAAAATGGGGGATTAGCTCAGCTGGCTAGAGCGCCTGCCTTGCACGCAGGAGGTCAACGGTTCGACTCCGTTATTCTCCACAAAAGCGAAAGCTTACAGCTTACAGCCTATGGCTTAAAGCGAAACAAAGTTCATTGACATATTGAGATAAGAAAATAATAAGAAAGTAGAAAGCGTTTTTTGTTAGCAATAACAAAGAACAAAAAAAACGGTCTTGTTTTAAGAAACAAGATTGGTACAATAAGCAAAATAAGGGCGTATGGGGGATGCCTAGGCTCTCAGAGGCGATGAAAGGCGTGATAAGCTGCGAAAAGCTGCGGGGACGGGCACACACCGATTGATCCGCAGATACCTGAATGGGGCAACCCGTTATGCTGAAGGCATAACACACCGATAGGTGGGCAAACCCGCTGAACTGAAACATCTAAGTAGGCGGAGGAGAAGAAAACAAAAGTGATTCCGTAAGTAGTGGCGAGCGAACGCGGATTAGCCCAAACCAGTGCTGTTACGGCAGTGCTGGGGTTGTAGGACCACGACATTTTATGTACAAGGAACCGGAAGTTGCTGGAAAGTAACGCCATAGAGGGTGAGAGCCCCGTATGGGTAACAAGTATAATAGATAGTGGTATCCTGAGTAGGGCGGGGCACGTGAAACCCTGTCTGAATTTGGCGGGACCATCCGCTAAGGCTAAATACTCCTGAGAGACCGATAGTGAACCAGTACCGTGAGGGAAAGGTGAAAAGAACCGTGAATAACGGAGTGAAATAGATCCTGAAACCATACGCTTACAAGCGGTCGGAGCCCTTTCGTGGGGTGACGGCGTGCCTTTTGCATAATGAGCCTACGAGTTAACGTTGCTGGCAAGGATAAGTGTTTAAGACATGGATCCGCAGCGAAAGCGAGTCTGAATAGGGCGCTTTAGTCAGTAGTGTTAGACGCGAAACCGTGTGATCTACCCATGGGCAGGTTGAAGCTGTGGTAACACACAGTGGAGGACCGAACCGGTTGACGTTGAAAAGTCTTCGGATGACCTGTGGGTAGGGGTGAAAGGCCAATCAAACTCGGAAATAGCTCGTACTCCCCGAAATGCATTTAGGTGCAGCGTTAGTTATAAAGTTATACAGAGGTAGAGCTACTGATTGGATGCGGGGGCTTCACCGCCTACCAATTCCTGACAAACTCCGAATGCTGTATAATGTTCACTAACAGTGAGGGCTTGGGTGCTAAGGTCCAAGTCCGAGAGGGAAAGAACCCAGACCATCAGCTAAGGTCCCCAAATATATGCTAAGTTGAAAGAACGAGGTTTGTCTGCCCAGACAGCTAGGATGTTGGCTTGGAAGCAGCCATTCATTTAAAGAGTGCGTAACAGCTCACTAGTCGAGCGGACGAGCATGGATAATAATCGGGCATAAGCATATTACCGAAGCTATGGATTTACAGTTTACTGTAAGTGGTAGGGGAGCATTCTGACAGGGCAGAAGGTGTATCGTAAGGTATGCTGGACCGGTCAGAAAAGAAAATGTAGGCATAAGTAACGATAATGCGGGCGAGAAACCCGCACACCGAAAAACTAAGGTTTCCACAGCTATGCTAATCAGCTGTGGGTTAGTCTGGTCCTAAGGCGAACCCGAAAGGGACAGTCGATGGCTAACGGGTTAATATTCCCGTACTTCTTATTGCTGTGATGGGGTGACGGAGTGATGAAAGCGCCGCGAACTGACGGAATAGTTCGTTAAAGTACCTAGCTATAGGCTCTATAGGCAAATCCGTAGAGCTTGGTGAAATACGATAGTACTCGGAGTCTTCGGACAAAGAGATAGTGCGCCTAAGGGCTTCCAAGAAAAACCTCTAAACTTCAGGCAGTAAGAACCAGTACCGTAAACCGACACAGGTAGTTGAGGAGAGAATCCTAAGGTGCTCGAGAGATTCATGGCTAAGGAATTAGGCAAAATAGACCTGTAACTTCGGGAGAAAGGTCGCCCCGAGCAATCGGGGCCGCAGTGAAGAGGTCCAGGCGACTGTTTATCAAAAACACAGGGCTCTGCAAAATCGTAAGATGAAGTATAGGGCCTGACACCTGCCCGGTGCTGGAAGGTTAAGAGGAGATGTTATCTTCGGAGAAGCATTGAATTGAAGCCCCAGTAAACGGCGGCCGTAACTATAACGGTCCTAAGGTAGCGAAATTCCTTGTCGGGTAAGTTCCGACCTGCACGAATGGTGTAACGATCTGGACACTGTCTCAGCCATGAGCTCGGTGAAATTGTAGTAACGGTGAAGATGCCGTTTACCCGCAGTGGGACGAAAAGACCCTGTGCACCTTTACTATAGCTTAGTATTGACCTTGGATAAATGATGTGTAGGATAGGTTGGAGACTATGAAGCGGCGTCGCCAGGCGTTGTGGAGTCATTGTTGAAATACAACCCTTTGTTTATCTGAGGCCTAACCCCGTTTTGCGGGGGACATTGCTTGGTGGGTAGTTTGACTGGGGTGGTCGCCTCCAAAAGAGTAACGGAGGCTTCTAAAGGTTCCCTCAGTACGCTTGGTAACCGTGCGTAGAGTGCAATGGCATAAGGGAGCTTGACTGAGAGACATACAGGTCGATCAGGTACGAAAGTAGAGCATAGTGATCCGGTGGTTCCGCATGGAAGGGCCATCGCTCAAAGGATAAAAGGTACGCCGGGGATAACAGGCTGATCTCCCCCAAGAGCTCATATCGACGGGGGGGTTTGGCACCTCGATGTCGGCTCGTCACATCCTGGGGCTGGAGAAGGTCCCAAGGGTTGGGCTGTTCGCCCATTAAAGTGGCACGCGAGCTGGGTTCAGAACGTCGTGAGACAGTTCGGTCTCTATCTACTGCGGGCGTTAGAAATTTGAGTGGATCTGATTCTAGTACGAGAGGACCGAATTGGACAAACCTCTAGTGTATCTGTTGTCCCGCCAGGGGCACCGCAGAGTAGCTACGTTTGGAAGGGATAAGCGCTGAAAGCATATAAGCGCGAAACCCACCACAAGATGAGATTTCTTTTAAGGATCGTGGAAGATGACCACGTTGATAGGCTATAGATGTAAAGGCAGTAATGTCATAGTCGAGTAGTACTAATAATCCGTAAGCTTATGTACACCCTTTTCCTCCCGCCGAAAGACGGGAGGAGGAAACTTTCTAAAATATATTTACTTTTCTTTATCTCAGTATGTTAAAATATTTGCTCGACGCAGAGCAGTAATTAGTGAAAGTAACTGGTAAAGAGTCTAAGGACTAATTACTATACACTAAGCACTAATTACTAAAAACCTTAAGGTGGTTATTGCGGCGGGGCTCACCTCTTCCCATCCCGAACAGAGTAGTTAAGCCCGCCTGCGCAGATGGTACTGCAGTATTGTGGGAGAGTATGTCGTCGCCTTTCTTTGAAAACCTCGTTCTACGAACGAGGTTTTTTATTCAAAATTTACTTAATAAGTAAATACGGTACCTTAGCTCAGATGGTAGAGCAATGGACTGAAAATCCATGTGTCCCTGGTTCGATCCCTGGAGGTACCACATAATTGCTCGGATGGTGAAATTGGTAGACACGCTGGACTTAAAATCCAGTGAACAGCAATGTTCGTGCGGGTTCAAGTCCCGCTCTGAGTACTAAAAACTTCAATTGGCTTTGCTAATTGAAGTTTTTTTGTTTTATGGCAAAAATTATAAATTCAGTCACCTTAATATTTCATATTTTTACATTCTTATTTTTAGTGAAGTATAATGGCATATTTAGCTAAACAATTAAATCATAAATTATATAGTTTGAAGTTTAATTTAATCTGTTTGATATGAGGACATAGTTTATTCTATTTTTTCTTTTTCTTTGTATTTATTCAAATGCACAAAAACAAGAAGTTCAAAAGAGTGTCGATATATTTTTTGAGGGCTTTCATGAAAGAGATTCAATTAAAATAAAATCGGTTTGTGCAGATAAAATGATTTTACAATCGATTAGTGAAAGTTTTTCAAAAGGAAATAAATTATCAGATGAAACTACTAAGGAATTTTACAAATCCATCGTTTCTATTCCTTTAAATGTAAAATTTCAAGAGAAAATTTTAAATTCTAATATCCAAATTGACGGTACAATGGCTCATGTTTGGGCTCCTTATGAGTTTTACATCAATGATAAATTAAGCCACACAGGTGTAAATACTTTTACTTTATTTAAAGAAAAAGATATTTGGAAAATCATTTATTTGATTGATACTAGAAGAAAGTAGTTAATTATGAAGTACTTTGGTATTATAATACAAACAGATATCTGTTAGTAGACATTCTTCGCATTTTGGTTTAGGCCTGCATATTTCTCTTCCTAAAAAGGAAATTGCCATTCCAATTTCTGACCAGACATTTTTTGGTAAAACCTGCATCAGGTCTTTTTCTATTTTATTTCCGTCTTTAGATTCTTTTACAATTCCAATTCTGGGCGCAACTCGGATTACGTGTAAATCAGCAATGATGCCTTCTGCTGGTTGATGAGTTTCTCTTAAAATAACATTGGCCGACTTCCTCCCAACACCTTTTAAAGCGGTTAAGCCTGACATTGTTAATGGAATATCTTTATCGTTTTTAATTGTTTTCGCAATTTCCAAAAGCCAATTTGCTTTTGTTCCGTGGTTTCGAACTTTAGTAATATAAGGTAAAAAAGTATCTAAATCAGTTTTTGATAAACTATTTAATGTTGGAAATTTTTCGAATAAAGCTGGAGCAACATTATTGATATTAGCATCGGAATCTTGTGCAGACAGGACAACTATTATCAAAAGCTGGTATGTATTTTTGTATTCTAAAGGATGTTTCTTATCCTTATATTTCTTTAAAATGGGTTTTAATTTAGTTTCCCAATTTAATGATTCTCCAAATAAATCCATTTGTAATGTTTTTTAAAAATTGATATAGAAGTAGTTACTTATATAAAGTTAATTTATTTTAATGAATTCTAAAGTTTTTTTTATCACATTATGATTACCTAATATTTTTCTGTGACCAAGTCCGTCTGTTAGATAAAGGCTTCCTTGTTCAAGATTTTGATGGATGTGAATTCCTGCTTTAATTGGAACTTCTGGATCATCATTATCATGTATTACTAAAACTGGAATTTTAATTTTCTGAGCTGCGCGATAAGCTGAAAAATCATCCATTTTTACTTGATATTTCTCTTCAAATAAATCTCTTAAATTATCACCAATTCCTTTCTTCAATCCTAATTTAAAAATAAACTCATCTAAAATATCCTGTACAATATCACCGCTTCCAATTATTACAGCTTTATTTACTTTTAGACCGTCTTTAATCGCATTTAAGACAGACATTCCTCCAAGTGAATGTCCAATTGCAATTTCAAAAGGACCAAATTGCTTTTCAATTTCAAGAATAGCAGCTATAAATTCAGACATTATTGTGGTTTTGCCTTTAGATTTTCCATGTGCTGGGGCGTCAAAACTAATGGTTGAATAACCATTTTGTAAAAGTTCCTCTGCGATTTTAAACAATTGTGTTCCGCGGCCAGACCAACCGTGAACTAATAATATTTTACGATTACTATTTCCATATTCATAGGTAACAACGCTCTTATCGATTGCAGGGATATAAATTGTTTGTTGAATGCTTTTATGATCCATTTCAAATTCTCTTTTTGGAACTTTATGTTTTATTGGAGTTGTAAATATTCTTGCAGCAAATTTGGCAACTAATTTTGTGGAGATCAAAGCGCAAATTTTGGCAGATATTATAATTATCTGAGGAATTTTTAATGATTTAGTGGGATTGATTGCCTTTTTTGCCATTTCAATAAAACTTTTTTGGAAGTGGAACTTTGCTTATTTTTTGCTAAATTTAGAAAACATAAAAGTAGCATATTACTGATTGTTCTTAAATAATAATCGCAAATTAATTTCTAAATGGAAATATTTCATATTAGTGCAGAATGTTATCCAATGGCAAAGGTTGGGGGTTTGGCCGATGTGGTTGGTGCACTTCCTAAATATCAAAATAATGCTGGTCATAATGTACGAGTTGTTGTTCCTGCTTATGACACAAAATTTAAAAAAGAAAATCAATTCGACTACGTTCATTGGGGATCTGTTAAACTCGGAAGCTTTAATTTTCCTTTTAATGTTCTTAAAGAAAGTACTGATATATTAGGTTATGAATTATATCTAATAGAAATAAATGAATTATTCGATCGTCCAAATGTATATGGTTATGAGGATGATATCGAACGGTTTTTATCTTTTCAGATTGCTGCTTTAGATTGGATAATTGCTCGAAATGAAGTTCCAGATGTAATTAACTGCCATGATCATCATACAGGTCTAATTCCGTTTTTAACTCAGTTTGCTTATAAATATGAAAAATTAAAGGATTTAAAAACGGTGATAACGATTCATAATGGTTTGTATCAAGGATGGTTTGGTTTTGATAAACTACATTATCTGCCAGAGTTTGATTTGAAACATGTTGGATTTTTAGAATGGAACAATTCAATAAATTCACTGGCAGTTGCAGTAAAATGTGCTCAAGCTGTTACTACAGTTTCTCCAAGTTATTTAGACGAAATTAATTACGCAGCAAATGGTTTGGAAAGTTTATTTAATTCTGTTAGAAATAAATCTAAAGGAATTTTAAACGGGATTGACATTGAAGTCTGGAATCCTCTAAAAGATGAAATGATTTCGGAGAACTATTCGATAGAGAATTTTGAAATTGGAAAACAGAAAAATAAAGAAAAATTGTGTGATCAATTCGAACTTGATCCGTCAAAACCTTTATTTAGTTTTATAGGGCGTTTGTTTGAAGAGAAAGGTGGAGACTTATTACCTCAGGCTTCCGCACTAGCATTATCTGAAAATTTTGAAAATATTAATATTTTAATTCTGGGTTCAGGAAATTCAGAAATTGAATCGCAGTTAACCCAATTGCGTAATGATTATAAAGGAAATTACAATGTTTTTATTGGTTATAATGAAGAATTAGCGCATTTGATTTATGCAGGATCTGACTATATTTTAATGCCTTCGAGAGTTGAACCTTGTGGTTTAAACCAAATGTACGCCATGCGTTATGGAACAATTCCGATTGTGAGGAGAACGGGAGGATTGAGAGATACTGTAATTGATTTTGGTGATAACGGTAATGGAATCTGCCACGATCAGGCTTCGGTTGGAGATATTTGTTATTCCATAAATCGTGCTGTGAAATTATACGATGATAAAATTAGTTTCAATAAAGTTTTAAAAAGAGGAATGGAAGCAGATCATTCCTGGGAAAGTGTTTGCCATGATTACATCGAGATATACAACCTAATAATTGAGAAAAATGAAATTTAAAAAGAAAAATGTAGTTGCTATTATTTTAGGAGGAGGACAGGGATCACGTTTGTTTCCATTGACAGAAACGAGATCAAAACCAGCTGTTCCAATTGGAGGAAAATATCGTTTGGTAGATATTCCAATTTCTAATTGTATCAATTCTGATATTTTTAAAATATTTGTTTTGACACAGTTTAACTCCGCATCTTTAAATGCACATATTAAAAACACTTTTAATTTTAGTATTTTCAGTCAGTCTTTTGTAGATATTTTGGCCGCAGAACAAACTCCAGATAATCCAACTTGGTTTCAGGGAACTGCAGATGCTGTGAGACAGTGTATGTCACATTTTTTAAAACACGATTTTGATCATGCTTTGATTCTTTCTGGTGATCAATTATATCAAATGGATTTTAACGAAATGCTGGAAGCACATATTGCTGCCGATGCTGAAATTTCCATTGCCACTTTACCGGTAAATGCAAAAGATGCACCAGAATTTGGAATTCTTAAAACTGATCATGAGAATAATATTCATGCCTTTATAGAAAAACCGCACGCTTCATTGCTGCCTGAATGGGAATCTGAAGTGAGTGAACATATGCAGGAAAAAGGTAAAAAATATTTAGCTTCAATGGGGATTTATATTTTCAATAAATCATTGTTAGTGGAGTTAATGGGGGATCAGGAAACTAAAGATTTTGGGAAAGAAATTATTCCGCAGGCCGTTGGAAAACATAAAATATTAAGTTATCAATATGAAGGATATTGGACAGATATTGGAAATATTGAATCGTTTTTTGAAGCCAATATTGGTTTGACAGCAGATATTCCAGAATTTAATTTATTCGATAACGAGAATAAAATCTTCACTAGACCAAGATTACTGCCACCTTCTAAATTTAGAAATTCCATTATCAATCAATCTTTAATTTCAGAAGGCTGTATTATTAATGCAAAAGAAATAAAAAGTTCTGTAATTGGTATTCGTTCTAGAATTGAAGAGGGTACTGTTTTAGAAAACTGCTATGTAATGGGTAACGATTTCTATCAGGATCTTGATGAACTAAATTACGAAAGCGGTATCAATAAAATTCATGTGGGTATTGGTGAAAATTGTTTTATCAAAAATGCTTTAATCGATAAAAATGTGCGTATTGGAAATAATGTTCACATAAGCGGCGGAAAACATTTGGATAATTTTACTAATGAATTATACAGCATAAAAGACGGAATTGTTGTGATTAAAAAAGGAGTTACTCTATCTGATAACTTTAGAATTGAATAAATTTTAAAAATTCCAATTTTTATCCCGAAACTTCACGATCAAATTCCAATTTTCAATCGTTGCCTTAAAAAATAAATATGACTAAAGTAATCACACATTCTTTATTTACAGATTTTGATATTGATTTGTTCAAAGCTGGCAAACACTTCAAATTATATGAAAAATTAGGAGCGCATTTAATTGAAGTCAATGGAGTTAAAGGGGTTTACTTTGCAGTCTGGGCACCTACAGCACATTCTGTTTCAGTTGTAGGCGACTTTAATTATTGGACTCAAGGAGAACATAATTTGAATGTTCGATGGGATTCATCGGGAATTTGGGAAGGATTTATTCCAGATATTTCAAAAGGAGCACTTTATAAGTATAAAATTCAGTCGAATATTGGAGGAATTGTAACCGAAAAAGCAGATCCTTTTGCTTTGTATTGCGAAAAACCGCCTCATACTGCGTCTGTAGTCTGGGATTTAGATTATAGCTGGAAAGATGAAAACTGGATGCAGAATAGGCAGCAATTTAATGCTTTAGACAAACCGTACTCAGTTTATGAAGTTCATCTAGGTTCTTGGAAAAGAGCAGAGCATAATCGTTTTTTAAGTTATTTAGAACTTGCAGATGATTTAGTTAAATATGTAAAAGAAACCGGTTTTACGCATGTAGAATTTATGCCGATTATGGAATATCCTTATGACCCTTCGTGGGGTTATCAGCTAACGGGATATTTTGCGCCAACTTCACGTTTCGGGAAGCCTCAAGATTTTATGGTTTTGGTTGATAAACTGCATCAGGAAGGAATTGGTGTAATTTTAGACTGGGTTCCATCGCATTTTCCAGATGATGCTCACGGTTTAGGTTATTTTGACGGATCGCATTTATACGAACATCCAGATCGAAGAAAAGGATATCATCCTGATTGGAAAAGTCTGGTTTTTAATTATGGAAGAAATGAAGTCCGTGCCTTTTTAATCAGTAATGCTGTTTTTTGGCTTCAAAATTATCATGTTGACGGATTAAGAGTTGATGCTGTAGCATCTATGTTATATCTCGATTATTCTAGAAAAGAAGGCGAGTGGGAAGCTAATATTTTTGGAGGAAGAGAAAATTTAGACAGCATAAGTTTTCTTAAAGAATTTAATGAAGTAATATATGCTAATTTTAATGGAGTTCAAACTATTGCAGAAGAAAGCACTTCTTTTCCGATGGTATCAAGACCGACATTTACAGGGGGATTAGGTTTCGGGATGAAATGGATGATGGGCTGGATGCATGATACCTTAAAATATTTTCAAAAAGAAACTGTTTATCGAAAATATCATCAAAATGATCTGACTTTCTCGATGACCTATGCGTTTACCGAAAATTTCATGCTTCCTTTTTCTCATGATGAAGTAGTTTACGGGAAGAAATCTCTTAATTATAAAATGCCGGGCGATGAATGGCAGCGATTTGCCAATTTGAGATTATTGTACGGTTATATGTTCACTCATCCAGGAACTAAATTATTGTTTATGGGAGCTGAATTTGGCCAGACAAGCGAATGGAATTTTGAGCAAAGTTTAGACTGGCATTTGCTGCAGTATGATTTTCATTCGGGAATAAAGAGATTAATTACAGATTTAAATCAGCTTTATAAATCACATCCTGCATTGTATGAAAAGCAATTTACAGGAGATGGTTTTGAATGGATTAATTATTCCGATCATCAAAATGCGGTTCTATCGTATATTCGAAAAGGGAATAATCCAGATGAAAATGTAATTGTGGTCTGCAATTTTACAGAAGTAATACGAGAAAATTACAGAATAGGAATTCCTAAGAAAGGAAAATTAGAGGAGATTTTTAATAGCGATGCTTTAATTTATGGCGGCGGCGGTGTTGGAAATAGGAAATCACTAAAGACAGAATCTATTTCTTATGATGGCAGGGATTTTTCTGTTGAATTAATTTTACCGCCTTTAAGTGTAACCGTATATTCTTTCGTTTAAACAAAATCTTACATTCATTTCTTTAAGTATTTTTTTATCATTTTATCCTTTGTAAATTATCGATTTTTCGATTTTTTGAGCTGTAATTCAATACTTAATCAGAAAAAACGTTTTCGTGAATAAACCTTTTATTCATAGGGCTTTACTAACTTTTTTTGTATGTTTGAAATAGAGATTAGCGTTTTATAATTAATTCATTAGCGATATGATTACAAACACATCATTAGAATACAAAGGCGATTTATATCCATCAAAAATTGTTTCTTACGAGCATGAAGGAGATTCTATTTTTTTCAATACGGATAATAAAGTAATTTTAAAAGTCACTATTCTTAGAGACAGTTTGATTCGATTTCGCTTTACTACAAAAGGTTATTTTAGTAATGACTTTTCATATGCGATTGATAAAACACAGCTTCACGGTTACAATTTCCTAGAACTTACAGAAGAAGAAACTTTCTTTCAGATAAGAACCAGCAAAGTGAAATGTAAAATTCAGAAAGCAGATCTTCGTTTGGCTATTTACGATCTTAATGACTTTTTGATTCTTGAAGATGAACTTGGTTTTCATTGGGAAGAAAGCTACGAATACGGGGGTAATATCGTAAAAATGAGTAAGTTTTCTAAAGATGGCGAATGTTATTATGGTCTTGGTGATAAGGCAACTCAAATGAACCTTAAAGGTAAAAGAGTCGAAAATTTTGCCACAGACCAATATGCGTATCAAAAAGATCAAGAGCCTTTATATAAGGTAGTTCCATTTTATATAGGACTTCATAATAAACAATCTTACGGTATTTTCTTTGATAATACTTTTAGAACTTTTTTTGATTTCTGTCAAGAAAGGAGAAATGTTACGAGTTTCTGGGCAGAGGGTGGAGAAATGAACTATTATTTCTTTTACGGTCCGCAAATGCAGGATGTTGTAACATCTTATACCGACTTAACTGGAAAGCCAGAATTACCACCATTATGGGTTTTGGGATATCATCAGTGTAAATGGAGTTACTATCCAGAAAGTAAAGTAAAAGAAATTACTTCAAAATTTAGGGAACTTCAAATTCCTTGTGACGCCATTTATCTGGATATTGATTACATGGAAGGATTTCGATGTTTTACGTGGAATAAAAATTATTTTCCAGATCCAAAAAAAATGGTCGCTGAATTAGCAGAAGATGGTTTTAAAACGGTTGTCATTATAGATCCTGGAATCAAAATCGATAAAGATTATTGGGTTTATCAAGAAGCCTTAGAAAAAGATTATTTCTGCAAAAGAGCCGATGGGCCTTATATGAAAGGAAAAGTCTGGCCTGGTGAATGTAATTTTCCAGATTACACAAATCCCGCAGTTAGAGAATGGTGGGCTGGGTTATTTAAAGAATTAGTTTCAGAAATAGGAGTAAAAGGAGTTTGGAATGATATGAACGAACCTGCAGTAATGGAGGTTCCAAATAAAACATTTCCAATGGATGTGCGTCACTTTTACGATGGAAATCCGTGCAGCCATAGAAAAGCCCATAATATTTATGGAACGCAGATGGCGAGGGCAACCTATCATGGCGTGAAAAGATTTACATATCCAAAACGTCCTTTTGTTATTACAAGATCGGCATATTCTGGTGCGCAGCGTTATACATCTTCTTGGACAGGAGATAATGTGGCGACTTGGGAACATTTATGGATCGCAAATATTCAGGTACAAAGAATGTCAATTTCAGGAATGGGATTCACAGGTTCAGACATTGGAGGTTTTGCAGAACAGCCAACAGGCGAATTATATGCTCGTTGGATTCAATTAGGTGTTTTTCATCCGTTTTGTAGAACACACTCTTCTGGAGATCATGGAAACCAGGAACCTTGGGCATTTGATGAAGAAGTAATTAATATTACGAGAAAATTTGTTAGTCTTCGTTATCAATTATTACCTTATTTATATACGATGTTTTGGCAGTACATTGAGGAAGGACTTCCGATGTTAAAACCTTTGGTTTACTACGATCAAGATGACACGCAGACACATTACCGCAATGATGAATTCATCTTTGGAAATCAAATTTTAGTATGTCCAATCCTTGAACCTAATGCTGTAGGCCGCCGTATGTATATTCCAAGAGGTGAGTGGTATAACTATTGGACAAATGAACTTTTTATTGGAGGAAGAGAGATCTGGATTGATATTAAATTTGATGAAATTCCAGTTTTTGTAAAAGCAGGTGCCATTATTCCAAAATATCCGGTGCAGCAATATGTTGGAGAATTGGAGTTTGATGAATTGACGCTTGATGTTTATTTTAAAAATGGAAAAGAGAAATCTGTTGTGTACGAAGATGCACAAGATGGATATGATTACAAAAAAGGTCGTTACAGCTTTTTATCTTTAAGAACTATTGGAAAAGAAAAAGAATTAATTATTCAGCTTCATAAAGAAGGTAAATACGATACTCCTTATAGCAAGTATAAAATCAATTTAATTGGTCTGCCTTTTAAAGTTTCTGAAATAGAAATTGACAATGAAAAAATTGAGTTTGATAAAATTAATTTCGAACAAAATAATTTCTTAATTGTTGATAAAGAGTTTAATGAGTTACATATCGTAGGCGAATAGTTAAATTCTGATATTTTTTTGCTTAATTGTATAAAATAAAATATTTTTTTTAATTGTATTTTTGGAAGAAAATTAGGTAGAATTATGAAAAAATATTTCTTTTTAGGAATTTTTGGAGCACTTGCAATGGCTTGTGCAACAAATCCAATTACTGGTAAACAAAACTTAAATTTTGTTTCTAATAGTGAATTGTTTCCATCTTCATTCCAGCAATATAGTCAGTTTTTATCTGAAAATAAAGTAGTTACTGGAACTGCAGATGCTAAACTTGTCGAAACTGTCGGCTATAAAATTAAGCTTGCAGCTGAAAAATATTTAACGTATTTAGGGCAATCTCAATATCTAAAAGATTATCGCTGGGAATACAAATTAGTCGATAACAAAGAAGTTAACGCATGGTGTATGCCAGGTGGAAAAATCGTTGTTTATTCTGGTATTTTGCCAATAACCCAAAACGAAGCTGGTTTAGCAACTGTAATGGGGCACGAAGTTTCGCATGCACTTGCCAATCATGGTGCGCAAAGAATGTCTGCTGCACAATTACAGCAAATTGGAGGTGTGGCCCTAGATGCCGCAACAAGCGGTAAATCAGAGTCTACAAGACAAATATTTTCACAGGCTTACGGGCTTGGTTCGGAAGTGGGAGTTATGCTGCCATTTAGCAGAAGTAATGAAAGTGAAGCTGATAAAATCGGTTTGACTCTTATGGCAATTGCTGGTTATAATCCAGATGATGCCATTGCATTCTGGACTAGAATGTCTGCAAAATCTGGAGGAGCTGGAACACCAGAATTTATGAGTACGCACCCGTCTGATGCTACGAGGATTGCTAATATTAAATCATTAATTCCAGAAGCTAAAGCAACTGCGCTTAAAGTTGGAACTATAAAATAAGTTTATATTCTCCAAGATATAATTTTAAAAGCTATTCATTTTCGAATAGCTTTTTTGTTTTTAGGAAAGTTGATGATTTAATAATGAACGAATTGAATAATTTCTATTTGATTATAATAAAAAATAGATAAATTCGTAGCTGATTAACAAAACCATTTCTATGAAAAACCTACAAAAAGGAGATAAGAAACTTTTAAATGCCTGGGCATTTTATGATTGGGCTAATTCAGTATATACATTAACAATTGCCTCTGCTGTATTTCCAATTTTTTACGAAGCACTATTTAGCGACAGAGATCATTATATAGATGTTTTTGGACTTCATTTAAAAAATTCAGCGTTAATCAGTTTTATTACCGCTTTTGCATTTTTAGTAGTTTCATTTATTTCTCCATTATTATCAGGAATTGCCGATTATGTGGGAAATAAGAAATCTTTCATGAAATTTTTCTGCTATTTAGGAGCATTATCTTGTATGGGATTGTATTGGTTTGATCTGGACAATATTTATGTCGGATTGTTATTTTATTTCCTTGGATTATTAGGATACTGGGGAAGTTTAGTTTTCTACAATTCTTATCTTCCAGATATTGCTTTTGAAGAGCAGCAGGATAGAATCAGTGCTAAAGGATATTCATTAGGATACATTGGGAGTGTCATTTTGCTGATTGTCAATTTAGCCATGATTATGAAACCAAAATTATTCGGAATTACTGGTACAGATGGAGAAGCAGCAATGAAAGCTATGCGCTATTCGTTTATAATGGTAGGGGTTTGGTGGATTTTGTTCAGTCAATATACCTATTACTATTTACCGAAAGGAAGTAAAGAAACGGGTCAGAAATTAACGAAATCTGTAATATTTAACGGATTTAAAGAATTAAAGAAAGTTTGGGCTTTATTGCAGGAAAACATTCCGCTAAAACGTTATCTGGGAGGTTTCTTTGTTTCGAGTATGGCTGTTCAAACGGTTATGCTTGTAGCAACTTATTTTGGAGCGCAGGAAATCCAGTGGTCATCCAAAGAGGAAAGTACTATTGGGCTTATCATTTGTATATTAATAATTCAACTCGTAGCCGTTGTTGGTGCTGTTTTAACTTCCAGAGCTTCTGCTAAGTTTGGAAATATTCCAACTTTAATCGTAATTAATATTATCTGGGCGGTATTTTGTGCACTTGCGTTTTTTATAACATTACCCATGCATTTTTATGTTATGGCAACAGTTGCAGGTTTTGTCATGGGAGGAATTCAAGCTTTGTCTCGATCAACATATTCTAAATTATTACCAGAAACGGAAGATACCGCCTCATTTTTTAGTTTTTACGATGTGGCAGAAAAAATTGGAATTGTAATTGGAATGTGCGTTTACGGAATTATAGATCAAATTACCGGAAGTCCTCGTGCTGCGATTGTAATTCTAGGAATATTCTTTGTGACAGCAATTTTTCTTTTAAGAAGAGTACATAAAAAAGACGTTTCAAATTAATGAAACGTCTTTACTAATATTACATCACGAATTGCATTATTATTGATTGATGATAGTTTTGTAATTCGTGATATTTTTTAATAATTAACCTTTCGAAATACTTCCTGAACCCGAAACTTTTACATCTCTTTTCTCAGGATTTCCTAAATATTTAATATTTCCAGATCCTGAAACTTTCCCAGTTAGGCTTGATTCGCAGTTTACAACGCTGTTTCCAGATCCAGAAACATTAGCTTCTACATTTTTAGATTTTAAATTAGCAGCATTTACATTTCCAGAACCCGATATTTTGCTGGTAAAAGAATCGGCTCTGCCTTTTAAAGCCACGTCACCAGAACCGCTTAAGGCTAAATCAAGATTTTTGGTGTCAATTTCTAAATTAAAGTTTCCTGATCCAGATAATTTGGCAGATAAGTTGTCGCTCGAAATTTTATTTTTTGTTCTAATATCTCCAGAACCTGATAAAGTAACAGCCGAAATTTTATCAAAAGGAACTATAACTTCAATTTTCTTTCCTGTACTTGTGCGAATTTGAGTTCCTTTTTCAACATAAATTTTTAACTCATTTCCTTCAACTTCAACCTTAATTACTGCCAGTAGATTTTCTTCTCCTTTAATTGTAATTTTTCCTTCTTTTCCAGCAACTAAATCAACATCAAAAGAGCCTGCGATTTTGATTCCGTCATAATCTCCAGTTGTTCTTGTTTGGGTTACTATCTTACCGTTTCCATTTACTTTATTGTTAGACCATTGTGCTTTAGCATTGCTGTTTACTAGAAAAACTGCTAAAAGTAAAAGTAAAATTGATTTTTTCATTGTTTAGATTTTAGATGATTAATTTTTTATAAGTGAAATATTTCCGTAGTTGGAATTAATATTAACCTTGTTTTGGCCTTTTTTTCTATAAAAACCGCTTATTCTTTTGCTATTACTTTTAGTTTCAGAAACTGAAATGTCTAAAGTATTATCATGTTTGATGTTGGAATATCGTGCAGATACATCAAAATCGAATGCATAATTAGGTGCGTAGCCAAGTGAAATATCGGTGTAACCGGAATTAATACTAACATTTCCAGCTTTTTCATTCATAGTACCGATATTAATCTTACTATAATTAGTATCGAAGCTGAAACTGCTTGAAACTTCTCCCACATTAATCGTTAAATAATTTCCTGAACCATTTAAAGAGTTGATTTTTTGAAACTTAAAAGTACCATAATTACATTGATATTTAATGTTTTGAGCTTCGTTAAGAGTCACATCGGTATAATTTGCACTTAGATTTAAGTTGCCAGAATCGTTTATTTTTAAACCAGAATATTTTGCATCAATAGATCCTGTTTTGATATAATCTATACTTGAATTTTGACAATATGCAATTTCAATTTGATTATTGGATCCATTTAGTTTGCCTAAGGTAACCTTGCCATATTTACAATTGATATCAGTATTTGCCTCTAAGCTTAAAGTAGAAATATTGCCATATTTGTTTACTAGTTTGACAGAACCATTTTTAGGAATTTTAATTACATAATTGATTTCAAAGCTGTTATTGCTTCCTTTACTTTTAAGAGAAGAATTTCCAAGATTTGTTATTGCAGTCACCATTCCTTTTAATGCTGTAATATCAACGTCAATACTATTTAAACGTTCATTAACCCAGTTTTCATTTGGTCCATTTACTTTGATTGTAATATCAAGATCTATTTTGTCTTCATTCCAAGTAGAGACAGTAATATTTCCATATTTATTATCAATATCAATCCCAGCGTTTGAATTGACAATGTATGTTTTTTTAATGTTTTTTTGTTTTGTTATAAAAGCGTCATCATTTGAGAATCCTAAAAAAGGAATCAAAATAAACAAGATTAGTAAGTTATAGTGTTTTTTCATTAGAGGTGTTTTTAAATTTTTCGTTGTCTTCAATTCTTTGTAAAACGGTTTGTAAAAAAGAAATACGCGTTTGCAGATTACTGATCATAGCATAAATAATCTGCTTGTTTTCTCCATTTTTTTGCAGTTCGTTAATGATCTTTTGATAATCTGCATCAAAAGTTTTCATTTGTTTTAAAGCATCATTAATAATCTGCTCATTTTCAGGCGAACTTTTTTCCTTTAATTTAACCAGTTCATTATCGATCAGAATATTGAAAATTGAATCGGTTCGTTTAGTTTCTTTAGAGGCAAATTTGAATTCTTTTGGTTTTTCATTTTTATAAAAAATAGAAATTCCGAGCATTAATACAATCGAAGCGGCAATAGCTGTCATAAACCAGTATTTTTTCTTTGGTTCTTTTTTATTTAATTTTTGCATAAAATCAACTTGATGATCGGAGTTTAATTCCTGAACATCCCATTGGTTTTCCAATCTGCTGAATAATTTGTCTAAACTGTCTTTTTCATTTTTCATATTCCAATTCATTTTATATTTCTTCCAATTTTCTTCTTAAACTATCTTTGGCTCTGCTCAAGGTCGTTCTGCAATTTGCATAGGTAATATTCAAAATTTCGCAGATTTCCTCTTGATCATAACCTTCAATGTAAAAAAGCGTTAAAACCATTCTATAATTATCCTTCAGCTGTAAAATAGCATCTAGAACCTGTTTCACTTTAAGATTGTCTAAATCAATATTTTCAGAAATTATTCCATCATTTTCTTCGACTTTATATAATTGCTTGCTTAAATCTTCTACTTGAAAAGCATTATTCTTTTTATAAAAATCGATACTATAATTAATGATTATTTTTTTTAACCACGCACCAAAAGCCACTTCTTGTTTGTAGTCGTTAATTTTTGTAAAAGCCTTTAAAAAACCTTCCTGCATGACGTCTTGTGCAAAATGTTCGTCTTTTACAATGCGATAAGCCACATTATACATCGCCTTGCAATAGCGGTTGTAGATTTCAAACTGCGCTTTCTGATTATTGTTTTTACAAAGCGCAATTAATTCTTCGATATTTTGGTTGTTCTGACTCAAGTCGTGGCTTTTGGTTTTTAATAAGGACGGTGCTTTTTTTGGATTGTTACACTTTTGATAAAATTAATTTTATTTTTTTTAAAATTTGATGAAATGAAAATTCAAAACTTATTTTAAAGCTGACTTATTTTGCATTTGGCATAATGATTGTCTATTTTTATGGCCTGTCTTGTAAATTAAACCCTTAGCAGAAACAAGTGTTTTTAAGGAAGGAATTACAGATGGTTTTTAACTTTTAATGACAAAACGACTTATATATTATTATGTCAAATCATAAAATACTTACTATTGACAATCTGTCACTTCAAGAATTTGATTCAGAAGCAGAATTAATTCCATTATTAACTCCAGAGGACGAAGAGGAAATGAACAATGAGGAACTGCCTGTTTCTCTGCCAATTTTACCTTTACGAAATACAGTTTTGTTTCCAGGAGTTGTAATTCCGATTTCTGCGGGTAGAGACAAATCTATTAAATTGATTAACGATGCCAATGCCGGCGGCAAAATCATTGGAGTTGTGTCTCAAATTAATGAAGAAGACGAAGATCCGTCAAAAGACGATATTCATAAAATAGGAACTGTAGCGCGTATTTTACGTGTTTTAAAAATGCCTGACGGAAACGTAACAGTTATTCTTCAAGGAAAAAAACGTTTCGAAATTGACGAAGTTGTTTTAGAAGAACCATACATGACCGCAACCATTAAAGAAGTTGTGGAAGAGCGTCCTGAAGAAAATGATTCTGAGTTTACAGCCATTTTAGATTCTGTAAAAGAATTAGCAATTCAAATTATTAAGGAAAGTCCAAATATTCCTTCTGAAGCTACTTTTGCTATTAAAAACATTGAAAGCCAGTCGTTTTTAATCAATTTTGTTTCTTCTAATATGAATTTATCTGTAAAAGAAAAACAAGGTCTTTTATCGATAAATGGATTGAAAGAACGTGCTTTAGAAACTTTACGATACATGAATGTTGAACTTCAAAAATTAGAATTGAAGAATGACATTCAGTCAAAAGTTCGTTTTGATTTAGATCAGCAGCAAAGAGAATATTTTCTTCACCAGCAGATGAAAACCATTCAGGAAGAATTGGGAGGCGTTTCGCAGGAAGAAGAAATGGACGAAATGGGGTTGAAGGCTAAAACCAAAAAATGGGACGAAAAAACGCAGAAACATTTCGAAAAAGAATTGTCTAAAATGCGTCGTATGAACCCGCAGTCGCCGGATTTTGGAATTCAAAGAAATTATCTAGAATTGTTTTTAGAACTGCCTTGGGGAGAATATTCTAAGGATAAATTCGATTTGAAATTTGCCCAAAAAGTTTTAGATAAAGATCATTTTGGATTAGAAGAAGTTAAGAAAAGAATGATTGAGCATTTAGCAGTTTTAAAATTGCGAAATGACATGAAATCTCCAATTATATGTTTAACAGGGCCTCCAGGAGTAGGTAAAACTTCAATTGGTCGTTCGGTTGCAGAAGCTTTAGGACGTGAATACGTGCGTATTTCATTAGGCGGTCTGCGTGATGAAGCAGAAATTCGCGGACACAGAAAAACCTATATTGGTGCAATGCCAGGTAGAATTATTCAAAGCTTGAAAAAAGCAGGAACTTCTAATCCTGTATTTATTTTGGATGAAATTGATAAATTATCAAGTGGCAACAGCGGTGATCCTTCTTCTGCTTTATTAGAAGTACTTGATCCAGAGCAAAACAGTGCTTTTTATGATAATTTCCTAGAAATGGGTTATGATTTATCTAAAGTAATGTTCATCGCGACATCAAACAATATGGCCGCAATTCAGCCAGCACTTCGCGACAGAATGGAAGTAATAAAAATGTCGGGTTATACCATTGAAGAAAAGGTAGAAATAGCGAAAAGACATCTTTTTCCAAAGCAGTTAGAAGCACATGGTTTAACGGCAAAGGATTTGACTATTGGTAAAAAACAATTAGAAAAAATTGTTGAAGGATACACGAGAGAGTCTGGAGTTCGTAATTTAGAAACTAAAATTGCACAGGTTATCAGAAATGCTGCAAAATCTGTAGCGATGGAAGAAGAATACAACAAGAAAGTTACTGATGAAGATATTATTTCTATTTTGGGAGTTCCAAGATTAGAACGTGATAAATATGAAAATAATGATGTTGCCGGAGTAGTTACAGGTTTGGCTTGGACAAGTGTTGGAGGGGATATTTTATTTATCGAATCTTTGATTTCTGAAGGAAAAGGTTCGTTAACTATTACAGGAAATTTAGGAACTGTAATGAAAGAATCTGCAACTATTGCTCTAGAATATATTAAGGCAAATGCGAAAAAACTTGGTTTAGGAATCGAGTTATTTCAAAAATATAATATTCACCTACACGTCCCAGAAGGAGCAACTCCAAAAGACGGACCAAGCGCAGGTATTGCAATGTTAACTTCTTTAGTTTCTTTGTTAACGCAAAAGAAAGTAAAGAAAAGCCTTGCTATGACGGGAGAAATCACTTTACGTGGAAAAGTTCTACCTGTAGGCGGGATTAAAGAAAAAATCTTAGCGGCTAAAAGAGCAGGCATTAAAGAAATAATTCTGTGTCATGAAAATAAAAGTGATATTGATGAAATTAAAGCAGAATATTTAGAAGGACTTACTTTTCATTATGTAAAAGAAATGAGCGAAGTTTTAGCTTTAGCTTTGACAGATCAAAATGTAAAAAACGCTAAAACATTCAAATAAGATATTTAATTAAATTTCAATATTTTAAAATCCAAATTCCAAACTTTACTTAAAGATTGGAATTTGGATTTTTTTTTGAGATCAATTCAGTTATAACTTATTTTTGATTGAAATTTGGAATTAAATTTTTCAAATCTCCCTATTTATTGGAATTTGGAATTTAAAAGATTGGAATTTAAAACATTGGAATTTCTAAAGATATGAATTTCTCCATCAATTGGAATTTGGAATTTAAAGATTGGAATTTCTAAAGATATTAATTTCTTCATCAATTGGAATTTGGAATTTTAAAGATTAGAATTTCTTTTTAAAAAATATATTTACGTATTAATTTTATTTTTCCTGTTATATAATTTTATCTTTGCCTTTACGTTATTCCCATATAGGAACGTTTCCAAAAACATGTTAAAACAGATCGTTTTATTTTTGATGATACTGATTTGCTCGGCTTCGTTCGGACAAGTTGGAGGGCGTTACACCTATCAGTTTTTAAATTTAACTACTTCGCCAAGGCAGGCAGCGTTAGGAGGAGATATTATTACCATATATGATGAAGATGTTAATCAAGCCATGTCTAATCCAGCACTTATAAACGCTGATATGGACAATCATCTGGCAATGAACTACGGAAGTTATTACGGAGAAGCGTCTTACGGCACGGCTTCCTATGCTTATACTTACGACAGGCATCTGCAGACTTTTTATGCTGGTGTGAGTTATGTAAACTACGGATCATTTGAAGGATATGATGAGAATGGACAGGCAACATCAAATTTTACAGGAAGCGAAGGAGCACTTACCGTGGGATATTCGTACAACGTACCTTACACTAATTTTTATGTTGGTACAAATGCGAAACTAATAACTTCTTCTCTGGAAAGTTACAATTCTATAGGTGGTGCGATTGATTTGGGGCTTTTATATTTAGACGAAAAAAACGATCTGAATTTTGCCTTGGTATTTCGCAACCTAGGAACGCAGTTTACCACATATTCAGGAATAAAAGAAAATCTGCCTTTTGAAATCGTAGCAGGAGTTTCTCAGGAATTAGAACACGTACCCATTCGCTGGCATCTTACTTTGGAGAATTTACAGCAGTGGAATATTTCTTTTTCAAATCCAAATAGGGGAGAAACTAATATTGACGGATCAACAAGTCAGGAGAAAGTTTCGTTTTTTAATAATGCGCTGAGACACGTGACTTTTGGTGTAGAACTTTTTCCTAAACGAGCATTCAATCTTCGTGTTGGATATAATTTTAGAAGAGGGGAAGAATTAAGAGTAGATGAACAACGTAATTTTTCGGGTGTTTCTTTAGGTTTTGGTTTAAAAATGAATAGGTTAAAATTTAATTATTCCTATTCGAGATATACATTGGCAGCTAATACAAGTCTTTTTGGTCTAATTCTTAATTTTCAATAGGTATATGAAAATATTCTATTTGTTTTTGTTCGTAACTGTAAGTTTTTTTACGGGTTCAAAATTGTCTTTTAAAGAAGAAAGTGCTATTTCTACTATAGAAATGGAGAGAATTAACAGCAGAATTATTGATTTAAAAAATATGATTAATGTTGATCATAACTACAATCAGAAAATCGCTTTTTTAATTGACATGAAAGTCCCTTCAGGAAAAAATCGATTCTTTGTTTATGATTTAGAAAAAAACGTAATTATAGATCAAGGTTTAGTAGCTCACGGTTCTGGATCTGAAACTGGAATAAAAGGAATGCTTAAGTTTAGCAATATGCCAAATTCTAATTGTACCGCATTAGGAAGATATGCAGTCGGTAAAACTTACCGAGGTATTTTTGGAAAAGCATATCGATTGGCTGGTTTGGAAGAAACCAATAACAATGCTTTTAAAAGAGCAATTGTACTTCATCATTATTCTGCAGTTCCGTTAGAAGAACAGGATTATTATATTAGCAACAGCCACGGATGTCCGATGGTTAACGAGCAATTCTTTAAACGAATAGAAAAAATAATCGATGGTTCTAAGTCGAATATTTTAATGGATATTTACTACTAACTCAAACTTTTTGATATCAATTTAATACAGCTTTTTATTATCAAAACCCGAATGGTTTTCGATAGTAAAAAGTTTTTTTTGCGAGATTTAATGATAAAAAAAATAATTTTTGTCTGCATTTTTATTATTCTGGCTTTTGCCGCATACTACTTAGCATCTAATAAAAGAAATGAGAATTTAACTTCTTTAGATAAAAAAAGAATAGAATCTCAAGTTTTAGAAATTAAAAAGTTTATAAAAACGAATTCTAGATATAACAATAGAATTGCGTTTTTTATTGATATGAAAATCCCGTCGGGTAAAAATCGCTTTTTTGTTTATGATTTAAAATCGAATAAAATTATAGATAAGGGATTGGTTGCTCACGGTTCTGGTTCTGAAACGGGAATAAAAGGCAAACTTCGATTTGGTAACGTTCCTAATTCACTAAAAACTTCATTAGGAAAATATTCAATTGGGAGTAATTATATAGGAAAGTTTGGAAAAGCTTATAAATTGTACGGATTAGATACAACTAATAATAATGCATTTAAAAGAGATATTGTTTTTCATTACTATTATGATGTTCCATATCAAGAGAAAGATGGCTACATTTGCAATAGTTATGGCTGTCCAATGGTAAATAAAAAATATTTTGAAAGAATTGCCAAAATAATTGATAGTTCTGAATCGGATATTTTGATGAGTATTTATTACTAATGTTTAGCCCTTAATTGAATAAAAATTTAAAATTAAAAAATTGAAAAAAATTACTATCGCTATCGATGGATTTTCATCTACAGGTAAAAGCACCTTAGCAAAACAATTAGCAAAAGAACTGGAATATGTATATGTAGACACTGGTGCTATGTACCGTGCTGTTGCTTATTTTGCAATGCAGCATAATATGATTGGGTCTGATTTTTTTGATAAGAAAGCTTTAATTGATGCTTTGCCAAATATTCAGTTAGAATTTAGGTTTAATGCAGAAATGGGTTTTGCCGAAATGTATTTGAATGGTGAAAATGTTGAAAAACCAATTAGAACAATTGAGGTTTCAAGTTTTGTCAGCAAAGTAGCCGAAGTTTCTGAAGTTCGCTCTAAATTGGTGGAACAACAGAAGGAAATGGGAACAAACAAAGCTATTGTAATGGATGGAAGAGATATAGGAACAGTTGTTTTTCCTAATGCAGAGCTTAAGATATTTATGACTGCAAGCGCCGAAACCAGAGCGCAAAGACGTTTTGATGAATTACAGCAAAAAGGTGATAATGTCTCTTATGAAGATGTTTTAAAGAATGTGATCGAAAGAGATCATATTGATACACATCGTGAAGATTCTCCTTTGGTAATTGCAGATGATGCAATAGAAATAGATAATTCTTACTTAAATAAAGAAGAACAGTTTGCGGCAGTTTTAGAATTAGTAAATGATGTTGTTAAAACGATATAATTTTTTGTAGATATTATTTTTAATGGTAGTTTTACCGCTTCATTTTTACTAAAGACAATTTCGTATATGGGAATTAAAAACAGGTTAATCGTAATGAGCTTTCTTCAGTTTTTTGTTTGGGGAGCTTGGCTTATTACAATTGGAAATTATTGGTTTGGTACAAAAAATTGGGAAGGAACTCAATTTGGGCTAGTTTTTGGAACCATGGGAATTGCATCTCTTTTTATGCCTACGCTGACTGGTATTATTGCTGACAGATGGGTAAATGCCGAAAAATTATACGGCGGCCTGCATATTCTTTATGCTGTTGTTTTATTCGCAATAGCGCAGGTAACTACTCCAGATACTTTTATTGCTGTAATGCTTTTGGCAATGTGCTGCTATATGCCAACAATCGCTTTAAGTAATTCAATTTCATATACTTCTTTAAAACTTAACAATAAAAATATAGTAAAAGATTTTCCGCCCATTCGTGTTTGGGGAACAATTGGTTTTATTGTAGCCATGTGGATTACAAATTTAAGCGGAAGCAAAGCAACTGAATATCAGTTTTATATTGCTGGAATCGGGGCTTTGATTTTAGGCTTTTATTCTTTTACACTTCCAAAATGTGAACCACAGCGCTTAATTAAAGAAAACGCAACTTGGATTGAGACTCTTGGTTTGGAATCTTTTAAATTATTTGGAAACTATAAAATGGCTTTGTTTTTTGTTTTTTCTATGTTTTTAGGAGGAGCGCTTCAATTGACAAATGCTTATGGAGATGTGTTTTTAGATGAATTTAAACATTTTCCAAAATATGCAGATTCATTCGTAATACAGTATTCAACGATCATTATGTCGATTTCTCAGGTATCTGAGACGCTATTTATCTTAGCAATTCCATTTTTCTTAAGACGTTTCGGAATCAAACAAGTTATGCTTATTAGTATGCTGGCATGGGTTTTGCGTTTCGGATTATTCGCTTTTGGAGATCCTGTGCAAGGTTTATGGATGATTATTCTTTCTTGTATCGTTTACGGAATGGCATTTGATTTCTTTAATATTTCAGGTTCGTTATTCGTAGAAAGCAATACTGATTCTAAAATTCGTTCGTCTGCTCAAGGTTTATTTATGATGATGACCAATGGAGTAGGAGCTGTTTTAGGAAGTTTAACTTCTGGCTGGGCAATCGATCGTTTCTTTACAAAATCATTTAATAGTACAATCGAATTAGCAGGATTTTTACAAACTGATCCGGCTAATGAAAAAATGGCTGAATTTGTAAAAAGCCAAGGAAACACTATTTCTGCCGATGGTGCTTTTACAAATCCAGTTTTAATGAAAGACTGGCATACAATCTGGTTATCCTTTGCAATTTATGCTTTGGTAATTGCAATTGCATTTGCTGTTTTATTTAAACATAAACACGATCCAAAAGAGATTGAGAATTTGAGTCATTAATGATTCCTATAAATAGTTTAAGTCCCGTTTTTATAAAAATAAAACGGGATTTTTTTTTGGAAAATCACTAAACTAAGGTATTTTCGTACAATTTTAATTTATGGAAAAGCAGCAATATCTACCGCCTTTTGAATCCATCACTTCCGTCACATCAAAAATTACGAGTTTTGGTTATGGCTTGACGATGATATTTGGTTTAATTATATCTGTAGGACTTTTTGTTCCAATCTTTTTTATTCGTATCAATGAAGAAATACTTTTTGGTTATATTTTTATTGGTATTCCTTTATTTTTAATAAGCTTCTACTATATTAAAAATACCTTAAGTTATACAACAATAATTATAGATTCTAAAGGTATTAAATACTTCAATAAATTTAAAGAAAAGATGGTTAATGAAATATTGTGGGAAGATTTTGAATCAATTAATAAATTCGAAGGATCTACATATTTTTTAAACCGAAGAACAGATTCGTGTTATTTTAACTATGATGTTGCTTCGCAAGTGGCAAACAGAGGCAAAGTATTATTTTACTGGTTTGTGCGAAAAAATGGAATGGTATCACTTCACAAAGAAACATTTCACGGAAAACATATTTTTAGTTTTTTTTATACCAATCGATTAGATTTAGTTCGAAGTTTATTATTAGGAATTAGACATTTTAGACCAGATCTTAGAATTCATCCTTTAGCATATGGATTGCATTATATTAATCCAAAAACTTTTGAAATTGATTATGGTAGAAGAACTGACGCCGCAGTATTGGCTTGTCTGATTATGATAATATTAGCAATGGCTTTGTTTTTTATAATACTATTTGCTTCTTAATTTTCTGTTCTTATAATATGAAAAAAAATAAGAAATGTCAGCTGCCTCCTTTTGAGCCGATAACATCGATTCCGCTAACATTAATAAATTATAGTTTTGGAGGATTATTTATATTGCCTCTTGTGTTGCTTGTCGCATCTGCATCTATTTTTTTAAATGAGAATAATGTTTTAGCAGCAGTATGTATTACGATACTGCTTTTAGTAACTACTATTTTTATTATAGTTCATGCAGTTGATGTTTGGAAGAGGATATATACAACCATAAGTATTGATGAAAAAGGTATTCACTATTATAATAAATTTAATAAGAAAGTTGTTAAAACTATAGCTTGGAAAAACTTTGTAAAAAAGAAAACACACACACCTGGCTTTGGAAATGATCTATATGACATTACGATAGAGTATCCACTTAGAGGGATTCGTGCATATTTCTGTTTCTATATTTTATTTAATAAAGAGGAAGTAATGATTAAAGAAATTTTTCAGGGAAATCATATTTTTTATGCATTCTATTATAATAGAATACAATTAATTCGGACTTTTCTGCTAGGTGTTAAACATTTCAAACCTGAGTTAAAAATTTCTCCTACTGTTTTCATAAAGCATTTTATCGATCCTGAAACTTTTGTGATTCAGTATGGTAAAAGAAGGCTTCTTTTCTTTTATTCTACTTTGTTGGTGGTTTTGTTTTCTTTAATTTGTTTTTTGATAATTTTTGGAATAATTTTTTCGCGCAAGTAAATAGATAAATTGTAAAACTATAGGCTATTTTATTTTAATTCATCATTCTCCATTTGTTAAGTTCTTTTTTTACTTCTACTAAATATTAATCATTTAAAAATATAAGAAAAATACTATATATTTGCATTTTTATAGATAGATTATATGAACTGGTATTTAAAAGTTTTTAGGGACTACTTCAATATTGAAGGCAGAGCACGAAGAAGTGAATATTGGATGTTTTCGCTTTATAATTTTAGTTTTGCAACAATACTATTTATAATAGATGCGATTTTTCGTTTAAGTTTAAATTTCTTTCCTTTCGGGTGGTTTTGCATATTATATGCTGTCACTTCATTTGTCCCAAGTATTGCTGTAACTGTTAGACGGCTTCACGATGTTGGCAAAAGCGGCTGGATGATTTTATTGTGTTTAATTCCTTTTTTTGGCGGAATTTGGTTATTTATTTTATTGATTTTAAATGGTGATTCGCAAAAAAATGAATACGGTGAAAATCCAAAATTTGAATCTAAAGATGAGGATTGTTCAAATGCAGATTATATAATTCAGCTCGTATTAATTTCTACATTGATCAATGTATTAATATATAAAGTTGTCGCAGAGTTTATTAATTCAGAAGTTTTTTATAAGTTTTACAAGTCAATTAATTATCCTAGTTTGTTATTTTGGTCAATTGTACCAATCACTCTTTCTTTTGCACTAAAAGATAAAAACAAACGCCTTCCATTTTTAATTTTAGGAAGTATCTATTTTCTTTACACCATGAAAGAAGTATTTGATACGCTTAAGGAACTTTTATATAATTGGTATTTATTTTCTTAAGGTTAAAAACGTGTGAAGTCTGGAAAAAAAACAAAATTTTCTGCTCTTGAATAATTGCCTAACAATCAATCGGATTTATTTTGTTAATTCAGAAAAATGTATTAATTTTGCAGTCCTTTTGGCAGAGAAGAGTTTCTATTAGGAATCAACCATTTATGTAAAACAACTTCTGTATTTTCTATCGCATAGAGAAACTCGAGAAAAACAGAATACAAATTTTTTTATCAGCATGTCTGAACAAACAAAATCACAAGAAGAGTTTTTAGCAAATTTTAACTGGCATAACTTCCAAGAAGGAATTGATGCAGTAGATGAGAAAAACTTACAAGAGTTTGAAGAACTAGTATCAAAAACTTTCATCGCTACAGATCAAGAAGAAGTAGTTGAAGGAGTTGTTGTTAGAATTACAGATAGAGACGTTATCGTTGATATCAATGCTAAATCTGAAGGTGTTATTTCTTTAAACGAATTTCGTTACAACCCTAATTTAAAAGTAGGTGACAAAGTAGAAGTATTAATTGACATCCGTGAGGATAAAACAGGTCAATTAGTATTATCTCACAGAAAAGCACGTACTATCAAATCTTGGGATAGAGTTATTGCAGCTAATGAAACTGGAGAAATCGTTAACGGTTTTGTTAAATGTAGAACTAAAGGAGGTATGATTGTTGACGTATTCGGTATCGAGGCGTTCTTACCAGGATCTCAAATTGACGTTAAGCCAATTAGAGACTACGATGTATATGTAAACAAAATGATGGAATTCAAAGTGGTAAAAATCAACCACGAATTCAAAAACGTAGTTGTATCTCATAAAGCTCTTATCGAGGCTGATATTGAAGTACAGAAAAAAGAAATCATCGGTCAATTACAAAAAGGACAAGTATTAGAAGGTGTTGTTAAAAACATTACTTCTTATGGTGTGTTCATTGACTTAGGTGGTGTTGACGGATTAATTCACATTACTGACCTTTCTTGGAGTAGAATCAACCACCCAAGTGAAGTTCTTGAATTAGACCAGAAATTAAACGTTGTAATCCTTGATTTCGATGATGAGAAAACAAGAATTCAATTAGGATTGAAACAATTAAACGCTCACCCATGGGATGCTTTAGATGCTAACTTAACTGTTGGTGATAAAGTTAAAGGTAAAGTAGTTGTAATCGCTGATTACGGTGCTTTCATCGAAGTTGCTGAAGGTGTTGAAGGTTTAATCCACGTTTCTGAAATGTCATGGTCAACTCATTTACGTTCTGCTCAAGATTTCGTAAAAGTTGGAGATGTTGTTGAAGCTGTTATCTTAACTTTAGACAGAGATGATCGTAAGATGTCATTAGGTATCAAACAATTAACTCAAGATCCATGGACTGATATCACTTCTAAATACCCAGTAGGTTCTAAACATACAGGTATCGTTAGAAACTTTACAAACTTTGGTATTTTCGTAGAATTAGAAGAAGGAATTGATGGATTAATCTACATTTCTGACCTTTCTTGGACTAAGAAAATCAAACACCCATCTGAATTTGTAAACGTTGGTGAAAAACTTGATGTAGTTGTATTAGAATTAGATGTTGAAGGACGTAAATTATCTTTAGGTCACAAACAAACTACTGCTAATCCTTGGGATCAATACGAAGATTCTTTCGCTGTAGGAACTATCCACAATGGTGAAATTTCTGAAATCGTTGACAAAGGAGCTACTGTAGAATTCGGAGATGATATCGTTGCTTTCATTCCAACTCGTCACCTTGAAAAAGAAGACGGAAAGAAATTGAAAAAAGGTGATACAGCTGATTTCAAAGTAATTGAATTCAACAAAGAATTCAAAAGAGTAGTTGCTTCTCACACTGCTATCTTCCGCGAAGAAGAAGAGAAAAATGTGAAAGCTGCAACTGAAAATACTTCATCTAACTCTACTACTAATGCACCAGCTGCAACTTTAGGAGATAACAATGATGTATTAGCTGCTTTAAAAGCTAAAATGGAAAAAACTGAGAAAAAATAATTCTTAGTTTCCTCTAAATAGAAAGTCCCACAGCAATGTGGGACTTTTTTTTATGCTTATATTTTGTTTCAGGTTTTGATTGTTTCAGGTTTCAGGTTTCAGGTTGTCACGCTGAGTGATGCCGATAGTTCGGCAGAAGCGCATTTCTATTGGAATTTTTAAATTGTATTTTATTTAGGAGCTACTTCCTGCTTTCCGCTTCAATCTTTTTATTTTAAAAAAAATAAAAAGGATTTCCACCTCAATCAGGGCTAATGTAATAGTTTCAAAAGATATTTATTTGGCAGCTAACAATTTTGTTTCTTCTGGAGTAAATTGAGGAACAATTGCATAGGAATCAATATTAGCCCTTTTTAACTCATTAAGAATATCTACAAGATTTCCGTAATTGGATTTTTTTGCTGGCTTTATAATAACTGAAATACTTCTACCAGTCTTACCTAGTTGTTCAGCATATTTTAAAGCGGCATTGTTATAAGTTTCTATTTTTTTACGAATGCCTTCTTTTCCATATTGGGTTATCTGTGGTTCTATTTTTGGGATTGCCAAAATTCCTGCGTAATAAATCAATTTATCATTTGGCCCTAATATGATTGTAAATGTTCTGTTCTCTCCATAATGAGGAACTGGACAGTCGCAACACTCATTGCCTGCACTTAAATCTAAAACTTTTGGTTTGGATAATTCACCAACCAACATAAAAAATATAATCAACAAAAAGGAAACACTAACCATTGCGGTTAAATCAACTCTTGAATTTAGCTTTTTACTTCTGATTTTTTTGGGTAGATTTTTCATAAATTTTACTTTATTAATTAGCAGCTAATAATTTGGATTCTTCTGGAGTAAAATCGTTCACTATGGCATAAGTATCAATTTTTGCTATTGTCATTTCATCTAAAACATCAACTAAATTTCCGTAATTTGATTTCTTACTTGGTTTAATAATTACAATTAATCCATTTTTAGGTTTCCCTAAATTTTTAGAATATTCAAGTATGCTTATATTTTTTGTTATTAATTCTTTTCGAATTCCTTTTTTACCATAATTGATTTTTTTTGGGGCTGCAATTGGAAAATTTATTAGTCCTGAATAAGTTATTATTTCGTCATGATCATCTAGTAATATTGTCAATATACGGTTTTCGTCTACATGACTACATCCCAAATATTCATCGCAATCATCACAACCCGCCATTCCATATTCTAAAACTTTAGGCTTCGCCAACTCAATTGTTACCATAAAAAATATAATCAGCAAAAAGGAAACACTTACCATTGCAGTTAAATCGACTCTTGAATTTAGCTTTTTACTTCTTACTTTTTGAGGTAGATTTTTCATAAAAAAGAGGTTTTGAATCTAAATTTAAGAATAAAAAGGATTCGAACTTCTGTGTTTACTAAAAAAATTAAAATATTTTTTTATCATCAATTGCTTGTTTTACAATGTATTTTGAGAATAAATCAATGTTGTTTTGAATTATTTTCATTTTTCGTAAAACCAAAAGAAATATATCCCCGTAAATGAGATTATAACTTAAAAAAATTAATTATGAAAACTAGAAAATTTTTAGCCACAGCAATTTTAGCATTAGCATTCGGATTTACTTCTTTCGCTCAAAAATCAGTAATGGTTGGCGGGGCAGCAATGTATCCTAACAAAAATATTATCGAGAATGCAGTTAACTCAAAAGATCATACTACTCTTGTAGCTGCGGTTAAAGCTGCTGATTTAGTAGAAACTTTAAAAGGTGCAGGTCCATTTACAGTTTTTGCCCCAACAAATGCTGCTTTTGATAAATTGCCAAAAGGTACTGTAGAGTCATTGTTGAAACCGGAAAATAAAAAAATGCTCCAAACGATCTTGACCTATCATGTTGTATCTGGAAAAATGAATTCATCTGATATTGCGGAAGCAATTAAAGCTGGTAAAGGAAAAGCAACTTTAAAAACAGTTAGCGGTGGTTCACTTACTGCTTGGATGAAAGGTAAAGATTTATATATTACAGATGAGAATGGTAATAAGTCGAAAGTTACAATTGCTGATGTTAATCAGTCGAATGGTGTTATTCACGTAGTTGATGCAGTATTATTGCCGAAGAAATAATATAATTTAAATTCTTAATTGCTAAAATTCCAAATTCCAAGTTTTAAATGGGATTTGGAATTTTTAATTTTTGAGATTTTTTGAAATTATTTTTTAGCAGTCAAAGTACTTCCAGCAGAAGCGATTACAACACAAACCACTGCAAGAATTTCATAAAAACTTAAATTTTCCTGTAAAAATATAAAAGCACAAATAGAAGCTGCTGCTGGTTCTAAACTCATTAAAATACTGAATGTACGCGGAGGAAGCTGACCCAAAGCTTTCATTTCTAATGTAAACGGAATTGCACTCGATAAAAGAGCAAGAGCAATCCCCATTCCGAAAAGTTTTGGGGTTAGATTTGCTAATCCGTTTTCTATAAAACCGAATGGTAAAATTAAAATTGCCGCAAACAGCATTCCTGTTGAAACGGCTTGGCCTCCGTTCATTATTTTTGAAATTTTTCCTCCTAATACAATATATGCTGTCCAAAATGCTCCAGCCAAAAGTGCGCATAAAATACCAATAGGGTCAAGGCGGTCATTTGTCCAAGGTGCAATCAGTAAAATTCCGATTGCAGCAAGCAGGACCCAGCAATAATCTACCCAGCGTTTTGAGCCTGCTATCGCAAGCAAAAGCGGTCCAACAAATTCTAAAGTTACGGCTAGTCCGATGGGAATTCTTTCAATGGCGAAATAAAAGATTAAATTCATGGCTCCTAGAGATAAACCATAAGGAACCACAATTTTCCATTGATCTGAGGTAATTGCTCTTAAATTTGGCCGATAGGCTAATAATAAAATTAATGCCGAAACACCAATACGTATAGATGCGGTACCTGCCGCGCCAATTGCAGGAAAGAGTGTTTTTGCAATTGCTGCTCCGCACTGCACACTAATAATTGCTAGTAATACTGCCGGGACAGGAGGAAGGTTTATTTCTTTATTTTTCATAAATGATAAGGCAGAAAAAAGTATTTTTTCTGTGTTATAGACAAGGGGTGTCTAATATTAATTCTCCAATGCACGTTTTGTTACATATGCACGATAACCAATAATAGCCATTTGCCATTTTTTTGCTTTTGCAATATCTAAGCCTTGTTTGGTAAAACTTGGCAGTAATATCTTATTGAGTTTGGCTAAGAATTTATACATAGTAGATTTGTTTTTTCAAAGATATAAAAAAAGACTTTGGGTTTGAAGCAAAGTCTTTTGAGGTGTAAATTATGTAAATCTGTAAATTTTATTAATTAAGCTTTTTTATTTTCTTTTTCCCAAGCTTTCATATCTCTTTCATGCTGCTTCATATCTTTTTCATGTTGCTTCATATCTTTTGCATGTTGTTTCATATCTTTTTCATGCTGCTTCATATCAAGCTCCAGCTGTTTCATGTCTTGCTCATATTCTTTACTATTGCCATAATCTGCATCATTTCCAAATTTAAACTTAAAGTTGTAATTAAATTTTTCCATATCAGCGCTGAATTTTTCCATTGCTATTTCATACTTAGCCATTTCTTTCTCATAAACGGCTTCTCTTTGAGACATTACCATTTCAATTTGTCTTTGGTAAGCTTCTAATTGTGGTTGAATAACTTCCATTTGCTTTTCAAAAGCTTCCATTTCTTTTTCGAACTTACTTACAGCTGCTTTATCGTTCATGTTTTTTGGAGCAACAGGAGGTTTTGGCATTTTTGACATATCAAACGCTGGTGCTGGTGGCATGGCTCCAGATGGGAAAACTGGCGGTACAGGTGGTGTAGGAGGAATGATGTCTGAGTCACCGTTGTGGCGAACGATAACTTTTTCATTTTTAATCATGACAGGCACAGAAAAACTTCCATCTGTAATAATATTAATTGATTTTTGTCCGTTTTCATCAGCTCCAATTGCAAATTCACAGTCCTTTATTGCTTCATCCCCGTCAATAACAATAGCTTGTTTTTTACCAGATTCTGATTTTACTTTGATTTGTATCGAAGTTAATTCTTTTTGAGAATTTCTCTTTACGTTAGAAATTTCAATATCAAGATTATGACTCGCTTTTAATTTTCCTGGCAATTCTTTTAATTCTTGATCGCTGGTATTTTTAGTAATTTTAAATGTTTCCTCAGTTGTTCTTACTGAATCCTTTGCAATGGCTGGAGCTCCATTTTGCTGCTTTTCCTGTGCAATTGTTTCTATTTGAAATAAAAGAACAAAAGCACCAAGAGCAGGAATTACTGCGTAATACTTCCAATAATTGGTTTTGTTTGATTGATTTTTGTTTAACATGACAATTCGTTTTTTGATTAATGATTGATAAAAATGATTGGTGATTGCAACACAGTTTTCATGCGTTGTGATTTTTAAAAGTGTGTATTGATACGCTTTTTTGTCGCTTATTTTTTTTGAAGCTTCGCGGTCAGCAATAAATTCAAGATTTTGCAAAATAGCTTTTTTGTAGAGCCACACTATTGGGTTGAACCAGAATAGAATACAGAAGATTCTCGAAATCAAAACATCTACGGTATGATTTTGATCACTGTGTACTTTTTCATGTTCTAAAATACTTTCTAATTCTGTTGGAGTGTATAGTGATGAGTTATACACAATATAATCGAAGTAAGAAAAGGGAGCGATATTTTCATTTATATCAACAAATTTAAAATCTTCCTGCTGTTGAATTTCTTTTCCTTTCAAAACTGTGTTCAGGCTGTAAAAATCAAGTCCAAATTTGATTATAAAAATGGCAAATCCGATACTGTAAACCGCAATTAAAACTAAATCCCAATTAACTTCGATCGGCTCTGATTCAGCCTTGGCTGCGGGAGTATATTGAGGCTCGTAAGAAACAGCAGTGTAATTATTCTCAGCAGGAGAAAGATGCTCAATAACTTTTTCTGAAACTATCGGGGCTGCCGGTTTTTCAACCCAGATGACTTTAGTGTAAACTACAAAAGGCAGAATTACAGAAGTTATTAATCCCGCGATTAGAAAAAAGCGGCTGCTGTTAAAAAAAGTTTCTTTGCGAAGTAATAAAATGTAAGCAAAATAAAACATTGCCAGTAACCCGCTCGATTTTAGGATAAAAATGAAAAGTGCTTCCATAGTATTTGATTATTTACCTCCTTTTGGATTTTCGATCATGTCTAATATTTCTCGTAATTCATCTGCAGAAATTTTTTCTTCTTTAGCAAAAAAAGAAACCATGCTTTTATATGAACTGTTGAAATAATTGTCTATTGCAGTACTCATAAAACCCTTTCGATAATCTTCGATACTTACAATTGGGTAATATTGATGCGTATTTCCAAAAGCATTGTGTGCAACATAACCTTTCTCTTCCAGATTACGAACAATGGTAGATAAAGTGTTGTAATGCGGCTGATCTTCTAAAATCTCTGCTTGGATTTCTTTTACAAAAGCTTTTTTCAGCTTCCATAAAATATGCATGATTTCTTCTTCTTTATTGGTTAGTTTTTGCATTACAAAGTTTATTTGCGGGTTTCGATTTCAATTACACCGTTTGATCCTTTTTCGCCATATTTTGAAACGGCGTTTATTCCTTTAAATACTGACATAGATTTAATATCTTGAGCTTTCAAGTCTTCAAGGTCAAAAGTGCTTGGCATTTCTTTACCGTCAACAATTATAAGCGGAGATTCTTGTGTGTTACTAAACTTTGAAGAACCGTTTGAGAAAGCAACATTTGTTTTTCCGTTAGAAGTAGTTATTTTAGTAACTGCGTCATTGTCGTCTGTGGTTACAATAGTGCTAATAGTTGAATTAGTATTACTGTTAGTTTTTGTACTAGTATTAGAATTACTGTTAACATTGGTTTCTATTTTAGTGTTTTGGTTGTTGTTGGTTATTATGATTTTTGAATCTGTTGATTTTTTAGAGTCATCGTCAGAAGTTAGAGTTGTTATGTTATTACTTACTCCAGTTTTTGCTTTAGAACTTTTTGAATCTTCAAAAGTTTGAATCCCAATTGTTTTGTTTCCTTTTTGATCTGTTATAATAAGTACTCCAAAATCTTTTATAGTTTGATCTCCAGTTTGAATAGATTGAGCTTGCTGTTTACCTCTTGTAACGTCAACTTTTATTGAAGTTAGGTTGTTTTTAGCGTCTCTTTTTATATCGCTAACCTCGAAATTAACACTGTGAATTTCTTTTAATTTATTTTTAATTTCTGATAATTCTGCATCTGTAGAGCCTTTGTGGATTTTGTAGATATCTACAGCTTTTGTTTCTCCAGTAGTTTCTTTTATTGTCTGAGGTTTTTCTTTTGCAATTACTTCAATTTGAAATAATAAAACAAATGCTGCAAGAGCTGGTATTACAGTGTAATACTTCCAAGAATTTTTCTTTTTTGATTGATTTTTGTTTAACATGACAATTCGTTTTTTGATTAATGATTGATAAAAATGATTGGTGATTGCAACACAATTTTCGTGTGTTGTTATTTTTAAAAGTGTGTATTGATAGGATTTTTTGTCTTGTAATTTTTTAGCCGCCTCGCTGTCTGCAATAAATTCAAGGTTTTGCGTGATTGCCTTTTTATACAGCCAGATAATTGGATTAAACCAGAAAATAATACTGAATAATCTAGAAATCAATACATCTACAGTATGATTTTGGTCACTGTGTACTTTTTCATGCTCTATAATGTTCTCCAATTCAGAACTGGTATACAATGATGAGTTGTAAACAATATATTCGAAGTAGGAGAAGGGTGCTATATTTTCGCTGACATCTATAAATTTAAAATCGGCCTGCTGTTGTATTTTTTTTCCTTTAATAATAGAATTCAGGCTATAAAAATCTATCGCAAATTTTATGATAAAAGCCAAAAAACCGATTCCATATAAAAGGAGTATCGTATGACTCCAATTAAAAGTTGAGACTTCTTTTTCTGGAATTTCCATTAATGACGACTGAATAGAATTTCCTAAAGCTGGCGCATCTATCCATATAACTCTTGTATAATTTAACAAAGGCAAAACAGCTGAGACAATTAAACCGAATAGTAAAAACCATCTATTATTATTGAAGAATGTCTCTTTACGCAATAAAAAATAATAAACGCAATAAAAGAACAACATTAAGCTGCATGATTTGGCTATATAGATAAGAAGAGCTTCCATAAGCAAGATTATTTTTCTTCGTTTTTATTTTCAATCATCGATAAAATTTCACGCAATTCATCTGCTGAAATTTTTTCTTCTTTAGCAAAAAAGGAAACCATACTTTTATAAGAGCTATTAAAGTAATTATCAATCGCCGTTTTCATAAATCCTTTTCTATAATCTTCTATTGCAACGACAGGAAAGTATTGATGCGTATTTCCAAAGGCATTGTGCCCAACATATCCTTTCTCTTCTAGATTGCGAACAATTGTAGATAAAGTATTATAGTGGGGCTGGTCCTCAGTAATTTCTGCTTGAATTTCTTTTACAAAAGCTTTTTTAAGCTTCCATAAAATCATCATAATTTCTTCTTCTTTGTTTGTTAACTTCTGCATCATCTCTAATTTTAATTCAAACTTACAACTATTTTTCTAGTTACGCAACTATAAAAATAGTTATTTAACTAAAAATCACGTTTGAATTGAGTTTTGAGCGCAGAAATGTAATTCAAATTTAATGTTAATTAATTGAATTATAGTAAATTAAGGTGTTTAAATTTTTTAAGAAGTTTTCTCGGTAATTAAAGCATTTTTAATCCAAATGCAACATCCAGTTGCGATTACGCCTATACAAGCCATAAACAGCCAGTTGATTTGATAACCCAGTCTTGTGATAATTTCAAAGCCAACTTTCGAACTGATGATATGAGCTAGACTAAAACTCATGGTATAAAGTGCCATATAACGTCCTTCTTGTCCGCGTGGTGCCCTGCTCAAAGCGAAGGCATTCGAAAAAGGAAATGTCAAAACTTCTCCTATAGAAATACAAACCATACTCACGACCAATATCCCCGCCCAGAAATTAATAAGAAGTATGAAGAAACTCAAAGCCATTATAAAAGAACCAACAATGATAATTCTGATTTTAGGAAAAGCTTTTCGTTCTAAAAATCCAACTGTAGGCATTTCTAAAGAGAAAATTAAAAGTCCGTTGAGCGTCATTAATAATCCAGTTTGTAATTCGCTTAGTCCAAATTTTTCATTATGATATAAAGGTAAAGTGGTAAAAAGCTGAAAAAAGATCATTGCAGTAATGAAACTTACAAACAAGAAAACCCAGAAAATTTTATCATGAAAAACAGATTTTACGTCAGAAGCACTTTCGGTTTTATCATCGTGAACGGCTTTTTTCTTTTCTTTAACTAATAAAGCGAAAATCGAAATCGAAATAATACAAGAAGCACCGTCGACCCAAAAAAGGCCAGAATAGCCCATTCCCATAATAATTAAGCCACCAAGAGCAGGTCCCGCAGCAAATCCTAAATTAACGGCAAGACGAACCAAGGTTAATGCACGTGTTCTATTTTCTGGTTTTGCATAAGCTCCTAAAGAAACAAACATCGCTGGTCTAAACATATCGGCAATGGTCATTAATAAAAACATGGCAACGCAGAGCGCCCAAAAAGTAGTGATATATTGAACAAAGAAAAGGGAAACACCGCTCGTAAATAAACTGAAAATCATGATTTTATAAAAGCCTATTTTATCCGAAAGTTTACCTCCAAGCCAAGAACCCAGCATGGAACCAAAACCAAACGCCACCATAATCCACCCGACTTGATTGTAGGTAAATTGAAGATCTTCTTTTAAATATTTAGATAAAAAAGGAAGTACCATTGTTCCAGCACGATTGATAAAAGTGATAATGGCAAGAATCCAAATTTCTCTAGTAAATCCTCTAAAATTATTGATGTAATGGGTAAAAGCGGTTTTAAGCATTTTGTGTGATAAATTATCGTCACAAAGTTAGGAAACTTTGTCTCTTTAAGTGGTTGTTGTTTTGTTACTTTTGAACTATTTTTGCATAAAATTTCAAAGATGAAAACTATAAACGTCCTAGCTTTATTGTTGGTATTTAATTTTGGCTTTGGTCAAAAAAAGTTTAGTAAAAGTGATGCTGAAAAATTTCAAAAGAAAATTAATTCAGAATATGCTGATCCTAAGACAAGTCCGTTACTGCCAGAAGATTTAAAAACATTTAAAAGATTAGATTTTTTTCCAATTTCTGAAACTTACTTTGTCAATGCGACTTTAGTAAAAGCTAAGGGAGGAAAAGTTTTTGAAATGAAAACCTCTGGAACTCGTACCCCAAAATATACTAAATACGGCACTTTACATTTTAAAATAAATGGCAAAGCCTTTCAGCTTGCTGTTTATCAAAGTTTAGAGCTTATAGTACAGGAAAAATATAAAAACCATCTTTTTTTACCTTTTTCGGATTTAACAAGTGGTAAGCAAAGCTACATTGGCGGTCGTTACATCGATTTAGAAATTCCAAAAGGAAACACAATTGCAATAGATTTTAATCAGGCGTATAATCCGTATTGCGCATATAATTACAAATATTCCTGCCCGCTTGTACCTTTAGAAAATGATTTAAAAATTGAAATTAAAGCTGGTGTGAAAGCCTTTCATTAATGGAATATTTTAATTGTCATACCCATCAATTTACCAATCAATCCAATGTTTTAGAATTGGTTAATCAATATCCGAAAGAGTTTGATGCTTCAATTGCATTTTATTCTATCGGAATTCATCCTTGGTATATTGAAGAAAATCGTATAGATTTTGATTTGACAATTATAGAAGAAAAATTGCAAACTGAAAATTGTCTGGCAGTAGGAGAGTGCGGCTTAGATAAGAAGATTGATATTCCGCTCGATTTACAAATTTCAGTTTTTGAAAAACAATTAAAATTAGCAGAAAAATTCAGAAAACCAGTTGTAATACATTGCGTCGCAGCTTTTCAGGAAGTAGTTGAAATTAAGAAAAGGTTGAAAATCACGGTTCCAATGATTATTCACGGATTTTCGAAAAATAAACAGGTTGCTGACCAATTGATTGCTGCAGGATTTTATCTTTCTTTTGGAAAATATTTATTGAAAAATCCAGATTTAAAAACTGTTTTTCAAAATGTTCCAAATGAGCGTTTCTTTTTAGAAACAGATACAATGGAAGAATCGATTCAAATGGTTTATGAATTGGCTTCTGAGTATAAAAGTTTAAATTTAAAAGAATTACAAAGTATTATTTCAAGTAATTATAAAAGTGTTTTTGGATAGGGAATTCTAAGTGGTAAAAAGTTAATGTGAAAAGTTAAATGTGATTTTTCACCGTGAGAAAAGTTTAAGTTCATACCAATAAGAAATTGGGCCTCGACTTCGCTCAGCCTGACAGACTTGAAACACGAAACCTGAAACCTGAAACCTGAAACCTGAAACCTGAAACAAAATAAAACAAACATCATAAAAATAACAATAATAGAGTATATGGCAGAGTGGACAGAAAGAGCTGAGCTTTTATTTACAAAAGAAGGATTAAATAATTTACAGAATTCAAATGTATTAGTAGTAGGATTAGGCGGTGTTGGATCCTTTGCAGCTGAGTTTTTAGCAAGAGCGGGCGTAGGAAACATGACTATTGTAGATGGTGATGTTGTGGATATTACAAATATCAATCGTCAGTTACCGGCTTTGCATTCAACAGTTGGGCAGCCAAAGATTAAAATTGTCGGCGATCGATTGATGGATATCAACCCAGAACTAAATTTGACGCGTGTACAGGAATTTCTTTCTCCAGAACGTGCTTTTGAAATTGTTTCTCCAGAATTTGATTATGTTTTGGACTGCATTGACAGTATTACTCCAAAATTAAATTTGATTATTGCTGCTAAAAGAAAAAGAGTAAAAATCATCAGCAGTATGGGTGCTGGCGGTAAAATGCTGGCTTCTAAGGTTAAAGTAACTGATATTTCTAAAACTATAAACTGCTACTTTTCTAAAACAATTCGTAAGCGTTTGAAAGAAGCAAAAATCAATAAATTGAAAGTAGTTTTCTCTTCGGAAATTCAAGACGAAAGAAGCTTAAAATTAACCGACGGAAAAAACTTTAAAAAGTCTTTTTACGGAACAAACAGCTATATGCCAGGGTTATTTGGTTTACATGCTGCTGAGACAGTGATTAGACATTTGCTTAAGAAGTAATCAGTCGCAGTCGCAGTTTTCAGTATGAAAGCAAAAACCTTTGAACCTTTTGTTCCTTAGAACCTTAGTACCTTAAAAAAAAATGATTAAAACAGTAATTTTTGATATGGATGGCGTAATTGTAGATACAGAGCCAGTTCACCGTTACGCATATTATCTACAATTTTCGGAGTTAAATATCGAAGTGCCTGAGGAGATGTACACATCATTTACAGGATTTTCGACAAGAAATACATTTCAAACTTTAAAAAGTTATTTTCCATCTGTAGAGCAGGAAGTGGAAGATTTGATTCAGAGAAAACGCAATATTTTTAATGATGCTTTTGATACTAAAGAAGATCTTTACCTTTTGGATGGAGTTGAAGATCTAATTAAAGATTTGTACAATAACGGAATGCAATTAATTTTAGCTTCTTCGGCTTCAAAAGTTACTATCGATCGTGTTTTTACGAGATTCAACCTGCATCAGTATTTTACACATCTTGTGAGCGGTGAAGATTTTCCGCAGTCAAAACCGAATCCAGCGATATTTATTCATGCTGCTTCACTTTCGATTGCACCAAAAGAAGAATGTATTATAATTGAAGACAGCACAAACGGCGTAAAAGCTGCTAAAGCGGCTGGAATATTTTGTGTAGGATTCAAAAGCGAGCATTCTAAGCTGCAGGATTTAAAAGAAGCAGATTTGGTCATAGATCATTTTAACGAATTAAATTCTGAAAAAATATCACAGCTAAAACCCTGAATTATATAAAATTTAACATTTGTTCGCTTATTGAATTTGTAAATTTGAACAAAACAAAAAAAATCACAAGAATGAAAAAACTACTTATTGCATTAGCCCTGATCTTAGCGCCGTTAGCATCAGAAGCACAAGTAAAAACGCCGCAAGCAAGTCCAAAAGGATATATCAAACAAACTGTTGGTTTGACAGATGTTGAAGTGACGTATTCAAGACCAGGGGCAAGAGGGAGAGCAGTTTTCGGGAATTTGGTTCCATTTGGAAAACTATGGAGAACTGGTGCAAACGAAAATACGATCATTAACTTCAGCGACGATGTAATTATCGATGGAAAAACGCTTAAGAAAGGAAAATATGCAATTTATACAGTTCCAAGAATTGAAAGCTGGGACGTTATTTTTTATCTCTCTACAGATAATTGGGGATTACCAGAAAGCTGGAGTGAGGCTTATGTCGCTTTAAAAACTACTGTAAAAGAAGATGCTTTACCAACTCCTGTTGAGACATTTACAATTGGAATTAATGGATTGGACCCTAATTTTGGTTATTTAGAAATGGCTTGGGAAAATTCTCATGTAGCTTTAAAATTTGAAGTTCCAACCGCTAAAACAGCTATCGCAAGTATAGAAAAAACTTTAGCAGGCCCAAGCTGGAACGATTATTATGGTGCAGCGCAATATTTGTTTCAATCAAACGGAAATGTCGAAACAGCAAGAACTTATGTAGACAAGGCGCTTGATTTGAGTACAGAAAAACCATATTATGTAACGAGATTAAAATCGCAGATTCAAGCAAAACAAGGTGATAAAAAAGGAGCTATCGAAACAGCAAAAGCTTCTTTGGCATCTGCAGAAGCAGCAAACAATGCCGATTACGTAAAATTAAATAAAGACAGTATCGCTGAGTGGAGCAGATAATAATTTTCACAAATTATAAATCTCAATTATAAAATTCTAAATTCCAAAGCTTTCGGGTTTTGGAATTTTTTTTGCTTTGTTTTTAGCCGCAAAGCACACATAGATTTACGCAAAGTTTATTCACAGCTTCTTTTTTTTAAAACTTTGTCTGCCCAAAACCTTGCAAAATTTCCGGTTAATTATGAAGATTGCATTAAAAGACAGTTTTTTTGGAATTGGTTCCGAAGTTTCGGGATAAAAAAAGGAATTTAAATTAATTCATACTCGGCGGTTCTGGAATTTTAATGGTTTTCTTTATTTTCTTGATTAGAAGATAAAAAGTAATACCGCCCAAAATGATAAGAAGAGCAATTTGTAATTGTCCCAAACTATTATTTTTACCATACATCGCATTAGCAGCTGCGAGTTTAGATTTTCCTTCTTCAATTTGAATTTGAGATAAAGATTCTAAAGTTTTTAATGCTTCGGAACAAGAATTGGCAATTTTCCCCCAGTTTTTATTCTCAACCTGATTATTAATTTCCTTACAAGAACTTAAAAAAGCATCAAAGTGTTGTTTTTCCTTATTGGTTAAAACCGTTTTGGCATACAAATCATCGATGTTATGTACGATGTCTAAAGTATGTATGATTTCATTTTTTTTAGTATTATCGCTCAGATCTAGTTTTTCAGCTTCTGCTTTTATAAAATGAAGCTGTTTAGAATACTGAAAAATATAATGCGCCACAACCAGTCGGTCTTTGTAAATCGCATTGATATTATCGTTTACGTTTTTAGAATTTCGTAGCGTATTAAAGTTTCCTAATAAAATGATCAGCATCACTATTAATAGAACAAAAGCAGCTTTGGTTTTATTGCTGTATTTTTTTAAGTCTTTCATAATGATGTTATTTGAAAATTAAGTACTTAAGGAATCATTTTGTTTTCAGTTAATTCTAAGTTTTTTATTGACGCTAGTGGTGTGATTTTTACTTTCTTATCTCCTTTAATGAAATAAAAGTAGTATAGACTATTATTTCCTAATAAATATATTTCTTTAGATTCATCTTCATTAAAATCTAACTTGTACTTATATTCTAACTTGTTGTCATGTAGTCTTTTCTTAGTGAAAAAACCTCCGGCAAATCCGTAGCCTACAAAAAATGATAACAAAAAGATTACCAGAGATTTTATGGCAATTCCATTGTAATAGTTTTTAGTTTCCTCTGGAGATAATTCATCTGTTGACTTCAATTCAAAAGCCTTTTTTACAGATGGTACGTTTTTATTTTTTGCTAAGAATGACGGCAGATAAAAATGCAGAATAAATAATATTATAATTGCGCTTAAAATAATTGGATTTGAAGTAAACTCAGCTATCGGACTAATTAAAACATCCATAATCGTGGAGTATCTTAAAATATTAATTCCAAATTGATAATAATAAATACTATCTTTTAGTATTCCCATTAAAATGAGGAAAAGATAACCAAATGGTAATAGCTTTTCTAAATCGTCTGAAATTTTCATTTACAACTTTGGTTTGGTTTAAGATCGTTTTTGGTTAATCTTGATTAGATTATTTTTTAAAGGACTAAAATAGTACTTTTTACTTACAAAATAGAAGAATTGTTTTTTCTAATTTACGGAATGTGAAGTATAACATTTAGAAACTGTTTCCTGCTTCCCGAAGCTTAGGGACCGGCACAAAAGGATGCCGCTTCCATCAGGGTTAAGGCAGTAGGATTATTTTTAGGCAGATTGATTAATTTTTACAATCTAAATTTTTTTCCTTCTTTATAATTTATTGGAAATTTAGGACCTTTAACTCCAAATGGACCAGAGCCATTATCATTATAATAGTATTCATTCTTGTCATCAGTGTATTTGCCTGAACATAATAAATTAAAAGTTGTGGTTTTTCTACTAGATTTTAAAACACTAATGTCAATCCAAACTGGAATTTTGTTGTTTCTATATAATATATCGACAACCTCATTATCAGTTAAATCTAACTTTATTATGTCATTATCTTCAGGAAATATGTCGAATTTATTTGAGCCATCAATGTTACTTGCCACTGTAAGTATTAAATTATACTTAAAATCAGTTACTAATTTATTTTTGACAAACTTTTCAGCAAATTTAAAAGCAACAAAACTAGCTCCATTTAAATGAAATAAAAATTCGTGCTTTGTCATAAAAAATAAATTAAAAAATTAACTTTCTAATATTTCTGAATCTATTTTCCCTTTAAAAAACAAAAACTGCAATAATAATGCTAATACAATTGTCAAAATTGCTCCTATAAAGTTAAGCCATAAATAACCTAGTTTTTCCTGACTGTAAATCATAAAATAATAAATTACAAAAATCGTAAGCTGGCTGATAATCGCACTGATAAACATTGGTTTTGCTTGAACTTTTCGTAAATAGAAACCGACTAAGAATATACCTAAAACCGTTCCGTAAAAAATGGATCCGATAATATTTACGAGCTGAATTAAATTTTCAAACAAAGTTCCAACACAGGCGAAAAGTATGGCAACAACTCCCCAGAAAAGTGTAAAAAACTTTGTAGCATTCAGATAATGTTTTTCCGATTTCTCACTGACGTTTCGCTTATAGATATCAATTGCTGTTGTAGAGGCCAATGCTGTTAGTCCAGAAGCCGTAGACGACATTGCTGCCGAAAGAATAACGGCCAATAACAATCCGATAAGTCCTTTTGGTAAATAATGCAGGATGAAGTGAAAGAACACATAATCCTTATCGTTGGTTTCAGAATTGCTGTCGGCTCTCGAAATAATTTCTTTTGCTTTATCGCGAAGATCTTTTTCTTTATTAGATAAAGCGACTAATTCTTTGCGCAAGATCGGATTGTCATAATCTTGGTTTAACTGATCGATATACAATAAGTTGATTACCTTTTTATCTTCAGAAAGTTTTTCTAGTTTTTTTTCTAAAGCCTGATATTCTCCTTTAAATGCCGACTTTTCGATAGCAATTTTGTTATTTGGATTAAAGTTTAATGGCACTGGATTGAACTGAAAAAACACAAAAACCATTACTCCAGTTAAAAGAATAAAAAACTGCATAGGAACTTTTAAAAGTCCGTTCATAATTAATCCCATCTGACTTTCACGAACTGATTTTCCCGATAAATAACGTCCAACCTGAGATTGATCTGTACCAAAATAGGCGAGTGCTAAAAAGAAACCGCCGGTAATACCGCTCCAAAAAGTATATTTTTCTTCTGGATTAAAAGAAAAATCAACAATATTCATTTTATCATTTGCGCCCGCAATGTGAAGCGCGCTGGTAAAAGTCATATCGTTTGGAAGATAATGCAGAATCAAGAAAAATGTAATAAACATTCCAGACATGATTACAAACATCTGTTGTTTTTGCGTAACGTTTACCGCTTTTGTACCACCCGAAAATGTATATATTATTACTAGAACTCCAATAATGATGTTCATTACGGTTAAGTTCCATCCTAAAAGTGCTGATAAAATAATTGCGGGTGCGTATATTGTTAAACCAGTTCCTAGACCTCTTTGAACTAAAAATAATATAGCAGCAAGTGAACGGGTTTTTACATCAAATCTTCTTTCTAAAAATTCGTAAGCAGTGTAAACTTTGCTTTTATGATAAAGGGGAATAAAAGTCAAACAAATGACAATCATAGCAATTGGCAGACCAAAATAAAACTGCACAAAACCCATTCCGTCGTGATACGCTTGTCCCGGAGTAGATAAAAACGTAATGGCACTTGCCTGTGTTGCCATAACAGAAAGTCCGACAGTATACCAAGGTGTTTCGTTATTTCCTAAAATGAAATCCTCGACATTTTTACTGCCTTTGGTTTTCCACGAACCATATCCAACAATAAATAATAAGGTTACAATAAGTACGATCCAGTCAAATAGCTGCATAGGTTATGAGTATAATTGCATGATTAAGAAAAAAATAGCAATATAAATTGCATTAGCGACCAAAACATAGGTGTAGCTTTTTTTCCATTTTTTTGTTTTCTTCGCTTCCATAATTATTGTTTTATGTCTTGTTTAGGAGCTTCAATTGGCTGTTTTAGAGAAATAATATTCGATAATAAACGATAAGCTCCAGAAACACCTTCTGGTAATTCCCTAAAGAAACTCAAACCAGTGTAAATATAATATCCTTTTCCGTAGGGAGCGACTAATAAGGCACCATTTTTAGCAGATTCGCCTTTGTCATGCGAGGAAATAATAGGAGTGAAGGCTTCATCATATTCATTTGGATAATATAAACCCTGCTCTTGTGTCCAGCCTTCAAAATCTTTTGATGATATTTTATTTGGCGTATTTAAAACAGGATGATTCGGTGCAAGAAAAGTAATTTTTGCATTTTCTTCAGTCACGCGGTCATTTGATAATTTTAACGGATAAGGAGAGATTTTATCGGTTACTAATTTTCCATTAGTATTATATTGAACAATCATGTTTTTACCGCTTTTTACAAAATTAAAAAGGATATTTTGTTTGTTAGCCAATGCACTTACTGTATTATAAGCGCGAATTCCTGTAATAACGGTGCTAAATGAATCTAACTTTTCTGGTGTAATTTCTTCTGGTTTTAAGATCGAAACTTTATATCCCATTTGAGTTAAACTTTCTGGAACTTCGTCGCCTGCCCCCATAATGTAAGCAATTGCATCTCCAGAAGTTTTTAAATCGATTCGAATGCATTTTGATTCGGCTGGCTTTAAAACCATTTGTTTCGTAATATGGCTGAAATCTATAATCGTTTGATCTTTGTCAAAGCGCCTATTGTCTACAACTGCAATACTTTTTACTATAACTTCTTCTGGATTAACGGGAGGAGTTACTTCAAAATAAAATATTTGTTCCGTTCCTTTTTTATCTAGTACAAATGGAATTTCTTTTGGAGAAACATTCCAGCTTTTTGGCAATTCTAATTGTAAATTTCCTTTTACATCGTCTTTTCCTGAACGCACTTTTACAGGAATCATTTTGCTTTTAGTGTCTCTAAAAATCAAAACTTTTTCTAAAACTGATGTCGTAACGTCTGGCACTATATCAAGGAAGTTATACATTTCTCCTTTTACACCATCATTATATTTGTAAACAACAGTTCGTTCAAACGGAATTTCTACGCCGTTTATTTTTACATTAAAAACAACCTTTACATTTCTGATAATATCCGGAATTCCAATATTTTCTTGATTAGAAACTGTGTACATTCCAACTGTTGCTTTTTCTTTTAGCCAATAAGGCTGTGTATATTCAATAGCCTTTGGAAGTTGTAATTGAAGATTGATTCTCTGATCGTTATTGTTTTTTAAAATACTGTTTTGAACTGTAGTTTTATTGTCTGGCAATGTTGTTACGCTTGCCAATTGCATATCAACACTACATCTGTTAATAGCTTCAAGACTCAATCTAATTGTGCTTCCTGGAGTTGCTTCCTGCTCATTTGAAACCGCTTCAAGATATAAACCTGAACAAGATGCAATGATATTTTTTACAGCAGCAGATTTAATAGTTTTCCAATGTGTATCTTCCAGAGCCTCTATCATAGAATAGGCTTTTACTAAATCTGGTATACTTGCAGATGGATTACTAAAATCATATTTCGAAATAATTGAAGTAATTAAATCACCAATTGGTTTTCCGTTTTTAACTCGGTTCCAAGTTGTATCAATTCCATCAAACAAATTATCTCTGTCTTTTGGATTTTCACCATTAATAAGTTCCAAATATTCAGTTTCTTCACCACGAACTCCTGTGCTTCCAAAACCTTGAGATTGGTGGCGGCTTCTGCTTAAAGCTGCAATTTCTTGATTTGATTTTCCAATACCAGTGTAATAAACCCCAGTTTCTAATTTGGTAAATTTAGACTTATTAGCGGCGTCAAATTTTTCCTGACTTCCGTAAAACCACCAGGACGGATTAAAAAATTGTCTTTTAACCTGCCAAGGTTTTACATATTGCATTTGTTCTGGATATACTTTTGGATCATTCGTTAATTTAAAACTTTCAGCGCTCAACATTGCTGAAGATGTATGATGCCCGTGCGTCGTACCAGGTGAGCGATGATCGAATCTATTGATAATAATATCCGGCTGAAATTTTCTGATTGTCCAAACTACATCGGCGAGTACTTTGTTTTTATCCCAGATATCCAAAGTTTCGTCTGGATTTTTAGAAAATCCAAAGTCATTTGCACGGGAAAAAAACTGTTCTCCGCCATCTATTTTTCTGGCTTCAATTAATTCTTGGGTTCTTATAACACCTAATAATTCACGTAATTGTGGTCCAATTAAGTTTTGTCCTCCATCACCGCGGGTTAAAGACAAATAACCAGTTCTGGCATTCATATCATTCGCTAAATACGAAATCATTCGGGTATTTTCGTCATCAGGATGTGCAGCAACATATAAAACAGAACCTAAAAAGTTTAATTTTTTAATTTGATTGTAAATTTCAACCGAATTTGGTTTTTGAGGCTGTTGTGCAAATGAAGTTTGAAAACCTATAAAAAATAGAAGAAAGACTTGAATCTGTATTTTTCGCATGGTACGGAGTTAGTTGTTTTTCTGAAATTGTCCCAAAAATACTAATTATTTTATGGAAGATTATTTAAATGAAATGTTAACGCACAATAATTGTACCTTAATTAAAGCAGTTAAAACAAAAAAAGCTGCCAGATTAGTTCTGACAGCTTTCTAAATATTTAGGTTTTGAAATTTAACTATTGTTTATTTCAACTTGTTTTCTGTGTCTTTGTAAGTTCCTGTAATGGTAACATTACTTCCTTTTGTAACTTTTCCGTAGATTGTAATAGAAGAATCGTTTCCGATGAAATTAATTTTAGCACCGCTGTTTAATCTTAAATCTCCCCAGATCACAACCGAACCTTCAATTTGTAATAAAGCATTATTATTTATAATAAGTTCTGTTGACTGTAAAAATTTACCTTGAGATAAACTTCCTCTCATATTAAAAGTACCGTTGCTATTTAACGTTAAGTTACTTAAAACAGATATTGCACCGCAATGTGTTAGTACAGCACCAGAATTTACAATTGCCGAATTAATTGCTGTTGCTCCTTGGTATGATTTAATTTCATTTGAATTTAAAATTAAATCTCTTCCTTGATTGTATAAACCATAAGATAAACAACTTGCAAATGTTGTATTTGGTTTTTCCATTTTAATGATTTTCAAACCTCCTGTTCCGCTGGCAACATAAATATAGTTTCCGCTTGATTTTACGTAGTTCGAAGAACCTGCAATTCCTACAGAACCTAATAAACTTAATTGAGTTCCAGATTGATAAACATTAAGTCCTAAAGCGCCATTTGCAAGAAATGCATAGCCGTCGTTTACAGAAACAGCGTTGGTAACATTATCTTCACCAACTGCAGTGATTCCAATAGTTTGTAATTTAGAACCGCTGTTGATGTCATATACTCCAAGACCATTTGGACCTTCAGAAACCAAAAGTTTTGTTCCGTCGATATCCATTGTTCTTTTAGCACCGCTTATATCTGTAGATGTTGTAAAAGATTTTTGTAATGCTAGAGTAGACTGGTTGTAAATGTTTACACCTTTGCTGCCGCTCAAAGTCACAACTTTATCAGAAGTTAAAGCAATAGAACGTAAATCTGCCATAGCAGCTTTTCCAGTAATTGCTTTTGTAGATGTGCTCATTTTAAACAAGCTTCCGTTATCACCAGTTACAGCAAAATAATTAGAAGAATTAGCCGCTACGTCTGTTGTAACTCTGCTTTCTAAATAATTAGTCGTCACTTTATCAGTAAGAAGCCCTGAACTTAAAGGCATATTAAAAACTACCGCAGGATTATTAGCAAGTAAAGGATCTTTATCGATATCTTTTGCTGCTCCAATAATCAAGTTTCCGTTAGCATAAGTAATAGAAGTAATGTCTGTATTTGGAATTAAAGCAGAAGTTACCAATTTTGGTTTATAAGGGTCAGAAACATCAATCACATCAATTGCTCCAGAATACACATCTCCTCTTGTGATATAAGAAACATAAGCATAATTTCCGTTCACACTCACGTGACTTGCTTGAAGAGTTCTTCCGTTGGCATCTACTGGTGGTTTTACTTCAGCAATTTGAACTAAAGGAAAAGTTGTAATAGTGCTTTCTGCAGATTTCCCTGTTACCGAACTATTCTCAACTGAAATAACTCCAGAATTGGTGTAATCAAGTCTTTGACTTAAAGAGTTTTGATCCGAATTAATAGTAATGTTATTCAACGATTGGTTGTCGTTTTTGTTATCATCATTATTGTCACAAGCAATAAATAGAGATATTGCTAAAAATGAAAGCAAATAAACATTCTTTTTCATAAAATTTCTTTTTGGATTTTTAAAATTCGCTGCAAATATATATCAGATTCACATTAAACAAGCGTTAATTTTTTAAAACTTATTGTTTTTCAGTGATTTATATTCAAATTACAATATTTTAACAAAAGATACAAGTTAAATTAGCAAAAAAAAGAGAGTATCATATTATTTGATACTCTCTTGTGCTGAAAATTAGATATTTGGCATTTATCTTCTTCCACGTCCGTGATCACGGTCATCATGACGATCATCGTGTCTATCGTGTCTGTCATGTTTATTGTGATGTTTGTCGTGTTTGTCATAATGTTTGTAATCTCTACGATCATTGCGACGATCATTGTAACCGTATACTGGTCTTGGTTTGTAAGGTCTTTGAGGCGCTCCGTGATATCCTCTGTAATATTTTACTTTATGGCGGTCAAAGTAAGTGTAAGGTGTTCTACCATGGTAATCTGTTAGAACTACTTTGTAACCTCCGTACAAATCATAGTTTCTATATTGTCTTGGTAAATAAGTTGTTCTTACCCATTTACCTCTTCCGAAATAGATAAATTGTGCAGCACGTACATCATAATAAGCTTCAATGTCTGGAAGATAATAATATTCCATTTCGCTGTATCCTGCAGGTCCCCAAGCTGGTGGATTTCCGATATTAACGTTTATTGAAACTTGGGCTTGCGTGGCGTTTGCAACCAGTAGAAATAATCCGGCGATTGCTAATTTTATCGTTTTCATCTTGTTTTATTTTTAAAATGTTAATCTTGTTTACGGATATTCACATATTGTGCCAAAAAAATAAAGCGGATGTATTTTGTCGGATAAAAATGCATTTCAACGAATGATTCTGCAAGCTTTTCACGCTTAAAATATTGATAATTAATTATTTTGGGTGCTTTTAAAATTTTGTAAAAAAGTAAAAAAAAAATTATCTATAGTCGACGACTCTTGGTTTTGCCAGTTCAAAATTCTGCATTCTATAATCTGTAGTTTCGAATGTATTGGTTTTAATTATGTTTTCTCCCTGCGGCGGAATACTTGGATAATAGGAGAGGGAAAGCTGAAATGAACTAAAAACCAAATAATCGTTACTTATTAATAAGCCTAAGGTAACTTTTGAATATGCCTTACTTTTAGTCATCGCAACTTCAGGACTGCCTAAAACAGCAATGGAATAATTAAAGAATGGATTTAAACGAAATCCCCATAAAGCATGCGGTGAATATGTTTGTGTCTGCAGTGATAATATAGCTTTACTTGTTCCGTATAATGCAGTATTAAATCCTGCTACACCATTTTGTTCATTAATATTAAGCTGATCACCAATAACATCATCACGATTTATTCCAATTACCAATTTCGGATTTACGAACTGTCTTAATTTCCAGTTTCCAATACTGTACAATTTTGTAAAATAATTCGATTCAAATAAGAAAGCAGTGCGATAGGTTTTAGAATCATGAAAAAAAGTTCCCGCTTCAAAATTCATACTCAAAAAACCTAACCGATAATAATTACCAAAAGAGAATTGTGCTCCGACATAGGGCCTCCACATGGCATTTTTGTATTGATAACCAAATGTTAAGCCATAAATTCTCCCCGTAGCGACGTCTTCTGTTTGTCCATTCCTCAAAATATAGCGGTCCTGAATAAATTTTCGCGTATTCATACCAATACCACTGAGAATGAATTTTTCACTCGAATAAAAATTATCAGGATCATAAACTTCTGTTGGAGATTCAGTATAATTGACATTAAGGAATCTTGCTGTTGTAATAAGGTTGGTTACTGCGTCGTGGTTATCTTTAAATAGTTTAAAAGCGCGTCCAGCCCAAAGATCTTGAGATTTATATTTCACGGGCTGATAGGCAAAAGAAAGATCAGGAGCTTGTAATGTATCCCTTCGGTAATATTCGTCAACATAAATACCTCCAGCCCATTTTGTCAAAGGAGAATAGAAATCACGCTCTACATCAATACTCTTGATGTAATTGTTATCTAAATCCATTTTATAATGAAGAATAGTGCTGATGTAAGTGTTTTTGATATTTGGAACTGTATAAGTTGCCTCATTACCATTTCGTCCATCGTCAAAACGATTGGAAAAACGATATTCCAGCTGTTGTCCAGAGCCAAAAAAGTCTTTCTCCTTAAACCCGAGCGAAACTTGGTTACTCGAAATAGAAAATCGGGGAATAGTACTCCAAGAATCCAAAACACGAATAGTTACATCGACAGAATCTGATGCTTGTCCTACAGTTTGATTAGAGATACGAACCGCGGTTACATATCGCTGCGCACGGATCAAACGCTCAGATTCTAGGACTTTGTAGGTATTATAAGGTGTGTTTCTTTTAAAAAGCAATAAGTTGTAAATTGCTATTTTTTTTGTTTTTAAATGAAGTCTATTTCCGGTTCTTTCTCCCCAGTTTTTTGGCATTTGGGCTGTGTCAGCAACAGAATATCCAAAAGGATCTAATGTGATGATATTTATTCTGCGAATAATTTTTCCCTCATAATTTGTTGAATCTATTTTTACCAAAAGTTCTTCCTTTTTCTTTGATTTTTTAGACCTAAAAAATATTTTATGCATAGTCTGCGTAAACTTATTTTTCTTAGAATAATTTCGGATTTTGGTATAAATTTCCGTGCTGTCTTTATCCTTTTTTTTCTCTTTCTGAGTATTGTCTACTTGCGCGTTTACGCCTTGCAAGCAAAAGCATAACAAAAGAAAAAATAGTATTTTTTTATTTAAAGACATTCGGTAATTTTCGTCTAATAGTTTGAGTGTTTAAGAATATAAGGAATAAATAGATTTTCTATTTAATTATTAACTGCTGCTTTTCTGGTTCTCCATCTAAATTTCCGCGGTACATGATTTCCCATTAAATAACCCCAAGGCGAAAGGGATTCAATTCGATCAAATATAATTTTTAAAATAGCTAAAAGCGGAATGGCTAAAAACATGCCCGCGATTCCAGCTGCAGCGCCTCCAACAATAATTCCCATAATAGAAACAAATGCATTGATTTCTACTTTAGAATTAATAATTAACGGCACAAGTAAGTTATTGTCAATAAACTGAACAATTATATTCACGATTAGAATTCCTAAAATCACAGACGTATCTGCTGAACCGGTTAAAGAAGCTAAAACGGTAATAACTCCGGCAATTAAAATCCCTATGTAGGGAATTAGATTTAAAATACCCGTTATCAGTCCAAGCAGTATAAAATATTTAATGCCTATAATCCATAAACCTAGACCTGTAAGTACAGAAACAACAAGCATTTCAATAATCAAACTAACAATATAGTTGTTTACAGAAACTTTTATCTGCGAAAGAATATCTTTTAAAACAGTATGATTCTGCGGACTTATCAACTTTGCTAAAAACAATTTAAAATGTTCTTTATATATTAGAAACAGAAACGTATAAATTACGATAATAGTACTATCCAAAAGAACATCGCTGATAGATATTATCGAAGAGATTATCGTAGCCTGGCCATTTTTAACAGAATCTTTGGTAACGGTGTCCAAATATTTTTTTTGCTCGCCAATACTTACTTGAAAATTTTCTCTAATAAACTTATGAATTTCAATGATAAAAGAATTAGCATTTTTCTTGATTGTTCCAAAATCATTGGCCATATAAGTGACCTGATAGGAAATGAAAACCAAAATTCCGACAATAAAAGATAAAAAAATCAAAAGGCAGACTATGGCCGCAAGGTGTCTTGGAAATTTAAATTTTGTATTTAAAAATGTAAAAATGGGAAGCAGTAAAACGGCAAATAAAAATGCCATTAAAACTGGAGTAATTATATCTTTTCCGGTACAAAAGATAAACGCAAAACAGATTAAAATAACAAGTATAAAGGAAAGTTTTGCATAAAAAGGTAAAGTAATTGGCCGATTCATTTTTTGAAGATTTTGCTGAATTTATAAAACAAATATTACACTTTATTTGCTCTATTCTGTTCTAGCTTTTCTTCTCGGCGTTATACAATTCCCATTAGAACTTTTAATCAAAGAATTCTCTTTCTTCGTATTTTGCAGGAATTATTGAAATTCCCTTTTGCAGCAATAAATTATTTGGAAAGATAATCTTTTCTCCTTCCTTGGTTTTTAAACTAACGTGAAAAGTATTAATATCTTCGATTTCTGCTTCGATGGGAAAATCTTTATCATGGATTTTTATGGTGTCTCCAATTCTAAAAGGAAAAGAGAAAAATAAAATCATTCCAGAAGTTACATTGCTTAAAATAGACCATTGGGCAAACATGGCAACTCCAATTACAGTGGCAATTGATGAAATGGTAATAAAAATATCCTGCGTTTCTACACCCCAGACAACAATCAAACTAGTTGTAATTAAGATATTCATCAAGATATTGATATACTTAATAACTAAGTTGGTGCGGTTTTCAAACAAATGACTTGTAGCAGCAAAACGTCTTATTAAATTGGCAATTAAAACTCGAAGTACAATTAGTACTAAAACAAGAATTATGGTAACAAATATTTCGCGGCTATACTCTTTAAAGGAAAACATAAATAATTTTTTTAAACTAATGTAGTCAAAAATTCGTAAACTTTTGCTGTTGGAAGTCCCATAACATTGGTGTAAGAACCTTCAACTTTTGCAACTGCCATAAAACCAAACCATTCCTGAATTCCATAAGCTCCAGCTTTATCGTAAGGTTTATAATTTTCGATGTAATATAAAATTGCTTCATCTGATAAATCATTAAAAGTAACTTTTGTAACATCATGTAATAGGGTAGAAGATTCAGTTGTTTTAAAACAAACAGAAGTAATCACATCATGCGTTGTATTTGACATCGATTTGATCATAGCAAAAGCTTCCTCTGCATTTTTTGGTTTCCCTAATGCTTTATTCTGATGCCAGACAATCGTATCGCTGGTTACTAGAATTTCATTTTCTTTCAATTCACCTTCAAAAGCTTTGGCTTTTAGTTCAGCCAGATAATCGGTTATTTCAACAGCTTTTAATTCGGGCGGATAAATTTCTTCAACATCTTTTAAGCGAATTTCAAAGTCAAGATCTAAATCTTTAAAAAACTGCTGTCTACGTGGAGAACCAGATGCTAAAATGATTTTATATTTTTTTAGTTTTTCTCTAAGCATTGTATTTGATGTTTAAGGCAATAACCAATATAGATAAAATTCCGAAGAATAAGATAAGTTTTAGAATGGTACTCAAATGGTGAAAATCTTTTTGAGATTTGGCCGTAAATATTTTTACAATGAAATATAATAAAGGAGCCAAAACGGCAGCAAACCAATACAAAACAGCAATATAAAGCTTGTTTTCCATAAAATAGGTATTGCAATAAAGTGCTGACAATATAAAGGTAATAACTGCAAACCCTAAAGCAATTTTTGCAGCCCTGTTAATTCCAATAGCAATAGGTAATGTATTCAATCCTTGATTGTAATCGCCATTTACATCTTCAATATCTTTAACAATTTCACGAATAAAATTAACCATAAAAGCAAATAGGGCATAATCCGTCAAAATGGAAAAAAGACTCGCCATTTGAGCTTGATTTTCGCTGGTAGTCGCTGGAAAAAGATCGAAAACACCAATCATTAAAACACTTACAGCAAGAAGCAGCGCAACTACAAAATTGCCCAGAATCATGATTTGTTTTAAAGTTGTTGCGTAAAAATACAACAGAGAAGCAATTAGTATAAAAAGCGACGCAAATGTCGGCCTCAAAATAATATTCGATAACAGAAAACCAATGGCAACACCAGAAATATTTAAACCAATGTAAATATTATAAGCAGCTGTTTCTGTTATTCCTCTGCCAACCACAACATTATTAGGTTTATTGATACTGTCTGTTCCAACATCATAAATATTGTTAATGACATAACCCGCTGCTGCCAGTAAAACAGTACTCAAAACCAATAATCCGTATTGCCAGTCTGATAAAGCTAATGGAATATTCTGCTGTTTTAAAAAGGCATAACGAAATATAAGCTGCATAAAAGCAAGCATTAATAAGTTTTGATAACGAATAAGTTTTAGGTATTTCATTTTTTTAAGTTGCAAAGGTTCTGAGGAACAAAGGTTCAAAGGTTTTTTTAACTGAAAACTGCGACTGTGACTGTGAACTAATCGTGTTTTCCATTAAAATATTCCATCCATTTTCCCTGCACTTTCATAACCTGTTCGATAACATCTCTTACAGCGCCGCGTCCGCCTTTTACGTGTGAAATATAACGGCTGATATTTTTAATTTCTGGAGCTGCATCTTGGGGACAGGTAGGAAGCCCAACTAATTTCATAACATGAAAGTCAGGAATATCATCTCCCATATACAACACATTTTCCTGTTTAATATTATAAGCCTCAGTGTATTCTTGAAAAGTTTTTACTTTATCAGGAGATCCTAAATGGATATCAGTAATACCTAAATTTTGAAGACGAATACGGACACCTTCATTGCTTCCGCCAGAAATAACGCATACTTTGAAACCGCTTTCGATTGCTGCTTTCATAGCAAAACCATCACGAATATTCATTGTTCTCAGCATTTCACCTTCGTTGGTTACAAATACTGAACTGTCTGTAAGTACGCCGTCAACATCAAAAACAAAAGTTGTGATGTCATTCATTATTTCTTTATAACTTTTTGCCATTATCTTGTATAGATTGTGTTAGAATTTTATAGATATTTTTTTTGTTTTCATCTTCTAAAAAAGCCAAATGCGCATTGATTGTATTCGAATCTTCGCGTTTTGCAGGACCTGTCTGGGCTTCATTAGGATCTAGTGTATTAATTTTATCAGCTGTTTCCTGAATCAAAGGCCTCAAAATTGCAAAAGGAACTTGATTTTCTTCGCAAATTTCCTGACCAATCTGATAAAGATGATTCGTAAAATTATTTACAAAAACAGCTGCCACATGAAGTGCTTTTCGCTGTTCAGAGTTTATCAAGTAAACAGCTGTGGAAATACTTTTAGCGACAGATTCCAAAAGCTTAAAATCGACTGTATTTTCTGCTTCCAGACAAAAAGGAATAACAGAATAATCTACGTTTTTACTTTTAGAAAAAGTCTGAAGCGGATAAAAAACACCACGACGATTTTTTTCATCCAAAACATCAATTGGAGATGTTCCAGAAGTATGTACAACAAATTGATTGTTAAAAGGAAGCTGTTCTGAGACTTCAGAAATAGCATTGTCTGAAACTGCAATTATGTGCAGGTCAGCAGTCTGTAATTCACTGTAATCAGAAACAATCTTTTCATAAGCCACCAAATGACTTAAAGCTTCTTTATTTCTTGAAAAAACCTGTTTAATTTCTACAGTTTTGCTAGCATCAAAAGCTTTTATCAAATGTTGCGCAACATTTCCCGAACCAATAATTGTTATCTGAATCATAAGAGCAAAATTAGTATTATTTTTTATAAAGATAATTTGTAACGAAAAGTTTTGCGCTAGATTATATCTAATAAAATCATTTTTACTATAGTTTTATTTTCTAAAAGCCAAAGCTAAAGTCTGATAGTATTACAATTAAGATTTCTATCCGATGAAAATTTAAAAAAACAATGAGAATCTAATGCTTATCATTGTAGAAATAAACGTACAAAATTGAGAATTTGATTAATTTTCATTACATATATTTGGTTTTTATTAACAAATATCACATACTGCAAATCAACATTTTTAAGTACTTTTGTGCCACTTTTATACAATGTAATTCCTTAAAAATGGATAAAAAAATATTCTCTTTTTTGTTTTCTACACGATTAATGGCTGTTCTTTTTTTAACATTCGCAATTGCAATGGGTGTTGGAACTTTTATCGAAAGTAAATACAATACCGATACAGCCAGAATACTTATTTACAATACTTGGTGGTTTGAGGCGATAATGCTGGTTTTTGTGATCAATTTCTTCGGAAACATTAAACGTTATCAACTGCTTAAAAAAGAAAAGTGGGCAACCTTCTTACTGCATATTTCTTTTATTTTCATCATTTTAGGAGCTTTTATTACACGTTACATTAGTTATGAAGGAATGATGCCTATTCGCGAAGGCGCTGCAGAAAATCAAATTTACTCTGATAAAACTTTCTTGACCATTTTTGTGGATGGTGAATATAAAGGAGAAATGAAAAGAAGGGTTTTTGAAAAGAATCTTTTATTATCTCCTGTTACCAATAATGATTTCAGTGTTTCTGGGAAATTTGATGAAACTCCGTTTGAAGTTACTTACTCTAATTATATAATGGGAGCCAAGGAAGTGGTTAAACCGGATCCAAGTGGTACTTTATATCTTAAATTAGTCGAAGCTGGTTCTGGAGGGCGTGAAGAACATTATCTTAAAGAAGGTGAAGTTCAGAACATTCATAATGTTTTATTTGCTTTAAATAAACCAACTGACGGAGCAATTAATATTAATACGACTGGTAAAGAATACACCATTCAAACGCCTTTTGAAGGGGAATTTATGCGAATGGCAGATCAGTTTAAAGGAAAAGTTACTAAAGATAATGTACAGCCTTTAATGATGCGTTCATTATATAGTATCGGTGATATTCGTATTGTGTTCCCAGATCCGCCAATGAAAGGAAAAGTCGATTATGAATCTAATAATGATTTTAAAGCTAAATCTCATACAGATGCTTTGGTAGTAAAAGTTAAAGCCGAAGGACAAGAAAAAGAAGTAATGCTGATGGGCTCTAAAGGCCAGATTGGTGAAGCTAAAACGGTTAAAATTGGTAATATTGAATATTCTTTATTTTATGGAAGTAAAGCCTACATTTTACCTTTTAAAATAAAATTGAATGATTTTATAGCAGAAAAATATCCTGGTACCGAAAAAAGTTATTCTTCTTATAAAAGTAAAGTTACTGTTCAAGATTCTACAGAAACTTTCAATTATGACATTTTTATGAATCACGTTTTAGATTACAAAGGATACCGTTTCTTCCAGTCTTCATTTGATCCAGATGAAAAAGGAACTGTTTTATCTGTAAACCATGATTTTTGGGGAACTAACATTACTTATTTGGGGTATTTTTTACTTTATATAGGACTTATGGCAATTATGTTTACAAAACATTCTCGTTTTGGTGATTTGAAACGTAAACTAGAATCGGTTAAAAAGAAAAAAGAAAAGCTAATTACAATTTTAGTTTTAATGTTGAGTTTGAGCGGTTTTGCGCAGCAGTCTCCGCATGTTCATTCTCATGATCACGATCACGCACATACTGCAGATCCAAATGATCACGCGAATCACGTTACTGCACCGCCAAGCAAAAAACAATTGGATTCTTTATTAAATATCTATAAAGCTCCAGAAGCACATGCAGCAAAATTTGGCCGTTTGATTATTCAAGATGCCGGCGGTAGAATGAAACCGATCAATACATTTTCTTCTGAATTACTTCGTAAAGTAAGCCACGATGACAAATACAATGGAATGAATTCTGATCAAGTTTTCTTGTCTATGACACAGTATGCTCAGGTTTGGATTCAAATTCCTTTGATTTATATTAAATCTGGAAATGATAGTATCCGAAAAATTATTGGAATTGATTCTAAAGATAAATATGCGCCATTTGTAAAATTCTTTGATGAGCAGGGAAATTATAAATTATCTCCTTATTTAGATGCTGCATACAAAGCTGCAAATCCAAACCAGTTTGAGAAAGATTATATCGAAACAGATAAAAAAGTAAACTTAATGGAATCTGCTTTAAGCGGTAGTATATTGAGAATATTTCCAGTTCCGAACGATCCAAATCATAAATGGGTTTCTTATTTAGAACGCAATAATAATGGCTTTAAAGGAATGGATTCTACTTATGTAAATCAAATTCTGCCATTGTATTTTAGTGCGTTAAACAATGGATCTATTGCCAAAAACTTTGATACTGCAGATAATTTAGTTGAAAGTATTAATGGTTTTCAAAAGAAGTTTGGCGCTAAAGTAAGACCAAGTGAAGAGAAAATTGACGCTGAGATAGCTTACAATAAATACGACGTTTTTCAAAAATTACCGTATTGGTATATTACAGTAGCAAGTTTTATGTTCATTTTTATTATTGTGAACATTTTCTTTGAGAAAAAATGGCTTCGTATTACCATAAATGGTTTTCATGTTTTAGTTGGATTATTATTTGCAATTCATACATTAGGATTAATTGCACGCTGGTATATTTCTGGCCACGCACCGTGGAGTAATGCTTACGAATCAATCGTTTACGTAGCTTGGTCGACAATGTTCTTCGGATTGGCTTTTGACAGAAAATCAAAATTAACAGTGGCGTCATCTGCTTTTGTTACTGCTATGATTTTAATGGCGGCTTACATGAACTGGATCGACCCTGAAATTGCAAACTTACAGCCAGTTTTAAACTCGTATTGGTTAATGATTCACGTTGCAGTTATTGTAGGTAGTTATGGTCCAACTGCATTAGGATTTATTCTAGGTTTTGTTGCACTACTGTTAATTTTCTTTACAACGGAGAAAAATAAAGCCAAAATGGAACTTAATTTAAAAGAGATTACATATATCAACGAAATGGCTTTAACAATTGGTTTGATCATGCTGACTATTGGAAACTTCTTAGGCGGACAATGGGCAAACGAAAGCTGGGGACGTTACTGGGGCTGGGATCCAAAAGAAACTTGGGCTTTAATCTCGATTATGATTTATGCATTTGTAATTCACGCCCGTTTTGTTCCTGCTTTAAGAGGAAAATGGTTTTTCAACTTAATGAGTATGTTTGCATTTGTTTCAATTCTATTTACTTATTACGGAGTAAATTTCCACTTAGTTGGTTTGCATTCTTACGCAAGCGGAGAAGCGCATTCATTAAGCTGGGTTTATTACACTTTGATTTCTATTAGTGTTATTGGAGCTGTTACTTATCCAAAATATAGAAAATACTATAAAAGCAAAAAAGTAAAAAAATAGATAATTACATTAATTATTGATTCATTTAGAAAAGCTCAGTTTATACTGAGCTTTTTTATTTTGTAAACTATTTAAAAATTTCCTGTAACCAAGAGGACTATACTCACCGCAATTAAAAAGGTGAATAAAAAAATGAGATGACTTAAAATGGATAAAAAGAATGCTTTCGTTTTTGAAATTTTATTAAAAAACTGAATATTCGTCCAAAAAATGAGCAGAGTTCCAATTAAGTAAGTTGCAAGTGAAAACTGCTGTAAATCATGTTTTTGGTTAAAATAAAACAAGATAGGAAATGTCAAAATTTGAACAGAAATTCTTTGTGAAGCTTTAAAAGTATTCAGTACAAAAAATTCAACAAAATTATAACCTTGATTTCTAAAAACAATAAAAGTTCCAATTGTATAAAAAGGTATTGTCGCAATTGTTACCCAAGAAAAATGTGTTGTAATCCATTCTGTTAAACTTTCGTAATCAATATTATCTGAAGATTTGCCGGTAAAGTAATGAATGTTAAAGTAATGATAGAGAAAACCATAAAAAGTTGCAAGAAGAACAAGTAATGATAAAGGTTTGAAATGTCTTACTCGTTTTCCCTCAATAAATTCACGCACAGAATGCCCTGGTCTTGTAAAAAGTTCTCTTAAAGAAAAAAGAATTCCTTCGTCAAAATGCAATAACCCATGCTGTATATCATGCCATAAAAAATGGCCGTTTATTTTATGTGTTTCTGCAGATTGTCCGCAATTATTACAGTAATTACCACTAAAAACCTGATGGCAGTTTTTACATACAATTTCCATTTACTGCGATTTATATTTATAAATTACTGTTTTACATCTGATTAAAAATACAAAAAAAACGCATATTAATGAATATGCGTTTTTCGTTTGATGAAGTCCTAAGCTTTAAACTTTTCCTAAAGTATACAGTTGTTCCATTGTTGGAGTTAAACTTCCGCCCGCAGGTTCCAATGTAATTCCGAAAGCTTCTGCCGAATCGGTTTGGCTTACAGCAAATATTTTTTGTGAATTTCCTTCAAAATTATCCAGTAAACCAATACTTGTAGGCGTAAGAACCGGACTTAATTTTAAAGACCAAACTTGGTAAACCATTCCTTTTGGAGGATCTGGCAGACCAGCAGCATCAATATAAGTTGTTTTTGTTTCTTTGTTCCAATATACTTTTGCAAAAGATGTAGGAGAAACGGCTTGACCTCCAAGAGTAACACCCGTATTTTTAATATCTCTAACAATACTCAAGTTTTTCTCCGTCTCTTTATTCTGCTGATTTAAGTAAGCATATTCTCTTTGGATCTTATTTTTCTCATTTCCAACAGTTGAAATAGCTTCCTGAGTTTTTGTTAATTCTAAGGTTTGATACCCTAACCCGAGTAGTAACAAGACTGCAGCCGCCCAGCCAACATACTGCGACCAGTTTGACGCCGGTTTCATGTCGACTACTTTGCCGTGTTTAAGCTCTAAACGGGCTTTTATTTTCTCAAAATTCTCTACAGAATGGAAAGGTGAGAAGCTCGACGACAAAGCAATTATTGCCTTTTCTATCGAAATAATTTCCTGATCAACTTCAGGATTTTTTTTTGCCAGTTCAGCTATTTCTAGGTTTTCCTTTTCGCTTAATAAGCCATATACGTACAACTCTAGAATTCCTGATTCTATATATTCTTGTGCTTCCATTATATTTTTAGGTAATTACGTAAATCGTTAATACAGTTTCTGTTTTGTGTTTTTATGGTACCAAGCGGCAATGCTAATTCTTCCGAAGCTTCTTGCTGCGTGTATCCTTTAAAGAACAACAAATTGATGATTTCGATACATTTTGGTTTAAGCTTCTTTACGAACTCCTGAATTCCAATTGCATCAAGTTTATTAGCTAATTTATTACTGTCATCTAACAGATTTACGAAATTATCTGAAGAAAGGTTTTTTTGGCTGTTATTATAATTTTTAGAACGAAGCTTGTCGATCGAAGTATTGCGGGCAATATTAAGAATCCAAGTATAAAATCGTCCTTTGCTTTCATTATAAGAATCGATGTTCTTCCAGATTTTGACAAAGACGTCTTGCAAAACATCTTCTGCTTCTTCGCGATTTTTGATTAGGACATGAATGACAGAAAATAAACTTTTAGAATACATATCGTATAAATGTGTAAAAGCTTTTTCGTCCTTTTTGTAAATTAAAACTAACAATTCTTCTTGACTCATAGATTTGGATTTTTAAGTTTAAACATAAAAAGTTAGACAGCTGATGGTAACCAGTTATAAAGATAATTTATTTTTTTGTGATTTTTTTTATTTTTTTTTGTACTCCGATCCCTAGGAAAATAAAGGGTTTAGAAAAAAAAGTGATTTTTTTTACTTTTTTTTAAAACCAAAAACAATCTGCTTACGTAAATAACTTTAGAAGTAGGAAAAAGATCATATTAAAATGAAAGAGATTCTAAAACTTAGAGTATGAAAACCAGAAATATGATAAATATACTAATAGTAGGATTGACAACTGTTTTAGCATTGACTGTTATTAATAAGAGTGATTTTAGAAAACAAGCTGTTCAATATTATAAATTAAAAAACTAACGAATATGAATTTTATAAAAATAGTTATTCTGGTAGTTTTTATTTGCGTGTTTGTAAAGCTTTATAAAGAATAGGAAAGTGAATGACGTTCTTTTAAATTCCTAAAAAATAAGAAACTAAAAATATAGTATAGTTGATGCACTCGGACTTCCAAACCGAAGATTTTTTTAATTGTCAAAATAAATTATATAAGAAGTTAAGTTTTAAAACATACAAGCCATTAAAAATTTGAAAGATTGTTTTGACAGTGGGGGTTAAGAAGATTTTCACTATAACCGAGTCATCAACTATAATTTTAATAAAAGATATTCGATATAAAAGATTGCATAATAATTAATTCATGGTTTGATTTGTTTGTATGGGGGGAAGCCTAACGTCTGATTAACGTTAGGCTTCATTTTTTTATTTAACTTTTGATTAATACAATTTAATGTAACAAAAGGGTTTTAGTAAAGCGGATTTTAGCTAATTTTATAAAAAATTATACGATGAAAAATATAGCAATTTTAGTTTGCAGTGCACTATTTATGATTGCATCGCAAGTTCAGGCTCAAACGAGCCATAAACCTAAAACAGAAATTATGGCAAAAGAAAACATTTATCAATTTAAAGTTGAAGATTTATCAGGAGATACTTTTGACTTTGCATCTTTAAAAGGTAAAAAAATCATGATTGTCAATACAGCATCAAAATGCGGTTTGACTCCTCAATACAAAGATTTAGAGGCAATTTACAAAGAATATAAAGATAAAGGTTTTGTAATTGTAGGTTTTCCAGCAAATAACTTCGCTTCGCAGGAACCTGGAACAGCAAAAGAAATTGAGTCTTTCTGCCAGCAGAATTATGGCGTAACTTTCCCAATGATGAACAAAATTTCAGTAAAAGGAAATGATATGGCTGATATTTATAAATTTCTGACTCAGAAATCTAAAAATGGTTTACAGGATTCTGAAGTAGAATGGAATTTCCAAAAATACTTAATTAATGAAAAAGGAGAATTGGTTAAAGTAATTAAACCAAGAACTTTACCAACTGATCCAGAAGTTATTAATTGGATAAAAGGTTAATAAATAAAGTGATAAAAAAAATCCGTAAATCTTAAATTTTAAGATTTACGGATTTTTGTTTGTTTGTCAGAATGAGCGAAGTCGAAGTCCTCTTTGCTGAATCACTTTTCTGTACTTCGACTTCGCTCAGTTCTGACAACAAATAGTATTATTTTAAAATTAACTGCATAAAAACCAAATCCAGCCAGTGATCAAATTTGTAACCCACTTCGCGAATTGTACCTGTTGCAACAAAACCGAATCTTTCATGAAAGGCAATACTTCCGGCATTATCAGCATCGATTGCGCCAATCATAACGTGATAACCTTGTTCTTTTGCCAAGCGAATTAATTCTGTCAAAAGTTTAGAACCAATTCCTTTTCCAATTACATTATCTACTACGTAAACAGAATGCTCGACGGTAAATTGATATCCAATTTTTTCACGAAACTGTCCGTAGCTTCCAAAACCAACCACTTCACCATCTAAATCGGCTACAATAACCGGAAGATTTTTAGCCGTTTTATCGTCAAACCATTTCTTTTGAGCTTCTAAAGTTTGAATTTCATAGCTGTAATTGGCCGTTGTATGTAAAATAGAATGATTTACAATTTCTAATATCTTTTGTAAATCATCTGTAGCTGCTGGTCTTAAAACGATGTTCATGTTTATTTTATTTTTTGTTTAGTTCTGCTAGCAAAGCGTCTGTATCCTTAGAATCCCAGCCCATTTCTTTTGAAATAGATTTAGCTTCTTTAGCATATTCTAAAGCTTTCTTTTTATCTTTTATTTTATTATAAAGTCTGGCTTGAAGCAAGTTACCATCATAAGAATCATTTAATTCTAAAGAATGATTTACCCAGAAAATTGCCTTTTTCAAGCTTTCAGCATCATCAATATGTTTCAGATAAGTATTTCCAATTTCTTTTAAAAAACTGGCATCATTCCAAACTAATTTTTGAGTGTCTTCAATTGTAACGTTTTTATAAAAATCCCATTTTTCAGTTCTTTCGGCCAAAGTTAAATCATATTTAAAAACCAGAGAATCTGTTTTTTGTAATCGAATCGATTTGGCAACTTCTCTCTGTTTATGATAGTTTATAGTGTCTAAATTATCTACTAATGGACGAAGCAATTCGTTTACAATACTTTCAATTTTGCGATCAATTCTATTTTGCGAAGCCACAGCAGCAAATTCTTTTTGATGATTTAAAACGTATTGAAATTCTCTTGATTTGATATCTGTAACGCCGTTTGCAATAACTCTCCAATTCAATTCACTAATTAATTGTGCATCAGACTGTGTGCTTAGGTATTTATGCGTTGCGGGAGATAACTCAGTTCTGTCTTTTCCTTTTTTTAAAGTATTTAAATAAGTAAAATATTTATCTGAATTACTCGGATCTGCCAGAAATTCCTTTTCTAAATAAGGCAATAGCATTTTCGGATTTAAAGCGTAATGCAATTCGTTGAGAAATTCCGCCTTTTTCATTTCACCTTTTAAAGCATAGGTCAATGTTTCATTAGCATTCAAAAATAAAAAAGTAGGAAGAGATTTTGTATTGAATTTATTTTTTAAAGCAATTCCTTCTTCTTTTTCAATGTTTTTATACGTACATACAAAATTTTTATTCAAAAAATCCATAACTGCCGGATCGCTTAAAACTTCACTTTTCATTAAATTACAGTGCGGACACCAATCTGCATAAAGCATTACAAAAAGAGGTTTTCCTTCTTTTTTAGCATTTTCCAGTGCTGTTTTATAAGGAGTATCAACAGGAACAAATTTATTTTGAGAAATTGCGGTTTGAAAAGTTACAGCTAAAAATAGTACATATAGAAAACGCATAGATGGTCTGGCTTATATTAATAATTCGATTTTACAAATATATTTCCTTTTTCGAGAAAGAGACTTAATATATTCCTAATTATAATTTAAATCAAGTGCGAAGTTTGTAACTTTGTAAACAAGATTAAGAAAATCAAATCGAGGATTTTCTTTAAAAAAAAGTAATACGCGATCAGAATGATTTACCCCAAAATAGCGCTTGCACAAAGCATTATCGAAATTTTATCTGCCAAAGGCATCATTAATATTATTATTTCTCCAGGATCTAGAAACGCACCATTAACCATTGGATTTGCTCAAAACCCTAATTTTAAATGTTATAGTATTGCAGACGAGCGCTGCGCTGCTTTTTTTGCTTTAGGAATTGCGCAGCAGACCAAACAGCCAACTGCAGTGGTCTGCACTTCTGGATCGGCTTTATTAAACTATTATCCGGCTTTCGCGGAAGCGTTCTACAGCCAGATTCCGTTAATTGTAATATCTGCAGATCGTCCTCAGAATAAAATTGATATTGGAGACGGACAAACTATTCGACAAGAAAATGTGTTTCTAAATCATTCTGTTTTCAATGCAAATTTGACCGAAGACGCATCAGAAGAAAATGATTTAAAAATCAATCTGGCAGTAGAAACGGCAATTCAGCAAAAAGGACCAGTTCACATCAATGCGCCTTTTGAAGAACCTTTATATGAAACTACTGAAGAACTTTTAGTGCAGCCAAAAATTACAAATCTTGAGTCTGACAATTCTTCAAAAACGATAAAAAATAGTGATGAATTTGTTTCTATTTGGAATAATGCAAAACGAAAATTAATCTTAGTCGGAGTAAATGAAGCGAATGTTATTGATAAGGAAATAATAGAAAATTTAGCTTCAGATCCTTCGATTGTTGTTTTAACAGAAACAACTTCGAATCTTCACGATCCAAGTTTTATTAATAGCATTGATACTTTAATTACACCTTTTGATGATTCTGATTTTAAAGAATTTAACCCGGAAGTTTTAGTTACTTTTGGCGGAATGGTGGTTTCCAAAAGAATCAAAGGATTTTTGCGAAAATACAAACCTGAGCATCACTGGCACATTGATACTTTGCGTGCTTACGATACATTTGGTGCATTGACCAAACATTTTGAAATGCTGCCAAATGATTTTTTTAAAGATTTACTTTCAAAAACATCTTTTGTAGAAAGTGATTATTTTAAAAATATTGAGGATGTTTATAAAACGCGGCTAGTTAAAAGAAAAGAGTATCTTAACCAAATTGATTTTTCAGATTTCAAAGTTTTTGAGAAGGTTGTTGAAACACTTCCTAAAAATAGTATTCTTCAAATTAGTAATAGTTCGGCAATTCGTTATGCCCAATTAGTTGATATTGATGATTCTATAGAAGTTTTCTGCAATCGAGGAACCAGCGGAATCGACGGCAGTACATCAACTGCGGTTGGAGCATCAGTAGGAAATTCTAAGCAAACAGTATTTATTACTGGAGATATTAGTTTTCTATACGACAGCAATGCACTGTGGAATTCTTACATACCAAAAAACTTTAAAATAATACTAGTAAACAATGGAGGAGGAGGAATTTTCAGAATTCTGCCAGGACACCAAGAAAAACCTGTTTTTAATACTTATTTTGAAACTTCTCATCAATTAACAGCAGAACATTTAGCTAAGATGTATCAATGTAATTACTTTACAGCTAGTGATTTAACATCATTGAATAGTAGTTTAAAGTTGTTCTATGAGGCAAGTGATGCGCCTGCAATTTTAGAGATTTTTACGCCGACAACAGCAAATGATATTATTCTTAAACAATATTTCAAAAATCTAATCTAATTTTTTGTAAGTTAATTTTTGTTAAAAATTAGTTTTTATTGGTGATAATTTTTAGTTTTGGCTTTAGAAATAATAACCAATACATAATATTATGAGCAAAAGAGAAGAACTAATTGTGAAGTATGCTTCAGATTTAAAAGAAAAATGCGGCGTAACTCCAAATATGGATTTACTAACAAAAGTTACTATTGGATGTGGACCATCTATTTATAATAGTGATTCATCAACAGTAGCCGCAAGTCAGCAATCTGAATTGGACACAGTTAAAAACAACTTTTTAATTAAAAAATTAGGTTTAAAAGACGGGCCAGAATTAATGGAAGCAATTCAAGCTGTATTAGAAAAATACGGTAAGTCTAACAAACACAAATACAGAGCAGTTGTTTACTATCTATTAACGGTGCACTTCAAAAAAGAAAGTGTTTATAAATAGTATTCTGGAATAAATTAAAGCGTCATTAATATGGCGCTTTTTGTTTTTACTACTTAACCAAAACATTTTTCTATTTACCATTTTCAAACTTCGTACCTTTGCAGCTCATAAACTTAGTTGCTTATCAACTTAGAACGTTAAAAAAATGCTTGAAATAGGAAAATACAATACACTTACTATATTACGTGATACCAAAGTTGGTTTGTTTTTAGGTGATCCTGAAAATGATCCAGAAGGAATTCACGATGTTTTACTTCCAAATAAATATGTTCCCAAAGAGTTTGAAATTGGGGAAGAATTAATCGTTTTTGTTTACTTGGATCACGAACAGCGACCTGTCGCAACAACTTTAGTTCCTTATATTTTATTGAATGAATTTGCGCTTTTGAGAGTAAATTATATCAATAATGTGGGCGCATTTATGGATTGGGGAATGGAAAAAGATATTCTTGTTCCGTTTAAAGAACAAGCCCGTCCTATGGAAAAAGGAAAACGTTATTTGGTTTATTTATATATGGACAAACAAACCAATCGTTTGGTGGCATCTAGTAAAACCAATCAATTCTTAAATAATGACCAATTAACGGTTGAAAAAGGAGAAGAGGTTGATTTAATTGTTTCTCACATAACAGATATGGGAATTAATGTAATCATTAACGAACAGCATAAAGGTCTTTTGTACAAAGACGAAGTTTATGACGACTCAATTAGAACCGGCGATAGAATGCGCGGTTATATCAAAAATATTCGTCCTGATAATAAAATTGATGTGGCGCTTCAAGTACAAGGAGTTGAGAGTATTGAACCTAATGCAGAGAAGGTTTTAAGTGAATTAAGAGCCAGCAGAGGTTTCCTTCGCTTAAATGATAATTCTCACCCAGAAGACATTAAAACGGTTTTGAAAATGAGTAAAAAGTCATTTAAAAAAGCCATTGGATCTTTATACAAAGAGAAATTAATAGAAATTAAAGAAGACGGTATATACTTGATAAACTAAAATTTATTAAAAAAAAACAATATTTTAAAATTCCAAATTCCAATCTATCTACTAGATTGGAATTTGGAATTTTTTATTTTTGGAATTTACGAAGTAATGTTATTATAACACGAAAGGCTGCTCATTACAAGCAGCCTTTCGCTTTTTATTCTCGTTTTAAAAAAAATTGTAATTAAAAAAAAACAGAAATAAAATAATTCGAATCCATCTCAGAATAATAGCTTTAAAAATTTTAGAAATTACCCCATTGATGGTATGTCTTTTAAACAATCAATGCAAAAATCTTAAAAGCAAAAAGATAATTTCACGGCTTAGTCCATTGGTTTATAAATAACTTTTAGAAAGTGTGAATTAGTACTTTTTTCTTCTTTTTCGTTATCATTCATATACTAATTATAGATACAATTCTAACATTTAACCTTAGGTGTTACTTTTTTCTTTTTGAAGTTTCGACAAACACATAAATCATTTGCTCATTAATTCGGGATCTGTTACTAAAAACCGTAAAAAAATGAGCGACAAATTTTTTAAATTTTCTCAAAAAAATCATTTTTTAGGTTAATAAATCAGTGAAAGAAAATCAATCTGAAATCAATGAAAGAAAATGTATCTCGTTGATTTCTAGGGTGTAAAATTAATTATTATTTTTCTAAACTAATGTTAAAAAATGTTATTTTTTGGAAGCTCAGGCTAATTGTTAACATTCCGAGTAGTTTTTCGTTAAAGACTTAAAGAGAATTGAGTAGGTAAAAATGTAAAAATGCCTTATTTTTACCCTATAATTGTTTAAATAAAATAAATCAAAATGGATTGGATTACAGCCAGAGAATTTGAAGATATAACCTATAAAAAATGTAATGGAGTAGCGAGGATTGCTTTTAACAGACCAAATGTTCGAAATGCTTTCCGTCCTAAAACTACTTCAGAATTATACCAAGCTTTTTATGATGCACAGGAAGATACTTCAATTGGAGTTGTTTTACTTTCTGCTGAAGGACCATCTACAAAAGACGGAATTTATTCTTTCTGCAGCGGAGGTGACCAAAATGCGCGCGGACACCAAGGATATGTGGGAGAAGACGGCCAGCATCGTTTAAATATTCTTGAAGTACAGCGTTTAATTCGTTTTATGCCAAAAGTTGTTATTGCTGTTGTTCCAGGATGGGCTGTAGGCGGCGGACATAGTTTGCACGTAGTGTGCGATATGACTCTTGCGAGTAAAGAACATGCCATTTTTAAACAAACAGATGCAGACGTAACGAGCTTTGACGGAGGTTACGGATCAGCATATCTGGCTAAAATGGTTGGTCAGAAAAAAGCGCGTGAAATTTTCTTTTTAGGTAGAAATTACTCTGCTCAAGAAGCTTTTGAAATGGGAATGGTTAATGCCGTAATTCCGCATGACGAACTTGAAGCTACTGCATACGAATGGGCTCAGGAAATTCTTCAAAAATCACCAACTTCTATTAAAATGCTGAAATTTGCAATGAACTTAACTGATGACGGAATGGTCGGACAGCAAGTCTTTGCAGGAGAAGCAACTCGTTTAGCATATATGACAGAAGAGGCCAAAGAAGGAAGAAATGCATTCTTAGAAAAAAGAAAACCAAATTTTGGTGAAAATAAGTGGTTACCATAAAATTAATAAATAGTTTAAGGTTTCAAGTTTCATGATGCACGTTCTGTGGATAACTTGAAACTTCAAACGTGAAACAAAATAAAACTAAAAGAATAAATGAAACATTGGATTGAAGCCGCAAGACTGCGCACCTTACCTTTATCAGTTTCCGGAATAATAGTTGGAAGTATTTATGCTTTATCAAATCCAACAGAAACTATTAATACTCCAACAGAAGTTTTTAGCTGGAAAGTATTCGGTTTTGCTCTTTTGACAACTCTAGGATTGCAGGTTTTATCAAATTTTGCAAATGATTATGGTGATGGAGTAAAAGGCACTGATAATGAGGATCGAATTGGACCGAAGCGCGCTATTCAGAGTGGTGTAATTACCCCTCAAGCGATGAAAAAAGCCATTATTATTACATCATTACTGACTTTATTATCAGCAGTGATATTGATTTATTTCGCTTTCGGAAGTGATAATTTTGGATATTCGATTTTCTTTCTATTATTAGGTATTGCTGCGATAGCTTCTGCAATTCGCTACACTGTGGGTAATTCTGCTTACGGATATAGAGGTTTTGGAGATCTATTTGTATTTATTTTCTTCGGATTGGTAAGTACTTTAGGCGTAAACTTTTTGTATGCAAAAGAAGTCGATCCACTTTTAATTCTTCCTGCCGTAGCAATTGGTTTATTGAGCGTAGGGGTTTTAAACCTTAATAATATGCGTGATCAAGAATCAGACAAAAAAGTTGGTAAAAATACAATTGTAGTACAAATGGGACCTGCAAAGGCAAAAGTTTACCATTATACTTTGATTATTACAGCCATGCTTGCAGTAGTTATTTTTGCTGTTTTGAGTAGTTACAATTTTGATCAATATTTATTTCTATTGGCATATATTCCATTAACTAAACATTTAATTACAGTTTATAAAAATCAAGATCCTAAGTTATTAGATCCAGAATTGAAAAAACTGGCATTAAGTACATTTTTACTTTCTATTTTGCTTACAGTTTGTATGATTTCGTTGATCTCAGACATTATTGTAAACTTGTTTCTAGGAGGTAGATAAAAAACAATCGTTAAACTTAAAACTTAACAAAATGAAAATTACATTTTACGGACACGCTTCTTTAGGTATAGAAGTGGGTGGAAAACATATTATTGTGGATCCGTTTATTACAGGAAATCCGCAGGCAGCAGCAATTGATATCAAAACGCTTAAAGCAGATTATATCTTGCTGACACACGCACACGGCGACCACGTTTTAGACGTAGAAGCTATTGCAAAAAATACAAATGCAGTAATTGTTTCAAATGCTGAAATTACCAGCTATTATGCCAAAAAAGGCTTTAATTCGCACCCAATGAATCATGGCGGAAACTGGAAATTCGATTTTGGTAAAGTGAAATATGTAAACGCTATTCACTCCAGCAGTTTTCCTGACGGGTCTTACGGAGGAAATCCTGGAGGATTTGTTATCGAAGGCGAACATAAAAACATTTATATCGCTGGAGATACTGCATTAACTTACGATATGAAATTAATTCCGCTTCGCACAAAATTAGATTTGGCAATTCTTCCAATCGGAAACAACTTTACAATGGACGTAGAAGATGCGATTATTGCTTCAGATTTTGTAGAATGCGATAAAATTTTAGGTTATCATTTTGATACTTTTGGTTATATCGAAATCAATCACGAAGAATCTATTCGCAAGTTTTTTGATAAAGGCAAGGATTTAATGCTTTTACAAATTGGTGAATCTATAGAATTATAATAATTCACTATATCTTTTGAGGGTTCTAATACTAATTGGAACCCTCAAAAAATAGTTCTTATATCAGGGCTAAGTCACTCATTTCCATAAAAAAGTTATTTGGCATAATCTATGTTATTTATATTGAGAAGTTTTTTAAAGTAAAAATCATTTTAATCTGTGAAATCTGTGGCAATTAAAGCATCATGCAATACAACTTTCAAAAAAATAATTCTATCGCTTTTCATTCTAGTTTCCTTTAATTCTTTCGCTCAGAAAGAAGGCTATTGGGACAAAGAGCGAGCAACTACAAAAGAAATTATGGTTCCTGCGCGCGATAGAATTTCTATTGCGACAGAAGATTTACCAGTTGGAACCACAGAAATCGTTTACCGAATTACACTTTTAGACAAAAATCAAGAAATGGCCAATAGCTTAGTTTCATTACTGAAAGCTATTCCAGATCCAACAGGTGTAAGCCAAGGATCTGCAGGAGCAGTTTTTTTGATGTCGAAAATTTCAGGAGATGATGAATGTACTTATTCGATTTTCACTTCAAATGAAAACGCAAAAAAATATGTTGCCGATGGTAAAATAGACAAAGCGTGTTATTCTCAAGCAGAGCCAGTCAGTAAAGATGCCAAAAGACTTTCTTTAGATAAATCTTCTTGCTTAAAACAAAATACAGGTGCAATTTTTTTTGGTTTCGAAAGCAAAAATTGGATCTTAAGTCAGAAAGTGGTTTTAGAAGTTGTGCCTTGGGTTGATACCAAATTAAACCGCGGCTGGAATCAAGACAATAAAAACGAAATCATCAGTTTGTGTAAAACTTCTACGATAGCGCAAAAAATGGCCAACTCAGATGATTTTTGTGTTTGCATTTTGAATAAAATCATGAAACAATATCGCTATGATGAATTTCAGAAGTTATTGGCAGTTGAAAAAACAAAGGTTTATAAAGATTTTGGAAGTGCATGTTATAAAGATGCAGATATTTCTAAAAATGTCTTTAACGATTTAAGAATACAAGCGTCTTCGTTAATAAAACTGCAAAAATATAATGAAGCAATTCCGAAATTAAATACAATAATCAGCGAAGGAAAGGCAACTGCATTAGATTACAGTTCTTTAGGTTACTGCTATATTTTGACCAAACAATATGCAAAAGCTTTAAAAGCACTTCAGGAAGGTGAAAAGCTGGACGACACAGAACTATTGGTAAAATTAAACTTGGCACACACTTACTTAATTACAAATGAATATAGTGAGGCAAAAGCTATTTATAAAAAATACCAAACTCAAAATGTAACTGACAGCCTTAGCTGGGTTGCCAAAACTAAGCTCGATTTTGCTGCTTTTGAAAAAGCCGGACTGCCGTCTAAGGATTTTGAAAAAGTGCTAAAACTTTATAATTAAGATAAATACAATTCATTTGAAAGCTTCTTACCACAAATATTTATTAGATTTTAAAAGACCTTCAGGAACTTCGAGAGGTATTATGACCGAAAAAGAAACCTGGTTTATAATTTTGGAAGAAAATGGAAAAAAAGGAATAGGTGAGTGCGGAATTCTTCGAGGCTTGAGTGCTGATGATCGTGATGATTATGAAGAAAAACTGAAATGGGCATGCGAAAATATTCATTTAGGAGAGAATAAACTTTGGGAAGCATTGCTAGAATTTCCATCTATCCAATTCGGAATAGAAATGGCATTTCAATCCTTAAAAAGTGAAAATCCATACATTTTATTTCCATCAGATTTTACGCGTAACAAAAGTTCTATTACAATAAACGGATTAGTCTGGATGGGAGAATCTTCTTTTATGAAGCAGCAAATTGAAGAAAAATTAGCCGATGGTTTTAATTGCATTAAATTAAAAATAGGAGCAATTGATTTTGAAAAAGAATTAGAATTATTGCAATTTATTAGAAGTCATTTTTCTCCTGAAGAAATTGAAATTCGCGTTGATGCTAACGGAGCTTTTAGTTCTATAGAAGCTTTAGATAAACTCAATCAATTAAAAAAATTTCAGCTTCATAGTATTGAGCAGCCAATTAAAAAAGGTAACATTGTCGAAATGAAAAAGCTCTGCAAAGAAACGCCGTTTCCCATAGCTTTAGATGAGGAACTTATTGGTATATTTTCATTTGAAGAAAAAGAAAAATTACTGCAAGAAATCAAACCTCAGTACATTATTTTAAAACCAAGTTTTATCGGCGGATTTAAAGGTACGCAAGAATGGATTTCATTGGCAGATAAATATAATATCGGCTGGTGGATTACTTCGGCGTTAGAAAGCAATATTGGACTTAATGCCATTGCACAATGGACATTTACTCAGAATTCAAAAATGCCGCAAGGTTTAGGAACAGGAGCATTATATACTAATAATATAGATTGTCCGCTTGAAGTTAAAAACGGTCAGTTGTGGTACAATACCACTAAAGAATGGCAATCTTCTTTTTTAGAAAATCTTTAGAAAGGTTCAAAGCGGCAAAGTTGGAAAGTTTTCATCCTCTGTACCTTTGCAACTTTGTTCCTTTGAGCCTAATTTCACTCTTTCTTTATAGAAAAAAGTTAAAAGGCACAAAGAAATAAACCTTTGTACCTTTGTAACTCTGAACCTTTAAACCTAATTTCACTCTTTCCCGCCTAAAAGATTCTGCTGCCAGTCTTTCAATTCTTGCCATTTTCCTTGATAAGCCAATAACGCCTGCTTTGGCCAAGTGCTCGGATTGTGTATGGCATAATTTTCTCCTCCGGCATCTAAAATAGATTTTAATTTTTCTATTGATGCCTCAGATAAATCATACCAAGAATTTATTCCGGAATTATTTAACAAAGCCTCTATTTTAGGACCAATTCCCTCGACGATTTTTAAATCGTTTTCTTTTATTTTCCTGCCAAGGAAATTTGCTGCTCCCGCACTATCAAAAGCAATAGAAGAAGAAGCCGTTGTTGTAAATGACTGAGGTGTTATTTTAGATTTTGCCTCTAAATCAGCTTCTAGTATTGCAATACGTGCATTCAAATTTTTAGTATTAGCTTGGCAGGCATCCAAATCAGCTTGAAGTGATGAAGTTAGAGAATCATCATTTTTTGAGTTCATTTTCCCAAGCAGGTAACCTAAAATCCCACAGATTAATCCCACTAGCACAGGTATTAAGATACAAGGTATATTCATGATCATATGTTTTGATTAATTATTTAATTGTAATTACTGTTCTTCTATTCGAAGCTTTTCCTTCTGAAGTATTATTGTCTCCAATGGGTTCGTCGGGGCCTTTAGACTGCGTTTCAATCCTAGCCTGATCGATTCCATTTTTAGACAAATAGCTTTTAGAAAAGTCTGCTCTTTTTTGTCCTAAAGCAATATTAGAATCACGATTTCCAACGTTATCAGAATGTCCAACAGCTAATACAGAGGCATCTTTTACATGCTCGAGATATTTGATAATATCAGTTATTTTTTGTTTTTCAAGACTGCTTAAAGTTTGGCTTGACTGATTTGTATTAAAATGAAGGATCAATGGATCTGCGTTTATTTTATCTTTTAAAGCGCTCCATTCATCATCTGGCACTGCTGTTGAAGTTGAATCAATAGCATTAAAAATATAATCTGCTGGTCCTAAAAGCGTATCTGCGCTCATTTTCCATTGTTCAATTATTTCTCCTTTAGTAATAAATTGTTTTTCAGATAATCCTTCCGAAACAAAATAATTTTTTACATCATTTGCTCTTGCCAGACCAAGATTCTCAAAAGTTGTAGTGTTTTTTTCATCCGATAAAGCGTAACCAGTAATCGTTATTTGCTGCTTTGGATTTGATGTCAAAAATGTTTTCAATTTTTGAATTCCAGCTATAAGCGAATCACTCACAGGCATTATTAAAATTGCGCTGTTTTTAAGGAACTTGAAATTATCATTTGTGCGATATTCAATTCCGGAACCATTTAATACGAACGGAACAATGTTAGGCTCCTGAACAGCAGTTGCAGCGGTTTTAGGAGTATCATCCGTTTGTATTTTGTCTGAGCAGTTGCAGCAAAATTTCAGGTACAAATATGTTCCTAAAATAATGGTTATTGCAATGCCTAATAGATAAAGTGCTTTTTTAGACATAGATGATAAGTTTAGATTCTATCAAATTTAACGAAAAAAATAACACGTAATGTATTAATAATCAGATATTTTGGCCATTTCAATTTTGCGTAAGAAAATAGAATTAACATTTTATTACTTTTCTATATTTTCAACAGCATAATTAAAATGAGTAACTTGCATTAAAAATAATGCACATTAAAAATGATCGAAATAGAAAGAAAATTTCTTGTAAAATCTGATGATTTCAAGAAACAGGCTTTTACTCAAAATAAAATTGCCCAAGGTTACTTAAGTTCTGTTCCTGAAAGAACTGTCCGAGTGAGGATTAAAGGAAACAAAGGGTTTATAACGATAAAGGGAATAAGTCAAAGCAGTGGTATGTCTCGTTTTGAATGGGAAAATGAAATCCCGCTGGATGAAGCGATTGAACTTTTAAAATTATGCGAGAAAGGTAAAATCGAAAAGACTCGGTTTGAAATCAAATCTGGTATTCATATATATGAAGTTGATGAGTTTTACGGAGAAAATGAAGGATTAGTAATGGCAGAAATTGAACTAAATTCTGAAACGGAAGTTTTTGAGAAACCAGATTGGCTTGGTGAAGAAGTTACAAACGACGAAAGATACTATAACGCCTATTTGAGTAAAAATCCTTTTAAAGACTGGCAAAAATAAAATGACAGATTCCATATACGACGTTATAATAGTAGGAGGAGGGCCAATTGGTCTTGCCTGTGCAATTGAAGCAGAAAAGAAAAAGCTAAAATATGTGATTATAGAAAAAGGAGCAATTGTAAATAGTATTTTCAATTATCCTCTTTATATGACTTTTTTTTCTACTGCAGAAAGATTAGAAATCGGAGATATTCCGTTTAATTGCTTAGCGCCAAAACCTGGACGACAGGAAGCTTTAGAATATTACAGAAATATACATCGTTACTTTAAATTCAATATTAATTTATTTGAAAGAGTAAATGAAGTTCAAAAACAAAGCAGCGGGATTTTTTTAATTAATACTGATAAACAAAACTATGAAGCACGAAATGTGGTAATCGCAACTGGTTTTTATGACATTCCGATCGAGATGAATATTTCTGGAGAAAATCTGCCAAAAGTTCGTCATTATTATAAAGAAGCGCACGAATATGCTTTTAGAAAGATTTTGGTCGTTGGAGCCAATAATTCTTCTGTAGATGCCGCTCTAGAATGCTGGCGAAAAGGTGCTGAAGTTACAATGGTTATCCGTAAAAACGAAATCAATAATCGAGTTAAATATTGGGTCAAGCCCGATATTGAAAATCGAATTGAAGAGGGAAGTATCAAAGCTTATTTCGAATCTAATATTACAGAAATCAGAGAAAATGAAGTTGAAATTGAAACTCCAAATGGAAAGGTTACAATTGAAAACGATTTTGTCCTGGCTTTAACAGGATATAAACCAGATCTTAATTTTTTAGAAAAAATGGGAATTCAGCTTTCTAATGATGAATTAAAAATTCCTGTATATAATCCTGAAACGATGGAAACGAATGTTGAAGGATTATTTCTAGCAGGCGTTGTTTGCGGCGGAATGCAGACGCATAAATGGTTTATAGAAAACTCGAGAGTACATGCGACAATGATTGTGGATTATATAACATCGAAATAATTTTGTGCCTCAGATTAAAGGATTTTATGTATTAATCTTTTAATCTGAGGCACAAATAAATTAAGAACTACAAGATAACATTGAACATCCTACTTTTGACCTTGCCCAATCTGGACGTTTTGCGAACCATTTTTCAGATTCTGGCTGTTCGTCGTACGGATTTTTTAGAAGTTGAAATAATTCATTCACCAATGAATAATCACCCTTATCTGCTTCGTCAATAGCGAGTTGCGCCATATAATTACGCAATACATATTTTGGATTTATGAGATTCATTTTTGAAGCACGCTCTTCGTCAGCGAGATCTTCCATTTTTAATCTTTTAAGATAAACCGAAAGCCATTTTTGCCACGCATCAAGAACTTCGCTCTTAATTTCTTCTGGAAGATAAAATGCATATTCAATTTTTTCAAATGCCAGTTCTACAGAATCATCTTTTTTAATTTGACTTAAATTTCTAAAAAAGATTGTCATATCAGTTTCTGACAATTGTAAAATTTCTTCAATTCCTTGAATAATTTTATCATCAGTTTCACTTGAAGTAAATACCCCTAATTTGTTTAAAAACATATTTTTATAATCCTTTTCAAAATCAGTAAAAAACGAATCAAGGATTTTTTCTAATGGCTCCGCTTCATTAATTAACGGATAAAGCGCATTTGCCAATTGGTATAAATTCCACTGTGCAACTTGAGGCTGATTTCCAAAACGATATCTTCTATTTTGACTGTCTGTAGTATTTGGAGTCCAATTAGGATCATAGTTTTCTAACCACCCATATGGTCCATAATCGATCGTAATTCCGTGAATAGACATATTATCGGTATTCATAACACCGTGAACAAATCCGACACGCTGCCAGTGCAGAATCATTTCTCGAGTCGTATCTGCTACCTTTTTAAAGAACTTTAAATATTGCTCTTTTGGTTCTCCAGTAATTTCTGGAAAATAATGTTTGATGGTAAACTCAACAAACTGTTTTAAATTTTTAAGTTCATTTCTGGCCGTAAGCATTTCAAAACTTCCAAAACGAATAAATGACGGCGCAACACGGCAGACCACCGCGCCTTTTTCATAAGCAGGATTTCCGTTGTATAAAATATCTCGTAAAACCTGATCGCCTGAAAGAATCAACGAAAGCGATCGGGTAGAGGGAACTCCTAAATAATGCATTGCTTCCGCACATAAATATTCTCTTATGGACGAACGCAACACAGCTAGTCCATCTGCGGTTCTGGAATAAGGCGTTTTTCCTGCACCTTTTAATTGCAGCGTATAAAATTGATTGTTGTTTTCGACTTCAGTTAAATTAATTGCACGTCCGTCGCCCAATTGTCCAGCCCAATTTCCAAATTGATGTCCAGCATAACACATGGCGTATGGCTGCGTACCAGGAAGAATATCTTTTCCAGAAAAAGTGTTTAAAAATTCTTCTGATTGGATTTCATCCTTAGAAATTCCAACTAATTCTGCAACTTCTTCAGATGCGTGGATTAATTTTGGATTTGAGGGTTTTGTCGGGTTTACATAAGAAAACAGCGTGTTTTTTACCTGACGAATTTCATTTGTCAAATCTGGATCTGCTGGCAGTTCTGCAGTAAATCGATTGTTTATTTTTAGATTTTTCATTTTCTTTCTTATTTATTTTGCCAAAGATTAGACAGATTATAAGGATTTTTTAATATACTTATTTTTTGTTTAAATCTGTGGCAAACTTTAAAATTTAACCAATTAATTTATTGGCATATATTTTTTGCAGTCTTTGAATTTTCGGATCAATCACTACTTGACAGTATCTTGCGTCTTGATTTTCATTATAATAGTTTTGATGCTCCTCTTCCGCTTTATAAAAAACTTCAAAAGGTTCCAACTGCGTAACAATCGGATCAGGATAAGATGGCTGCAATTCTTTAAATATTTTTTCGGCCGTTTCTTTCTGCTCGTCATCATGATACAAGATGATCGATCGATATTGCGTACCGCTGTCACCGCCCTGACGGTTTAAAGTTGTTGGATCATGACTTGTCATAAAAATATAAATTAAGTCATGATATGAAATTATGTCAGGATTAAAGGTTACTTGAATAACTTCCGCATGCCCAGTTCTTCCTGTACAAACTTCTCGATAAGGTGGATTTTTGATAAAGCCGCCTGAGAAACCGGATTTTATTGATTCTACACCTTTTAAACGCTGAATTACTGCTTCGATACACCAAAAACAACCGCCTCCAAAGGTAGCTATTGATATGTTTTCCATAAATAATACTTTCTATTAGCTGAATGCCTATTAATTCGATAGGATATTGTGATAATTTATTAAAAAAAAGATCTTTTGACTAAAGATATCCAACAGGAATGTAATGTTTGAAGTTTGCTATTGATAAATTCGCAATTTTGTAAAAAAACGATATATTTGCAGTCAAACACAAGGCACAACTAATGGATAGCAAAAATAGTACCATCACTCTAGAAACTTATTTTCAGGATTTTAGAAAAAATATTGTCGGTATCAACCAAGAATTTACGTCACCTTATGGCAGAAAATCGATCATTTATACGGATTGGACTGCCAGCGGAAGATTGTACCGCCCAATTGAGGAAAAATTATTAAACGATTTTGGACCTTTTGTAGCCAACACTCATACTGAAACTACTGTATCTGGAACGGCTATGACAAAAGCATATCATCATGCAAGACATATTATTAAACGTCATGCCAATGCCAGTACAGATGATGTTTTAATAACCGATGGAACTGGAATGACAGGAGTTATCAATAAATTTCAACGTATTTTAGGGTTGAAAATTCCTGAAAATTTGAAAAGTTTCACTAACGTTCCTGCAGATCAGAAACCTATAGTTTTTATTTCGCATATGGAACACCATTCCAATCAAACTTCTTGGCTGGAAACTATTGCCGATGTTGAGATTATTCCTTCTTGCGAAAAAGGACTTTTCAATTTAGAGAACCTAGAAATTTTATTGCAAAAATATAACGACAGAACCATAAAAATTGCTTCTATCACGGCTTGTTCAAATGTTACAGGTTTGAGAACTCCGTTTCATGAAGCAGCAAAATTGATGCATCAGTATAATGGTGTTTGTTTTGTTGATTTTGCTTGTTCGGGTCCTTATGTTGAAGTGGATATGCATCCAGCTGATCCAGAAGCATATTTAGATGCTGTTTTTATGTCACCTCACAAATTTTTGGGCGGGCCTGGAACTTCTGGTGTTTTAATTTTCAATAAAAAATTATACAAAAACATGATTCCTGATTGTCCGGGAGGAGGAACGGTAAGCTGGACAAATCCTTGGGGAGAACATAAATATATTGATAATATTGAAGATCGTGAAGATGGTGGAACTCCAGGTTTTCTTCAAGTTATAAAAACAGCTCTTGCAATCGAGCTGAAAGAGGAAATGGGTATTGAAAATATCATGCAGCGTGAACATGAAATTGTTGATTATGTTTTTAGCGAATTGGAACCAATTTCTAATATAAAAATTTTAGCGGGACAGCATAAGGAACGTCTTGGTGTAGTTTCATTTTTTATAGATGATCTTCATTTTAATTTAGGAGTAAAAATCCTTAATGATCGTTTCGGAATTCAAACTAGAGGCGGATGCAGCTGTGCGGGAACTTACGGTCACTATTTACTGCACGTTGATCAGGAAACTTCTAACAAATTAGTAAACGAAATTACAATTGGTGATTTAATTAAAAAACCAGGATGGATCAGAATGTCTATTCACCCAACTACTACCGATGAAGAAATCGCTTTTGTATGCCAAAGTATAAAAGAAATGGCGGCAAATCATAAAACTTGGGCTTTGGATTATTCTTATGATAAAGACAAAAATGAGTTTATTCATAAAAACGCCACTTCTTTTGAAGATGAATTGGTTGCAAGCTGGTTTAAATCTTAAGTCTAGATAAACATTTAATATAATTTTACCCGACAAGTTTTTAAAATTTGTCGGGTTTATTTTTTCTTGTGAAAATGATATTTCTGAGTTAGCCCCGATAGAAGTGGAAATCCTTTTGTGCTGTTTCGAGGCTTCGGAAAGCACAAAAGGTTGAAACGAATAGCGGGACTTTAGGCCTTGAAAAAAATGATATTTCTGCTCCTAATAAATTACATAATCAGTCTTACGCCTCCTAGATCTGAAACTCGGTAGGAGAATTTATTACCTGGTGAACCAATAAACATAAAGTTTTTAGGAATTTTCCATTTTTGAGAAAGCTCGTCAATTATTTCGGGACCGAAAACGCCTTGAATTTCAATATATTCAATATCAAGTCCGTCGTAGGCACGGTCTAAAACTTCTAGGTCTTTTTTTAATTCCTCGTTATTAGAAATGTCATTTTTGACATAAACGATTTTTAATTTTTTGGTGGTTTCATTGTCTTCTACATATTGCAGGACTTTGTTTAGAATCGTAATATCGTCTCCTTTCGTAAAAAATACAAACTCCTGAGAATTGATTTTTATGCTTAAATTTTGTAAATAACGATTACTTACTACAACCATTTTTCGTAACGGCTGATAAAAATATTCTAACGCTTCGATCAATAACCGAATTAAATTAACACGGTTAAGCATGATTCCAATAAATAGGAGAGATGGAATCATATATTGCAGAAATGTGTAAAACGAATTAATATTGAGGCGCATATTTCCTAGAAAGGCAGCAATAATAAAAGTTACCGCCGTGACGACTGCAATACCGCGGGCGCGTTCTGGTCTTGGTAGTTTTTTTCTTTTATATTTTAAAAGCAAATTTCCTATTCCGAACAGACCCATTACGGCTAAAAATGAGAATGTATAAACTCCTGCCAGTGATTCTAAATGTCCACTTGTAGCAAAAAGTACTGAAATACAAAGAATTAAAAAGCTGATAACAATTCTGTAATGTGATCCTCTGTTGTTTTGTTTTAGAAAATAGTTAGGTAAAATTCTATCTAATGTCATTCGGTTTAAAAGTCCTGAAACACCAACAAAAGAAGTTAGAACAGCGCCGCAAAGTACCATAACAGCATCGATTGAAATTAACCATGCCAGCCACGATCCGCCGGTTGTTTGTCCTAAATGGGCCAAAAGGGATTCTTTATTTTCTCCAACCTGAGTTAACGGAATTACACATACGAGTAATATGGCAATAACTGGATTGAAGAAGGTCACAATTGCCCACATGTTTCGGAGTGTCTTTGGAAAAACTCCGTGTTCTTGCTCTTCGACAAAGTTGGCAGAACTTTCGAAACCAGAAATTCCCAGCATGGCCGCCGAAAAACCTAGAAAAAGTGCTGTTTTAATATTGTCGTATGCAATAGGAGCCTGCCAATTGACATGAAAGGTTTCTAGGCCGTTTGTTAGTACAAACCAAACAGAAGCTAAAACCAATAAAGTTAAAGTAGCAATATGAGTTATAAAAATGATAACAGCTACGAATGCAGATTCTCCAATTCCTAAAATGGCTAATCCCGTAAAGAGAACTAAAACTATGACAGTTGCAATTGTAACATTCAAGCCTTCAAAGATTCCGTGCAAGTAGTGCATTCCTTCAGATGCAGAAATTACAGCGGTTGCCATGTATGACAAAACCGTTAAAGTAGCAGCCAATGATGCTAAACGTTTGGTTGAAGTGTTTAGTAAAACATTATACGCTCCTCCGTTTAAAGGAATTGCTCCAACGACTTCTCCGTAAATTTTTCGGAATAGAAATAATACAACACCAACAATTAAAAGTGAAATCCATGCATATTGCCCCGCATATAAAATAGTTAAAGCTGAAACGTACAGACAGGAAGAACTAATATCATTGCCGCAGATTGCTGTTGCCTGTAATTGATTTAATTTTTTGTGTACGATTTCTTTCATTAGTATTTAGAATTAACACTTTTAATACAAAGCAATTAGTAACAAATAAATTATAATCAGTTGTAAGCGAAGATTGAATTCTTGATTTCAATAACTATTGTACGCCTTGAAATTTTTGTAATGATAATAGAGCCTGCTGCTGTATTTTCTTTTGAAAAAAACCTGTCCATCCTAATAAATAACCTGTTGGACCAAAAGCTTGTTTGGACCATTTCCAGACATCAAAATTATCGGTATGCTTAATGATCAACCCGTCTTTAAAAACAAATTCGGCTGTAATTTTATTAATTACTTTTCTATTTGTCTTACTGAAATTGTATGCTGCAGTCCAGTTGGCAGAACCAGTTGAATCATCTGCTTTTACATTTGAGAACTCAATTTTTAAATTCCCTTTGCTTTTTAAAAGTAACATTTCCCACATCTTAGAAACCTGTTCTTCTTTTAATAAACCAAATGCGGGATCAATAAAGTGTACTTTTGGATGATAGCATTCACTCATTGTTTTAGCATCTGCATTTGCAAAAGCGGTATAGAATTTTGTGATTAAGGCTTCATTTGCATTCATGATAGATTTTTTAATGTTAAATATAAGATTTATTCGATTAAAAAATCATTATAAAACGCTAATTTCTTTCGCAGTATCGTACGATTTTTTTGATTTGTCAAACGCCGTCGAAAAATAATTCATTTTATTATAAGCCGTAAAATATCCAGTTTGATTTCCAAAAGTCGTTGGACCGCCGGAAATAATAAACCTTACAGCATAAATGTCATTTTTTTTAAGTTTTATCCATTCCGCAGGAGTAAAATAATAATACGAAGTTGTCTTACCGTCCGCAGATTCTTTTACATTTTTGTCTGTGCAGGCTATGACATCAGCGTTTGCCAAATCGACATAAAGTCCGCCGGCAATTCTTGCTTTGTCATTTGCCGTCGCAACTGTAATTTTTAAAACACCTCCTTTGTCTGTTTTTGCTATTTGAATATTTACTTCGCCCGTGTAAGCATATTTTTCGCAGATAAAAGTATAATCCTGTGTGGCAGGAAAAGGAGCTGAGCCTTTTACACTAATACTCTGCTGTGCGATGGCAAAGGTTGAAACAAATAGTAATAGAAAAAACGGTAATTTAAAATTCATAATTTATGTGTTTATTGATCGGCTAATTTGGCGTCAAATTTTTCATCCCAATCCATTGATTTTATAGCTGAAACAAGATTCTCGTCATTTACAAAAACTCGTAGTTCCTTGTTGGCAATTTTTTTGCTGTACAAAGCATGGTAGCGGTAAATAACTTCATTTTTAGTTTTGTAAACTCCATCTAATTTTAAATCAATAAAGCTTCCGTAATATTGTCTAAATCTCTGACAGGTTTTGGTTAAACGATCTTCTGTCGTATTTTCCATAACCGATTTAGTTACTTCGGTTTCATTAAAGGGTTTAAATTTTGAAGTGTTACAAGTTTCTAAAACTCTTTTTCCTAAATCATAAGCTTTTTGCTGCTGATTGGCGTTTACTTCTGCTCCAGAAACTTTTTTTATTTTTAAATCTTCTGTATCCCTGCTAACTGTTGCTGTTTTAGATTTACATCCAATTAATAATAACAAACATATAATCAATCCTGCTTTCTTCATAACTATTTAAGTAATTTTTAATAATAAGTTAGGATCGGGACAATTTTCTATATAAAAGTTTAGGTCTTTTGTGTTGCATACACCAGGATAATCTCCCCAGTAATTTTCAATATTATGGATGATTTGAAAATGGACATGTGGTGCATAATCACCATTTACTGAGGCATTTCCTAAAGCTGCAATCTTTTGACCTTTTTTAAATTGGTCTCCGATATTTAATTTTTCTATACTTTCTAACGATAAATGTCCATATAAAGTATAAAATTTTTCATTTTCTATTTGATGCTCTAAAATGATTGTAGGTCCGTAATCGCCTAAACCAATATTATTTTTAAAACTATGAACTTTTCCGTCCAAAGCAGCAAGAACAGCGGTTCCGGCTTCTGCCCACAAATCCAGACCGATATGTATATTTCGTTCCGGCTTAGATTCGTTCAAAAAAATTGAGCTTCGCTGATATAAAAAGCGTCCTTCAATATAACCGCCAAATGCTACTTTAGCTTTATTTTCTTTAAGATAATTTAAAATGTATTTTTCAAAATCTTCAGATGTATCCAGTTTTTCGGCAGCTAATTCTTGATTAGAAACCGATAAATTCAATGGCGTGTACTCTGAAATCTTAATTGATTCGTCAATAACTTTAGTAGGTGGTAAAGCGTTTAAAATGGAGGCAAGGGGTTTCATAAAATTAAGCAACTTTTTTTATAATTATTAATTCATTGTGTACTTCTATGCGGGGCAGCATTTTAGTCATAAACAATTTTGGATTTACTTCTGAGATATATTTTCTGTTTCGAACATTGTGCGCTTCATCAAGAATCATAGTATTAAACAAAACATAACCGTCATCATTTAAAAGAGTACAAATTCTGTCAACAAAAAACTTCTCAAACAAAAAGTTGGGCATGTGAGTATCTTCAAAAATGTCTATAATTATAAGATCATATTTGTCTTTTGTTTTTAAAACAAATTCAAAAGCATCATCAATTACCAGTTCCAATTGTTTGATTTGATTCAGGTTAAAATATTCATTCGCAACTTGAATCATATCTGGATCTATTTCAACTCCAGTTATTCGGTCTTTATATTCAATTTCGTCTACCAAAGTTTTTACGACACTTCCGCCCGCAACTCCAAGCAGTAAAATGTGATCCATTTTTAGAATCGTATCGTAGCCAATATTTCTAAGTCCGTATCGTAATATGCGCTGCAGACTTCCATACGAATAATTGGTGTTTTCAGAATCCAGTACTAATTCGCCATTTGCCCAAGTAACTTCAATAATTTTACTTCTGGCAGATTTCTTTTTAAAGATTTTTATAGGAATTATATAACTGAAAATTTTTCGAATCATTTTTAAATGCTTTTACTCAAATTTAGTATTAAATCTTTTATTTTGCACTAAATAATAAGTCATTAATGAAAAAACTATTGTACAAATTCATATTTTTTAAGCTAATGGGCTGGAAAATAGTGGGAATGGAAAATGCTGAAGTGAAAAAATGTGTACTAATGGTAATGCCTCACACTAGCAATCATGATTTTTATATAGGAATTTTTACCAGAGGCATATCTGGACTGCAGATGAATTGGGTAGGAAAGAAGGAATTATTTAAATTTCCGTTTGGATATTATTTTAGAAATGTTGGAGGAGAACCTTTAGACCGCACAGGCGGATTAAATAAAGTTGATTCAATTGCTGCAATTTTTGAAAGAAAAGAAATCTTTCGTTTGGCAGTTGCACCAGAAGGAACACGAAAAGGAGTAAACGAAATTAAAACTGGTTTTTATTATATCGCGCTTAAAGCGAATGTGCCAATTGTACCTGTAGCTTTTGATTGGGGTAAAAAAGAAGTGAGTTTTGGCAAGCCGTTTTTTCCGACAGGGAATTACGAAGCTGATTTTGAAATTTTGAAAAAACACTATAAAGGTGTTTTGGGAAAAATTCCTGAAAATGGCGTTCAATTTTAAAATTTTAAATAATTTCCCCAAACGCGTGAGAATCGCGTAAATGAAAATTATTTGTGCCAATGTTCAAATATGCGCTAATTTTTAAATTAAGCCGAATAGGTTTTAAAAGTTCCGTTTTTATAAAAAAATACGATTTTTTCAATTTCGTTATCTTCCAAATTAAAATTTGAAGTTTTAGATTCTGCAATAACTTTTGTTTTAGCTTTTTCATTTTCGTCAAATTTTATTTCTGAAAATAAATCTTGCGCCAAATTTTCATTTAAAATAGGAGAGGGGACTTTGGTTTCAGAAATTACTACTTCATCATTTTTAGGAAAACTTCCCCTCCCGATCAATATCCAATATAAATTAACATCTGGAAAAACTTCTAAAATTTTCATTACAAAATCCAGACTTGGTTTATTTCTGCCAGATAAAAGATGCGACATACTGGAACGCTGCACACCAATTTTATCTGCAAATGCAGAGGCATTCAAGCCATAATAATCTAATACAATCTCAAGCCTTTTTACGAAATCATCTATGTTTACCATTGTAAATTATTATTTTAAAATTGCTTATTTACAAATGTAAACAAAAAGAATAACTATAACAATTTTACAGCTATAAATCTTATATTTAGTTGTAAATGTATTAAAATAAAACTTCATATAATTAGAATTAAATTATTAATTAATAAGTAGTTACAATTTTAAATTTAGAATTGTAGCATGTAGCAGCGCTTTATCTAAAAGAGCTGGTTAAATAGTTCAAAAATCTGTTTACATTTATAAATTTTAGCCTATTTAAATAGTTTACAATTGTAAAAATAAAGATGTTTACTTTTGTAAACTAATCAAAACACAATGAATTTAGAAGCACTTTTTACTCAATACAAAGAACAATCTATATCTGGAAGATATTTGACTTTAGATCATATTAAACCACTTTTAGATAAATTAAATACAAACAATCAGGTACAAATTATTGGCCAATCTGTTTTAGGTGAATTTATATATAGTTACCAAATTGGTACTGGACCTACTCGTGTTTATTTATGGTCGCAAATGCACGGAAACGAAAGCACTACAACAAAAGCATTATTTGATTTCATTAATCTACTGAACGACGAAACAGATTTTGCAAAAAGAATGCTTGAAACTTTTACTTTTTATTGTATTCCTATTTTGAATCCAGACGGTGCAAGATTATATACAAGAGCAAACGCTAATGAAATTGACCTTAATCGTGATTCTCAAAACCTAACACAGCCGGAAAGTAATGTTTTGAGAAAGTTTTTTGAGAGCTTTAAACCTCATTATTGCTTTAACCTTCATGACCAGCGAACTATTTTTGGGGCAGGAACTACAGGAAAACCAGCTACGGTTTCTTTTTTGGCACCATCATATAATGAAGAAAGAGAAGTTAATGAGAATAGACTTAAAGCAATAAACATTATTGCAGGAATCAATAAAGAACTTCAAAAATATATACCGGGACAAGTCGGCCGCTTCGATGATTCGTTTAATATTAATTGTATTGGAGACACTTTTCAGTTTTTAGGGGTTCCAACTATTTTATTTGAAGCAGGGCATTATCCGGGCGATTATGAAAGAGAAATTACACGTAAATACATATTTTTCTCGTTAATTTTGAGCTTCAAGTTGATTTCCGAAAACGATTTAGTAGATAATCGATTTGGTGAATATTTGAATATTTCACAAAATAATGTGGTTTTTTATGATTTTATGTATAAAAATGTCAAAATAAATTATGATGGTATCGAAATTATTACGAATTTTGTCGCACAATACAAAGAAGAATTAATCGAAAATAAGATTCATTTTAACGCTTACATAGTTGAAGTAGGTGAATTGGAAAATTATTATGGACATTATGAATATGATGCAAAAGGGCAGGAATATTCGGATGATTTCACAAATTTTCCAAAAACGGGTCAGGAAGCAAATTTTTATTTAAATAAAAATGTTAAATTTGTTAACGGATTAATAAAAAGTTAATTTTTATGTGAATTTGTTGTTTTTTATATATAATTTTATACTTTGTAATAGCAATTAGTAATATTAATTAAACAATTATGAGTAAATTTCGTTTAGATGAAGTAGATCACCAGATTTTAGATATGTTAATAGACAATACGAGAGTTCCGTTTACTGACATTGCAAAAAAATTATTGATATCTGCTGGAACAGTACATGTTAGAGTAAAAAAGATGGAAGACGCAGGTATAATAATGGGGTCTTCTTTAGCCTTAGATTACGATAAATTAGGGTATTCATTTATTGCTTATGTTGGTGTATTTCTGAATAATACGTCTCAAACAAAATTTGTATTAGAGCGAATTAATCAAATTCCATTCGTTACCGTAGCTTCTGTAACAACTGGAAAATTTAATATTTTTTGCAAAATTAGAGCAAAAGATACTAAGCACGCAAAAGAAGTTATCTTTATGATTGACGATATTGAAGGTGTTTACAGAACAGAAACAATGATTTCATTAGAAGAAAGTATAAACGATAAGAAGCGTTTGATGCATACTATTTTCAAAAATATGTAAGAACTTTTCTTGAATGCTATATTAAAATATAACCTCAAGTTTATTCTTGGGGTTTTTTTATGACTAATTAACCAACCAACTATAACACGATTATGTATACGTTGCCAAAAATTGAACGTTTTAATCAAGACGTTCTCTCAAAATACCACATCTATAATAGTGTTTTTATAACATTACCATTTGATTCTATAGATAATACAGGGGTTTTACTTCCTTTATTTACAGAGACTTGCGAAACGGGATTTAAAAAACAAGAAACACCAAAAGAAATCTTTGACTTTTTCTCTAGTAAATTTCTGAACAATGCTTCAGAGACTGAGAAAATCGATTTAATGTTTCGATTTATTCAATATATCGAACGCCAAATTGTATTATTTGATGCTATTGAAGACGCTGCTTTTCCAGAAGTTAATAATATGGAAGGACGCGGGTCTTTGCGTGATATCAAAGAAAAATCAGATGCAAAAGAAAAGGATGATGAATTAATTGAGTTTCTCGAAAGCTTTAATGTTCGAACTGTTTTAACGGCGCATCCAACGCAATTTTATCCAGGGCCGGTTCTAGGAATTATAAATGATTTGACTGAAGCTATTCGTCAAAACGACTTGTTGCAAATTAAACAATTGTTGGCGCAATTAGGTAAAACTCCTTTTATCCAGAATGAAAAACCAAATCCGTATGACGAAGCAGTAAGTTTGATCTGGTATTTAGAAAATGTGTTTTATGCTACAGCTGGTGAAATTGTGCACTATCTTCAAAAAAACATTAAAGAAGGAGAGCCAATTCACAATCAATTAATCAAACTTGGTTTCTGGCCGGGAGGTGATCGTGACGGAAATCCTTTTGTCACAACAGAAATCACACTTAAGGTTGCAGATCGTTTACGTACATCAATTCTAAAGTGCTATTACGTTGAAATGAGAAATCTAAAACGCAAGTTAACTTTCTCAGGAGTAGATACTTTGGTAGCTGAACTTGAAGATAAACTTTACCGTTCTGTGTTCTATTCTAAAGGCGATATCTTTATTACTTTAGACGAATTATTGACGCAGTTAAATACAATCAGAACTATAATTATTGAAAATCATCAATCTTTATATTTAGATGAGTTAGAAGCATTTTTGGTTAAAATCAATTTATTTGGTTTCCATTTTGCAACTTTAGACATTCGTCAGAATAGTAAAATTCATAACGTAGTATTCAAAGATGTTGTGAATTACTATTTGAATTCGGGTTCTGCTATTTTTCCTAAGGATTATTTTGAATTAACAGAAGCGCAAAAAATTGATGTTTTATCTAAAATCAAAGGAGATTTAAATCCTGCTGATTTTGAAGATGAAATTACAAGATCTACTTTAGAATCTGTTCAAGCCATTAAAACTATTCAAGCAAAAAATGGTGAAGAAGGAGCAAATCGCTACATTATTAGTAACAACGAAAGCGCATTAAACGTAATGGAAACTTTCGCAATGATTCGTTTGAATAATTGGGAAAATCCAACGGTGGATATTATTCCGCTTTTTGAGTCTGTTGATGATTTACAGAACGCGCATTCTATAATGGAGCAGTTATATACGAATCCTGAATACTCTAAACATTTAAAATCTAGAGGAAATAAACAAACTATTATGCTTGGTTTCTCTGACGGAACTAAAGATGGTGGTTATTTAATGGCTAACTGGAGTATTTACCAAGCTAAAATTTCGCTGACTGAAATTTCTAGAAAATACGGTATTAAAGTTATTTTCTTTGATGGACGCGGCGGACCTCCAGCGCGTGGCGGTGGAAAAACGCATAAATTCTACGCTTCTTTAGGACCAAAAATTGAAAATAACGAAATTCAAATTACAGTTCAAGGTCAAACAATTAGCTCTAATTTCGGAACTCTTGATTCTTGCCGTTATAATATTGAGAACTTATTAAGTGCCGGTGTTACAAATCAGGTTTTTAGTAAAGGAAAAAACGAACTTACTGCAGATGAAACTGAAATTTTGACGCAGTTAGCTAATTTAGGTTATCATAAATATTTAAGTTTTAAGAATCATCCAAAATTTATTCCATATTTGGAAAAAATGAGTACGTTGAAATATTATTCTAAAACTAATATTGGAAGTCGTCCATCTAAAAGAAGCAAATCAGAATCTTTAGATTTTGCTGATTTAAGAGCAATTCCGTTCGTGGGATCTTGGAGTCAATTGAAACAAAACGTTCCTGGATTTTTTGGAGTAGGTTCAGCTTTAAAACATTTTGAAGAGAGCGGACAGTGGGATAAAGTAAGTGATTTGTATCACAATTCATTGTTTTTCAAAACTTTACTTGAAAATAGTATGATGTCATTGGCAAAGTCATTTTTACCATTAACAGCCTATATGAGAAAAGATCCTGAGTTTGGTGAATTCTGGCAGATTATTTACGATGAATTCTCGGAAACGAAAAGACTTTTATTGAAAATTGCTGATCATAAAACTTTAATGGAAAATTATCCTGACGGTATTGCTTCAATTCAAATAAGAGAGCGTATTGTACTGCCATTATTGACAATTCAACAATATGCTTTACTTAGAATCAATGAGTTAAACAAAGAAGATTCACCAAATGAAGAGTTAATTAAAGTTTACGAAAAAGTGGTAACAAGATCTCTTTTTGGAAACACTAATGCCAGTAGAAACTCAGCTTAAAACTGAGTTTCTTATATAATTTTAAAAAAATGAAAGTAAGCGATATATTAGAAAATGAGTATTCAGGACATTTTGGTACTTATATCAAACAAGCCGGCGATGGAATATTGATAGAAGAGTTAGAAATTTCTCTACACGAATTTATCAGATTTGTTCAAAATATTCCGATGGATAAATTTGATTATCGTTACGCTCCAGGCAAATGGACGATAAAAGATATTATTCAGCATGTTATGGATACTGAGCGCATTTTTGCTTATCGCGCTTTGCGATTTTCAAGAAATGATAAAACGCCTCTGCCTAGTTTTGAAGAGGATGATTATGCAAATAATACCAATTCGAATAGTAGAAGCATTCAAGATTTATTAACAGAATTTTCTGCTCTAAGACATTCAACTTTATTGTTTTACAAAAGTTTATCTGAAGAACAACTTAAAAGAATTGGTACGGCTTCTGGAAATCAAATTTCAGTTCGTGCATTAGGTTTTGTAATGATAGGACATCAAAAACATCATCAAAAAGTTTTTGAAGAAAGGTATTTGTAAACCCTTAAATAATTTTTAAAAAGCAAACCCGACAAGTTTTTAAAACCTGTCGGGTTTATTATTTTGAATTTTAGAGATTTTAAGAATTATTTTAATTCTAATTTTTTTAATCTCGAAGTAATTGCACCAGTATTTCTTCCTAGCAACTCTGCTATTTCACTAACTTTTTTTCCTTCATTAAAAAATTTTGTAAGTTTTAAGTCTTCTTCAGAATCCCATTTTTTATAAGCTTCAGTATGAGTTAAGCGTATTTCATCAACGGAATATGATTTATCTCTAATCTGATTATTTTGTTTTCTTTCTAAAAAAGCCAATCCAAAACGAATTTTATCATAAGACATTTTTTCTTCAAAATATTCGTAATAAGGTCTTAATGTGTCAGGTTTTTCTAATTCAATCTGAGCTTTTTCAATTTTTAAGATTTCGTCTTCTGAAACGAATTGACTCAAATCTATGTCATTCCCATCAACATACAGTTTAGCTAAATGAGAAATTATAGTAGTTTCTCCTAAATTTCGTTGCCCTGCAACTTCTTCGACAGAAAGTCCATTTTGAAATAATTCTAATGTTTTAGCATAAGTGCTTTCTTTTTTATCTTTTTTGACAACAGATTTATTCTTATAAAATTCAATTATAGTCTTAATAAATTCTGAACCATATTTTTCAAGTTTAGCTTTACCGACACCTTCAACAGCAAGAAAGTCTTCGTCGGTCATGGGTCTTAAAATTTCCATCTGCCTTAAAGAAGCATCACTAAAAATGACATATGCTGGAACTTCTTCTTCCTGCGCAATTTCGTAGCGTAATTTTCGAAGTGTTTCAAAAAGAGAATTTTTAGCTGTCTTAACCTTTGTCTCTTTAATTTCAGATTTATCGATAACTTTTTTAACAACAGTCGTCAATTTTACTTTTTCGCCTTCAAACAAAACTTTCTTTGCAAAAGGGGTGAGGAGTATTTTATTGTGTTGATGAAAAGCAATTTCGCAATATCCCAAATTAATAAGCTGTATTAAATACTGATTCCAGTCGTACCAAGAAATGTCATCGCCAATTCCGTACGTTTTAAGCGTTTGATAATTTTTTTCGTAGATATACGCGTTTCTCGAGCCGCGCAAAAAATCTACAATTACGGCTAAAGGCTCAGATTCCTTCAAACGGGTAATTGCTGATAGAGCTTTTTGTGCTAAAACGGTTCCATCAAAGAAAGTTGGCGGGTTTTTACAGATATCGCAATTGCCGCAATTTTCAGTTACTAATTCTCCAAAATAGGAAAGCAGTATTTTTCGTCGGCAGCTTACAGCATCAGCATATTGTTTCATACGATCTAATTTAGCCAGCTGAATATCAGCGTTTAGTCCGTCTGAAGCAAATTTTTGAAGCTGAATTACATCTGCATAACTTTCAAATAAGATAGTTTCAGCCGGAAGACCATCACGGCCCGCACGTCCAATTTCCTGATAATAACCTTCAATGTTTTTTGGGAGATTGTAATGAATTACCCAGCGAACATTCGATTTATCAATTCCCATCCCGAATGCAATAGTCGCACACACTACCTGACAATCGTCGTTTATAAACTGATCTTGCGTTTTGGCTCTAGTTTCATTATCCAAACCAGCATGATATGCTTTTGCTGTAATACCGCTTTTCTTTAATTTTTCTGCTAATTCTTCGGTGGTCTTACGGCTTAAGCAATAAATAATTCCAGATTCATTGGGCTTGTTTTCAATGAAATCAATAATCTGTTTAACACGATCTAACGCGGGACGAACTTCTAAACTCAAATTTTTACGATCAAAAGAAGCTATAAAAGTTTTTGGTTTTATTAAATTTAACTGCTTTGTAATATCTGTACGAGTTGCTTTATCTGCCGTAGCAGTCAGTGCTAAAACTGGAGTAGAAGGGAAGCGGCTTTTTAAATATCCTAAATTTGTGTAAGCTGGTCTAAAATCATGACCCCAGGACGAAATACAATGTGCTTCATCTATGGCTATCAAACTAATAGTTAACTCATTGAAAGCGACCTCTAAATAAGAAAGACTTTCTGGAGCTATGTAAACTAACTTAAATGTATTAGATTTTAAATTGTCTATAAAATATTGCTGCTCTTGTGCAGATTGAGAACTATTTATATAACAGGCTGAAATTCCGTTTGTTTTCAAACTATCAACCTGATCTTTCATTAATGCAATTAGAGGAGAAATTACAATTGTAATTCCAGGTAAAATTAAAGCTGGAAGCTGAAAACATATTGATTTACCGCCTCCAGTGGGCATAATAGCCAAAGCATCTTGTCCAGATAAAATGGTATTTATAATAGTTTCTTGATTGGGCCTGAATTTTTCAAAACCAAAATTCTCTTTTAATGCGGTATGTAATATTTCTGAAGTCATAGGGCGTATAATCTTTTAAATAAAAGATTAAAAATAAAAATAATCTTACAAAAATCAAAAATATAAATTTTGTCTAATCGTGTGTACTTATAAAAAAAGGAACTCAAATAGAGTTCCTCTTATTTATTTTAAAGAAATGAATTAATCTTCATCTTCTTCTTCATCTTCGTCATAATCAGTATCTGCTTTGTCGTCATCATCCTCATCGTCGTCGTCCCCGCCGTCTACATCAGGTTTGTCTTGATTATCATCTTCATCATCATCGTCAATATCATCATCAAGGTCCATTCCTTTAACTGGAACGATTGTATCTACATCAACATCAATATCATCATCTTCATCGTAGTTTTCAATTCTATCAGCAAGTTTAGTACTAATTTTTACTAAATAAATGGTGTCTTCTGTACGAACTTCAACAGCTTCAACCAATTCGTTTTTAGCATTTCTAAAACGGATTACATCCGAATCATCATAACCATCAGGAAATTTCTCAACCAAAAGGTTTAAAATTTCATTGGTAAGTTTAGCGTAGTCTACTATAACTCTTTTCATAAATTATTTTATAAATCTAATAAATATGCGAAAATTAACGGAGCAACAATTGTAGCATCCGATTCAATAATAAATTTAGGGGTTTTGATATCTAATTTACCCCAAGTGATTTTTTCATTTGGAACCGCTCCAGAATAAGAACCATAACTAGTTGTTGAATCTGAAATTTGGCAGAAATAGCTCCAGAATGGAACATCATGCATTTCCATATCTTGATAAAGCATTGGCACCACACAAATAGGGAAGTCACCAGCAATACCACCACCAATTTGGAAGAATCCGATACCGTTAGAGCTGTTTTTAGAATACCAATCTGCTAAGAAAGTCATGTATTCAATTCCAGATTTCATCGTAGATGCTTTCAAATCTCCTTTAATTACGTATGACGCAAAGATGTTACCCATTGTACTATCTTCCCATCCTGGTACGATAATAGGTAAATTTTTCTCTGCTGCCGCATACATCCAGCTATCTTTTAAATCAATTTCATAATATTCTTCTAAAACGCCAGATAACAACATTTTATACATGAATTCGTGCGGAAAATAACGTTCTCCTTTATCATCTGCATCCTTCCAAATTTTATAAATATGTTTTTGTAAACGACGGAAAGCTTCATGCTCAGGAATACAAGTGTCTGTAACACGATTTAATCCTCTTTCTAGCAAAGCCCATTCGTCTTCTGGTGTAAGATCACGGTAATTTGGTACTCTTTCATAATGAGAATGAGCAACTAAATTCATGATATCTTCTTCAAGATTTGCACCTGTACATGAAATAATATGTACTTTGTCTTGTCTGATTACTTCTGCAAAAATTTTACCAATTTCTGCTGTACTCATTGCGCCAGCCATACTCACAAGCATTTTTGCACCATCTGCTAACTGCTGTTCGTATGCTTTTGCAGCATCTACTAATGAAGCAGAATTAAAATGCAAATAATGTTTTTCAATAAACTGACTGATTGGTCCTTTCATTTTTTTTTGTTTTTTTTTGAATTAAAAAGTTTAACCTTTTTGGATGTTAATGCAAATTAAGAATTTTCTAAATATTTCTCTTACTTAATCTGACGTTTTTTATAACTTTTTTTTGTAGCCTAAGATCTTCAATACATCGTCTGAAGTCTGTTGTTCTGAAAAAACTTCTGTTGCCAGAATACCGTTTTCATCACGATCTATTAAAATATGTTTTGGCTGCGGAATCAAACAGTGGTGAAGACCACCGTATCCTCCAATTGTTTCTTGATAAGCGCCAGTATTAAAGAAACCAATATATAAAGGCTTTTCTTTATTATACTTAGGAAGATAAATTGCGTTCATGTTTTGTTCAGAATTATAATAGTCGTCACTATCACAAGTCAGACCTCCTAACAGAACCCGCTCGTAAGTATCATTCCAGCGGTTTACAGCCAGCATGATAAAACGTTTGTTTATAGCCCAAGTATCTGGTAAAGTGGTAATGAAAGATGAGTCGATCATATTCCATTTTTCTCTATCATTTTGTTGTTTTTGATATAAAATCTGATAGATTGCACCACCGCTTTCGCCTACAGTGAATGATCCAAATTCCGTAAATATATTTGGAACATCAACTTCAGCTTCATCACAAGCAATTTTAATTTGATTGATAATTTCATCAATCATATATTGATAATCATATTCAAAAGCAAGCGAATTCTTGATAGGGAAACCACCTCCAATGTTTAATCCATCTAGAGTAGGGCATTCCTTTTTAAGAGCAATGTATACTTTGATACATTTTACAAGCTCATTCCAATAATATGATGTATCGTTAATTCCAGTATTAATGAAAAAATGCAGCATTTTAAGCTCTAATTTATCATTCTCCTGAATTTGTTTTTTATAAAACGAAACTATGTTTTTGTAACCAATTCCTAATCTTGAAGTATAAAACTCAAATTTAGGTTCTTCTTCAGCAGCGATACGAATTCCAATTTTGAATTTTCCTTTAATTTCTGCTTGAAGTAAATCTAATTCTTCGTAGTTATCGATAATCGGAATAGTATTTTTATGTCCGTTATTGATTAATCTCGCAATGTTAGAAATGTATTCGTCTCTCTTAAAACCATTACAAATTACATAAGTACTTTTGTTGATTTTTCCGTTTTCTAATAAATTCTCCACAATATTAACATCAAATGCTGATGATGTTTCGATGTGAATGTTATTCTTAAAAGCTTCATTCATAATGTATTCAAAATGAGAACTTTTTGTGCAATAACAGTAGTAATATTTTGCTTCGTACTTATTTTTTTCCATAGATTTTCTGAACCAGGCTTTTGCCTTATTGATATTTTCAGAAATCTGAGGCAGGTAAGTAAACTTTAATGGCGTGCCATATTGCTCAACCAATTTCATCAAATCGATATTGTGAAATAAAAGGTTGTCTTTGTTTAGTTTAAATTCCGCTTGTGGGAAGTAGTATGTTTGATTTATTAGATCAGAATATTTTGTATTCATTTATATGTCAATGTTTTAGAGAGTGTAATTTTTGTTTTTAATTTAGATAATTTTAGAACTAAATCTTAAATTCAAACTCTAATATTGGCAAATATAATAGGCAGTTTTTCGTGCTCAGCTTTTGAACATTGGAAAACATCAAAACAAAGCGGGCTTTTACTATTATAAAAACGGTTCAACATTCTAAGTAAAGAACTGTTGAGACGGTTTCTATAAGAACTGAATTGTCTTTGTTTACTGTTTGTTTTCATCGTGGCAAATGTAAAAAATAATATATACCTAACGCAATGCTTTTGATTAAAAAAAGTTTAAGATTTATAATCTTGAAACGCGTCTAGAATTAATTTATTTTCAACGGATTGGTTAATTTTTATTTTTCCGATTCCTTCAATCAACGCAAATTGAATAGAACCGTATTCATTTTTTTTGTCATGAATCAGTAATTCTAAGATAGGATCGATGTCATTTTCTTCAAAAATCACATCATCATAAATACCTTTAATTACCGTTTTGATTTCTCTGTATTCTTCTTCTGAAATTAAATTTTTATGCAGTGAAATATAACTTTCCAAAATCATTCCAACAGCTATAGCTTCTCCGTGCAGTAAAGTAGTTTTAGTATCGCTTTCTAGAAAATAGCTTTCTATCGCGTGTCCTAAGGTATGCCCGAAATTTAAGGCTTTACGAATGTTTTTCTCCGTTGGATCCTGAATTACGATTTCATTTTTGATTTCTACTGAACGATAAATTAATTCATCCAAATCATCAAAAATAATAGATTTTAAGTCCGAGAATTGTCTCCAATATGGTGCGTCGAAAATCAAGCCATGTTTAAGCATTTCAGCCAGACCAGAACGCATTTCGCTTTGCGATAAAGTTTCAAGATATTGTGTGTCAATTAAAACCATCTGCGGCACATTAATTACACCGATTTGATTTTTAAGATTTCCTAAGTCAACTCCTGTTTTTCCTCCAACAGAAGCATCAACCATAGATAATAAAGTGGTAGGAATATTAATAAAATCTACACCTCTTTTAAAAGTAGAAGCAACAAAACCTCCTAGATCGGTAACTACACCGCCGCCAAGATTTATAACAAGTGATTTTCTATCACCTCCAAGTTCGGTTAGAATATTCCAGATTTCAATACAGGTTTCGATGTTTTTATTGGCTTCGCCGGCTTCAAACTCGATAATTTCAATTGTTAGATCTGTTTCTAAAAGCGGAATAAATTTCGGTAAACAGTATTCGTTGGTTTGATCGTCAACAATTATAAATATATTAGAATATTTATTTTCTTTTAAATGTTTATTTAAAGCTTCGTATGCATTCTGGTTAAAATGTACGAGATAATTATTGGCTTGAATAGATTGCATAATTCCATGGTTAATTTAAACCGCAAAATAAGGCATTTTTAGCTAAATAATATTCATACTTTTGCTCTAATTTGTTTTATAATTAATCATTCTAAATTAATTTGTAAGTCTAAAACACAAACTATTTACAAATCTTTTCGATTATTTGCTGGGCTGCAGTATAGCTTTTACTTTTTGATATATTCAAATATTTACATGCGTTCGTTTTATCATCTTCTCTCAAATAGCAGATAGCTAAGAAATATTCTGTTTTACCATCTCTTAAACCAGGATATTTTAAAGCATTTAAAAGGTAATTTATTGCCGTTTTAGTTTGTCCTAATTTTAAGTAATAAAAACCAATATTTTGGAATGCATAAATATTTTTAGAATCTATTTCTAAAGCTTTTTTATAGGATTCAAGTGCTTGATCCATTTTTTTCTGTTCTTCAAAATTCTGCCCCTCGGTAATATAGTTTGCAATCAAAAGGTCATTTTTTCTTTTAATTAGAATTTTTTTATCAATGAGGCTGGTATTTTTAAAATTTGAAATTACAGATTTGGCCAACGGATAATTTTTAGCTCTTGATATAGTAAAGTACTTCAGTGCATTCGTTTTGTTGTTTAATTTTAAATAGGCGATACCAAGATAAAATTCTGTTTTTCCATCATTTAGACCTGAATGTTTTAAAGCATTTAACAAATGGGTTATAGCTTTTTCATTTTGGTTTTGTTTTAAATAATAAAAACCAATATTTTGTGAAGCATAAATATTTTTAGAATCGATTTTTAAAGCTTGCTCATAAGATTTTAAAGCTTGTTTTAATTGGGAACGATTTTCAAAATTCTGACCTCCTGAAAGATAGCTGCCCAATAAAAGTTGATTTTTTTGCTTTAACAAAAGACTATCTTTAGGGTATTTTTTTAATCCTTCAGCTATAAAGCCAATTAAATTTTTATAACTGTAACCGCTATAATTAAGTCCTTTAACCGCAAGATTCCAAGTTTCGGACGTTGGCCTGTACTTTGAAAATATTTGATGCTCTCTTAGTATTTCTAAAGTATCTTTTTTTGATATTGCAAAATTCAATGCAGACTTATATATGGCATAATTTCTTGGGCGCAAATAAAAAGCTTGTTTAGAATAAACATAAGCACTATCAGTATTACCTTTTTGTCTAGAAATAACCTGCTTATAGAATTCAATACGACCAGTGTAGCCATTTATCTTACCTGCTTTAGAAAAGCATTTTAAAGCTTTATCATATTTTTTTTCACGGATGTAATAAATTCCTGCGTATTCGTAAAATGATTCTGAGCTGCTAAATGTATTTGGATAAATAGACATTCTACTAATTACTTCATCTCCAGTCAACTTTCCTTTTGAATTATTATTGATATCATCTCCAGTAATTAAATATTCGAGATTTGAAGCCTTGTATATTATATATGAAGAATATGTCGTTGCTGCTGATGCTAAAACTAAAATTCCAGATATAATTTTAACTGTTTTGCTATTGCTTCTATAATCAATATTATATGAGTTACTTAATACCGTAAACGCAAGCAATAAGCTAAAGAATATTGCCATCGTTGGCCTGTAAATAGGAAAGTTGAAAAACGAATCGACGCCGTAAACTATAACGAGCATTAAAGTCAAAATTGCAAATAACTTTAGTAAAGGATTCGTTGATTTTATTACATTTTTCAAATTAATGAAGAAAAGTAAAACAAACAGGGAAAAATAAACTAATCCATTTAAGATTCCAGTTTCTGATAAAATTTCAAGAAAGTCATTGTGAGCATGTAACGAAACGATAGAATCGTCAGAAATAGTTCTTTCGTAAGGAATAGATTCTACTTGATAGTTCCCTAATCCTATTCCGAAAATCGGATTTTTTTCCGCTATCTTCAATGCATTTTTCCAATAAGCCAATCTTGCCTGGGATGAAGCATCTTTTGTGTTAATTTCACTAACTCTATTTTCTAGTGATACATAACGTCCTTTAGCTTTCGATTTTTCAAAAATTGAATTTGCAAATAATACTGCTATTAAAATGGGAACTATTAAATGTATTATTTTGATAAAACTCAATCTGCTAAAAGTTTCTTTTAAGAGATAAATAATATAAAAAAAATAGATCAAAAAGAGATTAATTAAAGGTGCGCGGGCACCAGTAAGAAAAATAACTGCAGTTACTGAAAATAATGCTGTAAGAAGAAAATATTTTTTATAGCCAGCATAATGTGTTATTCCTAGCATTAAAAAGGGAACTTTAATGGTAAGACTTGCCGCAAGTATATTAATGTTTCCTGTATTCCCTTTCATAGCAGTCAAAAGATCAATTATAGAGGCTTGTTTAGGAATAATTATAAAATTGCATAATTGCTGCCAGGCCTGTAGAAAAGCACTGATTCCCACAATTAAAATAATCTTATAAAGCAGGTGTAATTTATCCTTAAGAAGTATAGTGAGGTTTACGAACAGACAAAATATAATTGCTATTTCAGTAAATTTTGTTGCGACCAGCGATATATTTCTAGCTGCAAAAAAAGATATTCCGCAAAGGAGTATAAAAGCCAGATAAATTCTAAAAATAGAGCTTCGTTTTAATAACGGAAAAATTGTACTAGATGTAATATCTGAATTAAAATAAAAGTACGTACCTAAAACAAAATTAATTGCAGAAAGATACAGAAATTGCGGATTGATGATTTCCAAACTTTTAAAGTAGGGTAAAAAATCAATTACAAGTAATGAAATTATAAATGCCAAAACTGTAAAATTGGAAATTGTTTGGCTTCTTTTGGTTTCGTTAATTATTTTATCAATCGCATGTGAATTCAAAACATTCTTTTTTTTTGCAAAACTATAAAAATAAAGTAAATTCTTACTTTTGCAACTAAAATATCTTTAATAGATTTTTTTAAGTCAATTCAATCTTTACTGATATTGAGAAAATTGAAAAATATGAGACCATTTTGTAAATAATATTCAAAACACTCTATATCTTTGCACAAAAACTAAACTTAATGGAAAAAATATTCGATAACACTCAAGTTGCTTTTTCACTTAAAAGTGATACCGAACTTGATAGGGCTTATTTTCTTTTTAAAATGATTGACAGCGAACCTTTGGTACGTATTGGAACTGCTGTAACCAATTTTGCAATAAAAGCACATCTTCCTGTTGAAGGACTTATCCGTGCAACTGTTTTTGATCATTTTTGTGGTGGTGTAAATGAAAATGACTGCTTAACTGTAGTTGATAAGATGTTTACTAAAGGTGTTTCTTCAGTATTAGATTACTCTGTTGAAGGAAAAGAAGAAGAAGAGCAGTTTGATGCCGCTTTGGAAATGACCTTAAAAACTATTGAATTTGCAAAAGAACGTTTAGCGATTCCTTTTGCAGTATTTAAACCAACTGGTTTAGGACGTTTTGAATTGTATGAGAAATTGGGCGAAAAACAAACTTTAACTCCAGCAGAGCAAGAAGAATGGAACAGAGTAGTTTCTCGTTTTGACAAAGTTTGTGCTGAAGCTCACAAAAAAGATGTAGCACTATTGATTGATGGTGAGGAAAGCTGGATGCAGGATGCTGCCGATGACTTAGTTACAGATATGATGCGTAAATACAATAAAGAAAAAGCTATTGTATTTAATACTTTGCAGATGTATCGCTGGGATCGTTTAGATTACTTGAAAAAACTCCATGATATAGCAAAAGCGGAAGGTTTCTACATCGGAATGAAATTAGTTCGTGGGGCTTACATGGAAAAAGAAAACAAACGTGCCGAAGAAAAAGGATATGTTTCTCCAATTTGTGTTTCTAAACAAGCTACAGATGATAATTATGATGCTGCTGTAAATTACATGTTAGATCATTTGGATACTATGGCTATTTTTGCAGGAACTCATAATGAATTGAGTTCGTACAAGTTAATGGAAATGATGGCTCAAAAGGGAATTGCTAAAAACGATAATAGAATCTGGTTTGGTCAATTATACGGGATGAGCGATAATATCAGTTATAACTTAGCTGAAAATGGTTACAATGTGGCTAAATATCTGCCTTTTGGACCTGTTAAAGATGTTATGCCGTACTTGATACGTCGTGCAGAAGAAAATACTTCAGTTGCTGGACAAACAAGCCGTGAGTTATCTATGATTAAAGCAGAACGTAAACGTAGAAAAGGGAAATAATTTTCAGTTTTTCAGTCTCGGTTTACAGTTTACATATGAAAAGGTTCCACTTTCAATTGGAACCTTTTTCGTTAGTATTAAACCCGACAGGTTTTTAAAATGTGTCGGGTTTGCTATAGAAGTGCGATTTTAGATTTTAGATTTTAGTCCCGAAGCCTCGGGATAGATTTTAGATTTTAACTAAAAAATCCATTTGCTTTGCAAATGGATTTTTTTTTGTATTGGGATTTGGAATTTCTAAATTGAAATTTTGTTTTAAGAGTTACTAAACTGTAAATTACTTAAGTTCTTGTAAATTCCGTTTTCTAAATTAATCAATTCCTGATGTGTTCCTTCTTCGGAAATTTTTCCATTATCTAAAACTAGAATTTTATCTGCATTTCTAATCGTTGAAAGTCTGTGAGCAATTATGATACTTGTTCTTCCTTCCATTAAAACTTCTAGAGCTTCCTGAACTAGTTTCTCACTTTCGCTGTCTAAAGATGAAGTTGCTTCATCTAATATTAAAATACTCGGGTTTTTAAGCAGTGCTCTTGCAATTGCAATACGCTGGCGTTGTCCGCCTGATAATTTAACACCGCGTTCTCCAACTAACGTTTCAAATTTTTCTGGAAAACCTTCAATAAAATTAAAAGCATTTGCTTGTTTTGCGGCTACAACAATTTCTTCATCAGAAGCGTCGGGTTTTCCGTAGGCAATATTTTCTCTAATTGTTCCTCCAAATAAAATAACATCTTGCGGTACAATACTCATATTCCCACGAAGGTCTTCTAAATCATAATCGTAGATGTTTTTTCCATCTACAGTAATTTCTCCAGAAGTAATATCATAAAATCTTAGAAGAAGAGAAGAAATAGTCGATTTTCCAGCACCGCTTGGTCCAACAATTGCAATTTTCTGTCCAAATTCGGCTTTGAAATTTACATTTTTCAACACCTGGATTTCCTGACGTGTCGGGTAACTGAAAGCTACGTTATTGAAAGTTACATCTCCCTTTATTTTTTCTTTATTTTTATTAGAATCAGAATTGATTTTTTCTGGATTTTCATCTAATAATTCGAAAACTCTTTCTGTTGCGCCAATTGCTTTTTGAATCTGTGCATATAATTCAGCGATTCCACCAAATGAAGCTCCCACAAAAGTTGAATATAAAACAAATGATATTAATTGTCCTACGCTCATTTCTCCGGCAATACTCAAACGAACGCCAAACCAAACTACAGCTACAATAGCACCAAATAAACAGAAGATAATAAAAGAAGCAAAATAACCGCGATATTTACCACCTTTAATAGCCAGTTTTACAACGTCACTAATTTTGCCTTTATAACGTGTAATTTCATACCATTCATTTGCAAAAGCCTTCACAATGCTGATTCCCTGCATGGTTTCTTCAACTATAACCTGACTTTCTGCAACCTGATCTTGTACTTTTTTAGAATATTTTCTAATAAATCTTCCAAAGACTACTGCAGCAATAGCAACCAACGGAACAACTGAAAGCATTAATAAAGTTAATTTTAAACTTTCGGTTGCCAGTAAAATGACACCTCCAATAATCAAAATAAACTGACGTAAAAATTCTGCTATTGTGGTAGTCAAAGTATCTTGAATCTGCGTAATATCGGCGCTGATACGGCTGTTTAATTCGCCAACCCTTTTTTGAGAAAAGAAAGTCATTGGCAGTTTTACCAAATTAGTATATAAAGCCAAACGCAGATTAGCCAATGTATTTTCGGTAAAATTGACAAATAATGATAATCTGAAGAATGAGAAAAACGATTGTAAAAACAAGATCGCAATTAGTCCTAGTGCAATTGTATTAGCTTGGTCATTGTCTTTGTTTTTTACACAGTCTACCAGCATTCCCATTAATTTTGGAAAGGCTAGGGCAGTAGCTCCTGTTAAAAGCAGAAAAATCAATCCGATGAAGAATTTCCATTTGTGATTTCCTGCGTATGTAAAAATTGTTTTTGCTTTGGAGAGTGAAGTAGCAGTTATTTTTGATTTAGGTAAATCATTTTCTTTAAATCGTGCCATTAGAATATACTATTTTTAGGTATGCAAATGTATGACTATAGCGAATGAATACAAAGCAATATTAAGAATTACAGATCCAGAATCTGATTTTTAACTTAATTATAAGAAAACAGAAAAAAAACTTTGTTTTTTAATAAGCTGAAATATAGATTGCTAAATAAAAAGATGAAAAATAATTTCATTTTTTTTCTAATTATGCTTGCAAATACAAAATCTAGCTGTATATTTGCAATCGCAATCACAAACGATAGCAGCCTAGTAAAATAGGGCGATTAGCTCAGCTGGTTCAGAGCACCTCGTTTACACCGAGGGGGTCGGGGGTTCGAACCCCTCATCGCCCACCGAGAAACTCCTTAAGAAATTAAGGAGTTTTTTTTATGATTATACTTCCACACTTTATTTCTTTACCATTAATTGTATAAGTAAGATTTTTTTCGTTTAGACTGAGACCTGTTCGTAAAGTTCCTTTAGCACCTTCAATCACGCAGAGCATCACAACATAAAAACCAGTTGATTCTTTCGAGTTGATAGTTCTTTTTAAGGAAGCTGCTTTATAAATATTCTTATCTAAAAAAGATTCTAAATTTGTTAAGCCATAATTAAATAAGGGCGCCTTCTCAGGAACCATTGTATCAGGAGGCATTAATATTTTAAAGTATTTACCTGGTAAAGAAGGTATTTCATATGAATTTATAGGAAAGTCAATTTTCAATTCCAGAATATTATCCGTTTCGTTTATTATTCTAGTCCAAAAAACAGCATAATTATAGACTTCGTTATTAGGACCGCTATATTTCATTCCACCCCTTGGGAGGCTATTTTGTATTATTAGGCTTGCGCCTTTGGAATCATTATACTCATATTTAGTATAAATGTCTTTTTTACTAATGGTACTCAAACCGTTTTTAATAGGGTCATTTTTTACCAAATGAAACGGTTCTGCCTCAGCTTTATCTTTCAGGGATTCTTTCCCTTGTCTACACGAAAAAAGTAGAGGAGCTAATAAAATCAATATTAATATATTTTTTTTCATTTTTATTGTACTGCAACAATTTATTAACTTCTTCAAGCGAATATAAGAAATGTTTTACTGCGATTTATAATCTTTCTTATGCGAAAAAGATGGTTATTTTTAAATTCTTTTAGAAAAATAACAACTCAAAAAAAAAAAAAATTAAATTCATTTTGATATTGTTGTCACGTATACTATATTTGTGACAACAATTTAAATATTATAAAAATGAGAGAATTAACTTTTGCATCGTTACAGGTAAAAAATTTAGAAGCTTCTAAAGACTTCTATGAGAAAAAACTAGGATTTGAAATCGGTGATACTAATCCGCAGGCTTGTATTTTTAAATACAATGAAGGAAAAGCGAGTTTTGCCATTCGTACACCATTAGAACCAATTGAAGGAAAAGAATTAGGAACAGGAGTAGCGCTTTGGTTTGCAGTAAATGAAAATGTTGACGAATTGAAAGAAAAATTCATCGCCAATGAAGTAACTACTGCTGGGCCGATAATAGAAACTCCTTTTGGAAGAGCTTTTCATGTAAAAGATCTGGACGGTTATAAACTTACTTTTTTGGAGACAAAATAAAAGTAATATTTATTAATTTTAGAAATAAATTCTGGAATAAAACAATTGCTTCACTATCATTATGTCTAAAGAAATTAATTTTCATTTTAAAAGTCCAAAAGACAGTCCGGGTTATCTGCTTGGACAGCTTACAATGCTTTGGCAGCGCAAACTAAAAAAGGTTTTAGATCCGTTAGATTTAACGCAGACGCAATTTGTATTGTTAGCAGCTTTAGGCTGGCTTTCAAAAAAAAGCGATTCTGTAACACAAGTTGATATTGCCAATCAAAGTAATGCCGACAGAATGATGGTTTCTAAAGTATTGCGAACGCTGCAAGAAAAAGGTTTTATTACAAGACATGAACATGAAACTGATACAAGAGCAAAAACAATTCGATTAACGAATTCGGGAGAAACTGTTTTGCAGAAAGCTATTATTGACGTAGAAAATGCAGACATCGATTTCTTTGCCTCATTAGATGAAAATTTATCATCATTCAATTCTAATATGGTAAATCTTATTGATAGAAATAAAGCAGAATAGAAGAAGTAATTAATAACGCTTTAAAGTCCGATGAATTAAAACCACGTCTAACTATTGCAAATTTTCAAAAAAAGCAATAAATTACATGATATAAAAATTCATTAATAAATATGGTACAACAAAGCGACTGGTCAATAGACGATATTCAGAATGTTTGGCAATTGGTTTCAAAACTTCATGAAGGGCAAAAATACGGCGGAGTTAATGAAGGGGAAAGGGTAGAGTATATCAACCATATTGGAAGTGTTGTTTTTGAAGTTCTAAATGCTGTTCGACTAACAGAAAATATGAATTCTGATTTAGCAGTGAAATGTGCTATGCTGCATGACACAATAGAAGATACCGAACTTGATTATGAAAAAGTAAGTGATTTATTTGGAAACCAAGTTGCATCTGGAGTTCTGGCATTAACCAAAAATGAAAACATTCAAGATTCATTTGAAAAAATGCGTGATAGTTTGAGCAGAATTAAACAGCAGCCTATAGAAGTCTGGGCCGTTAAAATGGCGGATAGAATATCGAATTTGTATGAGCCTCCATATTATTGGAATGATGAAAAAAAATTAAGATATATCGAAGAGGCTGAAATTATACACGATGAATTAAAAGATGGTAACGAATATTTAGCTGAAAGATTAAAAATTAAAATCAAAGAGTATTATCGTTTCTTAAGTTCTTCTAACTAAAAAAAACAACCTCCAAAATGAAGTCACTTGGAGGTTGTTTTTTTATAAACTATTTCAAGACAGTATCATAAATCTGATTCAGTAATTCTTGTCTCATTTTTGACTTTCTGTGATCCAGAAGTATAATAATTCCCCAATTTTGATTTCTGTTGTAACAGATAATAGATGACTGTCCCATAGAATCTCCAGATTTAGAATAAATCGTATTTTTGTCATCTGTCATAATATTTAAGCCTAATCCCATTTCTCTTCTTTCGTCTTTATAAAAGATTTTTTCTGTAATTAAAGCTGCTTTTCCAACTTTGTTTTCTTTATATAAAACGGCCTTTAAATATGCGATCATATCAGAAGTACATGATTTTACTAATCCTGCAGGTGCTGTAATATTCCATTTAAAAAATTCTTGAATACCTCCTTCAGAATTATGACTTGTTGTAATGTTCTTTACATTAAAATCTGTCGTAAAAGTATTTTTCAGCTTCAAGGGCATAATTATTTTTTCTCTGATAATTTCATCATAGCTTTTATTATAAATTTTTTCTAATATTTGACCAAGCAGTGTATAGCCGATCGTAGAATAGCGATACTTTCCATAATCTGTAAGTTCGGTACAATTATTAATCAAAGAAGTCAGAGTTTCTTGTGTCACGCTGCTTACTGGCTGTTGTGGATTAAGCTCTATCAGCTTTCCAAAATCTATGTCAGTTAAACCAGATTGATGAGATGCGAGATCTGAAATTTTGATTTTATTTTTAAGATTTGGATGTAAAACATATTCTTTAGGAAGAAAATTGTCTATATAATCATCTGTTTTAATTTTATTCTCATTTACTGCCTGCGCAATTAAATTAGAAGTCAAAATTTTAGTGATCGATGCAATTTCAAATACAGAGTTTTTATCTATTTTAGTTTGAGTTTCTGCATTTAAATTACCGTAGGAAGTATAGAATTCTTTGTTGTCTTTGATAAAACCAACACTAATTCCCACGTTTGGATTTTTTTGATAATTATCCTTTATTATAGAATCAATTTTTTTGGTAAAATCTTGTCCAAAAGAAATGTTATTTATTATTAAAAGTACTGCTAAAAATTTTACTGAAGTTGTCATAGTATCGTTTTTTGTGTTAGAAATTTATTTCGATACAAATTTGAAAAAGAAACTAGTCCTACGCGACCGATTAAAAAAAGTCGAACGCATTTTTAAAAAGAATATAGTACGACTTTTTTTAAAAGAAGTAATGTAAGCAGGGAAGAAGTAGACCTTTGTTACGATAAAGTGAAGAAATCGTCGGAACTATATTTTCAGAAGCAGAAAATTTTCAAGAGGGCTATACTTTCGGATTTGCTGATCGTGACTGACATAAATTCAATTTTTTGTATTGGCCGGGAATGTAATCTTACCAATTATAACTATTCTTTGAGCTGAATTACAATTCCTCCAAATCTTGCCTCTTGGGCAAAAAATAATTTTCCATCAATTATACAATCACAAAATTGATCGGTACGATTTTCTTTTATAATTTCTCCTTGCTTATTTTTTGTAATAGCTTTAAAACCGCCTGAGAATCCGAGGTTAGAAAACTCAAGTATATTTCCGTCTTTGTCGTATATGTCTTTAGAAGCACATTCTTGACAAATATACTTAGGATAGCGTCCATAATAACTCACTGACTTAGAACAATTGGCACACCATTGTTTTACTTCTTTCTTTTTATACTCATCACTCCAAACGCTTCCCTGCCACTCATTAATTTTTTCATATTCTTTAAATGAAGATTTTTGTTCCCTGCGCAATTCATTCAAATACTCTGTTATATGTTTTGCCAAAATCAATATTTTGTGGTCAAAACCATAATGAATATTATATTTTAAATACCATTTTTCCTCTTTAATAAAATCGTTCCAAAATTCTTCTATATTAGAATAAACAGTGATCTCATTATATTGTAATAACTGCCAATCTTCTTGTTTTGAAGGAAATACATCTCCATTAAACAAAACAAAAGTATCATTTACGAAAGTAAGTTTGAATGTGTCAAAAGCATCATAATAGTAAATTATAACATCCTGATCTTTTAACTGATTAATTTGAATCGTATAGAATTCAGCTAAATTTGGTTTAGCATTATATATTCTTATTCGATCTTCTAATTCTCTCTCAGAACGGTATTTACTTTCTAATAAATTTTCATTTTTATCTTTACTAAAAGCGATCGAACGGCTCGAACTTATTAGATTGCCAGAAATATTATCATATAACTCTTCAATGATTGAATCATTATTGTTTTCAGGTTTAAAAACTCTTTGAGTAATCAATTTGTATTTTCCATCTTCGCTTATTATTTCAATTTTATTGTAATTGAAATAATGCTTCCAATCTTCGAATTCTAAAATACGTAAGGTTTCTAAGTCGACTTTATACTCTTTAGTTGGAATGATAGTACCATTATAACCATGATTTTCCCATTTGGTTTTGTCTTTAATGCTGAGAGATACTATTAAGAGTTTAGATTCGTAATCTATGAATGTCTGCAAAAATTCCCAGCCCTCATCAGGTATTATTTCAAAATTACCATACTCACATTTCTTTGGACTGAAAAAACTGCTTTTTATTATTTTCATTTTCTATACACAAAAGATTCTAATGCAAAGTAAGAATAAAGGTGCGCCTAATAAATTTTATCCAACTATTTTTTTTGCCATATGACAAATTTCGATTAAAAACTTATAACTAACTTTCGTGCATGAAAGAATTAGTAGAATATATATTGCAGTTTGGCAGTTTAAATCAGCAGCAGATTGATTTAATTTTAAGTAAGGCGCAAGAAAAAGAAATTAGCAAAGACAATTATTTTTCTGAAGCTGGTAAAATTTCCGTGGAAGTTGGTTTTATCGTAGACGGAATAATGAGAGTCTGTTACTACAATAATAAAGGCGAAGAAATTACTAAATATTTTATAGATGAAAATAATCTTGTGGTCGATTTAGAAAGTTTCGAAAACAGCATTTGTTCTTCTGCCTACGTTCAAGCTGTTACCGATTGTAAAATGATTGTTTTTTCTAAAAAAGATTGGGAAGAACTATTAAATACAATTATTGGCTGGGACAAAATAGTTCATAAAATCATCAATAAAGCTTTGATTCAGAAAGTTGCCAGAAGAAGTCCGCTGGTTTCAGAAGATGCTACAACACGTTATTTATCTTTTATGGAAATGTTTCCACAAGTTATTAATCGTGTTCCGCTTTCTTATTTAGCTTCTTATTTAGGCATAACGCAATCTTCTTTGAGCAGAATTAGAAAAAATATCCGTTAAATTGCTTTTTGCCAAATGGCAAATGTTTTTGTTTTTTATCGATGCAACTTTGTAATCAATAATTTAAAAATATAAAAAATGGATTCAGTATTAATTACAGGCGCAAATAGAAGCATTGGTTTAGAAACGGCAAAACAACTTTCACAAAAAGGATTGTTTGTTTATTTAGGAAGCCGCGATCTTCAAAAAGGAGAGGAAGTAGTAAACAAACTAACTCAAGAAGGTTTTAATAATATTAAAGCAATTCAGATTGATGTAACAAACGCTGATAGTGTTTTACGTGCAAAAGAAATTATCGAGAAAGAGCAGGGAAAATTAGATATTCTAATTAATAATGCTGGAGTTTTAGGAGATGTACCGCAGGATTCTTCAACAACTTCTGTCGAAAGAATCCAGCAGACATTTGATACGAACTTTTTTGGAGTTATCAGAGTTACCCAGACTTTTTTGGAATTACTTAAAAAATCAAAAAATCCTAGAATTAGCAACATCACTTCTGGTTTGGGCTCGCTCACTTTACACAGCGATCCAAGCTGGAAATATTATTCTGTAAAAGCGGTTTCTTATGTGTCGTCTAAAACGGCTTTAAATGCCTTTACAGTTACTTTAGCTCATGAATTAAAGGATTTAAATGTAAAAGTAAATTCAATTGACCCAGGTTATACTGCTACGGATTTTAATCATCACAGCGGACCTGGAAGTGTAGAAAGTGCCGCTAGTTTTATTATAAAACATACGCTGACAGATGAAAACGGACCAACTGGAAAATTCTTCAGTAATGATATTGAAGAAGAAAGTGAAGAAAGTCCATGGTAAAATAAACGACAATAAAAACCTCTAAAGTCTGCTGATTTTGGAGGTTTTAGTTTTATAATGATCTTTAAAAAAAGAAAAAGTGGTAATTTTGGTTCAGATTTAATTCTAAAGAAAACAAATTATGTCAATTACAACAGAAGCAGAATTAGCAGGAATGAAAAAAGCAAGTGAAGCAGTTGCACTCACTTTAAAAGAAATGAGAAAATTTGCCAAACCCGGCATGTCAACGAAAGAATTGGATGATTATGGCGGAAAAATTTTAAATGATCTCGGCGCTAAATCTGCACCGTATTTGACCTACGGTTTTCCGGGATGGACTTGCATTAGTGTTGATAATGAGTTTTGTCACGGCATTCCATCAGAAACTAGAATATTGAAAGAAGGCGATTTAATTAATATTGATGTTTCTGCAGAATTAGACGGTTTTTGGTCAGATAACGGAGGCTCTTTTGTAATTGGTTCTGATGTTAACGAACATCAAAAACTGGTTGAAGCTTCGAGACAAATCCTGCAAAAAGCCATTAATAAAATAAAAGGCGGCGTTCGTATTTCTGATATTGGTTTTTTAATCGAAACCGAAGCTAAAAAAAGAGGTTATAAAGTCATAAAAAACCTTACTGGACATGGAGTAGGGCGAAGCCTGCATGAAGCACCACATGAAATAGCCAATTATAGAGATCGTTTTAATGTGACAAGATTTAAAAAGAACTCGGTAGTTGCCATAGAAACGTTTATTTCAACAACTTCAACTTATGCGGAGACTTTGCAGGACGGCTGGACAATGGTAGGAAATAAAGGCGGCTTTATGGCACAGCACGAACATACAATTGTAGTGACAGAAGGCAAACCAATCATTTTGACCGAAATGAATGAAATTTGGAATTAAAAAAAACTAAATACACAAGCTCCATTAAAAATAATGGAGCTTTTTTTATTTCAAAACCAACTTCAACAATCAACCGTTAACCATCAACCTTTAACCATCAACCTTTAACCATCAACCATTAACAATCAACCATTAATTCGGTTCCCAAAGCTCTATTTTATTGCCTTCGGTATCCATTATATGTACAAATTTCCCGTAATCGTACGTTTCAATATCGTCTAGGACAGTTACGCCGTTTTGTTTGAGTTTTTCTAAAAGTCCTTCGATATTTTGAACACGGTAATTAACCATAAAGTCTTTTTTAGATGGAGAAAAATATTCATCTCCTTTTTTAAAAGGGCACCATTGAGTCGATTCGATTTGCTCTGGATTATCAAGATTTCTCGATTCAAAACTTGCTGAACCCCAATCATTAATTTCTAATCCTAAGTTTTTGGCGTACCAATCTTTAGTTTCCTTTGGATTATCTAGAAAAAAGAAAATACCGCCAATTCCAGTCACTTTTGGCGTGTTGTCGTTTGAATGGTTTTGGTTTTCCATATAAATAGTTTTTTAGTTTGCTGAAATTGACGTTGTTTAAACTAAATCTAAGGTATAAAATAATTTAGTGCATTTGATTTTTTTAAGTTTTGAATTATATTTACAGTAAACCTAACTAATCTAAAAAAGACCGTAATGAAAAACGATAGAGTATATAAAATACTATTTTCGAGTGTTTACCCTTTATACATTCAAAAGGCAGAAAAAAAGGGAAGAACGAAAGAAGAGGTAGATATTGTAATCAAATGGCTGACAGGATATAGCGATGAACAACTTAAAGCACAAATTGAAAAAAAGGCAGACTTTGAAACCTTCTTTGCAGAAGCACCAAAATTGAATCCCAATGTCTCCAAAATTACCGGTGTAATCTGCGGATACCGTGTCGAAGAAATCGAAGATCCGCTGATGCAGAAAATCCGTTATCTGGATAAATTGATAGACGAACTGGCAAAAGGAAAAAAGATGGAAAAGATTCTACGAGAGTAAAATAAAACCTCCAAAATTAATCTTTTGAAGGTTTTAGCATTTTTAAACTCTTAATAAACCGCGGAAACCTCGCGCAGCATAGTAAGATTCTGCGCCGTTATGATATACAAAAACGGTATTGTATCTAAAATCAGAGAAAATAGCACCTCCTAATTTTCTTATTTCCGGCGGAGTCAAAATCCAGCTTGAAGTTTTAGTGTCAAACTTTTCCAGTTTTTGTAATTCCTTGTATTGTTCTTCGTTTAAAATCTCAATTCCCATTTCTTCAGCCATGTTTACAGCACTGTTTAGTGGTTTATTTTCTTTTCTTTTTTCAAGTGCTTCATGATCGTAACAAATACTTCTGCGTCCTTTTGGACTTTCTGCAGAGCAGTCAGCAAAAAGATATTGGTCTGTTTTTTTATCATAACCAATAACGTCTGGTTCGCCCTCCGTTTTTTCCATTTCTTCCAGCGACCATAATTTTTCAGGATTAGCTTTTAGTTTGGCTTCAATTTTTGCCCAATCTAAATCTTTATGACGGTTTTTGTTTTTCTCAAAACGTTTTTCAAGCGTACTTAAAATCTCATCCTGTTCGTTGGTTGTCAATACTTTTTTCATCTGATTTACTTTTTAATTTACACAACATTTTCTTTCCGCAGGTCTAAAATACCACGAAAAAGTAGTCAAAACAATTAACAATACCGGTCCAAAAAGTTCTTTTGCACCATCTCCGCATGCTAAATGCGAAACTACCGCACCAGACATTGCAAAGAAGAAGCCCGCATAAGCCCATTCTTTCAATAAACCAAATTTAGGAATAAGTATGGCAACAACACCTAATAATTTCCATACTCCTAAAAGCGTTAAAAAATAAAGCGGATATCCCAAATGTCTCATCATTTCGGTTTCTTCCTTCAACGGAATGATTTGTACGATTCCAGTAGAAGCCATTCCTAATGCCAGCCAAAGCGTAGCAATCCAATAAATAAATTTATTTCGTTTACTCATAATGTATTACAGTTTAGTTACAATTTCTTCCAATCTGTTATGCGCCATATTTAAGCCTTGCGCGAAAGGTAATTTTAACTGTTGTTCTCTATGTTCAATAGATTTGTAAATAATCTGCATCGTTAATTTACTAGTCTCATTTGTTAGTTTTTCAAATTCTAAAAACTCTAACTGAGGTGCAAAGTTTACATTATCCATTTCAAAAGTTCTTGTAATTTTTTCATTTAAAACAAAATCGTGAATTACACCATTGGCGTTAAACACCACATTTCCATTAGGATCGCTGGTTTCAAAATGCCATCCGCCATGTTTTTTGTTTTCCAGTTTTAAAACTTTAGTTCCCATCCATTGCGCCACAATTTCTGGATCGACATGCGCTTTAAACAACAATTCTAAAGGCAGATCAAATTCTCTGGTAATAATGAGATCTTGTTTACCATCTTCTGCAGTTATTTTTGTCTTTCTTTCCATGACTTTTTATTTCTTATGATTTTTCATGATTGATTCTAATTTGTTGAAACGATCATCCCACATTTGCCTGAAAGGCTCGATAAAGTTGTCAATCTCTTTCATTTTTTGAGGATTTAAATGATAATAAATTTCTCGTCCGTTTTGTACTTGATGCAGTAACTCACATTCATTCAATATCTTGATATGTTTTGAAATAGTCTGTCTAGACGAATCAAAATTATCCGCAATTGCTCCAGGAGTCATTGCTTGTATGGCTACTAAACCTAAAATAGCTCTTCGTGTAGGGTCGGCTATTGCTTGAAAAACATCTCTTCTAATTTCCATTATGCAGTTATTTGACTGCAAATATAATGAAGTCATTTGACTGCACAATAACATTTATTATTTTTTTTAAAATTTAAAAGCCTTCAAAGATTTAAATTTGAAGGCTTTACATATTTTGAATTTTATTAATCTAATCCGGCAAATTGAAAAGGCTTAGATTCTTTGAAATTCAACAGTGATTCACCAGAATAATTTTCATTATTAGCTAAAGTCAGTTTTTTAATCTTTCCCTTTTCACTAAAATCGATTTTACTAAACTCCACCCAAATCACATTCGGATTTAAAACATTATCAAAATAATAAACAAGATTTTTTTGATCTGCAACAGTTCTCCAGCGGGTAGAGGAGATGTTAGGTTCGGTTTCTGAAGCAATTCCTAAAGGAACAGAACAATTTCTAATTACACCAAATACACTTGCCAATGCTCTTCTTGTATCATCCGTTTTCGGAATTGCATCAATATAATAAGAAGCTCTCACAAAACGATCTGCAGCTCTATTAGTACCAGGAAGCATAATAGTCCCTGGAATACTTTTCCAATAAGTATTAATAGCCAATTGTTCATCAAAAATAGGCGAGTTGGTCATTGTAACATACTTTCTATCATGATGAATCACCAGTTTACCATTTATATATTCAAAAATAGCATTATCACCGCTAGAATCAGAAATTGACAAATGAACTGTAGCAAAAATGTCGGTTCCAGGAATATGCGATGAGGCAATTACAAATTCATTTTTTGCCAATGCATTTACAGCTTCAGAAACAGTCGAGAAATTATCCAAAACATATTGGAGCCATAACGAAACGGCGAGACCTTTTATCTTTCCATTTTTTTCAAATTTTGGATATTGAGATTCGACCAGCCACAAAAGATTTCCTACAAGCCCTTTTTCATTCATTCCATCAGAAGATGCAATATCCCAAGAACTTGTAATAACACTTCCATATTTTGACTTCCATTTAATAGAGTTTGTGCCTGCTTCTCCAGATCGCTCAATACCACGTGGAAAAATCCATAAATTAGCTGGAATTTCTCCTTTCCAATCCATTGACCTTGCAGTTATCACTGTGCCATTTAAACCTTCGTACACAACTCTTGTACAAGGAATTACAGTTTCGCTAATAAAACAAAAAGCAAGTAAAAGTGCCCAAATTCTGTTTCGTGATTTCATGATTTTACAATTTTATTAAACTTGATTTATATATAGGAAGTTTGAGATTTAGAACTGTTTCTTGTAAAGAAAATCTTTCTCTGCAATTTACAAATTTGATATAATAAATTACTAATCAGTTAAATACAAAATGTAAAAGTTTTAAAAAATAATTTATTAGGTTCAAAAAACTATTTTACAGCACAATTTCTTTTTCCATATTGATTTGCTCCAAAAATTGCTGGTCATGAGAAACTACAATCAGCGTTCCTTCATATTCATTAATTGCTGCTGTTAAAATTTCAATATTTTGAATATCTAAGTTATTTGTTGGTTCATCCAAAATAATAATCTCAGGCGATTCGTTACTAATTGTAAGACAGCACAGCATTAAGCGCATTCTCTCGCCGCCACTTAGGGCCTTACAAGGTTTGTCCCAATCATTTTGCGCGAATAAAAATCGATTCAGCCTCATTTTAATTTCGTGCTCCTCTAGACTGGAATCGTTAAAAGTTTGTGTTTGCTGATAAATATTCAAACTGCTGTCAAGCAGCGAATAATCCTGATCAATGTAAATTGCTTTTCTGTTTAATAAAGTAATATTTCCCACTTTAGGAGACAGTTCGCCCAACATAATCTTGATTAAAGTAGTTTTTCCTGAACCATTTGAACCTTTCAACACTAAACGATCTCCAGAAAGTATTTCAAAGTTTAGATTTTCTTTCCAAAGGAATTCATTTTCAAAACTGTAATTAATTTCATGCGCTTTAAAAAGTGTTTTTCCTTTATGAAAAGCAGTGTTGTTAAAACCAAATTTCATCTGGTCAATAGCAGGAAGTGCAGAGCGCAGCTGTCGCAGATCATCAGCAATACTACCGATTTTTTCAGCGTGGACATCTTTTATTTTCGAACTGCTGTTTTCGGCTTTATTGCGGAGCGTATTCATCATAATCCTCGCAACACCCGACTTTTCCTGCTTCTTTTTTCCTCTTGAATCTAATTTATTCTGTCGTTCGATTGTTTCGCGTTCTTTTTCTTTTGCTTTTCGTAAAGCTTTTTCTTTGCTTTGAACATCTTGTTCCAAAGCATTATTTTCAATCTTCTTCTGTTCGCTGTAAAAATCATAATTCCCGCCATAAATCGAAATTCCATTTTTACTCATTTCTAAAGTTTTATTTAGAATATTAAGCAGTGTTCTGTCATGACTTACAATTAATAAAGAACTTGAAGTCGATTTAATAAAGTCGTAAAGCAGGTTTCTTCCCAAGAAATCCAGATGATTACTAGGTTCGTCTAACAAAACCAAATCGGGTTCGTGTATCATAATTCCGGCCAGAAAAACTTTTGTTTTTTGTCCGCCGCTTAAAGCTTTCATTTGCTGGTTTAAATCTAAATTTTGAAGTTTCCAATACGAAAAAGCTTCTTGGCATCGTTCTTCAATGGTCCAATCATCATCTAAAAGCAATAAATTTTCTTCGGTTACATTACCTTTAAGTATTTCTTTAAGTGAATTTATTTTATCATTGATTTTTAGCGCCTCAGCAATTGTTAAATCATTAAACTGCCCGAATAACTGCGGCACAAAATAAGGTATAGAACTAACATTAAGCTGTCCTGACAATGCCTGCCACTGACCAGCGATGATTTTTAATAATGTAGATTTTCCAACGCCATTATTTCCGACCAAAGCGGTTTTATCGTGGCTATTTAGAGTTAAACTAATGTTTTGAAACAGCATGTCTTTATTCTCATGCTGGTAAGAGATATTTTGAAGAATAAGCATAATTCCTTTCTTTTAGAGATAAAAAATCAAGTACCACAGAGACTGCAGTTACTCACTAAATTTTCCGAAAGAAATTATTTTTCACATATCATTATATTTATTGAAAGTGGTACAAAGATATTTATTTTAGTTTAAAAATAAAAAAACCATTCTTTACGTTTAAAGAATGGCTTATATCTAGGTTTTAAAACTTTTAAGTTTACTAAATTTTGTCGAGTGTAATTTTAGCCTCTTTGGCATCTAAAATTAATTTATCCTCTGTAATGGTACTTACACAAGGATAAGGAGTACCAACTTCATCTTTAATAACAAGACTTGTACCTTTTTTGGTTAAGGCATAAGTTCCGTCTGTTATTTCTCGAAGTAAATATCCTGTAACGTGTCCATCTTCTGTAAAAGTAAGTGTTCCGTTAGTTAAAATTGCATTTTTGGTAGAATCGGTCATAGGGATTTTTGCCTCTACAGCACTTACTTTCCATGAATTCACCAGTTTATCTCTTTTATTATGACATGAAACCATTAATACAACAGAAATTGCAATTACGAGGGTAAATAATTTAGAGTTTTTCATAATTATGAGGTTAAAAGTTAAACAGGAAAAAGTTACAAAAAAAAACAACATTAAATTATTAGTAATCAAATATTTATAAATATTTTTTTTCACTAATAAAAAAATGATTTTTTACACTGTTGCAGAAACGAAGGAAAAAAATGCAGTTTTAGTTAAGAGTCAGTGCTCCTAAAATTTCTTCGTACATAAACGGACCTCCGGGATAAGTTGCCGTATAGTCAAGGTTCATCCAGACTTGACCGCGTTCGTCTATGTGATAATGCAGCTTTTTGCCATAGCTTTCTTTAGTAAAAAGTACATTTTTAATTAAGTAGTTAACTTTTTCCAAATCAATTGTTGAACCAATTAAAATCTCTGGATAAATATGTCCCTTGGTATGTATAAGTCTCGGAGTTCCGCCAATAGATCGAATAGCAGCCGCCATTAAAATAGAATGATCATCGCAGTCGCCAGAGAAATAATCTAAAGATTCGCTGGCGGTTGCAATATAATCACCTTCTTTGGGATCGTTAACATAGTTCCATCGGCCGTTTATTTCTTTAAAAACAGCAAAACATTGAATAATTGTACGATAATCTGAATAACCTCTAATTCCTTTAAAATGCTTCGTTGTTGCCATAATAGCAAAATTTCGCACTCTCGGATTTTGATATTCTATTGCATTGATAATTTTTGTTTTGTTTGGAAAAGGTAGCAGTTTTGCCACAATGATATCCTGTGGGTAAGGATTATCAGACATGGTGTAAATCATTGAATTATAATCTTCTGAGATTTCACTGAAACCATAATTTCCAATTACAGTTCCATAAAACAGCATCAGTAAATAAACTGCAATGCACAAAATAATTATTGTTCTGAGATACATCAGCAGAAAAAATATGGCTGCGAAAACAAAAATAAAGATAAATACACGGTCTAGATTGAATGACCATTCTAAATCGATTAAATTTTGATGCAGTATGATGAAAATCGGAATCGTAATTAAAAGACTCAATAGCGAAATAATAATCCTGTCCCAGGGTGATTTCACCTGTAACTTGGATTTTAACTGCGGAAAGTCGATTTTAGGGAATTTCATCATACGAATCAAAAAAGCAGTATTACAGTGCTTTTACGGTTTCTACAAAAATACTTTTTTTATCAATAATTCCCAGATCAAATAACTGATTTTGAATTTTATTAAAAGACTTTTCTGTTAAGTTTTTTTGTGACCACTGTGTTAGTTTCAGCCACTCTTTAATATCCTCAGCTTTTTGGTTAAAAAGTTTAGATAATTTCTCGTCTATTTCGGGAATTTCTTTAAAATCAACAGTTGTTCTATTGATGATTTCAAGAATTTTTTCCACTATTTTAGGATTCTTTTTTAAGAATTCATCGCGTACCGCAATAATAAATGAAGGCCAAGGAGTAGGGCAGTCGTCAATACGTCTAAAAATACCTTGGTCTACAAGAGGTTTTGTCATAAAACGCTCCCACATAAAGTAATCTGCTTTTTTGCTGGTTAAAGCATCAACAGCACCGTCAATAGTGTTTACAATTTCAAATTCCAAATCATCTGCCTGCCAGCCTTGCTCATTTGCATTTACATAGGCCATTAACTGCGATCCAGAACCAATTCTAGAAATGGCCGCTTTTTTGTTTTTAAGATCTTTAAGGGTTTGAAAATCAGATTTGGCATCAACGTGAATTCCCCAGATTAAAGGTGACTGCACATAAACCTGAATAATTTTACTCGGATTTCCAGCTGCAATATCTTTTAGAATTCCTTCGGTCAAAATAACAGCTAAATCTGTTTCTCCATCACGGAGCATTTGACACATTTTCCCAGTTCCTTCGGGAACATTGGTCCATTGTAAATCGATGTTCTCTTCTTCAAATTCGCCATTTTCTATGCATAGATGCCATGGCAAATTGAAGTGTTCCGGAACACCCGCAATTTTGACAGTTTTCATTTATTTTAAGTTTAAGTTAAGTTAAGTTGCTTGGTATGCGTAATCTTAAGTTTGTTTTTTAGTTTTTTAATAAATCTGCTCTGTGTTTTTCTGAAAGACAAGGTTCTGCATATTCGATAATTTCTTTTGACTCGTAATCAGTCAAAAGGCTTCTTACCAATGTATAATCTACATCTTTCGCAATTTCTGCTGCAAAAAAAGTTTCGTTCAATCCTTCCGACAAACAATTTATTGCCTTTAATTTTTCGCGGATGATTTCTTTATCAAAACCTTTTTCTAAAATAGCGATCTGTACAATCGAGTTTCCTGAGTTTTGTATTGTTTTTCTATGCATGAAACGTTCTTCGGTTTCATCAAACTCTGCATAAAATATATCATCTGTTGCAATTAATGGTCCAAAAAAAGGAATATTATCCAATTTAAAAAGACCTTTTTCCAGATCAATGATTTCTGCCCACATGGTTTCAGAAACTACTTCGTCCAGATAATCGCTGTAATATTTAAATAGTATTTTTTTATGAGTTTCTGACATTATTCTATTTCGTTTATTATGGCTTTTAATGAGGATACCACTATGCGATAACCATCTGGATCCTGAATCATTTTTCCATTTTCATTCCAATACGGATTAAGCGCTTGTATCACTTCGATATTGCTGCGTGTAAGGCTATGTATTAACTCGTTATAATTTGACATTGTTTTAGGATAAAGTACAATAATATCATCTTCATCAAAAGTATGCTTGGCTTCTAATTCAGATTTTGTAAATTCAAAATGCCAGTCTAAACCTGGTTTTCCTATAAAAATTCCATCATAATTATTATGTTTTTCAAAACCGCCTAACCGTTCGAAACCAAGAATATTGACATAAAAATCTTCGATCTTTTCTAGATTATTGGTGTGTCTTGCCACTCTCAAAAACATAATTCAGGATTTTTATAATTATCTCATTTCCTAATTTAACGAATTATCCAATTAGTTACCAGCGAGCTTATTCAATGTATAACCAATTAATTCATCTACAGCTTTATATGGATCTTCACTAAAAGTTCCCGAAGCACGATTGGCGATAATAGCATTAAGCGACAAAGCATTGTGCCCAAGAAGCGCAGAAAGTCCGTAGATTGCTGCTGTTTCCATCTCTAAATTAGTGATTTTAGTTTCATTAAAACTAAAATTATCCATTTTATTATTTAATTCTTCGTCTTGAATATTTAATCGTAAAACTCGTCCCTGCGGACCGTAAAATCCTCCTGCAGTTGCTGTAATTCCTTTAAATATTCTATTAGATTCTATTAATTTTTCTAATTTTTCAGAACAATTTGTTACATACGGTTTTCCTTTTCTAGGATCCCAATTGGTATGTTTTACGAAAGCATCTTCTATTTCGGTAATCGACACGTCGTCAATTAAATAGGAGCGGAGCATATTATCTAAACCTAATCCAAATTTTGACATTACAAAGCTGTCTACAGGAATATCTGCCTGAAGAGAACCAGAAGTTCCGATTCTGATAATATTTAGTGAAGTTAACGTTTCTTTTGGCTCACGCGTCTTTAAATCGATATTAACTAGGGCATCTAGTTCATTTAAGACGATATCGATATTATCTGGACCAATACCGGTAGAAATTACAGAGATTCTTTTTCCTTTGTAAATTCCAGTTTGGGTTTTAAATTCTCTTTTTTGAGTGGAATATTCGATTGAATCGAAAAACTGAGTGATTTTTTCAACTCTATTTTGGTCACCGACAAAAATAATGTCGTGTGCAATATGTTCAGGACGAAGGTTTAAATGATAAACACTTCCGTCTGGATTTAGTATTAATTCTGATGATTGGATCATTTTTTTTTAAGTTGCTAAGGTTCTGAGGTACTAAGTTTTTTTTTGTTTCAAGTTTCAAGTTTCAGGTTTCAGGTTGCCTTGAAGAACTTGGAACCTGAAACTTGAAACTTTTTAGCCACCTACACGTTTGGTTTTAAATCCTTTTTCTTTTAAGATTGCCATAATTTTATCACGGTAATCGCCTTGAATAATAATGGAATCATCTTTAAAAGTTCCGCCAACGCTTAATTTGGTTTTGATTTCTTTGGCTAAGATTTTAAAATCTTCGTCAGAGCCTTCATAACCTTCAATAATGGTTGTTGGTTTTCCTTTTCTTTTTTCAAACTTACAGATCATAGGTTCTTTTTGAACATAGAGAACGTGTTCTTGTTCTTCAACTTGCTCTGGTTCATTTGATTCTACATGATCTGGAAATAAATTCTTTAATTGATCTTTAAAGTCCATAAGTTTTTTATTCTAAAAATAAATCTCAATAAATATAGTTCATAAAAATTAAATTCCAAACTCCAACAGAAGATTGGAATTTGGAATTTTATATTGGAATTTATTTAAGTTTATTTTTTAATTAAACCTAACTCTACTAAACGTTCGTGTAAAAACTCTCCCGCAGAAATATCTTCAAATTTCTTTGGGTTTTCTTCATCAATACAGTTTTCAAGACAATCTAAACGCATATCGCTTACAGGATGCATAAAGAACGGAATTGAATAACGTGAAGTTCCCCATAATTCTCTCGGCGGATTTACCACTTGGTGAATTGTAGATTTTAATTTATTGTTTGTGTGTCTTGACAACATATCACCAACATTAATTACCAATTCGTCATCCTCAGCAATTGCATCAATCCATTCACCGTTATGATTTTGAACTTGTAATCCTTTACCTTGAGCTCCCATTAATAGAGTAATAAGATTGATATCACCGTGAGCCGCTGCACGAATAGCGTTTTCTGGCTCAGATGTAATTGGAGGGTAGTGGATTGGTCTTAAAATTGAGTTTCCTTCTTTTGCATAGTTATCAAAATAGAATTCGTCAAGACCTAAATGCAAAGCCAAAGCTCTTAAAACATAAACACCTGTCTTTTCTAATTTTTGATACGCTTCTTTACCAACCGCGTTAAATCGAGGTAATTCAGTAACTTCAACATTATCTGGATATTCCGAAGCCCATCTTGAATCTGCGTCAACGTATTGACCAAAATGCCAAAATTCTTTTAAATCTCCTTCTTTGCGGCCTTTAGCATGTTCTTTTCCAAAAGAAACATAACCTCTTTGTCCGCCGATTCCAGGAATTTCATATTTATGCTTAGTTTCTATTGGCAAGGCGAAAAAGTTTCTAATTTCACCATAAAGTTCGTTCACCAATTGATCATCAAGAAAATGACCTTTTAAGGCTACGAAGCCAATGTTTTCAAATGCACTGCCGATTTCATTTACAAATTTTTGTTTACGTTTCGGGTCGTCCGAAAGGAAATCACGTAAGTCTACACTAGGAATGTTTTGCATACTTTACATTTTATATTTAAGAACAAAAGGTGTCATAAGCACCTTTCGCTAACAAAGGTATAGAATATTTTAGAAAATAATCTTAAGCTCAGACATTAAAAGCAGATTCCTGATTAAAAAAATATTTCAGAATTGAATAAAATTAACGCAAATTGTTATATTTGAAACACCTAAAAACAAAAAATTAGATGATTTTTTACCGACAAAACCTTACTGACGCTCAATTATTAGACCTCTATAAAAAAATATTAAAACCCCGACTAATCGAAGAAAAGATGCTGATCTTGATTCGTCAGGGAAAAGTTTCTAAATGGTTCTCCGGAATCGGGCAAGAAGCTATTGCTGTTGGTGTTACGGCTGTTTTAGATCAGTCAGAATATATACTTCCAATGCACCGAAATTTAGGTGTTTTTACCACAAGAGAAATTCCGCTTCATCGTTTATTTTCGCAATGGCAGGGAAAAGCAAACGGTTTTACAAAAGGCCGTGATAGAAGTTTTCACTTTGGAACACAGGAATATAATATTATTGGAATGATTTCGCATCTCGGCCCGCAGTTAGGAATTGCTGACGGAATCGCTTTAGCGGATAAACTTCAAAACAATAAAAAAATTACAGCCGTTTTTACAGGCGAAGGCGCAACAAGTGAGGGAGATTTTCATGAGGCTTTGAATATTGCTGCCGTTTGGAAGCTTCCAGTAATGTTTATAATTGAAAATAACGGCTACGGACTTTCAACGCCGACCAATGAACAATATGCCTGCGAAAACCTTGCTGACAAAGGAATTGGCTACGGAATCGAAAGCTGGATTATTGACGGAAATAATATTGTTGAAGTTTATAACAAATTGTCTCAGCTTAAAAAAGAAATGCAGGAAAATCCGCGTCCGGTTTTATTAGAATTTAAAACTTTCAGGATGCGCGGACACGAGGAGGCGAGTGGTACAAAATATGTTCCTCAGGAATTAATGGATCAATGGGAACAAAGAGATCCAGTTACCAATTACAGAAAATATTTGACTGAAAATGGTATTCTAACTTCAGAATTAGACGAGCAATTTCACGCCGAAATCAAGCAAGAAATTGACGAGAATTGGGCAATGGCAAATGCTGAACCTGAAATCGAAGCAACTTACAGCGGAGAATTAGATGATGTTTATAAACCTTATCAATTTGAAGAAGTTAGCACAGAAGCAGAAAACGAAAATATTCGTTTTATTGACGCCATTCGAAACGGATTAAACGAATCTATGCAGCGTCATAGAAATCTGGTTATTATGGGGCAGGATATTGCAGAATATGGCGGTGCTTTTAAAATAACAGACGGCTTTGTGGAGTTTTTTGGAAAAGACCGCGTTCGTAATACACCAATCTGCGAAAGCGCGGTTGTGTCTACAGCAATGGGGTTATCAATCAATAATTATAAAGCGATTGTAGAAATGCAGTTTGCCGATTTTGTTTCGACAGGGTTTAATCCGATTGTGAATTTATTGGCAAAATCACATTACCGCTGGGGCGAAAAAGCAGATGTTGTTGTTCGTATGCCTTGCGGAGGCGGAACTCAGGCAGGACCTTTCCATTCGCAGACCAATGAAGCGTGGTTTACCAAAACTCCTGGTTTAAAGGTAGTTTATCCAGCATTTCCATACGATGCAAAAGGACTTTTAAACACAGCTATTAATGATCCGAATCCAGTATTGTTTTTTGAACATAAATTATTGTACCGAAGTATTTATCAAGATGTTCCTAAAGATTACTACACGATTCCGTTTGGAAAAGCAGCTGTATTAAAAGAAGGAAATGCAGTTACGATAATTACTTTTGGTGCACCAGTACACTGGGCTTTAGAAACTTTAGCACAAAACCCAGAAATTGATGCCGATTTAATTGATTTAAGAACTTTACAGCCTTTAGACACCGAAACAATTTTTGCATCAGTAAAAAAGACAGGAAAAGCGATAATTTACCAAGAAGACACTATGTTTGGTGGAATTGCAAGTGATATCTCTGCTTTGATTATGGAAAATTGTTTCGAATATCTGGATGCTCCCGTAAAAAGAGTTGCCAGTTTAGATTCTCCAATTCCTTTTACAAAAGCTCTTGAAGATCAGTTTTTGCCGAGAAATCGTTTTGAAGAAGTTTTGCTTGAGCTTTTGAGATATTAATAAAGTGAGACACTAAGATTCTGAGTTAAAAAAACTTAGAATCTTAGACTCTTAGTACCTTTATTTAGCTTCCACCTCAAACAACTGCACTTGATTTTTCAAACGATCTATCAACAAATTCATCATTCGTTTGTTTAAACTTGAAGAGTTCTGAATATAAGTATCATACTCTTGAATGGTAAAAAGCGCCATTACAATCCCTTTTAAAGAATTTCTGAACTTAATATCTTTTTGAATCGAATTTTCAATTGTCTGCAGTTTCCTTTCAACAGAATACGAATAAAAATCGGGTTTGTTTTTATTTACATAATTTATAAAAACCGCTACAAATAAGTCGTTTTGAAGCTTTAAAATAGGTCGAATGGTTTGATTTTGAAAGATCTCATCTGGAGAAGATTGAGCACTTATAGTTCCTAAAGTTTCGCCTCTGAATTCTTTTAAAAAAGTGTCTCTATCTGCCATGTTTTTTCTTTAAAGTTAAATAAATAATCCCACAGTAAAAACCTATTTTTGTTTTTTATAAAATAAAAATATGCGATTATTTATATTTCTCAGCCTACTTGTAATTTCCTGTAATTCAAAAGAAGATAAAGACAAATACAATCAGGTCATTTATCGTGCTGTAAACAATAAAGATACTGCGGTTTTAGATATTCATATGAACGACAAACGTTTTTATGGCCAATATGAAATTTCTCGTTACGGATATGGAAAAGATTCTGGAGATGTAAGAGGCGATCTGAAAGGAGATACCCTCCGCGGCGATTATCATTACATTTCTTTTGGCGGAAGCTGGAAAAGAGTTCCGCTGGCACTTTTAAAGAAGGATAACAAACTTTACTTAGGGAAAGGTGTTATCGGAACCTACTTCAATCTTCCCTGTTTTGTACCCGAAGTTCCGATTGAGTACAATAATGCCGAGTTTATTTTTGAGAGAATAGAGGAGTAGGGGATTTGTTTCAGGTTTCAGGTTTCAGGTTTCAGGTTCTTTGCGATAACTTGAAACCTGAAACTTGAAACAAAAAAACTATTCTAATTTTCCAATCTGAGAAGGAAGTTCAAATATTTCCAAATCAAAATAACCTACAGAAGCCATAACGTGGTCGAAAATATCTGACATAATATATTCGTAGTTTGCCCAGCGTTTATCACTTGAAAAAACATAAATTTCCAATGGAACTCCCTGCGCGGTTGACTGAAGCTGTCTGCACATAATATGCATGTTTTTATTCAATCCTGGATGATCCATCAAATATTGCATGATGTATTTTCGGAACAAACCTAAATTGGTCATATTACGTCCATTTAGCGAAAGCGTTTTGTCAACACCTCTCAAATCGTTGTATTTTTCAATCTCGGCTTGCCTGCTGTCAATATAAGCTGTTACAAGCTGAATCTTCCGCATTTGCTGTAAATCTTCGTCATTTAGAAAACGAATCTTACTGCTTTTTATTAAAACATGTCTTTTAATACGTCTTCCTTCAGATTTCTGCATACCGCGCCAGTTCTGAAAAGAATCTGAACTTAAGGCATAAGTCGGAATTGTGGTAATGGTATTATCGAAGTTTCGAACTTTAACCGTTGTTAAATTGATTTCGATAACATCTCCATCGGCACCAAATTTATCCATTGTAATCCAGTCGCCAATACGAACCATATCGTTGATTGCAACCTGAACACTGGAAACAAATCCAAGAATGGTATCTCTGAAAATCAAGATAATAATTGCCGAAAGCGTTCCCAGAATGGTTAAAAGTTCCCCTTTTTTGATTCCGAATAAAGTTGAAATAATAAGTGCAACTCCAAAAATCCAAAGGACAATCATAATTACCTGAACGAAACTATCGATCGGTTTGTCGCTGTATTCTGGCTTTTGCTTTAAATAATCTCGTAAGCTGTTAAAAACGGTTCTAACGATCCATAAGCCAAGTAAGACGATATAAATACCAACTATTTTCCCGAACAATAATTCCCAATAATCGTACTTGTCTAAAATAATTGGAACTGCTTTATAAATAAAGAAAAACGGAATTAAATAAGCGGTATATCTAGTGGTTTTGTTTTGGATTAAATAGTCGTCAAATTTTGTTTTAGTACGCTGTGCAAAAACTGCAGTCAGGGTCACTAAAATAAATTTGGCAGCATAGTAAATAACGTATGCCAATGCTATTAAAATAACAATATTAAAGATCAAACTGATATAAGACGCAAAGTTGCGGCTCATTCCCCAATCTCTAAAAACAGGATATAAAAAATTGAATACTTTATCCAAAAGCTTATGCATTTTCTAGGTATTTTTTCTCAACGTAGAAAGTTCCAAATGGAATAAGAGATGCAATAAGGATGATTCCGAAAGTTTTTAAATCCCAATTTTGAGATTTTTTCAATAAAAAAGCCAAAATAATATATCCGATAAATAAAACACCATGTGTCATTCCTAACGGACGTAATAAGGTATGATAAAGTTCAGGATTATTCGTTTTGATAATAAGCATATTAGCGAATAAAACTAAATAAGAAATTCCTTCCAGGATGGCTGTAACTTTAAAAATCTTGAGCATTGATACTATTTTTTAAATTATAGCAGCAAAATTAAGTATTATGGTTGGTTTTTAAGTTATGTATCAAGAAAGTAATTTACTTTTGTATTCTTAAACTTTGATAATGAGCAAACGCGATTTAAAAAAATATTTATCCGAATTAAATAAGGAACAGCTGGAAGAACAATTGATCGAATTGTATGAAAAATTCAGTCCCGTAAAAGTATATTATGACTTTGTTTTTAATCCGAAAGAAGACAAATTACTGCAGGATGCCAAAGTTAAAATCTCGCACGAATATTTTCCGATTAAAAAACCAGGTGCCAAATGGCGTCCGAGAGCCAAAATGCGTAGATCTGTTGCTCAAAAGCTTATCAAACATTTTATTATGCTTGGCGTTGATGCGTTCGTTATTGCAGATATAATGTTGTACAATATTGAAATTGCACAGACATATTCTTCTCAAAATTTGATAAAACAAGAATTATTTTACAAAAGTATTTTTAATTCTTTTGAGCAGGCTGTCAATTTTATTGTTTCAAATGGCATTTTTAACGAATATAAATTGCGAATTAATGCAATTCAGCAAGAAACTTTAGACCAAAAATGGAAAAATAAGTACGATTTTGAAGCCATTTTGGAGAAAATCGACTATTAAATGCCTCTCTCATAAAAAATCTTAGTTTAAAAAAAACATTTATTTTAGGTTAAAATAAGATGAATAACTGTTTTTTCGGTGTATTTTTGCAAAAATCCAAAAATAAACAATGTCTCAAAACACTTTAGAAATAGAAAGAGAAGAGAAAAAAGAACTGTATGCATATCAAAAAGGGGATATTGATGCCATTTTTGACCGTTTAGACAATGCTCCTCCAAAACACCACTTACTGTACCAGCTTCCAACAGGAGGAGGAAAAACAGTAATATTTTCTGAAATCGTTCGCCGCTATTTATCTAATAATGATAAAAAGGTGGTTGTTTTAACGCACCGTATCGAACTTTGTAAACAAACTTCAAAGATGTTGACAGGTTTTGGTGTTACAAATAAAATTATCAATAGTAAGGTAAAAGAACTGCCGGACCAAAATGATTTTTCGTGTTTTGTGGCGATGGTTGAAACTTTAAAAAACCGTATTAATGATGAAAAACTTCATCTGGATAATATTGGTTTGGTTATTATTGATGAGGCACATTACAATTCATTTCGTAAATTATTAAACTCATTTAAAAATGCTTTTATTCTTGGAGTAACAGCAACTCCTTTGAGTTCTAATATTAAATTACCAATGCACCAAAGTTACCACGAGCTTATTGTTGGTGATACAATTGGTTCATTAATTGACAAAGGATTTTTGGCTAGGGCAACTACTTATAGTTATGATGTTGGTTTAACGTCATTAAAAGTAGGTATCAATGGTGATTATACAGTAAAATCATCTGATGATTTGTATACGAATACTTTGATGCAGGAAAAATTGCTTCATGCGTACACAGAACGTTCTTTAGGCAAGAAAACATTGATTTTCAATAACGGTATTCATACTTCTTTATACGTGTACGAAACATTTAGAGAAGCAGGTTACGATATTAGACACCTTGATAATACAAGTAGTTCTGAAGAACGAAAAGACATTTTGCAATGGTTTAAAAAGACTCCGGATGCGATTTTGACTTCTGTGGGAATTTTGACAACTGGTTTTGATGAGCCGACTGTAGAAACTATTATTTTGAATAGAGCAACAAAATCTCTGACGCTTTATTTTCAGATGATTGGCCGTGGTTCTCGTAAGTTACCTGGAAAAGACGAATTTACAGTTATTGATTTAGGAAATAATGCCGCACGTTTTGGTTTATGGAGTGATCCTGTAAACTGGCAGCACATTTTTAAATCGCCTGAATTTTATTTGGAAAATCTGCGTGACGATCATGAAATTGAGTTATTTTTCAAATACAGTATGCCGCCAGAATTACGAGCTAAATTCAGTAAAACTGCCGATGTTACTTTTGATGTTGATGAAGAACATAAATTAATTATCAAACAAAATCTTCGTTCAAAAGTAGTTTTAGACAAATCACTTGAGCAGCATGCTGGAATGTGTGTAGACAATACAGAAACTTTACAGGAAGCAAAATCATTAGCAAAAGAACTTGATGATGATATCGAAGATCGTATCAAGCGTTATTCTAAATGTTTGAGCCAGTGCAGTAAAAACTACCGCGAATGGCTTGTCGACGATTATAAACAAAGATTAACATTATTGATCGGTAAAAAATATCGTGAGAAAATCATGAACGAGCCGGATTGATAATTTTTAAGTTTTATTTGTTTCAGGTTTCATGTTTCAAGTTATTGAAATCTAAAACATTAATATATTTACAAAAGGAGAAATAGCATTTCAGAGCAAATGTGATTTCTCCTTTACAACTTAATAAGTTTCTGTGTAACTTGAAACATGAAACTTGAAACAAAAACTAAATAACTATGTCTAAACAATTCTCAACATTAGGACTTTCAGCGCCAATTTTAAAAGCTTTAGGCGAATTAAACATTGTTGAACCTACTGAAATTCAACAAAAAACAATTCCGCTTTTATTGTCTGAAATCCATGACGTTGTGGGTTTAGCAAAAACCGGAACAGGAAAAACAGCTGCTTTTGGTTTACCAATATTACAATTGGTCAATTCAGAATCAACTGCGGTTCAAGCTGTGATTTTAGTGCCTACTAGAGAATTGGGACAGCAGATTTTTAGAAACTTAGAAGGTTTTTCAAAATATATTCCTAATATATCTATTGCTTCAATCTGCGGAGGAACTCCGATAAAACCACAAATTGAAAGACTTAAAGAAGGTGCACAAATTGTAGTAGCAACTCCCGGACGTCTAATCGATTTGATTCAGCGTAAAGCAATCGATCTGAAACAGACAGAATATTTAGTTCTAGATGAAGCAGATGAAATGGTGGCTATTCTTAAAGAAAGTCTTGACGAAATTGTCGTTGAGTTACCTAAAAAACATCGCACATTATTATTTTCCGCAACGCTTCCTGGAACAATAAAACAACTGATTCAGAATTATTTGAACAAAAATGTAGTTCAAGTAAGTGCCAATATGGAAACTGTTGGAAACGAAGGAATTGATCACGAATATATTGTGGTTGATCCGATCGAAAAATTGGAAGTTTTAATGCATTTCTTGAATTCAAAAGACGGAGAGCGCGGTATTATTTTCTGCAAAACAAAAGCTGCTGTTAATAAACTGGCTAAAAATTTGGCTATAAATAAGTTCTCATCTGGAGCACTTCATGGAAGTTTGAGCCAGGGAATTCGTGACAGGATTATGGAGCAATTCCGTGAAGGACATATCAATATTTTAGTCGCTACCGATTTGGCTGCGAGAGGAATAGATGTAAAAGAAATTTCTTATGTGGTTAATTACCACCTTCCTGACACATACGAAAACTATGTTCACAGAAGTGGAAGAACCGCAAGGGCAGGAGCAAAGGGACTATCTCTAACAGTTTTGCAGCAAGAAGAAACTGCTGAAATTGCCGATTTTGAAAGAGAATTGGGAATTAAATTTTTAGAATTTAAAAAACCGTCTGCAGCAAGTCTCGAAGAAAATAATATGCTTTTGTGGGCGAAACAAATCTTCAAGACAAAACCAAATCATGAAATTGCGGCTGCATTAAAAACAAAAGTAAAAACGGTTTTTCATCATTTAGCAAAGGAAGAACTAATCGAAAAATTGATGGCGAATTATATTTTGCAGAACAAAATCGATATAGTTGAAAAACCTGTTAAAAAATTCAAAAAGTAATAATTATGACTTTTGTCATTGTATATTAAAGTTGTACATTTATAAGGAATTATTTTATAATCCTACTTAAATTAACAACATATATGAAAATAGTCATTATTGGAGGTGGATTTGCAGGAATCAATCTGGCAAAAGAACTTGTAGACCATCCTCAAATACAAGTAACACTTGTAGACAAGAATAATTATAACTTTTTCCCACCACTTATATATCAAGTTGCTACGGCTTTTTTGGAGCCTTCAAGTATTAGTTATCCTTTTAGAAAATTTTTTGCAGGTAAAAAAAACCTGCAGTTCCGTTTAGGTGAATTATTATCTGTTGTTCCGGCCGAAAAGAAAATTGTACTGAACAATGGAGAATTATCATATGATCATTTGGTTTTTGCAACTGGAGCCGAAACAAGTTACTTTGGCATGGAAAACGTAATGAAAAATGCCATTCCGATGAAGACATTAAATGACGCCATCGAAATGCGTAATACATTACTAAAAAATCTGGAAAAAGCTGCTATTTGTAAAGATATGCGTAAAAGACGTAAATTATTGACAATTGTAGTTGCTGGAGGAGGACCAACAGGAGTAGAGGTTTCTGGAATGTTTGCAGAAATGCGAAAAAATATTCTATTAAAAGAATATCCAGAATTAGATACATCCGCAAGTAATGTCTATTTAGTTGATGGAGGTGATGCTTTGCTGTCTCCAATGAGTAAAGAATCTCAAAAAGACACCTTAGAAGCGTTGACTAAATTAGGTGTTGTAGTAAAACTAAACACAAAAGTCGTTGATTATGTAGATGATACAGTGTTTTTTGAAGGCGGAGAAACGATTAAAACCAAGAACTTAATCTGGGCGGCTGGAGTTTCTGCTAAAATTTTCGACGGGATTCCGAAAGAAAGTTATGGCCGAGGAAGACGTATGGCAACTGATCAATACAATAAAGTAAACGGTTTAGTAAACATTTATGCTATTGGGGATACGGCAATTACGGCCGGAGATAAAAATTTCCCTGACGGACACCCGCAAGTTGCACAAGTTGCTATTCAACAAGGACTTAACCTTGCTAAAAACTTTAAAGCGCTGGCTAACAATAAACCATTGACACCTTTTATGTATAAAGACAAAGGATCTATGGCTATTATTGGAAAAAATAAAGCTGTAGTAGATTTACCAAGTCCAAAATGGCATTTTAAAGGATTCTTTGCTTGGGTTATCTGGTTATTTATCCACTTGATTTCTTTAATAACATATAGAAACAGATTAAATACATTCTGGAACTGGATGGTGGCTTATTTTGCAAAAGATCAATCACTTAGAATGATTATTCGACCAGAAAAAAGACAACAAAGTTAGAGTTTATAAATTCCAAAAATTTAAATTCCAAATTCCAACTTATAAAAAAAGCAGAATCTAAAATATAGATTCTGCTTTTTTTTGATTCCTATTTTTTTTTTGGAATTTGGAATTTTAAAAATTGGAATTTTAAAAGTTTAATGAGCAATCATGACATCATCACTCTCAGAAAGTTCTACTTTATTTTTTATAAATCTTTTACCTATATTTAAAATAACAAAAGCAGTTATCGTTGTAGTTGTCATAATCGCCACCATTGGAGCTACAGAATCTTTTACAAAAACACCAATTGCAAATGAAGCTAATGCACCTATTCCCAACTGAATAGCTCCCATTAAAGCAGATGCACTTCCTGTATTTTTCGCAAAAGGAGCAAGCGTTAATCCTGCAGTGTTTGGATTAGAAATTCCTAAGCACGCCAAAAATAAAAATAACATTCCGATCGTTTCATATAACCCTAAAAGATCATTTAGAGCCAAAATCAAGAATACAATACTGATTACTGATTGCGAAATTAAAGCTCCAAAAATCATTTGTTCACTCGAAAATCTCTTTAACAACATAGAATTCAACTGACTAGAACCAATAAAACTCACAGACATTAAAGCAAAAATCCAGCCGTAAGTTTTGGCATCAACCTTATATATATCCATAAATACAATAGGAGACGCGGCTACATACGAAAATAATCCAGAGAAAGCTATTGCTCCAGTAAAAGCATATGTATAAAATTGAGGTTCTTTTAAAACGGCCAAGAAATTAGTTATGATCGGTTTTGGTTTTAATGAAATTGAAGTATCTGGTTTATAAGTATTTGGAAGTCCAATTTGAGACGCTGCTAAAATTACAATTCCCATACACATTAATATAAAAAATACAGCGTGCCAGCCCAAATCTTCTGTAACATAACCGCCAATTGTAGGCGCAAGCATTGGCGAAAGTCCTACCACAAGCATTAGAAGTGAAAATACTTTAGGAATATCTTTTACAGGAAACAAATCACGAACCATTGCAACAGAAGCTACCGTTGCAGCGCAGCTTCCAACTGCCTGCACAAAACGAAGTAAAATAAAAGAATCAATATCAGCAACATAAATACAGCCTAAAGAAGCCAGTATATAAACAAGTAAACCGATAAGGAGCGGTTTTTTTCGTCCAAAACGATCCAATAAAGGTCCGTAAAGTAATTGTCCGGCAGATATTCCGATGAAATAACTGGATAAACTCATCGAAACTTTAGCCACGGTTGTATTTAAATCTTTTGCAATTCCAGAGAAACCAGGCAGATACATATCAATAGAAAAGGGACCTAAGGCTGTTAATGAGCCTAAGATAAGGATCAGCTTAATATATTTTTTTGTTGTCATTTTCTTAAAAAAAGGCTTTTAATTTCGTGCAAAGGTAAAGATTTCATACCTTGTAGTATAACTTCAAGGAGTTTATAACAATAAATTAAAGTTATTGCCAAAATATTTTGGCGTAACTATTTATTAATCTTTAATTTAAAAAATATGAAAAAGTACATTTTACTATTAACCATTTTATTTACATCTCTTTCTTTTGCTCAAACTATTACATCAAAACAAGAAGAAGCCAGTCCAGCTCAATATGAACTCTTGAAAAAAGTGAATCAGTATTATCCTGATATTACCTTAAGTAAATCTGTAACAAATTTTTATGCAGATGGAAATGTTATTGATACACAGCAGGATTTTGATTTGAGAGGAACAAAATTTTCAAGCTACAAACTAGGAATTGAACCTGGGAATAAAAAAGTAGTTTTTGATTATGTTTCAACTGAAGCCGGTCATGTATACGGCGACGTTACAATTTTTAACGGAAATGCTTTGCGAACAACTTTCAATGAAAAAACAAATCAAATTGAAGTTTCACTAAATGGAAAATCAGTTTATTTGAAAAAATTATAATTTTAAAATAACTTATAAAAAGCATCATAATTTATGATGCTTTTTTTGTTTTATATTTGGCTCAAATTTTCAATAAAACAATCTACAATGAAAAAATTTCTTTTTCTGGCAATTTTAATTTCTCTAAAGTCATATTCACAGCACAATAGATTTTCTGGAACCTGGAGTAATGAAAATTGTAAAAACTGCAAAAAAGAATATATTTTCACAATTACAATTGCACAGTCGAATTATGCAATTTATGGAACTGCAGAAGTTACAAGCGAACATAAAGAATTAAATTCTGGAATCTTAGAAGTTTCCGGACATGTGTATCCGCTTGGCGACAGAGCTGTAATCAAACTTAAAGATAAAGACGGAATTTCTTCGAGCGCAGTTCTAATAACAAATGAAGGAGTTTTACAATTCACAAAACGTGGCGGCGGAGATTTGGTTCCTAAAGAAATTATTTTGAATAAATTATATGAATAGCTCTTCTCTCAGAGCCATTTCAATTTGAACTATAATTTATATTATGTAAAATAGAATATTCGAGAAACCCCCTTATAATACAATTTTAATCTTTTTATTTTAGCGATGCCTTCTTTCTGGTATTCTCCTCTTTGTCAATATTCAATTGGTTTATTTTTAGTTCCTTGTAAAAATTTAAATCTCACTTTAAAAATTCAAAAAGATTAAAATTTAAGATTTAAAAAACATTTTTAAGCCTTTATATCAGTAATGTTTAACATTTCCTTAATATTGATTATATTCTGATCAAGATGCTTTCATTGTAAGACTTTATTTTATTATTTTTACATTCGATACTTTAAAAATAAATTATCAAACATTATGAATACAGTCGCTGAGCATATTGCAGATTTTTTAAAAGAATACAAACCATTTGATAATTTAACTTTTCAGGAATTATCAGATATTGCCACGAATATTCGTGTCATCAATTTAGAAAAACATGCGGTATTGTTTCAAAATAATGATCCGCTTCATGATAGTTTTTATGTTGTAGCTTCTGGCGTAATTAACCTTACGACTATTGCAGATGCTGAAGAAACGATCATAAACAAATGTCATGAAGGTGATATTTTTGGTTTACGTCCGTTTTTTGCCAAAAATAATTATATGATGACCGCTAAAGCACGTGAAGAAAGTATTATTTATGCTATTCCAATTGCTGTGTTTAGACCTTTTGTTGCCAATAATTCAGATGTTTTAAACTTTTTGCTAGAGAGTTTTGCTGTAAATTCAAGACATACAAAAGACAGCGTCAGCTCAAATGGCAAATTGATTTCTGATACTGATTTCTTAGATCAGCAGACTGAAATGCAATATATTCAGTCACTTAACTATAATAATTCGCCATTAACAACGCAATCCAATCATATTATTAAAGATGTTGCGATTTTAATGACCGATTCGATGGTCGATAATATTATAATCTGCGAAAAAAATCACCCTATTGGTATTGTTACCAATGCCGATTTATCTTCGAAGATTGCAACAGGGCGTTATCCTATTACTGAAACTATTGACAAAATTATGTCATCGCCGGTTGTTACGGTTTTAGAAAATGTTTCATTGGCAGAGGCGCAATTGTTAATGCTGAAACATAATGTGACACACCTATGCGTTACAAAAGACGGAACAAGCAAATCTGTCGTAAAAGGAATTATTTCTGAACACGATCTTATTGTGGCTCAAGCTAGTAACCCTGGTGTTTTAATCAAAGAGATTAAACGTTCACAACTTCCAAAAGATTTAAAACAAATTCGTGATCGTTTATCAGATTTGATTCAAAATTCAATTCAAAAAAATATTCCAATCTCGCATGTAAGTAATATTGCGAGCGAAATTAATCTGGCAATCATTAAACGCGCTGTTGAGCTTTCTATTTTAGATTTAGGCTCCCCTCCTGCACGTTTTGCTTGGTTAAGTATTGGAAGTCAAGGCCGTAAGGAACAACTATTACTTACAGACCAAGACAGTATTTTAATTTTTGAAGATGTTACACCTGAAAAATACAGAGAAGTAAAAGATTATTTCTTGAGATTAGCTAAAAGAACAACTTCTATACTTGAAAAAGTAGGTTACGAATATTGCCCTAATGGACACATGGGAAGCAATATGCTTTGGTGTAAGTCATTGAGCGACTGGACAAAACAATACAACAGCTGGATGAATACTCCAGGTGAAAACAGTAATGACTTGAGTAGTATTTTCTTTGATTACGAAATTGTTTTTGGTGAACCAAAAATTGAAGAAGCCATCGAAAATGTTATTTTCAAAAATGCGGTCAACAATACTCTGTTTTTTGACTTTTTAGGAAATGATGCTTTAAAAAGAAATTCTCCTCTAAGCTTCTTCAAAAAATTCATCATTGAAGAAGAAGGTCCGCACAAAGGAAAATTTGACATAAAAACTCGTGCTCTAATGCCATTAATTGATGGTGCACGTTTGCTGATATTAAATGCCAACATAAAAGGAATCCAAAATACTTACCTAAGATTCAAGCAATTAGCAATCACAGATTCTAAAAATGCCGAAATTTATTTAAGCTGTGCAGATGCTTTCTTAACACTTTCGAAGTTTAGAACTGTTGAAGGATTAAAAAATGACGACTCTGGCCAATATATTAATTTGAGAGAAATGTCAAAAACTGACAAGGAGAAATTAAAAAATGCTTTAACCCCAATGAAAGACCTTGAGGAACTGATTAAGAGTAAATTTCAATTGACACAATTCTCATAAATATGCTAGACTGGCTGAAAAATATTAATAAAGATTATCCAGAATTCTGGAAAGATTATTTAACTAAATTCGAAACTAAACCTAATAAATTTGTTGTTTTATCAACAGAAACATCAGGGTTAAATCCGGATAAGGATGTAATATTGTCTCTTGGTGCATTCTCAGTTATTGATAATAGTATTGTTATTAAAGAAAGTTTTGAAACTGTTTTGCTTCAATACAAATATCTTCAGGATAATGGTCTTTCAAATGAATTTATCATTGAAAGCAAAATGATGAAAATGCCTGAACCAGATGCACTTGAAGCTCTGGTGAATTTTATCGGGAATTCAGTTTTGGTTGGACACCATATTAATTTTGATGTTGAAATGCTTAATGCTGCTTTGGAGCGTCTTGATTGCGGCCGATTAAAAAATGAGGCTCTTGATGTTGACGTGATGTACAGAAAACTTACTGATATAAATGACAAACAGTTTTCGCTTGATGATTTATGCGAAATTTATAAAATTCCAAAAAGTGATCGAAATTCTTCTTCTGAAGATGCTTACAGAATCGGTCTATTATTTTTGAAGTTGAAATCTCGTTTAGGAATTAAATAAAAGTGAAATTCTTTTTTAAAATTTCTATAAAAGAAAATTATCGATTGTCACAGTGAGCGAAGTCGAAGTCAGTTTGCAGAATCACTTTGTGGGACTTCGACTTCGCTCAGTCTGACAAATTGTTAAGCCGTTTTTCTTTTAGATTAAACATAAAAAAATGCCTCTTAAATTTATAAGAGGCATTTTTTATTGTTCTATAGTTTTACTTAAGAAATTCTTTCTTTCATAATTTGTTCTACAACTTCTGGATTTAATAAAGTTGAAGTATCTCCAAAATTAGAAAAATCTCCTTCAGCTATTTTACGTAAAATTCTACGCATAATTTTTCCAGAGCGTGTTTTTGGTAATCCAGAAACAAACTGAATTTTGTCTAATTTGGCAATTGGCCCAATGTGGTCTGCAATATATTGATTGATCTCTTTAGACAAATTCTCTTTATTACGAACTTCTCCCGTTTCTTTTAAAATAACATAACCATACAAAGCATTTCCTTTGATGTCATGAGGAACTCCAACAATAGCAGACTCTGCAACTGCAGGATGTTCGTTGATTGCATCCTCAATTGGCGCTGTACCTAAATTATGACCAGAAACAATTACGACATCATCTACTCTACCGGTAATTCTGTAATATCCAACTTCGTCTCTTAATGCTCCGTCTCCTGTAAAATATTTTCCAGGGAAAGAAGAGAAATAAGTTTCTTTGTAACGTTCGTGATTGTTCCAGATTGTTCTGGCAATTCCCGGCCAAGGAAATTTAATACATAAACTTCCTACAACTTGGTTTCCTTCAATTTCATTACGTTTTTCATCCATTAAAACCGGCTGAATTCCTGGTAATGGCAAAGTAGCATAAGTTGGTTTAGTTGGTGTAACAAAAGCGATTGGAGAAATCATGATTCCACCAGTTTCTGTCTGCCACCATGTATCTACAACCGGACATCTCTTATCTCCAACGTGGTCATTAAACCAGTGCCAAGCTTCTTCGTTAATTGGCTCTCCAACAGAACCAATAACTTTAAGAGATTTTAAAGGATATTTTTGAATATAATCTAAGCTTTCTTTTGCAAGCGAACGAATAGCTGTTGGTGCTGTATAAAATTGTGTAATTTTATGTTTTTCGATAATTTCCCAAAAACGGCTGAAATCTGGATACGAAGGTACACCTTCAAAAATAACTGTTGTTCCGCCATTCAACAAAGGTCCGTATAGAATATAAGAATGTCCTGTAATCCATCCGATATCTGCAGTACACCAGAAAATATCATTTTCTTCGTGGCTGAAAACATTTTTAAAAGTATACGCTGTATAAACCATGTAACCTGCAGTAGTATGAACCATACCTTTTGGTTTACCAGTTGATCCTGAAGTATATAAAATAAATAAAGGATCTTCGGCATCCATAATTTCGGCAACGCTATTGTCTAAAGCTGCTTCTAATAAGGGCTCTAACCAAATATCACGGCCTTCTTTCATTTTTACATCAGTTTTAGTTCTTTTTGCTACTAAAACTCTTTCTACAGATGGGCATGTTTCTAAAGCTTCATCAACAATTCCTTTTAAGTCAATTGTTTTGTTGCCTCTGTAACCACCATCAGATGTAATAACCATTTTAGATTCACAGTCATTAATTCTTGCTGAAACTGCAGAAGCAGAAAATCCAGCAAAAACAACAGAATGTATAGCTCCAATTCTAGCACAAGCTAATACAGAAACGGCTAATTCTGGAATCATTGGTAAATAAATGCAAACTCTATCTCCTTTGCGAACACCTTGTTCACGCAGAACGTTTGCCATTTTTGAAACTGTCTCGTATAATTCGTTATACGTTATATGTAATGCATCTTCAGAAGGATCGTTCGGTTCAAAAATAATCGCCGTCTTCTCTCCTCTTTTGCTTAAATGTCTATCAATGCAATTCTTTGTAATGTTAACTTTAGCATCTGTAAACCATTTTACTTCAGCTTCAGCCATATTAAAATCAACTACTTTTTCCCATTGTTGGTACCATGTGAAATTCTCCTCAGCTATTTTTCCCCAAAATTTTCTTGGCTCCCTTATTGACTTATTGTAATGTTTGAAATATTGTTCTAAATTTTCAATTTTGTAATAGCTCATCGTTTGTTGAATTTTTTTATAAATGTATTAAATCTGAATGTATTCTAGAAACAATTTAATTCATAAATTTTATCAAAAAAAAACATTTCTTTAATAAAATATGATAATTATTTGCATATGGTTTAAAATTTTACTTTTTAAACCTATTTAGAAAGGGCAAAAAAGGCATAATATAGATATTATGCCTTTTTTAATTTAACAAATTTCAATAACAATTAATTTTTTAAAACTGCTTTACAATACTTTTCTCTATTTTGAAAATAGCAGCATCTTTATTAATTAAAACAGAAATTTCAACAAGTATATTTTATCAAAATATACCCCATTATAAGGGATCAGCCTCACTTAACTTAATCTCGTTAAAGTTAAGTGAATGCAATATGCATCTATATCTATTTTCTTAATAAGTGCTTACTAATTCAAAATATTACAAATCATTGATACAGTGCAAATCCCGCAAAATCCAATTTTGCGGGAATTCCCAATTTTTTAATTATCCAATTTTTTTCATTGCTGTCATAGACTCTCTCAACCATGCTCCTACTTCTTCGATCGGGTGCTGGCGGATTTCTTTATTTACAGCGATTAGTACTGCGTTGTCTACTGCATTTGAAGTTGAAAATGGCTTACCTATAATATTAGTTTCCACTTTTTTCATGAATTCAGTCAATAAAGGCTTACATGCATGATCAAATAAATAACAACCGTATTCTGCAGTATCAGAAATTACACGGTTCATTTCGAATAATTTCTTTCTTGCGATAGTGTTTGCAATTAATGGTAATTCGTGTAATGACTCATAATAAGCAGATTCTTCGATGATTCCTGCTTCAGTCATAGTTTCAAAAGCTAATTCAACACCAGCTTTTACCATTGCAATCATTAATACTCCATTATCAAAATATTCCTGCTCAGCAATTGGAGCTTCTTGCGGCGCTGTTTTTTCGAAGTTAGTTTCTCCCGTTGCTGCTCTCCATTTTAATAAGTTCACATCATCATTAGCCCAGTCAGCCATCATAGTTCTTGAGAATTCTCCAGAAATAATATCGTCTTGGTGCTTTTGGAATAATGGACGCATAATGTCTTTTAATTCTTCAGCCAATTCATATGCTTCAATTTTTGCAGGATTTGACAAACGATCCATCATATTTGTAATACCACCGTGCTTCAAAGCTTCGGTGATAGTTTCCCATCCGTATTGAATTAATTTAGAAGCATATGCAGCATCGATTCCTTTTTCAACCATTTTATCAAAACATAAAATAGATCCAGTTTGCAATAAACCGCAAAGAATTGTCTGCTCACCCATTAAATCTGATTTTACTTCAGCAACGAATGATGATCTTAAAACTCCAGCTCTGTGTCCTCCAGTTGCTACAGCGTAAGCTTTTGCCTGATCTAAACCAAGACCGTTTGGATCGTTTTCTGGGTGAACTGCGATAAGTGTTGGAACACCAAAACCTCTTTTGTATTCTTCACGAACTTCAGAACCAGGACATTTTGGAGCACACATAATTACAGTGATATCTTCACGAATCTGCATTCCTTCTTCTACAATATTGAATCCGTGAGAATAAGCCAATGTAGAGTCTTTTTTCATTAATGGCATAATAGCATTTACCACCGCTGTATGTTGTTTGTCTGGTGTAAGGTTACAAACTAAATCTGCAGTTGGAATCAATTCTTCATAAGTTCCTACAGTGAAACCGTTTTCAGTTGCATTTTTATAAGAAGCTCTTTTTTCAGCTATTGCATCTGCACGTAATGCATAAGAAATATCTAAGCCAGAATCTCTCATATTTAATCCTTGATTCAAACCTTGTGCTCCACAGCCTACAATTACAACTTTTTTCCCTGCTAATGCTGCAATCCCGTCTGCAAACTCAGACTGCTCCATAAATTCACAAACTCCTAATTGTTCTAATTGTAATCTCAGTGGTAATGTATTGAAATAATTTGCCATTTTTGTTTTAATGTTTAATGATAATGTTATAGTAACTAAATTGTTTTTTATTTATAAGATTCTAATAATGAAGAGATTTCCATTTTTTCTTTAGAAACCGAAATTCTTCCTGAACGTACAAACTGCATAATTCCGTACGGTTTGAATTTTTCGTACAATTCTTCAATTTCTGAACGTCTTCCTGATTTTGAAATCACAAAGAAATCTCTTGAAACTGTAACAATCGTAGACTGGCTGTCTTTGATTATATTTTGAATTTGTTTTTCATCAAACAATAAATTTGAAGCGATTTTGAACAGTGCATTCTCAAGATAAATTGTCTCTTCATCTGTGTGATAGAATGCTTTTATAACTTCAATTTGTTTTTCGATTTGTCCAACAATATTCTGAACCCATTTTTCTGTAGTGTTTACTACAATGATAAATCTCGAAACATTCTCTATTTCTGATTCAGAAACATTTAGACTTAATATATTAATGTGACGCTTTAAGAATATTCCAGATATTCTATTTAATAAACCCACGTTATTTTCTGAGTATACCGATATGGTAAATGTTTTATCTTCCATTTGTTTTTTAGTTTATTTTGTTTCAGGTTTCAGGTTTCAACCCCGATAGCTATCGGGAGTGAAACTTGAAACTTAAAACTTGAAACCTTTTCTTAACTTAATCTAATTTCTGAAACACAAGCTCCTGTTGGAATCATAGGAAAAACGTTATTTTCTTTTTCCACCATAACTTCCAAGAAGTAAGAATCTTTTGAGGCCAGCATCTCAGCGACCGCTGCATCTAAATCTTCTCTTTGCGTAACTTTTTTAGATTTGATATAATATCCTTCGGCAATTGCAATGAAATTTGGATTAATCATTTTTGTTGAAGCATATCTGTTATCAAAGAACAATTCCTGCCATTGACGTACCATTCCTAAGAATTCATTGTTTAAAATCACAATTTTCACAGGAACTTTGGTTTGAAAAATTGTTCCAAGCTCTTGAATTGTCATCTGGAAGCCTCCATCACCAATAATCGCAACTACTTCACGTTCTGGTTTTCCCATTTTTGCCCCAATCGCAGCAGGCAGAGCAAATCCCATAGTTCCTAAACCTCCTGAAGTAATATTACTTTTAGTCGAATTAAATTTGGCATAACGGCAAGCAAACATCTGGTGCTGACCAACATCTGAAACGATAATTGCATCTCCATTTGAATGTTTATTGATCATTTCAATAGTTTCTCCCATTGAAATTCCTTTGCCATTCGTTGGATTTAATTCTTCTTTAATTACAGATTCAAATTCAATATTTCTTAATTCTCTAAATTGGTTGAACCACAAGTCGTGAGATTTTGCATCAATTAAAGGAAGTAAAGCTGCTAAAGATTCTTTTACATCTCCTAAAACTGCAACTTCTGTTTTTACATTTTTATCAACCTCTGCTGGATCAATTTCAAAGTGAATTACTTTTGCTTGTTTAGCGTACGTTTTTAAATTTCCAGTAACACGGTCATCAAAACGCATTCCTAATGCAATTAAAACGTCACATTCGTTTGTAAGCAAATTTGGTGCGTAATTCCCGTGCATTCCCAGCATTCCCACATTCAAAGGATGATCTGTTGGCAATGCCGATAATCCTAAAATTGTCCAAGCTGCAGGAATTCCAGATTTTTCTACAAAAGCTTTAAATTCAGCTTCGGCTTGACCTAAAATAATTCCCTGACCAAAAACAATAAGTGGTTTTTGCGCACTATTAATTAAAGCTGCAGCTTCGGCAACTTTATCTAATTTTAATTTCGGAACGGGAACATAACTTCTTATTCCAGTACATTTTTCATAACTAAAATCAAACTCATCAAATTGAGCATTTTTAGTAATATCAATTAATACAGGTCCTGGACGTCCAGAACGAGCAATATAAAATGCTTTTGCAATAATTTCTGGAATTTGAGAAGCTTCAGTTACCTGAAAATTCCATTTTGTAACCGGAGTTGAAATTCCGATAATATCTGTTTCCTGAAAAGCATCGGATCCTAATAAATGTCTTCCAACTTGTCCTGTAATACAAACTAACGGAGTTGAATCGATTTGAGCATCTGCAATTCCTGTTACAAGGTTTGTTGCACCTGGTCCTGATGTTGCGATTGCCACTCCTACTTTTCCTGTAGCTCTTGCATACCCTTGAGCCGCATGTGTTGCGCCTTGTTCGTGGCGTACTAATACATGGTGTAACTGATCTTGAAATTTATATAATTCATCATAAACCGGCATGATTGCTCCTCCCGGATAACCATAAACCAAGTCTACACCTTCTGCTAATAAACATCTTATAACGGCTTCTGCCCCTGATATTTTCATAGTATATTTTGTTTTCAAAAATCAATTTCAATTTCAAAATTCAATGGCAAAAATCAATCTCAATTATAAATTTTAAGTTGATCTTTTTATTTTATTGCTGTTTAATTTTTGATATTGTAATTGTAATTGATATTGATTTTTGATATTGTTATTTTATTAATTAATTATCGGTAACACAGCCTGTTGATGCACTAGAGACCGATCTTGCGTATTTAAGTAAAACTCCTTTTGTAACTTTTAACGGCGGCTGTACCCAAGCCGCTTTTCTAGCTGCAAATTCTTCGTCGGAAATTTTCAGGTCAATAGTATTTTTCACGGCATCGATCGCAATTAAATCGCCATCTTTTACTAGAGCAATACCACCACCATCATAAGCTTCTGGTGTAACGTGTCCTACCACGAATCCATGCGAACCTCCAGAGAACCTTCCGTCTGTAATAAGAGCACAGCTGCTTCCTAATCCAGCACCAATAATAGCAGATGTAGGTTTCAGCATTTCAGGCATCCCTGGACCACCTTTTGGCCCGCAATACCTGATGACGACTACATTACCTGGTTTAATTTTTCCGGCTTGAAGACCTGGAATTACTTCAAATTCACCTTCAAATACTACAGCTGGACCTTCAAAATATTCTCCTTCTTTTCCGCTGATTTTTGCTACAGCACCTTCAGAAGCAAGATTTCCATATAAAACCTGAATATTTCCAGTTGGTTTTAACGCTTTTTGAATTTCATGAATTACTTGTTGTCCGTCTTGTAAATCTGGAGTAGAAGCTAAATTTTCGGCAACTGTTTTTCCTGTTACGGTTAAACAATCTCCGTGAATAAGTCCTGCTTTCAATAAATATTTCATTACTGCTGGAATTCCTCCCACTTCATGAATATCTTCCATCATGTATTTACCACTTGGCTTCATATCAGCAAGAACTGGCGTTCTGTCATTAATTGCTTGAAAATCATCCAAAGTAATTTTGATATCAACAGAGTGAGCCATTGCAATTAAGTGCATAACTGCATTTGTAGAACCTCCTAAAACCGCTACAATTGTAATAGCGTTTTCAAAAGCCTTACGGGTCATAATATCCCTTGGCTTAATATCTTTTTCTAATAAAATTTTGATTGCAGCTCCTGCAGCAACACATTCGTCTCTTTTTTCCTGACTTAAAGCAGGGTTTGATGAACTGTATGGTAAGCTCATTCCTAATGCTTCAATTGCCGAAGACATTGTGTTTGCTGTATACATCCCTCCGCACGCACCAGCACCTGGACAAGCATTTTGAATAACTCCTTTGAAATCTTCTGGAGTAATTTCGTTTTTAACTTTTTTACCTAAAGCTTCAAAAGCTGATACAATATTAAGAGATTCACCTTTCCATTTTCCTGAGTGAATAGATCCTCCGTAAACCATCATTGCTGGACGGTTTAAACGTCCCATTGCGATTAAAGCTCCCGGCATATTTTTATCACAGCCTGGAATTGCAATTACACCATCGTACCATTGCGCTCCAACAACTGTTTCTATAGAATCTGCAATTACATCACGAGAAACCAATGAATAACGCATTCCTTCCGTTCCGTTAGAAATTCCGTCACTGACACCAATGGTATTAAAAATAAGTCCGACAAGATCTGCATCCCAAACACCTTTTTTAACATCTTTTGCTAAATCGTTCAAGTGCATATTACAAGTGTTACCATCGTAACCCATGCTCACAATTCCAACTTGTGCTTTTTTTAAATCTTCTTCAGTTAAACCAATTCCGTACAACATTGCTTGCGCCGCAGGCTGTGTTTGATCTTGAGTGATGGTCTTGCTGTACTTATTTAATTCCATTATTGTTTTATTTTATTTTTAATTTTTATTCCAAAAAAAAACCTTCCAGTATTTGGAAGGTTTGTAATATAGTTTTTCAATTATATTTATAACATTCCCGATGCAGATGTGTGAATCACATTGACAACAACGACAGAAGTAATAATAATTGAGATTTGCATCATTTATTTTTTAGTGTTACAAAAGTAAGTAAACTTCTGGAAGTAAAAAAATAAAATCTCAACATTTCAAAGACTTCTTGTTATTATATTCACTTTTTAACAAAAAATATTAAACAATCGTCGATTGTCCAATACTAACATTGTCATTATTAAAATACAGTAAATCATCTTTACTGAAAATAAAATTAGAAATGAACTCCCCTACTTCATTTGTTCCGAATTTTGAATCTGGTTTTAAATCAACTGTAACTACTTTATATTCAATTGCTTTTTCCACCGCTTTATAAACTACATGGGCTTCTTTAGTTAATCCAAAATGCTCTAACAAAAGCGCTGCGGCTAAAATCGAAGCAATCGGATTGGCAATGTTTTTTCCTTTTGCCTGCGGATATGATCCATGAATAGGTTCAAACAAAGCATTTTTTTCTCCTAAAGATACCGATGGCAGTAAACCAATAGAACCTGTAATTACGCTGGCTTCATCAGATAAAATATCTCCGAATAAGTTCTCAGTCAAAATCACATCAAATTGTTTCGGATTTAAAATCAACTGCATTGCCGCATTGTCAACAAATAAAAAGTCAAGCTTAACATCTGGATAATTTTCGCTCACTTTCTGAACTACTTTTCTCCACAATCTTGAAGTTTCCAAAACATTAGCTTTGTCTACCATTGTTAACTTTTTGCGTCGTTTTTGTGCCGATTTAAAAGCTAAATGTGCAATTCTGGTGATTTCTTCTTCTGAATATTCACATAAATCTGAGGCATGCGTTCCTTCTTCATTGAGTGTTTTAGCTCCGAAATAAGCACCGCCTGTTAATTCTCTGAAAATTGTAAAATCAGCTCCTTCAATAATTTCTCTCTTTAAAGGAGAAGCTTCAATTAACGCTTTGTAAGGTTTTATCGGACGAATATTCGCAAACAAACCTAATTCTTTACGAAGTTTCAATAAACCTTGTTCAGGTCGAACTTTTGCATTCGGATTATTATCATATTTAGGATCTCCGATTGCACCAAGCAAAACTGCATCTGTATTTAAACATAGATTTAGTGTTTGTTCCGGCAAAGGGCTTCCTGTTTTATCAATTGCAACTGCTCCCATGAGCGCATCTTCAAAAACAAATTCATGATTATAAACTTCAGCAATAGCATACAATGCTTTTTTGGCTTGTAAAATAACCTCAGGTCCAATTCCATCTCCTGGCAAAACTGCAATTTTCAAATTCATAACGTCTCGTTCTTTATGTATTTAAATCCTTATATTATTTTTCTCTTTCTTCTGTGCTCTATTTTCTATTCTCTTCTTAACTAGCTTCTAATTAATTCACCTTCAATTTTAGAAGCCTCGATGATTTGATGAATATCAGCATCTAAAACTTCTTTTTTGATATCAGCAAATTTCAAAAACTCAACATAAACAGTGTCTAATTGTGTTTTTGTAAGCTCGTAACCCACTTTTTTAGCTCTATAAGCCAAAGCAGCTCTTCCGCTTCTTGCAGTTAAAATAATCGAAGATTCGTTTACACCAACATCAAGCGGATCCATGATCTCGTAAGTTGCTCTGTTTTTAATTACACCATCTTGGTGAATACCAGAACTGTGTGCAAAAGCATTTGCTCCTACAATCGCTTTATTTGGCTGTACAATCATTCCCATACTTTCAGAAACCAAACGGCTCATTTCGTTTAATTCTCTAGTATTAATGTTTGTATCTAAATTTAAATACGGGTGTTGTTTGAAAATCATTACCACTTCTTCAAGTGCAGTATTTCCAGCTCTTTCACCAATACCATTAATAGTACATTCTATTTGTCTTGCTCCATTTATAGCCCCTGCAATTGAGTTTGCAGTTGCCATTCCTAAATCATTATGACAGTGACATGAAAGGATTACGTTTTCGATTCCTTTTACGTTTTCCTTTAAGTATTTAATTTTTGCTCCGTATTCTTCTGGAAGACAATATCCAGTAGTATCAGGAATATTCAGTACTGTTGCTCCAGATTTAATAACTTCCTCACAAACTTTAGCCAAGAAAGCGTTGTCTGTTCTACCTGCATCTTCTGCGTAGAATTCAACATCTTCTACATACGATTTTGCGTGTGCTACAGCATATTTTGCTCTTGCAATAATATCTTCTGGCGTAGTATTTAATTTGTGGAGTATGTGAGATTGTGAAGTTCCGATTCCAGTATGGATTCTTGGTTTCTTAGCGTGCTTCAAAGCAGCTGCCGCAACATCAATGTCGTTTTTTACAGCTCTTGTTAGTCCGCAGACAGTTGCATTTTCTACAATTTTACAAATCTCAGAGACGGATAAAAAATCGCCTGGACTTGATACAGGAAAGCCTGCTTCGATGATATCAACTCCCATTTTGTCAAGTCTTTCTGCGATAACTAATTTTTGTTTAGTATCTAACTTACATCCTGGAACTTGTTCACCATCTCGCAAAGTGGTGTCAAAAATTTGAACTTTCTCTCTATTCATATTCATTTATTTAATGTAATTTCACATCTTGATAACAAATATATATCGTACTATCGCAGTACGAAATTCATTTTAATGAAATTATACTGTTCATAAAACGATTTATACCCTATTAACTAATTTATTATCAATAAGTTACATTATTATTTTTTACAATGGCTAACCATCAAAAAGATTTCTTATTTGTTTTAATCAAATCACTTTCGAAATCAGAAAAAAGACAGTTTAAAATTTTTGCAAGCCGATTAGAAACGAGTTCAAATACAAAATTTATTGAATTATTCAACATTCTCGATAAATCGGAAGTTTATGATGAAAAACTCATTCTTAAAAGTGGTATTATCCAAAAAGTACAGCTATCTAACTTAAAATCATACTTGTACAAACAAATCTTAGTAAGTATAAGATTGAATATTCCCAGCCAAAATATTCGTTACCAGCTGCGCGAACAAATGGATTTTGCCGTAATTCTTTATAATAAAGGATTGTATAAACAGAGTTTGAAAATTTTAGATAAGACCAAACAACAAGCGCTGGAGAATGATGAAAAATATATGGCGTATGAAATTGTTGAATTTGAAAAACTAATTGAATCCCAATATATTACCCGAAGTATTCAGGGACGCGCCGACGAATTGGTTGTTCAAGCCAAAGAATTAAACTACCGCAATACGATTTCAAGCAAATTATCGAATTTATCGCTTCAGTTATACGGAATCATGCTAAAAACGGGATACGTAAAAAGTGATGCGGAATACAAATATATAGATGACTATTTCAATAGGCATATTGCAAAATTGGATGAAAGCAAATTCGGATTTCGCGAAAAATACTGGTTTTACAATGCTAACTTGTGGCGAAGCTTTCTAGTTCAGGATTTTCTGGCCAGCTATAAATATGCCTATAAATGGGTACAGCTTTTCTACGATAATCCGAATATGATTTATCTTAATCCAGTATTTTTCTTAAAGGGAAATCATTATTTCTTGGAATCGCTGTATATGTTGAAGTACAAATCTAATTTCAAAAAATACTTGAATCTCTTAGAAGAAACTATTGCAGATCCCAAATTCCCTGTAAATGACAATATTGCATCGCTTTCATTTTTATATGTGTACAATAACAAACTGAATCTGCACATCTTAGAAGGAACTTTTGCGGAAAGCGAATATTTAATTCCAGAAATTTTAAGCAGACTTAAAGTACATAGCGAGCATCTTGATGAGCACCACGAGATGTTGTTTTTCTATAAAATTGCTTCTATTTATTTTGGTGTTGAAAAATACAATGAATGCATTAATTATTTAGATAAAATAATCAACAACAAGAACTTAACCATGCGCGAAGATTTAATGTGCTTTGCGAGATTATTATCTCTGATTGCGCATTATGAACTTGGAAAGGATTATTATTTAGAAAATCACCTTAAGAGTACATATAAGTTTTTATTGAAAATGAATGATTTACATGAAGTTCAAAAAGAGATCATCAAATTCCTTAGAAATTTAAATAACTTTTATCCAGCCGATATTAAGAAGGAATTCAAAAAAATGCACGCTCGTTTTGTGGAACTTGAAAAGAACACTTATGAAAAAAGGGCTTTCTTATATCTTGATATTATTTCTTGGCTTGAAAGTAAAATTGAAAACAGAAAAATTGCTGATATCATAAAGGAAAAAGCGAAATTGAATAATAGATAATCTTTTAAATTCCAATAAAAAAAATCCAAATTCCAATAAAAAAAGGGCTGAAAAACAAGATTTTTTTTAGCCCTTTTTTGTCATTTCGAACGAGGGGAGAAATCACAAAATGTTACGAAAACAATAACCTGACAGGTTTTAAAAACCTGTGGGGTTTAATTTAAAAAACTTAAATAAAAAATCCCAAACGCCAATTAATTGGAATTTGGGATTTTTTATTTTGAAATTTTAAAAAACTTTATTCAACAATATTTGAAGTCGTTACATAGAAATTTTTATCTACTTCAAGCTTTCTGTCTTCATTTGTTGTTTTTACCGACTGCCATTCTGTGGTTGGTTTTAACAAAGTTTCCACTCCATTAATTTTAACCTTTACAGGCATATCAAATTTTGAGACACAATTTGTCCAGTGGTAGCCCAGTGTTCCGTTTTTAAACATATATTCCAAAACAGGAATTTGAGTTGTCGTTAAATATTGTGCAAAGACGCGGTTGAAATTAATTCCCGACTGCTCATTAATATAATCTTGAATCTGTTTTGAAGTAACCGTTTGATGGTAAAAAGTCTTATTTAAACCTCTTAAAATCGATTTCCATTTAGCATCATCATTAATAATTTGACGCATTGTATGAAGCATATTCGCTCCTTTCGGATACATATCACCAGATCCTTCATTATTTACATCATAATGCCCAATAATTGGAGTATCATTCTGAATGTTTTTTCTGCACCCAATTACATATTCTGCCGCAGCTTCTTTTCCATAGTAATATTCAATAAAAATACTTTCCGAATAATTAGTAAAACTTTCATGAATCCACATGTCAGCAATATCCTTGTAAGTAATATTATTAGCAAACCATTCGTGACCCGATTCGTGAATTATAATAAAATCGAATTTTAATCCCCAGCCCGTTCCGCTTAAATCGCGTCCTAAATAACCTTGTTTGTATTGATTTCCATAAGTTACAGAACTTTGATGCTCCATTCCTAAATAAGGAACTTCAACTAATTTGTAACTGTCTTCATAAAAAGGATAAGGTCCAAACCAGCTTTCAAAAGCTTTAAGCATTTTTGGAGCATCTTTAAAATGCTCTTTAGCCAAAGCTAAATTATCTTTTAAAACATAATAATTACAATCTAAATCACCTTTCTCTCCTTTGAATACTTCAGAAAAATTAACGTAATCACCAATATTAATATTTACTCCGTAATTGTTTATAGGGTTTGAAACATACCAATTAAATGTTTTTGTTCCATCCTTCTCTTTTTTAACACTTTGCAATCTTCCATTTGAGACTTCGGTTAAATCTCCAGGAACATTTACGCTGATTAACATATTTTCTACTTCATCATACATATGGTCTTTACAAGGCCACCAAACACTCGCGCCTAAGCCCTGACAAGAAGTTGCGATAAAATCTTTTCCGTTTTTATCTTTTTTCCAAGAAAAACCGCCATCCCATGGCGCTCTAACCGCTTCTTTTGGTTTTCCACTAAATGAAACTACAATTTCTTTTGTGTCTCCAACTTTTTGCTTTTCAGTTAAAGTAATAAAGAATGCATTTCCATCTCTTTCAAACTTTAAATCCTTACCGTTTTGAGTCACCTTTGTAATATTCATTGGCTCCTGCAAATCAATCTGCATTCGATTGTTTTCTGTTAAAACCTTATAGCGAACAGTATTGGAACCTGAAATTGATTTTTCTGAAGGATTTACCTTTACATTCAAATGATAGTATTTCAAATCCCACCAAGCTCTTTCTTTTGTAATGCTCCCGCGCAAAGTGTCTTGATGTGTAAAAACTGTTTCCGACTTATTTAAAAGTCCTTGAGCATTAGCGCTGAAACCAATTAAAAAAGCAGTTAAAATGCTTCCAAAGTATTTTTTCATTAGTTAGAAATATAAAATAATAAGTATTTATCCCAAAGCTTCGGGACTTAATCTGCAACAAATGTAAACATTCGAATTAAGTTTTTTAAAATTTTATGATTTCTATTCGAATGATGATATATCGAAAATCATAATTCTTCTCTATTTTAGCACTATAAAATCAGAGCTCATTTTATGAAATTCTACACTTTCCTCATATTCTTTTTTCTTATATATGTCGCTGGAGGTTATTCTCAGACCATTCCGATTTATAAAACTACTGCAAAAATAACTATTGATGGAGATTTGTCAGATTGGAAAAACCAATTTTTAGGTCCTTTTTTAATTCATAATTCTGGAGAAAAAGCTTCTCAGGAAACTTTTATTTCACTTTCGTGGAATGAAGAAAATCTTTATATAGCTTACAAATGCAATGATTCGAACATCATTGGAAGAGCACAAAAGAAAGATTCGCAGATTTTTTATACAGATGATTTGGTTGAAATTTTCCTTGATCCTGATGGAGATGGAACAAATTATGTAGAAATTGGAGTCAACGCATTTTCAACAAATTATGATCTGCTTTTAAAATGTATTTCTCCTGAATGCGGTGGATGGAAAACGACAATGAATTTTAATATTACTGGATTGGAATCTGTCAGCAAAATAAATCCTGATGGCTATAATGTGGAAATTAAAATTCCATTTTCAAGTCTTACAAAGATAAAAAACGGCAATTTTTTAGAACCGAAAATTGGTACAAAATGGAAAGCAAATACTTTTAGGATTGATTACGGTAACGCGATTGAATATCTTGCATTACAACCTTATAAGAGTTTAAAATTTGGTTTTCATCAGCCAGCAGAATTTGCGGTTTTTGAGTTTGTGGAGTAATTAGTTTTATTTGTTTCAGGTTTCAGATTTCAAGTTATCGCAAAGAACCCTAAACTTGAAACCTGAAACCTGAAACAAAACTTTACTTCTGACGTTTCTTCAAAACATCCACAACATCATTCAGTTGAAAACCTTTCGCCTGCAATAAGATTAAATAATGAAAAAGTAAATCAGCGCTTTCGCTAAGAAATAAATCATCGTTATTATCTTTTGCTTCAATAACAACTTCTACAGCTTCTTCACCCACTTTTTGAGCCATTTTATTGATTCCTTTTTCAAATAAAGAGGCCACATAACTTTTCTCAGAATCGGCATTTTCTCTACGAGTTTTGATTGTGCTTTCTAATTGCGAAATGAAGCCGTAATTCGCCTCATTTGGTTCCTGCCAGCAAGTGTCAGCTCCTGTATGACAAGTTGGCCCGACAGGTTTTGCCTGAATTAAAAGCGTATCGCCATCACAGTCATTTTTAATACTTACCAAGTTCAAAAAGTTACCACTCTCCTCGCCTTTTGTCCAAAGTCTTTGTTTTGAACGGCTGAAAAAAGTTACTTTTTGAGTTTCTATTGTTTTTTGAAGCGATTCTTCGTTCATATAACCCAGCATCAAAACATTTTTTGTTTCTGAATCTTGGATTATAGCCGGAATTAATCCGTGTGCGCTTTTGATATCGATGTCCATTTTAATTTTAGATTTTAGATTTCAGATTTTAGATTCTCTGAATTCTTGTTATTTTAGATTAAATCTAATCTTTCTTCTTGTTTCTTGATTCTCTTTAAAGTCTAACTTCCACTCCATTATTCTTTAGTTCTTCTTTCAAAGCTTTGATTTCGATTTCTTTAAAGTGAAAAACGCTTGCTGCCAAAGCCGCATCTGCTTTTCCTTCTTTAAACGAATCAACGAAATGTTGAATGTTTCCAGCTCCTCCAGAAGCAATAATCGGAATATTAACTAATTCTGATAGTTTCGCCAAAGCCTCATTTGCAAACCCATTTTTAGTCCCATCATTGTCCATCGAAGTGAATAAAATTTCGCCGGCGCCACGTTCTGCTACTTCTACAGCCCAGTCGAATAAATTCAGTTCAGTTGGCACTTTTCCACCCACTAAATGCACAATCCACTGTCCGTCAATTTGTTTGGCGTCGATTGCAACGACAACGCATTGACTTCCAAATTTCTGTGCCAAATCATTTATTAACTGCGGATTTTTTACTGCCGATGAATTAATCGAAACTTTATCTGCGCCATTATTCAACAGAATTTCAACATCTTCAACAGACGAAATCCCGCCGCCAACGGTAAACGGAATATTGATTTTTTCCGCCACGCTTCGTACCATATTTACCAGCGTTTTGCGTCTTTCTTCTGTCGCCGAAATATCCAAAAAAACTAGTTCGTCTGCACCTTCTCTCGAATAAATTTCAGCCAATTCTACAGGATCGCCAGCATCGCGCAAGTCAACGAAATTAACACCTTTTACGGTTCTTCCGTTTTTTATATCTAAGCAGGTTATTATTCTTTTTGCTAACATTTCTTTAATGTGTTAATTAGAAAATTAGTCAATTAGATAATTATTTTCGTCACGCATAAATTATCTAATTATCAAATTTTCTCATTTTCTAATTATAAAATCCTCTAACTGTTTCAAAGTGATTCTCCCTTCGTAAATCGCTTTTCCTATAATCGTTCCTTCGCAGCCTAATTCCGCTAATCTGGGTAATTCATCGAAGGTTGAAATTCCGCCGGAAGCGATTAATTTTATTTCTTTTGCTTCTCCTAAAATTTTGCTGTATAAATCAAAACTTGGACCTTCAAGCATTCCGTCTTTCGCAATATCGGTACAGATAACATATTGAATTCCTTTTGATTGATAATCCTGAATAAACGGCACTAAATCTTCATTTGATTCCTCTAACCAACCAGAAACCGCGATTTTTTCATCTTTAGCATCAGCACCTAAAATAATTTTTTCTGAACCGTATTCTGAAATCCATTTTTCGAAAATCGCTCTGTTTTTCACCGCAATACTGCCGCCGGTAATTTGATTTGCACCGCTTTCAAAAGCAATTCTCAAATCGTCATCCGATTTTAATCCGCCTCCAAAATCGATCTTTAAACTTGTTTGCGTCGCAATTTGTTCTAAGATTTTATAATTGACAATTTTACTCGATTTTGCGCCATCAAGATCTACTAAATGCAAGTATTCAATTCCGTGTGCTTCAAATGATTTCGCTACTTCAAGCGGATTCTCGTTGTAAATTATCTTGGTATCATAATCACCTTTGGACAAACGAACACATTTTCCGTCAATGATATCTATGGCTGGTATTATTCTCATTTTTCTATTTTAGATTGTTGATTTTAGAATTTAGATTATTCAAAAAAGATTACTGAATTACTAATTTCTAAAATTGATGTTTTGATTAAAATTGATTTTGATATTGGAATTTGGGATTTATTCTTTGGAATCTAACTTCAAAAAATTCTCTAAAATTCTCTCTCCTACATCCCCGCTTTTCTCTGGATGAAATTGAGTTCCGTAAAAATTATCTTTTTGCAAAGCCGATGCATATTCCAGATCGTAATTCGTTGTGGCAATGGCTTCATCGCAATTTGGCGCGTAAAAACTATGAACTAAATACATGAACTCATTTTCCGAAATTCCCTTAAATAAATCCGATTTTAAGTCATAAATCTGATTCCATCCCATTTGCGGGACTTTAACGCTGTTTGAGAATTTTACAACATCAATATCAAAAATACCTAAACCTTTTGTATTTCCCTCTTCAGACGAATTACACATTAACTGCATTCCCAAACAAATGCCTAAAACGGGTTGCTTCAATTGCGGAATCAAACTATCCAAACCGCTTTCGCGAAGTTTAAACATCGCCGAACTAGCCTCGCCCACACCAGGAAAAATCACTTTATCTGCCGACTTAATTTCATTAGGATTGTTACTCAAAACAGCTTTAAATCCCAATCTTTCAATAGCAAACATAATGCTCTGAATATTTCCTGCTCCGTAATTTATGATTACTATTTTCATTAAAAAAGCTTTAAGCTTTAAGCCATAAGCAATAGGCCTAATGCCTACAGCCTATTGCTTATAGCGTTTTACAACATTCCTTTCGTCGAAGGCAAAATCATTTTTTCTGTATCTCTTTTCACTGCTACTTTTATTGCTTTCGCGAAAGCTTTAAAAATTGCTTCGATTTTATGATGTTCGTTGATTCCTTCTGCTTTGATATTTAAATTGGCTTTTGCGCCGTCTGTAAACGATTTGAAGAAATGATAAAACATTTCTGTTGGCATTTTACCGACCATTTCACGTTTGAATTCGGTTTCCCAAATCAGCCAGTTTCTACCGCCGAAATCAATTGCTGCCTGCGCTAAACAATCGTCCATTGGCAAACAGAATCCGTAACGCTCGATTCCTAGTTTATTTCCCAATGCTTTTGCGAAAACTTCTCCTAAAGCAATTGCCGTATCTTCAATTGTGTGATGTTCATCGACTTCTAAATCACCTTTTACAAGAATTTCTAAATCCATTTGACCGTGACGCGAAATCTGGTCTAACATGTGATCAAAAAAAGCAATTCCAGTATCAATTTTACTTTTTCCGGTTCCATCCAAGTTTAAATTGATATAAATATCAGTTTCATTGGTTTTACGAGTTATTGACGCAGAACGTGCCTCTAACTTTAAAAACTCATAGATTTTTTTCCAATCCATGGTTTGCAAAACGATTGTTTCGTCTAATTCTTCGCGTTTTGATGAAATTTCGTTACTGCCAATTCCATCGATATCATTCATGTAGATCGCTTTTGCTCCCAGATTTTTAGCCAATTCAACATCTGTTAAACGATCTCCTAAAACAAAAGAATTTTCTAAATCATATTCTGGATTATTCAAGTATTTTGTCAACATTCCTGTTCTTGGCTTGCGTGTTGGCGCATTTTCTTCTGGAAAAGATCTGTCCACAAAAATTTCATTAAAAACAACTCCTTCGTTTTCAAAAGTTTTTAGAATGAAATTTTGTGTTGGCCAAAAGGTATCCTCAGGAAAACTATCCGTTCCTAATCCGTCCTGATTGGTTACCATTGCTAATTCGTAATCTAATTCGCTGGAAATTTTTGCTAGATATTGAAAAGCTTTTGGATAAAATTCCAGTTTATCTAAGCTGTCTAATTGGTAATTTTCAGGTTCTAAAACAATCGTTCCATCACGATCGATAAAAAGTACTTTTTTCATGTTTTATGTTTTTTGGCTGATATAGCCATTTATTTTTGCTTAAGACTTCTATTTGTCATTTCGACGAAGGAGAAATCTCCGTTTGCTGTGCCTCCCGTTGCGGAATTTCTTGCGAAGATTTCTCCTTCGTCGAAATGACAAGATTGAGAAAAACTGTGCAAAAATTAACTCAACAACTTCAATTCTTTAATTAAAACTGCATTTTCCTCTTCTGTTCCAATAGTAAAACGAAGACAGTTTTCGCATAAAGGCTGAGTGGTTCTGTTACGAATTACAATTCCTTTTTCAATTAATTGATCGTATCTTTTGTTAGCATCATCTACTTTTACCAAAACAAAATTAGCTTCTGTAGGATAAATTTTTTCCACAAAATCTATTTCAAGTAAAGCTTTAAGTAATTCTTCTCTTTGCTTTATAATAGAAGCTATTTCTTGTTTTATCTTTTCATAATCCTTTAAACGCTCTATAGCTCTTTGCTGTGTCAATTCGTTCACATTATAAGGCGGTTTTATTTTATTTAAAACTGAAATAACAGATTCTGATGCATAACAAATTCCTAAACGAATTCCAGCTAAACCATAGGCTTTTGAAAGCGTCTGAGTAATTACCAAATTTGGATATTCATCAATTTCCACAAGCCAGCTTTCTTTTTCTGAAAAGTCAATATATGCTTCATCAATTACAACTAATCCTTTAAAGTTTTGAAGTAATTTTACAATACTTTCATCTGAAAAAGAATTTCCAGTGGGGTTATTGGGCGAACATAAAAAGATGATTTTAGTATTGTCATCAACCGCTTCTAAAATTTTTTCTACTTGAGGCTGAAAATCATTTGTAAGCAGAATTTCCCTGTTTTCTACTGCGTTTATATTCGCCAGAACGCTGTACATACCATATGTAGGCGGCAACGTAATAATATTATCTGTTTTTGGTTCACAGAAAGCTCTAAAAATCAAATCCAAAACTTCGTCACTTCCATTTCCTAACAAAATCTGACTCTGTTTTGTATTGTTATTTTTGGCTAAAATTGCTTTAACCGAATTCTGCTGTGGATCTGGATAACGATTTACTCCATTTTGAAACGGGTTTTCATTTGCATCCAAAAAAATCATATCGGCAGTATCAAAATCTTCAAACTCATCTCTCGCCGAAGAATATGGTTTTAAAGATTTTACGTTTTCACGTGTAATTGTATTTATATCGAAAGTACTCATTGTTTCACTTTTTAAGAGGCAAAGCCGAAAGAATCAAGAGCCAAGATACAAGACATCTTTTCCTATTTTCTTGCTTCTTGCTTCTTCCTGCTGTCTTCTATTTTTTATTCTAAACTCTTCAATCTTAGGGTAACAGCATTCTTATGCGCCTGCAAACCTTCCGCTCCGGCCATAAGCTCAATTGCTTTTCCAATATTTTGAATCCCTTTTTCAGAAATCTTTTGGAAGGTCATCGATTTCATAAAACTATCCAAATTTACACCGCTGTAATTTTTAGCATATCCATTTGTCGGCAAAGTATGATTGGTTCCTGAAGCATAATCTCCTGCGCTTTCCGGCGTATAATTTCCAATAAAAACAGAACCTGCATTTATGATTCCGTTGCAGTAAAAATCATCATATTGAGAGCAGATGATAAAGTGCTCCGGTCCGTATTCGTTGATTAATTCTAAAGCAATCTGATCATTTTCTACATAAATCAATTTCGAATTTTCGATCGCTTTTTCTGCAATTGCTTTTCTTGGAAGAACTTCTATTTGAGATTGGATTTCCTTTTCTACTTCATCAATTAATTTCTTTGAAGTTGAAACCAAAATTACCTGACTATCAGTTCCGTGTTCTGCCTGAGATAACAAATCTGATGCTACAAATGCAGGAACCGCAGTATCATCGGCTACGATTAATAATTCTGAAGGTCCAGCAGGCATGTCAATTGCAACACCGAATTGAGTTGCCAATTGTTTAGCTACGGTTACAAACTGATTTCCAGGCCCGAAAATTTTATAAACTTTTGGAATTGACTGTGTTCCAAATGTCATTCCGGCGATCGCCTGAATACCGCCGACTTTTAAAATTTTAGTGACGCCGCATAAATTTGCAGCATATAAAATTGCTGGATTAATTTTTCCTGCTTTATCTGGCGGAGAACACAATACAATTTCTTTACAGCCCGCAATTTCAGCAGGAACAGCCAGCATTAAAACCGTCGAAAATAAAGGAGCTGTTCCGCCTGGAATGTATAAACCAATTTTCTGAATTGGTCTCTTTTCCTGCCAGCAGTTTACGCCTTCGATAGTCTCAAGTTCAATTCTATTTGTTTTTTGTGCCTTGTGAAATTTATAAATATTGTCTTTTGCTAATTTAGTAGCTTCTTTTAATTCGCTGGGAATCAAATTAATTGCTTCCGTAATTTCTTCCGCATCAACTTCATAATTATCTAAAGAAATTCCGTCGAAAATTGAAGTATATTTCGCAACTGCTTCATCTCCTTTTTTCTGCACTTCTTTAAAGATTTCTTTCACAGTAACTTCAATATCATCTATAGTCTGCGTTGGTCTTTTTAATATTTCAGACCAGCTTTCTGGCTTTGGATTGTTTATTTTATTCATTTTTTTATGCTTTAAGCTTTAGGCCATAGGCTTTAGGCTTTATTAACTTTGTGTTTTTTCTTGGCGTATAGCTTAAAGCTTATTGCCTAAAGCGCGCAAAGCGCATTAAAGAACCATCTTTTCAATTGGGCAAACTAGAATTCCTTCCGCTCCCACTTCCTTTAATTGGTCAATTACATCCCAAAAAGTATCTTTATCTATTACGGAGTGGACACTGCTCCAGCCTTCCTGCGCCAATGGCAAAACGGTTAAACTTCTAAGAACTGGAAGGATCTTTCCAACAGCTTCAATTTTGTCGTTTGGAACGTTCATTAAAATATATTTAGAATTTCTAGCTCTTAAAACCGCTTGAATTCTGAATTTTAAAGTATCAATGTGTTTTTGAATTTCTGGAGAAACTTTTGGAGAAACAGCTAAAACTGCTTCACTTTTCAAAATAACTTCAACTTCTTTTAAGTTATTTTTGAATAAAGTACTGCCGCTTGAAACAATATCTACAATAGCATCGGCAAGACCAATGTTTGGTGCAATTTCAACAGAACCGGAAATTTGGTGAATATCTACGCTTAAACCAAAAGAGTTGAAATATTCGTTTACCGTATTAGGATAAGAAGTAGCAATTCTTAAACCTGCTAAATCTTGAATAGAATTGTATTCTAAGGTTTTAGGAACTGCAACAGAAACTTTGCATTTTGAAAATCCTAATTTTTGAACGACCTCAATTCCTTTTCCTTTTTCGACCAGAAGATTGTCGCCAACGATCGCTAGATCTACTACTCCATCAATTAGATATTGTGGAATATCAGAATTCCTTAGATATAAAACTTCAAGAGGAAAATTTGAAGCTTCGGCCTTTAACTGGTCTATTCCGTTGTTGATAGAAATACCGCAGTCTTTTAAAATCTGAATGCTGTCTTCGTTTAAACGACCCGATTTTTGAATTGCAATTTTTAAAGTACTCATTTTTTAGTTGTTTGTTGATTTATAGTTTGAGTACAAAGAGTTAGAAATAAAAAACCCGTTTGATGTACTCAAACGGGTTTTAAAATATGATGATTTACATGCATACCATTAACACATCGCTTGAGAGCAATAATGTAAATGATGATGATGTAATTGAATTGAAATCATGATTTGTTTTGTGTTTTACTTCTTTGATTCGTTTGCAAATATAATAGATAAATTAATTAAAAAGCAATTTTTATTTTAACGTAACGACAGTTTATTGTTAAAAAATGTTTTAGACAGCTTTATAAATAATAAATTTAAAATTACTTTAACGAATCTTCATATGCATCAAAACTCAATAAAACCGTGGTTCCTTTGCCGATTTCGCTTTCTATTTTAAATTTAATTTGAAGCTGATTGGTCATTCTTTTTACAATAAATAAACCTAAACCAGTTCCTTTAATTTCAGCATGATTTAAAGAATCTGATCTAAAAAACGGATTTAAAATGGAATCTAAATCTTCTTTGGCAATTCCAATTCCTTTCAGATTATCTTTTTGAACTTTAACACGAAGACCGCTAAATTATACACAAAAATTTACTGATAAAAAAAGCCTCAAGTTATAAAACTTGAGGCTTTTTGTTTCGTTTCAAACTGAACTTTAAACTTGAAACAAAAATTTAGTCATTTTGATTTCTCATTCCGAATAAATCTCCTTTTTGGTAAAGTTCCCAATCTTCTTTTAAAGCTTTACTATTTCTCTTTGTCACTTCTTGTGAATCTAGATCACTAAGGTCTGGTTTTCCAGCATTTACCCAGGCAGTATACCAAAAACTTGCAGTTGCAGTAATTGCTTTTTTCATCTGGCTTTCAACCATTCCGTTTAATTCCTCGTGTAGTTTTTTAGCATATTCATCAGAGAAAACAGCTGTATTGTATTTGCTTTTCAAAACTTTTCCGTCAGCATCCATTTTAAAAACTTGGTTTTCTGGAGTAGCTGTTCTTAATTTTTTATCGATATCCAATAAAGGCTGTGCTAAACTGTGTGTATCATTTATCATATCCCAAATTGCTTTGTGAACATCATCATAATGATGAGCATAAGGAACATTTAATTTGTAATTCTTCGCAAATAACTCTGGAAGTCTGCTCTCCCAAAGAGAATGAATACCTTTTTGATCGCTTAACTGCCCGTCGTGATTTGCAGAAGTATGCAATGGCATGTGCGCATCTCCAATGTAATGCCCTAAATCTGCCGCCAAAAACAAAATCTCTGCTCTATTTTTATCTTTAAAAGCTTTAGTCAATTTTGCCATCATATCTTCAATATACCAAGGTAAAATTCCGTTATCACTTAAAAATTTAGCATCATATTTTTTCTTTGCTTCTTCTAAAGTTTGCGGATAACTATCAGCTGGACCAAAGTTTTCCATATCGAAATAATGTCTTGGACCTTCATCTTTATAACTTAATGCATATTTACGAATGTCTGGAACAGAAGCTTCTTGTGTAATAAAATCAATGTGATTGTAAAAGAAAACCTGAAGTGGATGCGGTAGTGCCATTACAGCAGCTTTGTTGATTCTTTCGTGACCTACAATTCCCCAGGATAAAGTAAAAAAACCAATAATTAAAGCACAGAAAGCAATTAATCTTGGTTTAGATTTAAAGTTTTTCATTTTTGTTTTTGTATTTAGAGGTGCAAATTTACCTTATTTATGGATAATTCAAAGTATAACTATCTAAGATTATCTAAATTTAATTTTTTGAAATTTTTACACCATATAACTAACATAAGTTCATGTAAAAAAGATTTTGTTTCGTAAATTTGTTAACGGACTAAACCTTAAAAACATGCGTTTTACTTTACTATATCTAATCTTCTTTTTATCGACCATTTGCCTGGCGCAGGAGAACGAAATAAAACCAAAAAATGTAAGCGACACTATTTTAAATTCTACCAGAACAATCCGATTTTCTGACCCTTTCAATGGCGAAAGAATTATGCAAAAATTGTTTCTTGGGAAATTATACCATCTTTCAGATAAAAATACATTTGTAAGCTGGATTTGTAAAACCTGCAAACCTGCTCCTTTTGAGGATGTAAATGGCGTTGAAGGTGATCAATTATTTCCTTACGAAAAAGGTGTAGCAACCAGGCTTCTTGCCAATATTGATTATGAAGATTCAAAGGGAAATAAGTTTAAAATAATGGCTTTTAATCATTCTGTTCATGATGAAGACGGCTTGCAGACAGGAAGATTTTCTGGCGGATTACTAGGTTTAGCCAAATTTGCTAAAAATGGTAAGGTTTGGGAAATGAAATCTTTTCAGCCGGCAGTTGCAGCTTTCGGTGCTTTTGCCCAATGTCCTACTCCAAAATTGGTTCAGATTGGAGAAGACCAGTTTGCTCTTACTTTGTCTCATATAAATGGCGGTGCAGGCGGTCCTTATGAAGGTTTCCTTTATCTTGTGGCTGGTTTTGATGGCAAATATCAGCCTATTATGGAAGTGCCCAATTACCACCTAACCAATGTTGCGAGTATAAAATGGTCTGGATCTTATAAAGTTGTAGAGGATTCGGCTAAAAAACACTTCAGAGATTTTATTATTACAACTAACGGATCTTATAATAAAGAAGCAAAAGCAGAAGATGAATTTGAAGCGGCCCTGCCTGAAGAAATAGCAGAAATGGCGAAAACTAAAAATCAATTTGATTTTGAGATCGAAAGACATTTTTCATTTAAGGGGAAATTTTATAAGATGATTGGTAAATCGACTGTGAAATTCTCTAATGTAAAATAAAGATCTAAACTAGGTAAAGAATTGATAATAAAGCTAGAACAGCAATAAAAATCCAAAGAAGAACTCCTTGGAACAATGGCCTTACTCCTACTGTTTTTAATGTGGTAAAATTTAAAGTTGCTCCAATTAAAAACAAAGTAATTGTCAGACCAACTTTAGCAATTCCAACAATTTGTGATGCAAAAATATTTATAGCTGGAAGATAAGTATTCAGAAGCATCGCGACAACAAAGAGTCCAATAAAATACGGGATTTTGATTTTTGTACCGAAGCTTCTGGATTGCTTTTTAAAAATAAAAGCGGTCAAAATAGATATCGGAATAATCCATAATGCTCTCGCTAATTTCACCGTCGTGGCAACCTGTAAAGCTTCTGCTCCATATTTATTTGCAGCGCCAACAACCGAACTGGTATCATGAATAGCAATCGCACACCAAAGTCCGAAATCTTTTTGGGATAAATCCAACTGATGTCCAATAAACGGAAAAACAAACAATGCAATAGAGTTTAGAATAAAAATAACTCCCAAAGCAATTGAAGTCTGATTTTCGTCTGATTTTAGTACTGGCGCGATAGCAGCAATTGCACTCCCGCCGCAAATTGCTGTTCCGCAAGAAATTAAATGCGATGTTTTCTTCTCTGTCTTAAGCCACTTACCAATTAAAAAACCAAAAACCAAAGTGCTAAAAATTGAGAATACAGTAAGAAGAAATCCTTCTTTTCCAGCAGATACCGCACTATAAGCATTCATTCCGAAGCCTAAGCCAACGACCGAAAACTGCAATAAAAAAGCAATAGCTTTTTGATTAAATTCCACAAATGGATTTCCAAAAATATTAACGGTTAAAACTCCTAATAAAAGTGCTATTGGCGGAGAAATTATGGAAAATAAACACAACAATATCACTGCAGCAAAAAGTAATTGCTGTAACAAATGATTAATTCTAAATAATTGTGAAGTTGTATGCTGTGTTTTCAAAATAATGTGATTGATATTTATATGGCAAAGTTCCGTTCTTTAAACCATAAATACCAATCGTAATTTGCAATCGACTATAACTTCAAGTTATAATGAGAAGCCAGATTTTGAATGAATAGTTCTGATAACGAATCTGATTTCCCTATCAAAGTAATGATGTAAAAAAATCTTTCTATTGATAAATTCTCCACATCTAGAACAATTAATTCTTTATTTTTCAATTCTTTACTAACAGCATGAATAGACATAAAAGCAAAACAATCAGAATTTAAAAGATAAGATTTTATACTTTCTGTACTTCCTAACTGCATTTCTATTTGTAAATCAGAAAATTTCAAACCTGCTTTTTTTAAGGCAAATTCTATAACTTCAAGTGTTCCAGATCCGCGTTCACGCGTTATGAATTTCATTGATTTTAAATCGCTTACAGAAATCTCGTTTTGTTTTACCAGCGGATTTTTACTATTACAAACCAAAACCAATTCGTCTTTTAAAAACGGAATGTATTTTATGGATTGATTTTTAGACTGTCCTTCAACAATTCCAACTTCAATTTCTTTGTTGATTAAGGCGTTTTCGATTTGTTCCGTATTTCCGTTTAACAAATTGACTTTTATATCTTTTTGCTTTTGATGAAAATGAGCTAAAACTGGAGAAATGATATATTGTGAAATTGTTGTACTGGCGCCTAATCTTAACAAACCTTGACGTTCTTTATTGAAAGAACTCATCTCAAAGTCTATTTCTCGGTATATATCAAAAATACTTTTAGTATATTTTAGTAGAATTTTACCAGCTGCTGTTAAGGCTATTTTAGAACCGTTTCGTTCGAAAAGTTTGGTTTTGTAAGTTTCTTCAAGTTCTTGAATATGTTTAGAAACTGCTGGCTGTGTAATATACAATTCTGTTGCCGCTTTAGTAAAATTAAGGCGGAGCGCAACGGTGTAGAAAACTTTTAGCCTGAAGTCCATTTCAAAAAAATTAAAGATAAATAATTATTGCCAATCTATTGGAAATGTTCCAGATTCGTTTAATAATAAAACTAAATTATATTTATCTAATTTTTTATCTTTTCTATAAATATAAACTTTTTTTGAAAATGCTTTTTTAACTAAACTATCATCTTTTTTAATATCGATTTTGTAAGAATTAAAATTAGCAAATTTGAATTTCTTTTTCACACCATTTGCAATAATGTAACCTTTTGCATTTTCATTAATTTTAGTGATCACAAATTGATAGTCATTTCTATTTTCTTTTCTAGCATTTATATAAATCAAAGAAAAAATAGTACAAAAAAACAGACTAAAGAAAATTAAAACTTTTTTAAAGGACACGATCAATTTAATTTTAAAGCAATCCATTATACTTCCTTACAAACCATTCAGTAGTCAATAAAACGGCGATCAAAATCAACAGCCAAACCCAGTCAATAATGGGAGTCTTAGTAGAAATCTTTTTTTCAATTGATTTATACTCGTTATTTTCCAAAAGTGTATTAATCAAATTATCAGCTTGATTTTCAAAAAAGGCTTTTCCGCCGGTTTGCTGTGCTAATTGCTGTAATTTCAAAACATCTGGATTTACAAATTGTTTTTCAATATCAAAGTCTAAAATTTCAAAATGACTTGCGTATGAAGTATTTGAATTTAATTCTTTTACCGTAAAATTATATTTTCCTGCTGGAAGTCCTTCTAAATTAGCTGAAAAAGAATTACTTCCTTTTAGTAAATCATAATTTTTGGTTTGTTTTGTCGCGGCATTTAGAACACTAATGGTAAGCCTGGCTTTTTCATCAAACTCATAATTTTTATTGAAATATTGCGCATTTATAATAATCTCTTCTCCAGAATTGTAAAAACTTTCATGCGTTACAACCAAAGATTTCTTGGAAGTTGTTGAGGCTAAATATTGAATTATTTTATCAATAAAAACATCATATTTTTCAAAAGACTGATTGTCAATATGACTTTGCAAACGCCATTTCCAGCTGTTTTCTCCTAAAAGAAAAGCGGTTCTTTTTCCTTGATTTTCGGCAAAAGCCAATAATGGAGCATCTGTAGAAACGTTTCTAATTTTTGATGAAAGCAAAACAGACACGTTTCCGTTTGTGCTAATATTTCCGAATAAATTCTGTAAAGGCGGGAAATTTTCAAAACCAATATTATCGATTGCAAATAAGTTAAAGTCTGATTTGAATTCGCAGAGAAAATCTTCTCTTTGGTTACTCATTTTAAAAATTAGATTGTTCTGCTGCTGGTTTAAGAAATTAAAATCTGTATTGTTTCCTGTTATAATAAAGGTATTTGTCGACGCTAACTTTTTATTATCAAAAATTGATTTAAAAGCTGTAGTTGGCTGGTACAAAACCAACACAGAAATATCTTGTAAATCATTAATTTGATTTGGCTTAACCAATATTACTTTACGCTGTGCATTAACCTCAATCGAGCGTTTTAAAGCTGCAATATCTGGATGATTTATGCCAGAAACAATCGCAATAGTCGACTTTTGATCTATTATTTCGACTGCAAAATTTTTAATATTGTTATAGCTGTTTTTTTCTTTAACAGAAGATTGAATGCTGGCTTTATAAATCTGTAATCCCACTTTATCTGCTGGTAAAAGCAAATTTAAGGAAGCTGTTTTTTTTGAGGGAGAAAATGAAAGTTTCTCTTTTGCTATAATAGTATTTCCTTGTGAAATAGCAAATTCTGCATTTACAGCTTTCGTGCCTGCATATTGCAGAAAAACTTCAACAGGAAATTTATTTTTATGAAAAGCGTATTTGTTTACGTTAAGCTGATTGATTTTTAAATCAAAAAATGTAGTTGTATCTCCCACAACCAAAGGATAAACTTTATTGACAGGATCAAATCTATAAACGTAGTCGTTTCCTGTAGTTTGATTTCCGTCGGTAATTATAACTGTTGGAAAAATCAGATTTTTATTGATGCTTTTTAAGTTCTTTGCCGCTTCGTCTAAATTGGTTTGATTTCCTTTAAAATCAAATTTATCTGAAGTTTTAAAATCGTTATCAAATTGATAGGATTGAATTTCGAACTTTTCTTTTAAAGCAGGATTTGAAATAAGTTTTTGATAAAGTTCAACCGCTTTTTTATCTGATTTTAAAGCTGCAATAGAACTAGAATTATCTACAACAATTGCCAAAGGTGTTTTTGTTATTTCCAGCGAACTCTTAGAAATTATCGGATTTATAAGCAAAACCAATAATCCGAAAATAGCCAAAAAACGTAAAAAAGCCAAAAGTATAACCACATTGGATTTACTTTTGGCTTTATAAAAATATTGAAAGTACGATAAACCACCAGCGATTACTAAAGAAAGCAATAATAAAAGAATCGTGTTTGTCGTCATAATTATTTAGTATTCAGTATCAGTTTACGGTTGTCAGATTTAAAAAAGTCAATTGTTTGACTAAAGTGTTCACCTATCTAGAATCAGAATAACTGAATACTAAAACCTTTGAACCTTTGCAACTTGTCACCTCAGTACCTTAGGTTAACATTCCTCCGCAAACATTAAGAACTTGGCCTGTGATATAACCGCTCATGTCTGAAGCTAAGAAAAGACAAGCGTTTGCTACATCTTCTGTAGTTCCTCCACGTTTCAACGGAATACCTTCTCTCCATCCTTTAACCACATCTTCAGATAATTTTGCAGTCATTTCAGTTTCAATAAAACCAGGAGCGATTGCGTTGCAGCGAATGTTACGAGAACCTAATTCTAGAGCTACAGATTTAGTAAAACCAATTGCTCCCGCTTTAGAAGCTGCATAGTTTGTTTGTCCAGCGTTTCCAGAAACTCCAACTACAGAACTGATATTGATAATTGAACCTGCTCTTTGTTTCAAGAAAGTTTTTTGAATCGCTTTTGTCATATTAAAAACCGATTTCAAGTTTACATCAATTACTTGGTCAAAATCTGCTTCAGACATACGCATTAGCAAATTGTCTTTTGTGATTCCGGCATTGTTGATTAAGATATCTACAGTTCCAAAATCTGCTAAAACAGCATCAACAAAAGTTTGAGCTTCGTTAAAATCTGCTGCATTAGATTGGTAACCTTTTGCTTTTACTCCTAAACCATTTAGTTCAGCTTCTAAAGCTTCTGCAGAAGCTGCAGATGAACTGTATGTAAAAGCAACGTTTGCTCCATGTTTAGCAAAAACTTCAGCAATTCCTTTTCCGATTCCACGGCTTGCACCAGTAATTATTGCAACTTTTCCTTCTAGTAATTTCATATTAAGGTATTCGTTTTTATTTTTTGAAATACAAATATAGAGTATTTGGGCGTTTAATAAAATTTGTAATACAAAAATTGGCTTAGAATTTTCTTTAATCTTAAAGCTTAACGATTGGTTTTTCAATATGATCTTAATTCCTATAGATTTTAATTTATCTCAAAAAAAAAGCCTTACTAAATTAAAGTAAGGCTTTGATTATTTTATTGTGAATAGATTTAGAATGCTACATTCCATCTAGGCAGTTTACCACTTTGATCTAGAAAGTTCTGCAAAACCTCTCCTTCAACAGCTGTTGGAATTGCTTTTACATCTGCATTAAATGTTTCATACCAAACTACTTCTAGAGATTCTATATTCTCCAATTTCATTTGCGCCGGCCAAGAATATTTTCTTCCTGTTTTTGCAAATTGGTGTCCGTTTACGATTTTATCATAAAGTCCGCCATTTTTGCTTTTTAAAGTTCCGTCATTTTGTACAGTTCCAGTAGAACCAACCATAATTAGTTCTTTTTCATCTGCTGCAACGCCATAAACGATAAAAATTCCTGCACTTCCTTCTGGAGCATTGCAAACTTCTTCTAAACTATCATTTACAGTAAAAGTAAAACTATTACTTACTTTAAATTTTTCTAATCCTTTACTCATCTTTTTAATTTTAAGCTTCTAAGAAACTAAGTCTCTAAGTTGCTGCGTTTTAAATTATATTCCAATCATTTTAAAAATGTAAAAAAGTCTCAACAAAATATTGAGACTTTTTTGGAATTTATTATTTTATCACGTCCCAAAATTTCGGGATCGGGACTGGATATTATCCAAGTACTTCTTTTACTTTTTTACCAATTTCAGCTGGTGAATCAACAACGTGAATTCCGTTGTCTCTCATAATTTGTTTTTTAGCAGCAGCAGTGTCATCAGAACCACCAACAATAGCACCTGCGTGACCCATTGTTCTACCAGCAGGAGCAGTTTCTCCAGCGATAAAACCAATAACTGGTTTACGGTTACCATCAGCTTTTACCCATCTAGCAGCATCAGCTTCTAATTGACCTCCAATTTCACCAATCATAATGATTGCTTCAGTTTCAGGATCGTTCATTAATAATTCTACAGCTTCTTTAGTTGTAGTTCCAATAATTGGATCTCCACCAATACCAATAGCTGTAGTGATTCCTAAACCTTGTTTTACAACTTGGTCAGCAGCTTCGTAAGTTAAAGTTCCAGATTTAGATACAATACCAACTGTACCTTTTTTGAAAACGAAACCTGGCATAATACCAACTTTAGCTTCACCTGGAGTAATTACACCTGGACAGTTTGGACCAATTAATCTAGAATTTCTTTCTTTAACATAATTATTTGCTTTAATCATATCTGCTACAGGAATTCCTTCTGTAATAGCAATAATTACTTTAATTCCAGCATCAGCAGCTTCCATAATTGCATCAGCAGCAAAAGCTGGCGGAACAAAAATGATAGAAGTATCAGCACCAGCTTGATCAACAGCATCTTTTACTGTATTAAAAACCGGACGCTCTAAATGGCTGGTACCACCTTTTCCTGGAGTTACACCTCCAACAACATTAGTACCATACTCAATCATTTGAGAAGCGTGGAAAGTTCCTTCGCTTCCTGTAAATCCCTGAACAATTATTTTGGAATCTTTATTAACTAAAACACTCATGATATATATTTTATGTAGTTTTTAAATTTGTGTTGCAAAAATAAGGTTTTGTAATGTATTTTGCCTCTTTTATTGTCAAAAAAATATTAAGAAAATTGACTCATTTGATAACCTCTATACAGTTTATCATCTTTGATCTGCCAGATTGTTGAAAAATGCGCTAATAACATTTCTTCTCTAGGATTCTCAATTGTTTTTACAAAATGAGAATAACGCACTGATACTAAGTCATCTTCGCTAATTATATGACTAATCCTAACTTTAGATCTTACATACGCGCGACTTAGCTCATTGGCCATTTCGAGTATCTCATCATAATCCATTTGAATAAAACCTTTACTGCTGTTCCATTCCAATACAACCTCGGGATGCAGATATGATTTTAAGATTTCGCTATCAATTAAGGCATCTGACTTATAAAATTTCTGAACAAATTCTTTAATAGACATATTACTTCAATTTACTTAAAATTTCAGGAATCTTCTTAATATTGGCTAATTGTTTCAATTTTTCTCTCGATTCTTCAATTGGAGTACCAAAATATGATTTTCCGCCTTCAACTGATTTTGTAACACCTGTCTGTCCCATAACAACAGCTTTTGTACCAATTGTAATACCGCTTGTTGTTCCAACCTGCCCCCAAAGTGTTACTTCGTCTTCAATAATAACACAACCGGCAATACCAGTTTGTGAAGCGATCAGACATTTTTTTCCGATAACCGTATCATGCCCAACATGTACTTGATTATCCAGCTTTGTTCCAGCACCAATTGTTGTGTCACCTGTAACTCCTTTGTCGATTGTACAAAGCGCACCAATACCAACATTATCTTCAATAACTACTCTTCCGCCAGAAACTAATTGATCAAAGCCTTCTGGACGTTTTTTGTAATAAAAAGCATCAGCACCTAAAATAGTTCCTGCATGAATAATCACGTTATCACCAATAATAGTGTGATCGTAGATAGAAACATTAGAATGAATTAGGCAGTTTTTACCAATTTTAACATGGTTACCAACAAAACTATTAGGCTGAATTATAGTCCCCTCTCCTATTACTGCTGAAGCTGCTATCGCAACATTTGCAAATTGGAAAGGTTTAAAGTGTTTGGTTAAAATATTGAAATCTCTAAATGGATCATCAGAAATCAAAAGTGCTTTGCCTTCTGGGCATTCTACTTCTTTGTTTATCAAAACAATAGTAGCCGCCGACTGCAGCGCTTTGTCGTAATATTTTGGATGGTCAACAAAAACTATATCACCAGGTTCCACAACATGTATTTCGTTCATGCCTAAAACTTGAAAGTCTTTGTCACCAATAAATTTGCAGTTAAGCAAATTTGCAATTTCTTGTAAAGAATGACTCTTTGGAAATTTCATATATTATAATTAGAAAATTTGTCAATTAGAAAATGAGTCAATTAGAATATGAATATACAAAAAATATGTCGATTCATAAATTTTCTAATTGACTCATTGTCAAATTATCTTAATTAAAAAACTACTCTTTTACACGCTCCATGTAAGAACCTGAAGCTGTATCGATTTTAATTTTATCTCCTTCATTGATAAACAAAGGAACGTTGATGCTTGCACCTGTTTCTACTGTAGCAGATTTTGTTGCATTTGTTGCTGTGTTACCTTTTACACCTGGTTCAGCATAAGTAACTTCTAGAATTACAGATGTTGGCATATCAACAGACAAAGGTAAATCAGTTTCAGTATTAATCTGAACCATTACATTTGTTCCTTCTTTCAACAATGCTGGAGCATCTAAAATATTCTTGTTCAATGAAATCTGTTCAAAAGTTTCAGCATTCATGAAATGGAATTCATCTCCTTCAGCATATAAAAACTGAAAAGTATGTGTCTCAACACGAACATCTTCTATTTTATGTCCAGCAGAAAATGTATTATCTAATACTTTTCCTGTTGTTAAACTTTTAAGTTTTGTTCTTACGAAAGCTGGACCTTTCCCAGGTTTTACGTGAAGAAATTCAATAATTTTATAGATATCGTGATTAAATTTAATACACAATCCGTTTCTAATATCTGATGTAGACGCCATTTGTTTTATTTTAGATTTTAGAATGTAGATTTTAGATTCTCATCGAGAATAAATTCTCCATTCATTTATTTGTAATAATTCTGTTTTCAATTTTAATGTACGGTTTAGAAATCTAAAATCAGAAATCTATTCCTATAGCCATCGGAACTAAAATTAATAGTTTCCTGAATAACCTTTCATAATTCCTCGAGAAGAATTTCTAATAAAATCAAGAATTTCATCTCTTTCGGGAGTAGCTTCCATTTCTGCTTCAATAATACTTAAAGCTTGAGTTGTATTATAATTCTTTTGGTATAAAATTCTATAGATTTCCTGAATTTCTCTAATTTTTTCAGTACTGAAACCTCTTCTTCTTAAACCAACTGAGTTAATTCCAACATACGACAAAGGCTCTTTTGCAGCTTTTGTAAACGGCGGAACATCTTTTCTAACCAATGATCCTCCAGAAATCATAGCGTGATCTCCAATATGAATAAACTGATGAATTGCCGCTAGACCTCCAATAACAGCATGATTACCAACCACTACGTGACCTGCCAAAGCAACACCGTTCACAATAATTGCATTGTTTCCAATTTCGCAGTCGTGGGCAATATGCGCGTAAGCCATTACTAAACAATTGTTTCCAATTACTGTTTGGCCAGATGCAATTGTTCCTCTATTTATAGTTACGCATTCTCTAATTGTACAATTATCTCCAATAATGGCAAGAGAATCTTCTCCTCCAAATTTTAAATCTTGTGGCACAGCAGAAATTACAGCCCCTGGAAAAATATTGCAATTTTTACCAATTCGAGCTCCTTCCATAATGGTCACATTTGAACCAATCCAAGTACCATCACCAATAACAACATTATTGTGAATTGTTGTAAATGGCTCTATTACAACGTTTTTAGCGATTTTCGCGCCAGGATGAACATATGCTAATGGTTGATTCATCTGTATGTTTTATATTTTTAATTAAAATATTCTAATTTCAGGCAACAAACCTAAACAATAAATTTGATAATTTATTATTGTTTTCTTGCTATTTGTGCCATTAATTCTGCCTCAGTAACTAATTTACCATTTGCATAGGCGTTTGCCTGCATATGACAAATCCCTCTTCTGATAGGAGAAATTAACTCACATTTAAAAATTAAAGTATCTCCCGGCAACACTTTGTGTTTAAATTTAACATTATCAATTTTCATGAAATACGTTAAATAATTCTCAGGATCTGGAACTGTACTCAATACCAAAATACCCCCTGTCTGCGCCATTGCTTCAACAATTAAAACCCCTGGCATTACTGGTGCTTCTGGAAAATGCCCTACGAAGAAATTTTCGTTCATAGTAACATTTTTCAATCCAACCACGTGACGGTCAGACATTTCGATAATTCTATCAATTAACAAAAATGGAGGTCTGTGAGGAAGCATTGCCATAATTTTATGAATATCCATCAATGGTTCTTGATGCAAATCATAAGTAGGAACATGATTTCTCTGTTCTATTTTAATAATCTTAGCCAGCTTTTTAGCAAATTGAGTATTTACAAAGTGACCCGGTTTATTAGCAATAATTTTTCCTTGAATTCGAACACCAATAAGAGACAAATCTCCTATAACATCAAGCAATTTATGTCTTGCTGCTTCATTTGGGTAATGCAGTGTAAGATTATCTAGAACTCCATTTGGTTTTACAGATATTTCATCCTTACCAAATGCTTTCTTTAAATTTTCCATTGTAGACTCAGAAATCTCTTTATCTACATAAACAATTGCGTTATTTAAATCGCCGCCTTTTATAAGTCCGTTTTCTAACAATGATTCTAATTCATGTAAAAAACTAAAAGTTCTTGAGCTTGCAATTTCTTGTTTAAAATCTGAAAGACTTTTAAGTGTAGCATTTTGAGTACCTAAAACTTTTGTACCAAAATCTACCATTGTAGTTACTTGATATTCATCGCTCGGCATAACAAGAATTTCGCTTCCTGTTGCTTCATCTGTAAATGAGATCACCTCTTTTACAACATAAACATTACGGCTTGCATCTTGTTCTTCAATTCCTGCTTTCTCTATTGCTTCAACAAAATATTTTGATGAACCATCCATAATTGGAAGTTCAGAGGCATTCAATTCAATAATAATATTATCCAAATCGCATCCAACAACTGCCGCTAAAACGTGCTCAGGTGTTTGAATTTTTACTCCAAGTTTCTCTAGATTTGTACCTCTTTGAGTGTTAACAACATAATTTGCATCAGCCTCAATAACTGGCTGACCTTGCAAATCTACTCTTACAAAAGTGAAACCATTATTAACGGGAGCAGGTTTAAAAGTCATTGTAACTTCTTTTCCAGTATGTAATCCAACTCCTGTTAGCGAAATTTCATTCTTGATGGTCTTCTGTTTAACCATTATTTCCATTTTTTGGGTTTATTATTTGTTTCTTTAATTCTTCAACTTCGGACACAATTTTAGGCAGATTCTTAAAGTGAACATATGATTTATTAAAATCTGTGTATCCAAGAGATGGTGTTCCTTGCAGAATTTCATCATCTTTAATGTTTCTTGCAACTCCAGACTGAGCCTGAAGTCTTACATTATTACCTATAATTAAGTGGCCCGCAATACCTACCTGCCCTCCAATCATACAGTTTTCTCCAATTTTAGTAGAGCCCGCAACGCCGCTTTGAGCAGCAATTACAGTGTTCTTACCGATTTCCACATTATGGGCGATCTGGATCTGATTGTCTAATTTAACTCCTTTTCTAATTATTGTAGAACCAAGAGTTGCTCTGTCTATCGTAGTATTGGCGCCAATATCCACATTATCTTCAATAATAACGTTTCCGATCTGAGGTACTTTACTATAGATACCTTCCTCATTTGGAACAAAACCAAAACCATCTGCACCTATAATAGTTCCAGAATGAATGGTACAATTATTACCAATTACAGTTTCTGAATAAATTTTTGCTCCAGCGAAAATGAATACATTGTCACCAATAACAACGTTATCACCAATAAAACTGTTGGGATAAATTTTTACATTATTCCCTAAAACCACATTTTGCCCTACATAACTGAAGCTTCCTAAATATAAATTTTCACCATATTTAGTTCCTTCAGACATAAATGACTGAGGTTCTATACCTGTTTTATTTAATTTTACTTGATTATAGAAATGCAAAAGCTTAGAAAATGCCGCATAAGCATCTTCTACCTTTATTAGTGTAGTCGTAATTTCCTGCTCCGGAACAAAAGTGTCATTAACAATTGTAACAGTCGCTTTTGTTGTATATATATAATTGATATACTTTGGATTAGCCAAAAAAGTAAGCGATCCTTCTTCGCCTTCTTCGATTTTAGAAAGTTTAGAAACTTCTGCATTGGGATTCCCAACAACTTCTCCTTCTAAAATTCCTGCTATTTGTTCTGCTGTAAATTTCATCGCGACAAAAATATAAAAAATAGATTTTAAATGTTAATTTTAGATAAGTTGTTTTGGGAAACAGATATAATATTTTGTTACCAATTTAGATAACGATTTCAAATTCAGCTGATCAGAAGCTTCAACAACATCTTCAATTGTTTTATCTTTTTTCAAAATTCTAATAGGTTCGGCTTCTTTACTGTAGGCTTGGTTTTTAATTTTTCCTCTAAAAATAAAATAACCAGCCTCTAATTGGCTAATATGATGCAAATTGGCAAATTGTTCTTTCAATGATTGGGATTCTTCCATTGAAATTTTTTCTGCACTTAACTTTATTTTTAATAAATCTCTATTAATGATCATCTTGCTTAATGTACTTAAAACAAAATCATCTTGTCTCTGCCAAGCTTTCAAAGCACTAATAATATCAAAATCATCAAGCTGCGAAAACAAATCTAACTTTTCAGCATCAAAATCATCCAAAGTAACTTTGTTGTGCATGAAATATGAAAGCGGTTCACTGCAAGGTAGGTTAATTCCTTTCAATGTCAACTCTTTAGCCCTCTTTAATGTTTTCATTAAAATTAATTCGGCTACCAAACTGGTTTTATGCAGATAAGCCTGCCAATACATTAACCTTCTGGAAAGCAAGAACTTCTCTACAGAATAAATTCCTTTTTCTTCAATAACCAAAACATCATTTTCAACATTCATCATCTGAATCAATCGTTCAGAATTGACATTTCCTTCTGCAACGCCAGTATAAAAACTGTCACGTTTTAGATAATCCATTCGATCCATATCCAACTGACTTGAAATCAATTGCAGCATGAATTTCCTATGATATTCTCCTTTAAATACCTGAATTGCCAAACTCAATCTCCCGCCAAACTCCTCATTTAGCTGATTCATAAATAATAATGAAATAGCTTCATGATGCACATCTTCAACAATACTTCTTTCCATTGCGTGAGAAAATGGCCCATGTCCGATATCATGCAGTAAAATAGCAATTAATAATGCATTTTCTTCTTCTGCAGATATCACAACATCTTTAAAACGAAGCGTATCAATTGCTTTCTGCATTAAATGCATGCATCCTAAAGCATGATGAAAACGAGTGTGATTTGCGCCTGGATAAACTAAATACGACAATCCCATTTGAGAGATACGGCGAAGGCGCTGAAAATAGGGATGTTGGATTAAATCATAAATCAGCTCGTTCGGAATCGTAATAAAGCCATAAATAGGATCGTTGAATATTTTTAATTTGTTGATCTGAGTCACAATCGGGTTATTTTTTTGGTCAACAAATATAAGTAAATAAGAATAAAGAGTTTGGAGTTTTTTATTTAAAAATAAATATTAAAATTAGAATGATGGTCAGATAACTATATTTAAAATTGTAAAAAATCAACATAAAATCATTTTTTATCTTTGATAATTTTATACTATTTTTAATACTTTTTAAGTTCTATAACTTTAAATTGCAGTAAAAATAAAATTTGTTTATGGATAAGATAAAAATACTTTGGGTCGATGATGAAATCGATCTTTTAAAGCCCCATATATTATTTCTAGAGAAAAAAAATTACGAAGTTACGACTTGTAATAACGGACTTGATGCTATCGCATTGTTTGAAGAAGACAATTTTGATATTGTTTTTTTGGATGAAAATATGCCTGGAATGAGCGGTTTAGAAACCCTTTCTGAAATGAAAGAGAAAAAATCAGCTATACCTATGATTATGATTACAAAAAGCGAGGAAGAATACATTATGGAAGAAGCCATAGGTTCTAAAATCGCCGATTACTTGATAAAACCTGTAAATCCGAATCAGATTTTATTGAGTTTGAAAAAAAATCTGGACCATTCTCGATTGATTTCTGAAAAGACAACTTTAGATTACCAAAAGGAATTCAGAAAAATTGCAATGGAATTGGCAATGGTGAATTCGTATGAAGACTGGGTGGAATTGTATAAAAAATTACTTTTCTGGGAATTAGAGCTTGAAAACATCAACGATCAGGCGATGATCGAAATTTTAGAATCTCAAAAAGTTGAAGCCAATTCACAATTTGGAAAATATATTGAACGAAATTATGAAGATTGGTTTGCACCAAAAGCAGATAAACCGATACAATCTCATACTTTATTTAAAGAATTAGTTGTTCCAGAGTTAAAAAAGAAAGACAAACCTGTTTTATTTGTTGTAATCGACAACCTTCGTTACGACCAATGGAAATCTTTTGAAACTGTAATAGCCAATTATTACAAATTAGAAAAAGAAGTTCCTTATTATTCTATTCTTCCAACAGCCACTCAATATGCTAGAAATGCTATTTTCTCTGGCTTAATGCCTGTGGATATGGAAAAACAATTTCCTGAATATTGGAAAAACGACGTTGAAGATGGCGGAAAAAATCTTTACGAAGCTGAGTTTCTATCGGCTCAATTGAAAAGATTAGGCTTAAATATTAAGGAAGATTATTTCAAAATTACAAATTATGCCGGCGGTAAAAAGCTTGCAGAAAACTTCAAAGCTTTAAAAGGTAATGACTTAGTTACTGTTGTTTACAATTTTGTAGATATGCTTTCGCATGCTAAAACAGAAATGGAAGTTGTAAAAGAATTAGCTTCTGATGATAAGGCATATCGCTCATTAACACTAAGTTGGTTTAAAAATTCTCCTTTATTAGAAATCATTCAGCAGGCACAGCTTTTAGGATTCAAATTAATTTTAACCACAGATCACGGAACAATTAATGTAAAAAATCCGTCTAAAGTTGTGGGAGATAAAAATACAAGTCTAAATTTGCGTTACAAAACCGGTCGTAGTTTAACCTATGAACAAAAAGATGTTTATGTAGTTAAAGAACCAAAAACAATTGGTTTACCAGCTATAAACATGAGCAGTTCGTTTATTTTTGCCAAAAATGATTTCTTTTTGGCTTATGTAAACAACTACAATCATTATGTGAGTTATTACAAAAATACATATCAGCACGGCGGAATTTCCTTAGAAGAAATGATTATTCCGTTTTTGGTATTTAACCCGAAATAAAAAAGTTTTCAGTCGCAGTCTCAGTTTTCAGTTTCTAACTGAGACTTTGAACTGAGACTGAGACCAAATAAATAGACATAACAATGAATATCGTTTTTTCATTAGATCAAATTCAAGAAGCCGCAGAGCAGATTTTAGCATCAAACCCTAAAAAAATCATTCTTTTTAATGGAGAAATGGGGGTTGGAAAAACCACTTTAATAAAGCAATTATGCAAAAGTTTAGGTGTTGAAGATGCTACGAGCAGTCCAACCTTTTCTTTAGTTAACGAATATAATACTGCTAATAATGAGATCGTTTATCATTTTGATTTTTACAGATTAAATAAAGAAACCGAAGCGCTAGATATGGGGGTAGATGATTATTTGTACTCTGGAAATTGGTGTTTTATTGAATGGTCTGAAAAAATTGAAAATCTTCTTCCAGAAGAAACTTCAACTATTACAATTGAATTACTTTCAGACGGAAAAAGAGAACTGAAATTAGTTTAAAACTTTTTAAGCCTTTGCAAAAAAAAATAATACAGAAATTCTTAAACTACTAAATAGAATGAAAAAATTAGAAGAAAAATTTCTTAACATTCGGACCTTATAGTATTAGCAGAATTTTTGCACTAATTTTAAATCTTTTTACGTAATTTGTACTCTTAATTTTTTGCACCACCCATGTCAATCACGTTAACTCCATTTACAAAACAACAATTAATACCGCAAGAAGAAAAACTTGAGGTTGGTCGTTTTAAAAGAGAACTTTTTATAGGAATTCCTAAGGAAACAAGCTATCAGGAACGTCGTATATGCCTTACTCCCGATGCCGTCAATTCCTTAACTTACGCGGGCCACCGTGTTATGATTGAATCTGGAGCCGGGGAAAGTTCGAGTTATACAGACAAAGAATATGCCGATGCGGGCGCAGAAATAACAAAAGATACCAAAAGAGTTTTTGGCTGTCCGTTTTTACTAAAAGTAGAACCGCCGACTTTGGCCGAAATACAAATGATAAATCCAGAAACGGTAATCATTTCGGCTATTCAACTCAAAACCAAAAAGAAAGAATACTTTGAAGCCTTAGCTCAAAAGAAAATCACCGCCTTAGCTTTTGAATATATTAAAGATGAGGACGGCTCGTATCCAGCAGTAAAATCTTTAAGTGAAATTGCAGGAACAGCTTCAATTCTTATTGCAGCAGAATTAATGATTACCGATGAATTTGGAAAAGGTCTTCTATTTGGAAATATTACCGGCGTCCCTCCTACCGAAGTTGTTATTCTTGGAGCTGGGACCGTGGGCGAATTTGCAGCCAAAACCGCAATTGGATTAGGGGCAAACGTAAAAGTTTTTGACAATTCAATTACAAAACTACGCCGTTTACAAAACAATTTAAATCAAAGAATTTTCACTTCTACTATACAACAAAAAGGTTTATTAAAAGCATTAAGACGCTGTGATGTCGCTATTGGCGCGATGCGCGGAAAAGAACGCTGTCCAATTGTGGTTACAGAAACTATGGTAGAACACATGAAAAAAGGCGCTGTAATTGTTGATGTAAGCATTGACACTGGAGGCTGCTTCGAAACATCAGAAGTTACTACCCACGAAAAACCAACCTTTATAAAGAGTAATGTTTTACACTATTGTGTACCAAACATCCCTTCTAGATATTCCAAAACCGCCTCATTATCAATTAGTAACATTCTAACACCTTACCTACATCAGATAGCCGAAGATGGTGGAATAGAAAGTGCTATTAGATGCAATAAAGGTCTTAAAAATGGTATTTATCTTTATCACGGAATCCTAACAAACAAAGCTATTGGCGACTGGTTTGATTTGCCAGATAACGATATCAATTTACTTGTATTTTAAGGTAACTTTAATGTACCTTTGCAAAAATTTTATTTCATGAAGTTCGTACACCGTTTTGCATATTATCTAATAGGCCTAATTATGGGATGTTTTTTTGTAGCTCTTGTTTTTAGTGGAAAAGATACTCGCTGCAACTACTTTCCAAATGCCCGAGTTCTTAATAATCTTCGAACAAAACCTTTTCAATATTCAGATAAAGCAATTCAGACTTTAAATGAAAAATGGGTTGACACTGCAGACATTAAAAATACATTGACTTACGGAGATGTTGATTTCGACAAAAGTAATGTTCCGTTCAATAAAGGTAAACTTTATATCATTGAAGGAAAAACAGTTAAAAACCAAGAAATTATTCTAAAAGTTACAAACTACGAAAACAAAGCTGTTTTAGAAGAAATCATCAAAAAATAATATTAAGAACTGATTTGTCATTTCGACTGAAAGGAGAAATCACACAAGAAACTCTACAAAGATTAAAGATATTCTATGCGGAATTAATTAGTGTGATTTCTACTTTCAGTCGAAATGACAATATTTTAAATTAGTGATAATTAGTGGAATCAGTGTTTAACTACCACTCGATTTCTTTCAATCCTTTCGATTTCAAAAAATCATTTGTCTGGCTAAAATGTTTATTTCCAAACCAAAATCCTCTGTTTGCACTTAAAGGCGAAGGATGTCCGGATTTTAAAATATGATGTTTGGAAGCGTCAATCAATGCAGCTTTCTTCTGAGCATAACCGCCCCAAAGCAAGAATACTACATTTTCTCTTTCTGCAGAAATTTGTTTGATTACAGCATCTGTAAATTTTTCCCATCCTTTTCCTTGATGACTTCCTGCTTCAGATTGTCTCACTGTTAATGTGGCATTTAAAAGAAAAACACCTTGATCTGCCCAGCGCTCCAAATTTCCAGTATTAGGTAAAGGTATATTGAAATCAGTTTGAATTTCTTTGAATATATTTTGAAGTGATGGTGGAAACGGAATCCCATCATTTACAGAAAAACATAAACCATTTGCTTGGTTTGGACCGTGATAAGGATCCTGTCCAATTATAACAACTTTCACTTCATCAAAATGACAATGGTCAAAAGCTGAAAAAATCTGACTGCCTTTTGGATAACAAACTTTAGTAGTATATTCTGATTTTACGAATTCAATTAATTCTTTGAAATATGGTTTTTCGAATTCTTCATTCAAAACTGGTTTCCAAGAAGAATGCATTTTTACGTCCATAACTTTTTTTATGCGAATTTCAGAAATAATTACTTAAAATCATATTTACTAAAAAGAAAAATGTAAAAAATTGAAAACCAACAGCCAAGAAAAGCTCATAATTCATAATTCATAATTCACAATTCATTATTGTTTTCGTACTTTTGCTTTTACTTTCATAAAGAGATTAAATGATCAGTATTACCGAAAAAACATTACAAGACTTACAATTTCCAACAGTACTCGAAACCATTTCAGATGGATGCAACACCGATATTGGAAAAGAAAAGGCTTTACAAATAAAACCATTTAGAGATAAAGAAGAATTGATGCAGTCATTAATGCAGACATCAGAATATGTTTCTTCTTTTCAAAATAATAACGCGATTCCTAATCATGGATTCGATGCTATAACTCATGAAATTAAATTTTTAGCAATCGAAGACAGTTTCTTGGAAGTAGGCAGTTTTAGAAAAATTGCCAATCTTTCTGCAACTACAAATGTCTTACTGAGTTTCCTCAAAAAATTTGACGACTATTATCCTAATCTCAATGCAAGAGCTTCTCGGGTAGAATTGACAAAAGACATTATTACGGCAATTGATGCAATTGTCGATAAATATGGAGAAATTAAGGATAATGCTTCGCCAGCTTTATTAAGTATTCGCCAGAATATGAATTTGGTACGTGGAAAAGTAAATCAAAGTTTTGGCGTTGCGCTTACACAATATAATGGTTTAGGATATTTGGATGATATTAAAGAAAGCTTTGTACAAAACCGCAGGGTTTTAGCAGTGCTAGCAATGTATCGCCGTAAAGTAAAAGGTTCTATTTTAGGAAGTTCCAAAACAGGAAGCATTGCTTACATTGAACCAGAAGCTACTCTAAAATATTCAAGAGAGTTAGCAAATTTAGAATATGAAGAGAAGGAAGAAATTACGAGAATTTTAAAAAATCTGTCAAACGTAATTCGTCCTTACTTACCTTTATTAATTGAATATCAGGACTTTTTAAGTGATATTGATGTTGTTGCGGGAAAAGCAAAATACGCCAATCGCATTAACGGAATCTTGCCCGAAATTACAGAAGAAAGAAGATTATTTTTTAGAGAAGCCTATCATCCGATTTTGTATTTGAACAACAAACAAAAAAATGAAGTTACACATCCGCAGACCATTGAGCTAAAACAGGAAAATAGAATTATCGTAATTTCTGGACCAAACGCCGGCGGGAAAACTATTTCTCTAAAAACCGTTGGTTTATTACAATTGATGCTGCAGTCTGGAATTTTAATTCCGGTACACGAAAGAAGCGAAACTTTCTTATTTGATAGAATCTTAACTGACATTGGAGACAACCAATCTATTGAAAATCATTTAAGTACTTATAGTTACAGATTAAAAAATATGAATTATTTCTTGAAGAAATGCAACAAGAAAACCATGTTTTTAATTGACGAATTTGGTACAGGTTCTGATCCTGAATTGGGAGGTGCTTTGGCTGAGATTTTTTTAGAAGAATTTTATCATCGTGAAGCTTTCGGAATTATAACAACGCACTATTCCAATTTAAAAATTTTGGCAAACGAATTACCATATGCCACAAATGCCAATATGATGTTCGACGAAAAGTCTCTAGAACCAATGTACAAATTGGCGTTGGGTCAGGCAGGAAGTTCGTTTACATTTGAAGTTGCCCAAAAAAATGGAATTCCGTTTGGATTGATTAATCGTGCGAAAAAGAAAATCGAAGTTGGAAAAGTTCGTTTTGATAAAACCATTGCGACTCTTCAAAAAGAAAGGTCAAAGCTTGAAAAAACTTCTTTGAATTTAAAAGAAGAAGAAACTCGTGCACGTGAAGAAAGTAAAAAGATGGAAAACATCAATACTAGAATCCAGCAAAAATTGGAAAGCTATCAAGAACTATATGACAGTAACCAAAAGATTATTTACATTGGACAAAAAATTGATGACATCGCCGAAAAATATTTCAACAACAAAAATAAAAAAGAACTAATAGGTGAATTTTTAAAAATAGTTGAAATTGAAAATTCAAAACGAAAAAAAGCAACTCCAAAAGAAACCAAAGCAAAAGTTGAAAAACAAAAAGAAATTATTGCTGAAGTTCAGGTAAAAGTTGAGGAAATTCGAAAAGAGAAAAAAGAGAAAAAATTAAAACCTGTTATAGAAAAACCAAGACCAATTTTAAAAGTGGGCGACCGAGTAAGAATGATGGACGGAAGATCTATTGGAAGTATCGATTCAATAGAAAAAAATAAAGCAACAGTAAATTATGGAATTTTTACATCGAAAGTAAGCTTAGACGAATTGGAGTTAGTTGAAGCTGTGAAAAAATAGTTTTCAGTCTCAGTGGCGGTTTTCAGTTTTTAAAATATGCTAAAAATTAAGTAAAATTAAAATAAAGCTATTTAACAAACGATCTTTTAAAACACAACAAAAGAGGTTGATTTATTTTTTAAATTAATTTAAAAGTAAATATTAAAGCCATTTTTGATAAATAAAATTTATTAAAATTTAAAAATAGATAAATTTTAAAAATATTATCTAATTAACTCATAAATTTACAATTTTAAAAATGCGTTTTAGAATAGTAGAAAAACTTGACCTTACAATAATGGAAGATATTCCAAAGAATAAAAAAATAATCCTTTTTGACGGAGTTTGCAATCTCTGCAACTCTGCTGTACAATTTATTATAAAAAAAGACAAAAAAGATATTTTTAGATTTGTCGCATTGCAGTCAGAATTAGGTATTTCGATTTGCAAACATCTGGGAATTAGTTTTTCAAAAATGGACAGTATTATTTTATACGATCCGGGAACAGCTTATTTTTATAAATCTTCAGCAGCAATTGAGATAGGAAAAAACTTTGGAGGTTTTTGGAAATTAATTCCAATTTTTAGAATTGTTCCAATTTTCATCAGCGATTTCATTTACGATTATGTTGCCAAAAACCGATACAATTGGTATGGCAAAAAAGAAAGCTGCATGATTCCTACACCGGAACTGAAATCGAAATTTCTTTAAGAAGAAAATCTAATAGAAAAATTGCAAATTCCAATTTTATAACGAGAACCCAATCTTTGTCGAGTTTCTCGCGAAGATCTCTCTCCCCAAGCCTCGGGATCGAAAATAACAAACTTAACGCAAAAACATACAAAATAGAAAAATCCCAAATTCACTATTATTGGAATTTGGGATTTTCTATTGAATTTATTAGAAAAATTATCTAATTAACTTTCTATATTTCAAACGTTTTGGAGTTAAGTCACCACCAAGACGTTTCTTTTTGTTTTCTTCATAATCTGAAAAACTTCCTTCGAAGAAATAAACTTCAGAATCTCCTTCGAAAGCTAAGATGTGCGTACAAATTCTATCTAAGAACCATCTGTCGTGCGAAATAATTACGGCACAACCCGCAAAATTCTCCAAACCTTCTTCTAGTGCTCGAAGCGTATTTACATCTAGGTCATTCGTAGGCTCATCCAGTAAAAGTACGTTTCCTTCTTCTTTCAATGTCATTGCCAAGTGCAAACGATTACGCTCTCCACCTGAAAGCATTGAAACTTTTTTATTTTGCTCGCCTCCACCAAAGTTGAAACGAGATAAATAAGCTCTTGAGTTAACCTGCTTTCCTCCCATCATCACTAATTCCTGACCATCGGCAAAATTTTCCCAGATCGATTTGTTCGGATCGATATTGGAGTGAGACTGATCTACATAAGCAATTTTTACAGTTTCACCAACCGAAAATTCTCCACTGTCCGTAGCTTGTTCTCCCATAATCATTTTGAAAATTGTAGATTTACCAGCACCGTTTGGTCCGATAATACCAACAATTCCTGCTTGTGGCAGCGTAAAGTTCAAGTTATCATACAATAATTTATCGCCAAAAGCTTTGGCAACATTTTTAGCTTCAATAACATTTGTACCTAAACGCGGACCGTTCGGGATATAAATTTCTAGATTTTCATCTAGTTGTTTTTGATCTTCGTTTAATAATTTGTCGTAGTTCTGTAAACGAGCTTTTTGTTTTGTCTGACGACCTTTTGCTCCTTGGCGAACCCACTCCAACTCACGCTCTAAAGTTTTTCTACGTTTAGAAGCCACTTTTTCTTCCTGAGCCATACGGTTTGATTTTTGGTCTAACCAAGAAGAATAATTTCCTTTCCACGGAATACCTTCTCCTCTATCCAACTCTAAAATCCAACCGGCAACATTATCAAGGAAATATCTATCGTGCGTTACCGCAATAACAGTTCCTGCATATTGTGCTAAATGTTGTTCTAACCACAAAACTGACTCAGCATCAAGGTGGTTGGTAGGCTCATCTAATAACAATACATCTGGCTGCTGTAATAACAAACGGCATAAAGCCACACGACGGCGCTCACCTCCTGAAAGGTTTTTAATAGGCGTATCTCCTTCTGGAGTACGCAATGCATCCATTGCAATTTCTAATTTTGTATCGATTTCCCAAGCACCAAGAGCATCAATTTTATCTTGTAATGCTGCTTGACGGTCCATCAATTTATCCATTTTATCTGGATCTGAATAATTCTCTTCAAGACCGAATAAATCGTTTATCTGATTGTACTCTTCTAAAACTGCCATAGTTTCAGCTGCTCCTTCGCGAACAATTTCGATAACTGTTTTAGAATCATCAAGAATTGGTTCTTGTTCTAAATACCCAACAGTATAACCTGGCTGAAAAACCACATCTCCTTGATAGTTCTTATCTACTCCAGCAATAATCTTTAAAAGTGAAGATTTCCCAGAACCGTTAAGTCCTAAAATACCAATTTTTGCTCCGTAAAAGAAACTCAAGTAAATATTTTTAAGAACAGGTTTGTCTGCTCCCTGATAGGTTTTACTCAATTTCTGCATTGAGAAAATTACTTTCTTATCGTCTGACATTCTATTTTATTTTTAATTTTTATTTATTTTTTTCGATAATTTTGATATTGTGACTTACATTCGGTTTTAAACCCTGCCTTTTAAAGCATTAAAAACCCAGGCATTAGCTAAAAATCCAACTCCCACTGCAGCAAATCCCCAGCCTGATACTTCACTGTATCTAAAAATACCAAGACCTATAAGTAACAATCCCATAAGTACCATTATAAAAGTACCCCATCCTAAAACGGTATTTTTATTCATTCCCATAATTGTGTAATTATTTTTTAAGTATCAAAATTTTTAGAAACGCAAATATCGTGAATTTTACTGGCTTAATTAAATATTTTATACAGCATTTCTTTCAGCAAATCAGATTGTGGTAAAGCATTGGCCCCCACACCTTTACTTTTAATATCAATATCTCTTAAAGCGCCAACTATCTGGCTAACCTTTCGCATTGGATAATTTTTTACAGCCAAATCATATTCTTTCAAAAAATATGGATTTACCCCAATTGCTACAGCAACATTCTTTGGATTTTTATCTTTTAAACCGTGATATTTTAGAAGCTGCACAAAAAATCCGAATACTAATCCTGTTGTCATTACTAGAGGATATTCTTTTGGATTATGAGCAAAATTTTCCGCTATTTTATAAGCCTTCAACTGATTACGTTCACCAATTGCTTTTCGAAGTTCGAAAACATTATAATCTTTGCTAAAACCAATATTTTCTTCAATATGCTCGGGCATAATCATAGTTCCCTGTGGTAAAATGATCTGGAGTTTTTCAAGTTCATTATTAATTTTACTTAAATCTGTACCTAAAAATTCTACAAGCATAGCATTAGCCTTAGGATCAATAGTATATTTTTTACCAGCCAAAACACGCTTAATCCAATCGCCAACTTGATTTTCGTATAACTTTTTGCTTTCGTAAACGACACCTTTTTGTGCTAAAAGTTTAGTGACCTTTTTACGTTTATCGAGTGTTTTATATTTATAACAAAAAACCAGCACTGTAGTTTCCATCGGATTATCTACGTAAGATTCTATTTTATCAATTGTTCGGGACAAATCCTGAGCTTCTTTCACAATAACAACTTGACGATCAGCCATCATAGGATAGCGTTTTGCTGTTGAAACAATATCATCAATAGAAACATCTCTTCCGTACAAAACTGTCTGATTAAAGCCTTTTTCTTCTTCAGCCAAAACATTCTGCTCAATATATTCAGACAATTTATCTATATAATAAGGTTCTTCACCCATTAAAAAATAAATTGGCTTAATATTTCCGGCTTTTATATCGTTAACAATTTTTACTACTTCGTCCATTAAATTAAATTTTCAGTGTTCAGGCTCAGTTTTCAGTTTCAAAAATAAATAATTAACTAATTTTCAAATTGATTAATTTTCAAATTATATTTGCTTTATGTTAAAACTTAATTTCCCTGCTTACACTTTCCGATTCAAAAATAGCGAAAATAAAGTGTCTATTTTTGATGAGATCAGGAAAAAATTTATAATTCTCACGCCAGAAGAATGGGTTCGCCAGCACGTTGTTCATTTTTTAATGTACGAGAAAAAGTATCCCAAATCACTAATAAATGTAGAGAAGGTTTTAACGGTCAACGGATTACGAAAACGTTACGATGTTGTAGTTTTCAACTCAGATGGTACTATACATATATTAGTAGAATGTAAAGCACCAGAAGTTAAAATCTCTCAGGCAACTTTTGACCAAATTGCCCGTTATAATATGACGATGCAGGCACGGTTTTTGAATGTCACAAACGGACTAAACCATTTTTATTGTCAGATGGATTTTGAAAACGAAAAATATGAGTTTTTAAGAAACCTGCCTGATTATAAAGAAAACCATTAAAAATAAATAATTAAAATACTTTTGGATAAAATAGCAGTTGTCATTTTAAATTGGAACGGGGTAAAATTGCTGGAGCAGTTTTTACCATCTGTTATTCAGTTTTCAGAAGGAGCATCTATATATGTTGCTGATAACGACTCTACAGATAATTCTGTTGACTTTGTTACAGAAAATTTCCCTACCGTAAAGATTGTCAAAAACTCAGAAAATCATGGCTTTGCAAAAGGTTATAACGATGCGTTAAAACATATTGACGCCGAAATTTTTGCATTGGTAAATTCCGATATTGAAGTTACCGAAAACTGGCTGAAGCCTATTATTGAAACTTTTGATACTGAAAATCAAACCGCTATCATTCAGCCTAAAATTCTGGATTTTAAAAATAAAGAATATTTTGAGTATGCGGGAGCAGCGGGTGGTTTTATCGATAAATTTGGTTATCCTTTTTGTCGTGGCAGAATCTTCGAAACAATAGAAAAAGACAACGGACAATTTGATGATAATATTGAAATATTCTGGGCATCAGGAGCTTGCTTTTTTATCAGAAAAAAAGTTTTTCAGGAATTAGGCGGATTTGATGAAAGCTTTTTTGCGCATCAAGAAGAAATAGATTTATGCTGGCGTGCTTCTAACGAAGGGCATATTATAAAATACAATTGTAAATCAGTGGTTTACCATGTTGGAGGAGCAACATTACAACAAGGAAACCCAAAAAAGACCTATTTGAATTTTAGAAATTCATTATTAATGATGGTCAAAAATCTGCCGAGAAGAAGATTATTTTTTGTGATTTTCTTTCGTATGATTTTAGATGGTATTGCAGGTATCCGTTTTCTTACACAAGGTAAAGTAGGACATACTTTTGCGATTTTAAAGGCACATTTTTCATTTTATTGCTTATCTTTAAAATATATCGGAAAAAGAAAAGATTTTCAGATACAGCAATACTATATGGTTAAAAGCATCGTTTTCCTTTATTATATCAGGAAACTGACTCTATTTAAAGAAATCTTTAACAGTATTCAAAATATTAAAAACTAAATTTGTAATCAAGTCTAATTAAAATTAAATTTATGAGAAAAATAGTTATCGCACTATCAGTATTAATGGCACTAACATCATGTGTTTCTAAAAAGAAATACGCTGAGTTGGAAGCTAAAAACAAAGAGACTCAAGATTTGTTAAACTCATGTACTGTAAAATTAAATACGTGCTTAGAAGAAAAAGCTGGATTAGCTGCTACAGCTGAAAGCTACAAACAACATAATCAAGATTTAATCAACAGCTCTAAAGATTTAACTATCTTAACAACTAAAGGTGCTGAAAATCTTGAAAAATCTCTTGAAAGCTTAAAAGAAAAAGATTTAAAAATTTCTAGACTTCAAGATGCCTTAACTAAAAAAGACAGTGTTACTTTAGCATTAGTTACAAGTTTAAAAGGTGCAGTTGGAATCAACGATCCAGATATCGAAATCAATGTTGAAAAAGGAGTTGTATTTATCTCTATCGCTGATAAATTATTATTCAAAAGCGGTAGCTATGAAGTAACTGACGCTGCAAAAGGTGTATTAGCTAAAGTTGCAAAAGTAGTTAACGACAAACCAGATTTCGAATGTATGGTTGAAGGACACACAGATAACGTTCCTTACAAAAGCAACGGAATTATCTTAGACAACTGGGATTTAAGTGTGAAACGTTCTACTTCTATCGTTCGTGTATTAACAAACGATCTAGGTGTTAACCCAGCTAAATTAATTGCTGCAGGTAGAAGTTCTTACGTACCATTAGTTGCTAATGATTCTGCTGAAAACAAAGCACGTAACAGAAGAACTCGTATCGTAGTTATGCCAAAAATCGATCAATTCTATGATATGATTGAAAAAGAAATGAAAAAACAAGCTAAATAATTCTTGTTTTACATTCTATAAAAACAGAAAAAGCAGGTCGATTGACCTGCTTTTTTGTATTCTTAATTTTGGCTGATTAAGAATAGCATTATTTTTAAATAACTAACTAAATTTTAACTTTAATAAAGTTAGGTATTATTTTTAAACTTTTATACAATTAAAGTATTTATTTACAAAATATCAATATCGCCTTTTCCTTCTCTTACAATAACTGGTTCATGTTCAGATAAATCTATAATAGTTGAACCAACATTATCTCCATATCCTCCATCAATAACTAAGTCTACAAGATTCTGCCATTTCTCAAAAATCAATTCTGGATCTGTTGTATATTCAATTACATCATCTTCATCACGAATAGAAGTTGAGACTACTGGATTTCCTAACTGACGTACAATTTCTAATATAATATTGTTGTCAGGAACACGAATACCAACTGTAGTTTTCTTTTTAAATTCTTTTGGAAGATTATTATTTCCAGGTAAAATAAAAGTATATGGTCCTGGCAAAGCTCTTTTTAAAATTTTAAAAGTAGAAGTATCAATCTGACGCACGTAATCTGACAGATTGCTCAAATCGTGGCAAATGAATGAGAAATTAGCTTTCTCCAATTTGACTCCTTTAATTTTAGCAATTTTCTCTAATGCTCTAGAATTGGTTATATCACACCCTAAACCGTAAACAGTATCTGTTGGATAAATCACCAATCCACCATTCTGAAGTACTTTTACAACTTTTGCAATTGCAGCTTCACTAGGTTTATCTGAATATATTTTTATGAACTCAGCCATTATTTTTTTGTTTCAAGTTTTTAGTTGTTTCAAGTTTTGTTTTAAAACCTAATTTTAATGCTACCTAATTAAGTCTTCAATAATCTATTAAATTTTCAAAATAGAATACATCGTTCTCTTCAATTTTTGCGTCAGATGGTTTTTCAGAAAAAAAGATCTCATTTACTCCAGTAAAACTATAATTTATTACAGTCAAATCGCCTGTTCGTGAATTTAATTTATAAAATTTACCTTTATCAATCCACCATCTTCCTCTTTCGTTCCAAACTCTTACTTCACAATCTTTTGTCGAAGTAAAAACAATAAAGTATTTTCCAGTCTCATCTCTATTTATAGTCCAATATATTTTAGGGACAAGTGTGATTTTATCATATTCAGCACCTTTCCAATATCCGACTAACTTTTTATCATTTTTTCTTTCCAATTTTTCAGATTGCCCAAGAACATTTAAAGAAATCAAAAAGACAAAACTACGTAATAAGATTTTCACACTATCCAACCACATCTAATTTAGCAAATCTTAGCAAGAGTTTCTTAATTCCTCCTACTTCAAATTTGATTTCTGCTTTTTTATCAGCTCCAACTCCTTCTAAATTAATCACTTCTCCTTTTCCGAAACGTTCGTGCATTACTACATTTCCAACAGTCAGTTTACTGTCAAACAAATTGGGTGCACTTGAATTCGGATTGGTTCCGACTGGTTTTAACTTTCTAATATTCAGATCCGGTTTCGGATTATTATCTGTAACATGTTTTGGAGGCGTTCCTCCAACTGGTTTTGCTAATCTAAGTTTAGATTTATCAACGTCACCAAAAATATCTCCATCAATTGGTGATTTATAGCGGTAATTTGTTTCTGCAGGGGTTAGATATTCTAAAAACTGCCCGTCAATTTCTTCAATAAAACGAGATGGTTCACTATCGGTCAATTTTCCCCAGCGGTAACGAGATTGCGCATAAGTCAAATACGCCTGATGTTCTGCACGAGTTAAAGCTACGTAAAACAAACGACGTTCTTCTTCCAATTCACTTCTCGTACTCATACTCATAGCACTCGGGAACAAATCCTCTTCCATACCCACCACAAAAACGTGTGGGAATTCAAGTCCTTTTGCTAAGTGAATCGTCATTAAAGCTACACGATCTTCATCGTTGGTATCTTTATCTAAATCTGTTGCCAAAGCCACATCTTCCATAAATTCAGAAAGCGCGCCTCTTGCTCCATCAATTTCTCTCTGCCCTTCGGTAAAATCTTTAATACCGTTTAAAAGCTCTTCTATATTCTGAATTTTCGCCATTCCTTCCGGTGTAGCATCTTTCTTCAATTCCTGAACCAAACCAGTTTTCTTTGCAACGTGGTCTGTAATATAAAAAGCATCTTGATTCTGATCTATAACCTGAAAACTCTGAATCATCGTTACAAAATCTTTCAGTTTATTTTTTGTGCCAGCATTCAGTTTTAAATCGATCTTGTCAATATTAACCATTACTTCCCAAATCGATCGTTTGTAATGATTGGCTGCAATTGTCAATTTTTCTACCGTTGTATCTCCAATTCCACGTGCAGGATAATTAATTACACGAATCAAAGCCTCTTCATCTTTCGGATTCAGAACCAAGCGTAAATAACATAAAACATCCTTAATTTCCTTACGTTGGTAGAACGACAATCCGCCGTAAATTCTATACGGAATATCACGTTTTCTCAAAGCATCCTCCATCGCACGTGACTGAGCATTCGTACGATACAAAATTGCAAAAGCACCATTATGAAGCTGATTCTGCATTTTCTGCTCAAAAATTGTACTGGCTACAAAACGCCCTTCTTCAGCATCTGTCAAACTTCTGTGAACTTTAATTTTAGGACCAAATTCGTTTGCAGTCCAAACTACTTTATCCAACTTGGTCTTATTATGTTCCATTACAGTATTTGCCGCTTCAACAATATTTCTTGTCGAACGGTAATTCTGCTCTAAACGAAACATTACTACACCTTCATAATCCTTCTGGAAATTCAAAATGTTATTAATATTCGCACCACGGAAAGCATAAATACTCTGCGCATCATCTCCAACCACACAAATATTCTGAAATCTATCAGACAAAGCCCTAACAATCAAATACTGAGAGTGATTTGTATCTTGGTACTCATCAACCAAAATATAACGAAAACGATCTTGATATTTAGCCAGAACTTCTGGAAAACGAGTTAGCAATTCATTGGTTTTCAACAATAAATCATCAAAATCCATTGCTCCGGCTTTAAAACAGCGCTCCACATACTGCTGATATATTTCTCCCAATCTTGGTCTTTTTGCCATTGCATCTGCTTCAACCAATTCGGGATTATTAAAATAGGCTTTTACCGTAATCAAGCTATTTTTGTAACTAGATATACGCCCCAAAATTTGTTTTGGTTTGTAAATATCTCGATCCAGCTGCATTTCTTTAATAATCGAGGAAATTAATCTAGCCGAATCCTGAGAATCATATATGGTAAAATTGGAAGGATAACCTAAATGATCAGATTCTGCACGCAGGATACGCGCAAAAATAGAGTGAAACGTTCCCATCCAAAGGTTCTTTGCCTCGCTCGCCCCAACAATATCCGAAATCCTGTGTTTCATTTCTCGGGCCGCTTTATTGGTAAAAGTCAGCGATAAGATATTGAAGGCATCAACGCCTTGAGCCATCAAATAAGCAATTCTAATTGTTAGAACTCGGGTTTTTCCCGAACCTGCACCAGCAATAATAATCATTGGCCCATCTTTTTTAAGAACGGGCTGTCTTTGCGCTTCGTTGAGCTGGTCAATATATTTCTGCATGTAATTTTCTCCTTTTAGGCAAAATTAAGAATTTAAAAAGAAAGTTCCTAAGAAGCTGCGCAAAGGTTCTAAGATGTTGAGATACTAAGGTTCTAAGTTTTTTTTGAAGCCAAACAAAAGGCATATTTTCCGGCATGGTTTCCCGCTTTCGGCTTTATCTCTTCATTTCATTACGAGGATAACGCCTCAATCGGGGCTAGATTCAAACAATATTTTCTAAAGGTTCTGAGCTGCTAAGATTCTAAGACGCTAAGTTTATTTTCCTTTAATTAATTAAGAAGTAAATATTAAAAGCCTCAGTACCTTAGAATCTCAGAACCTTAGAATCTCAAAAAAACTTACTTAAAAAACACATCATAAGCAAAGCGAATCAAAGTTCCAACAACCACAATTAAAAAGAAAATCCGAATAAAACCGTTTCCTTTATTAATTGCCAGTTTTGCACCCAGCCAGCCTCCAAGTCCGTTGCTTACTGCCATCGGAATTGCAATTGTCCAGATAATTTTTCCTTTAATCATAAATAAGCAGATCGAACCAAAATTCGTCGCCAAGTTGACCATTTTTGCATTCGCGGAAGCGTGAAGAAAATCGAAACCTAAAAGCGCTATAAATGCTACCACAAAGAAACTTCCTGTTCCAGGGCCGATAAATCCGTCGTAGAAACCAACGATTATGCTAATAACAACCGCATAAATTATTTGAGTTGCAGCAGAATGATCTTTCGCTGCATGTTGTCCGAAATTTTTCTTTGCGTAGGTATATATAAAAAGTAAAGATAAAACCACCAGTAAAAGCGGTTTCATAAAATCGTTGCTCACCATCGTCAAAATCGTAGAACCTAAAAACGCCGAAGGAACCGCCAAGCACATCATAATGAGCAGCAATTTCCATTGAATAACAACCTTTTTTAAATACTGAAAAGCAGCAAAAGCGGTTCCGCTGAAAGCTGGGATTTTTAATGTACCTACAACTGTAGAAACTGGTAAATTGGGTAATAAAATTAATCCCATTGGAGTTTGTATCAATCCGCCGCCGCCAACAATCGCATCAATAAATCCCGCTGCAAAAGCTGCTAAACAAAGAAAAAATATGATATAGGAATCCATTAAAAATTATATTTCAGATAAATTAAAAAACAAGTTTCAAAAGTACAGCTTCCTTTTTGTTTATTACCAAAAATTTAAAGTGGATTTTTCCTCAAAAAGTATATTTTTGCTTAAAAATTATTCAAATGGATTTTAATAAAATTATAGAACTTGCGAGTTATACTCTGCCGGCATTAGTTACAGGAGTTGTAGCTTATCGTTTTTTTGAACTGCACATTAAAAACAATGATAGAAAGCGTGCTTTTTTATTAAATAAAGAATATCAAAAACAATCTCTGCCAATACGTTTACAGGCTTATGAGCGTATGACTTTATTTTTAGAACGCATTAATCTGAATAAATTATTAATCAGGATTTCTCCGATTTCTCAAGATAAACATGATTATGAAAATTTTGTAATCGAACAAATCGAACAGGAATTTGAACATAATCTAACACAGCAGATTTACATGTCAGACGAGTGCTGGACGATCATTACGACTGCAAAAAATGCAACCATTCAAATGATTCGCAAAGCAGCAATGAGAGATAAAGTAGAAAACGCGGATAAATTACGCGAAGTAATTTTGAATGATTTACTAGAAAAACAATCGCCAAGTAATGCTGCGTTGGGTTATATTAAAAATGAAGTAGCTGATCTTTGGTAAAAATATTTTAGAATTCAGATTTTAGACAAAAGAAAAACTCAATCTAAAATCTAAAATCTGAATTCTAAAATTATTTATTGTCACTCATAACCTCAGACTTATTCTGAGCATATTCGTAACCTTGCTCCCACCAATCTTTCATCACATCTTTATTGAAAATCAATGCATTGTCCGTAAGTTTAATTGGGGTGTAATATAAATTAAGTTTTACATTTTTATTATTTGCCATAAGTTTTCCTATAGCAATATCGTGTTTTTCTACTTGATCTAGAGCAATTCGGAACAAATCAATCATTAAAGAAAAAGGATTTTTACCAATCACTGTTTTAGTTGTATTGACCTCGGTTTCTAAAACAATTACATCTATTTCTGTGGCGCCTCTGTTAATTGCTTCACGAATTGGCACCAAGCTTGAAAATCCGCCATCGCCGTATTCAAAATTGTTTTTCTCAACTAAACTCATAAACGGAACATAGTTGCTCGAAATCCAAGACCATTCACAAAACTCTTCGTACGTACAATCTTTTACAGATTTATATTCTGATTCGTTTGTTGTAAAATTGGTCACCGTAACTATAACATCGGTCTTTAGTTTTTTAAGATTATTGAAGTCGGACAATGAAAAGTTATTCTTAATATATTTTTTCAAACCTTTACTTTCGCCAAAAGTTCGTTTTCCCTTAAAAAACTGACGTATTACATTAAAGTGATTAATGGTCACAATATCAACACCATCTTTATTTTTAACAACAAACGGACAAATATTAAAAATACTTGCCATAGTCACATTAGTATAAACTGAGTGAATTTTTTTAATGTGGCCGAGAGCTAAATGCGGAATTAACAAACTTCCTGTTGAAGTTCCTAAAAACAAATCGTATTCGTGTCTTTTTTCTTCTATTAAATACTGGGCAACACCGCCGGCAAATGCGCCTTTACTGCCTCCGCCAGAAATAACCAATGCTCTCATGTGCGTTTTAAAGTTATGTGTTATGAGTTATGGAATTTAAAAGTTTCTCAACTTTAAACCTCATTACTCTATTGTATATTCTAATAAATCAATGATTTACACCTTAAATTTTGGTTTTCAAAACGCATAACCTATAACATAAAACCTTTAACTTTTTTCAATCAATAAACGATTCAATTGAAACTGTTCATCGGGGGTCAAATTAGGTAAAATTCTATTAAATGAAGCACGCATTTCTGGATTTTTTAAAAGAATACGAATATTATCTCTGCCAAACTTAGAAAATTGCCACATATGATGTGTAGTTGCCCCAACTAAATTACTCAAAACCTGATCGTTAATAATTTTAAAAGCAAGCAGTTTTTCTAGAGCATTTTGTCGTGTAGTAGCTTCATATTTTGTTGATGAAAATGAAATGAGTTCATTAATCAGAGATTCTTGATCATTGCTGTAATTTGGCGTAGACAATACTAGCGAAAGCCATAAAGTACGCAGATTATAATCGTTAAAACCAATCCAGTTTTTAGATTTATCTAAATATTTTACTCTATGGTCTGGGAAATTTCTCCATAGCCAATACAGTGCTATTTCTTGTGTTTGATAAGATTTATCATCAAGCAAAGTTTCATAATTCAGTCTAAAATCTTCAGGAATTTTGGTCAGCGTTTGTGCAACATTTTGACGAATTTCAGTATTATTGGTCTGCAATGCCAAAAGCAAAAGCGGTTTTTTAGACTCATACTTTTCATTTTCTAACTGATCAACAACTGCTCCTTTTACCGAATGATAAACATTTGATTCTAAAGTACTTTTAAAAATATCTATTTTTTCTGCTAAAGGTGTTTTCTTTAACTTATCAATTTCCAATCGTTTCTGAATCGTTTTATTTTTACTCAACAAAGCATTTGCAGTAGGTGTATCAAAAGCAGTCGATTCTAACCAAGTTTTCTGGAATTTTTCCAGATCGAAATTTGAAACTTTCTTAATCTCGTCAAAGAAGTTCTGCGTGTTTACAGTCTGATAAGCATATTTATTCAGATAACTTTTTATAGCTTTTTTGAAAGCTTTATCACCAATCGATTCGTGGAGCACAAATAATGTCCAGGCTCCTTTTTCGTAAAATGTGAGCGAACTAGCTTTGGCATTTAAAACCGGAATTGTATCTGTTCTTGAAGCAAATTTTATCTGCTGTGCGGTATCGTATAATTTTGAATAAAAATAGTCTTCTCCATAAATATCTTTTTCTGCCAGAAGAGCAAAATACGTTGCAAATCCTTCTTGAAGCCAATGATGTGTACTGCTTTCGGCTGTAATTAAATCTCCAAACCAATGATGTGCCAATTCATGAGCGTCAACATTGGTGTAATTTCGATCGCAAAAACCAATTGAATCTACCACATAACGAGTTGCAAATAAAGTCGTTGTTGTATTTTCCATTCCCGCATACAGGAAATCTCGAACTGGAATTTGTCTGTTAATCTGCCAAGGATATTTCACACCTATTTCCTTCTCCAGAAAATCAAAAATTCGTTGCGAATAGCGATACGTCGGCTCAATACGATCGGCATCTTTCGGCTCATAATAATACTCTAACGGAATTTTACTTTTAGATTTAAATTCTTTCTTATCAAATTTTCCAACCGCCAGCATTAATAAGTAAGAACTCATTGGTTTTTCCATTTGATACTGCCAGTGAATTAAATTTCCGTTTGGTGTTTTTTGTTTTATAACTCCATTCGAAACAACCTGATAGGATGCATCATAAGAAATTCCTAAATTAAAAATTAGTTTCTCATTCACATCGTCAAAACTCGGAAACCAATTACTGGTGTATCTGCCCTGCCCCTGCGTCCAGATCTGTACTTCATCGTTTTCTGTATCAACAAAATACAAGGCTTGTTTTGGTTTTACCGTATAGTTAAAAGTTAAGTGATTCTGACTTTTTGTAAAAGGAAAAACAATTTTTAACTGCTTAGTAGTATTTATGAAAACGACTTCTTTATCATTGATTTTCACATTTGAAAATTCCATGTTTTTAGCGTCAAGCGAAATAGTATCACAATCTTTCAAGACCTCAAACTGGAAATCGACAGCACCAGAAACTATTTTTTCTTTTGAATTCAACAACAATTGTCCCGAAACAGATTTAAAATCAAAGTTTTGAGTTTGCTGTGAGAATATAAAACCAGTAAATAATAAAAAAATGTATTTCATTGAAAAATTTATTTTAAAGAATCTGTCTCCCAAGATCTTGGATTATGTTTTATGTAATCGTAAATCTTTTCGAAAGTCTTGTAATTCCTAACAATATGATCGTGATAATTTGCTTGCCAAATTGAATCAATACCATTTATTTGTTTTGTCGTAATTGATTTAAATATCCCGACAAAAGATGAAATTGAATTTGATTTTCGGGACAATTTAGGTTCAGTTTGGTTTTGTAGAGGCGCACTGCAGTGCGTCTCCGCAAAGTTTGTCGCCAAAGATATGTTGTAATCTGTTTTCGATATGCTGGACGTAGACGCACTGCTGTGCGTCTCTACGATATGCGTATTCGATAAAATTACAGAATTAGATTCATATTTATAATCTAATTCAGATTCAGATTTGTACTGTAGAGGCGCACTGCAGTGCGTCTCCGCAACGTTTGTCGCCAAAGATATTTTGTAATCTGTTTTCGATATGCTAGACGTAGACGCACTGCTGTGCGTCTCTACAGAAGAAACATTGCTTGTTTGTATCTCTATTAATAAATGAATATGATTAGGCATAATAATCCAATTATGGAAAAACCAATTTTTACGAATATTTATTGATCTAAAAAGTTCATTCTCAATTATCTTTCCATTTTCATTCAAAATCATTTTTTCATTTTCAACAGTTCCAAAAATACATTCTCTATTTTTTGTAACTATAGTAATAAAATAAACTGCTTCACTTGAATAATCCCAGTCTTTCAATCTATTAGAATCAGTTTTTAATTCCTCTTTATATAATATTTTCATTTTGGCATGTAAAAATCCAAAGTTACAAACCTTTCACAAACAAATAGAATGAAATTTGTAAGTTTACAGTATAAAATACCAAATTGTGTCTGTACCTCAAAAAGCCTTATTTAATTGGAGCAGCGGAAAAGATTCTGCTCTTGCATTGTATAAAATTCTTCAAAATCCTGATTTTAAAATTGAATGTTTATTAACAAGCGTAAACAAACAATATCAGCGCATTTCTATGCACGGCGTTCGTGTGGAATTATTGCAGGCTCAAGCTGAAAGCATTGGTATTCCTTTGAAAATAATGGAAATTCCAGAAATGCCAACGATGGAAGTTTATGAAAATGTCATGAATAAGACTTTAACAGAATTAAAAAACAAAGGCATTACTCATTCTGTTTTTGGAGATATTTTTTTGGAAGATTTACGTCAATATCGCGAAAATCAATTGGCCAGAATTGGTTTTACCGGAATTTTTCCAATTTGGAAAATTCCAACTCCAGAATTGATTCAAGAATTTATATCGCTTGGGTTTAAAACAATTGTGGTTTGCGTGAATGAAAAATATCTAGACAAAAGTTTTGTGGGCCGAATTATCGATCAGGATTTCATAAATGATCTTCCTGAGAATGTTGACGTATGCGGTGAAAATGGTGAATTTCACACCTTTACTTTTGACGGACCAATATTTTCTCAACCAATTAATTTTGAAATTGGAGAAATTGTTTACCGAAAATATGAAAAGCCAGCAAATCAGAATTCATCAAATGATGCTTGCGATACGAACGATGAAACAGCTTTTGATTTTGGATTTTGGTATTGTGACTTAATTAAAAAGTAAGGAATCTCTTTAGGTAGACATGTCAACCCAGGTTTTTAAATACCATAAACCTTTTTTATTCATAAAAACATAATCTATAAAAATTCCGTTATCCTTGCCGCGCTGCTTGATAATAATGGTGTTGTTTTTAGGATTCTCATTTTGCTGATATTGACTTCCTTTATCATTTAGTTTGACCATTTTATAATCCTTCTTTGCAATTACATAATCAACCAGTTCAAAATCATCATTATTCACTTTAACTGTGAGGGGAAAATTAACCCTGCTTAATTGAAATTCTTCATTTTCTTTAAATTTCTTTAAAAAGGAGCTGAAAATCTCTTCTTTTACGACCGCTTTTTTTTGAGCTGTTAATGAATTACTTAAAAGAAAAACACAAAAAATAATTAGTACTTTTTTCATTATTCTGAATACATATTTAAAAGGTTAGTAACTGTGTTCCAATTTCTTATTGTTGCCGTTACGTTTAATTTCTTCTCTATATATTTTTGATCAAAACGAGTTTTCCCTGCTCCAACAGCATATTTTATAAAAATTCTATTTTCATCAATGCTTGCTTCATCCGGTTTAAACTGACTGATTTTCAAATCATTTATATTTTCTTTTTTTAAAGCTGTCGAAACAAATGCAACATACAGCTTTTTGATATCAGCATCTTTCTCTTTTAAAAACGGATTATTAGAAAAACAAGATTCAAGATCATCTTTTGAAATTACAACAACTGGAACTTCATGACCGAAAACTTTAAAGATTTCCTGTTTAATCATGAAACCTACTTTTGATGCATCTTCTTCACTATCAATAAAAACATTTCCAGATTGTAAATATGTGCGGACATTTTGAAAACCAATATTTTCCAACATTGTTTTCAAAGCATCCATCTTCATCATGTTGTGTCCTGAAACATTAATGCCGCGTAAAAGAGCTAAATGTGTAGTCATTCTTTATTTATTTAAAAAGAAAAAGTATCCAATTCTAGCTTGAATACTCTTAAATATATAAACAAACTTACGTTTTTTATTTGTCTTTTCTATAGGTTAATTGATAATCACACATTCTCGCAGCATTTTCTAAATAACCATCAAAAATGTACAAAAGCTCGCTCTTTCCTCCGAAGCCATTAGAACAATTGTAGATCAAATTTGAAGGTTCAGAATACGTTAATTGAAAATTAGGCTTTTCTTCACGAATAATTACTTCAAAAGTTCCTGATAGATTTGCAGTTACTCCATTAACAGTTTTCACTCTTGTAAAAGTATTATCTCTATTGAAAACATAGTGATCGCTCCAGCCTTGCGTATTATTTTCAATATTAATCCACTTTCCATAATAATCAGTTCCAGTATATCTTGTGTTTTCATCAGAACGTTCGTCACTTGAGCAAGAAACCAGAGAAATAAGTACTAAAATTAAAAGTCCAATTTTTTTCATTTTACAGTTTTTAAAGTTTAATTATTAATAAGATATTACTTTATAACTATGGTTGCGTTTGCTTTAAGCAATTTAATGATAAGTTAACATTGGACTTGAAAACTATAATTCATTTTCAAATTTCCTAATTAAGATTTATCTTCGCTTTCAAATTAAATTCCAATCAGAAAATCACAAATACCATTTTTTTTAATTTAAAATCAACCATCTAAAATACATTAATGTCTAATAATCTCCTAGATACTCCAATTGAATACTTGAAAGGTGTTGGTCCAAGCCGCGGTCAATTACTTCGTAAGGAATTGGGTATTCATAAATATGGAGATTTAGTCAATTTTTTTCCAAATCGATATATTGACAGAACGCGTTATTATAAAATTAACGAATTACAAAATACAGGTTCTGAAGTTCAGATTATTGGAAAAATAATTAATATAAAAACAGTTGAATTTGCTAAGAACAAAAAACGTCTCGTAGCTAGTTTTGTTGATGAAACCGGTCAGATTGACCTAAATTGGTTTCAGGGTCATAAATGGATTCGCGAAACTTTAAAGCTGAATGAACCGCTTGTTATTTTTGGAAAATGTTCTTTATATGGAAGCCAGTTTAGTATGGCGCATCCTGAAATTGAATTACTAACTGAGCATGAAAGGAGTTTACGCTCTGCCATGCAGCCTGTTTATCCTTCTACGGAAGCTTTAACCAATAAAGGCATTTCAAACCGTACGATAAATAAGCTGATGGAGCAATTGTTTCTAGAAACTCAAGCGCTTTTTACAGAAACTTTTCCGCCTTATTTGATTGAGGAATTAAAACTGATTCCGAAAAGAGCAGCCTTATTCAATATTCATTTTCCTAAAAGTTCAGACATTTTAGCGAAAGCGCAATTCAGATTGAAATTTGAGGAATTATTCTTTATACAGCTTCAATTAATTACCAAAAATCTTATTCGGAAGCATAAAATAAAAGGACATCCATTTGATAAAGTTGGAGAATTATTTAATGATTTTTATAAAAATCATCTTCCTTTTGATTTGACAAACGCTCAAAAAAGAGTTATAAAAGAAATCCGGACAGACATGGGAAGCAATGCCCAAATGAATCGTCTGCTTCAAGGTGATGTTGGTTCTGGAAAAACAATTGTGGCTTTTATGAGTATGCTTCTTGCTATTGATAATGGTTTTCAAGCCTGCTTAATGGCGCCAACTGAGATTTTAGCCAATCAGCATTTTATTGGTTTGTCTGAATTTGCAAATACTTTAAACATCAATATCAGGATTTTAACGGGTTCGACCAAAACTTCTGAAAGAAAAATTATTCATGAAGAACTCGAAAACGGAAGCCTTAAAATTTTAATTGGAACGCATGCTTTATTAGAAGATAAAGTAAAATTCCAAAATTTAGGTTTGGCTGTAATTGATGAACAGCATCGTTTTGGTGTGGAACAGCGTTCCAAATTGTGGAAGAAAAATAATATTCCGCCGCACGTTTTAGTAATGACTGCAACGCCTATTCCGAGAACTTTGGCAATGAGTTTATACGGGGATTTGGATATTTCTGTAATCGACGAATTACCGCCAGGAAGAAAACCAATTCAAACTGTACATCGTTTTGATACCAATCGTTTGAAAGTGTGGAAATTTCTTCGGGACGAAATCGCAAAGGGAAGACAAATTTATATTGTTTATCCGCTTATTCAAGAATCTGAAAAAATGGATTATAAGGATTTAATGGACGGTTATGAAAGTATTTCGCGTGACTTTCCGCTTCCGCAGTATTCTATTTCCATTTTACACGGAAAAATGAAACCTGCCGATAAAGATTCTGAAATGAAGCGTTTTTCAGAAGGAAAAACGAATATTATGGTGGCTACAACGGTAATTGAGGTTGGTGTAAATGTGCCAAATGCCAGTGTAATGATTATCGAAAGTGCTGAACGATTTGGGCTTTCGCAGCTGCACCAGCTCCGCGGGCGTGTTGGTCGAGGCGCAGAACAAAGTTATTGCATTTTAATGACAGGACATAAACTAAGTTCTGACAGTAAAACAAGAATGGAAACTATGGTACAGACCAATGATGGTTTTGAAATCGCCGAAGTTGACCTTAAACTTCGCGGTCCCGGCGATTTAATGGGAACACAGCAAAGTGGTGTTTTAAATCTTCAAATTGCAGATATTGTGAAAGATAGAGATATTTTATCTCTGGCTCGAAATTATGCCATGAAAATCTTAAAAGAAGATTCTGCACTACAAAAACCAGAACATGCTGTACTAAAAGCAATTTTCATAGAATTGACTAAAAAGAAAAACATTTGGAATTATATTTCGTAGGGACTAAGCTTCTAAGGTACTGAGGTAATGAGGTGCTAAGATTCTGAGGTATTATACTATAACTTATTACTTCATTGTCATTCTGAGCGAAGTCGAAGACTAATAAAAAAACCTTAACCCCTTAGAACCGTAAAAGAAAAATATTTGGAATTATATTTCCTTAGGAACTAGACTGAGTTTCTAAGGTACTGAGATACTGAGGTATTATACTATAACTTATTACTTGATTGTCATTCTGAGCGAGGTCGAGGACTAATAAAAAACCTAAGATCTTACAATATAAAAAACCTTAGCCCCTTAGCCCCTCAGTACCTTAGAACCTTTAAAAAAAATACTTCACTGTACCAGTCTTAAATTTTAAGTTTCAATATTCAGGTGATTTGGATTTGTTGGGGGAAAAATCTTTAACGAATATTCAAATTGATACAATGAAGCATATTTATGTTTTGTAATTATTTCTTTGGACTTTTATCAAATAATCCGCTGAATAAACCTTTGCTTATTTTATTTTTATCATCTTTTCCAGTGGCAATTAAATGATCAATATATTCCATATACGTTTTTTTTCTTTCTTCCAGAAAACCAACTAAATATTCTTCAGATGCTTGTAAACCGCTGGTTTCTTCAATCTGCAATAGTTTTTTGTATAAAGGCTCAATAAACTTGACAATAATTTCATTTGGAACTGATTTTCTTGTTCCAAAGAAACCTACAATTTCTCCGTCGGTATCTGCAATAATTTTAAAATCGGTTACAACCCAATAATAGCGACCCGTTTTTGCCATGTTTTTTATAATAACATGAATATTTTCGCTCGATTTAATACTATCCCATAAGAATTTAAAAATCACTTTTGGCATATCTGGATGGCGGATTATATTATGAGGCTGGCCAACAAGCTCAAATTCATCATAACCAGAAACATCTATAAAGTCTTCATTGGCATATAAAATGGTTCCCTTTTTGTCGGTTTTACTGAGCAGTACTTTATTCTTATTCCAATCTACTTCTCGATCTGAAGGAGTTGGGCGATTAAATCTGGTATCCATAAATTTTACATTTAAATTAATTTACAATTCAACAGCTCTTAAAATGAATCTTTAAAATTTTTAATTTAATTCGATTTCCAAAACAAGCAGTATATTTCTGATTTTATGAAAAACCACTCCCAATTCGCTTTCAAGCCACTCTGGAATCTCATTATTCACCGCCAGATTAAGATTGTGAATATCTGTAATAATCTGAATTAGTTTTTTGTATTGAAAATCAAGATTATAAACTTGAGAATTATTTCTATATCCTTTTAAAATCTCTTTAACTTCTGCTTCAAATTCAGATGCAGCGCCAATCTTATCGATTGAATTTAGTGTAATACTATCACTCAAAAAATGATCTATAGTCTTTTTCAAATTATGCAGTGTTGGAACCGCAGTTGGCAAATCATGCTTAAACATTACAACAGGTTTAAAAATTAATATTTGGAAGTTGGTTCTTAAGAATTCTAACTCCTGCTGCTTGTAGATTTTACATGAATATCATTAACTAAATCATCAATTTTCTTGGCGCTTTCTCTCATCATTTCAAGGTAAGTAAGCAATTTATCATTATCGGTATGTCCTTTTGAAACATCAATTAATTTTAAAACTGAGTTTACAGGCAGCTTTAAATCTAATGTTGTCCTGTGAATAAAATCATTATAATCTTTTGTAGCCGACATCGAACTGTATTTTGCAGAAGCCAGTTTCATATTTTCCAACTCATATTCATCTGAAATTTTAGAGATATGATTTTCACTGTGTTCTTTAAAATAATATGCCCAATAACCGTTCATAAAAAATACAACAGCGGCAAGAATAGTGTGAATAAGAAGTGTTTCTAAATCAAAATTTACTTGCGAAAAATAAACTTGAAGTCCGTTTGCATCATTATAAATGAAATTCTGCAAGTAAGCCAGACCCGCGTGATGAAGCACCACCAAAAGCGTCAACGGAATTTGAAGTTTCCAATTCTGATAAATGATTAAAATCGTGCTGGCAATAAATACTGTAAAATGCATTTCGAACATCCCATGCATCTGATAAATGTATTGAGCCATAAAAATGGCAAGAACAACTGACAAAACATACTGGTAAAACTTAGAATTCTTCATAAAAAACTTAGCCGAATAATAAGCTAAAAGATTGATGGTCCCTACTCCAACTCCAATTTCGAAAGTGTCGTATTTAAAGGATAAGCCTATTCCGAGAAGAAAATAAACGGCAAGCACATAATTAATAATCGTATCAGATTTCTGTGTCATTGTTGACATAAAACTGTGCAGATAATCTTGTTCATTTAAACTAGCTTTTGTTTTCATAGGTTTAATTTTTTGATTTAGGTGAGATTTATTTAGTACAATTTGGTAACGAACATCCGTATGCTCTTAGGGCAAAAGCATCAAAAGCGGGATTATGATTTTTACTTAGCAGAGAATCAATTGCCATTTGTGCGTAATTAGTTTTAGCATCTGTACAATATCTCGTTTTATTGTAATTTCCTCTGTAATATAAATTGTGAGAAGCATCTAGTAACACTGCTTGCGGAGTTGAAAAAACACCACATTTTTCAGCAATTGCATGATCAAAATAGACAGGTACTGCCGCGTCAAACTTCTTTTGAATTTCATCAATTGTAAAACTCTTTTTTTTGTTTAACACTACAATTTTAAAATTCACCTTATCTCCATATTTTTTAATTAATTCACTAACATGCGGTACATTGAACCGTGAACATGGACAGTCGGGATTAAAGAAATGTATAAAAACAGGTTTGTTATCGAATGCACAGCATGCTCCAAGTTTAATTTTAGAACCCATTGCAATCATATTATAATTTTGTGGTAATGGCGTAGGAAGATTGTACTTAAACTCATTCTGCCAAAACAGATAACCTGCTGAAAGAAGTAAAAATGTAAACCATAAAGTTAGAAGTAATTTTTTCTTCATAGATGAATGTTATATGATATTAATTAAATCAGCAAAACAATAAACATTTGTTAATATAATTTTCAGCCTTAAGCTGAAAAAAACATAAAAAACAACTTTAAACAAATACATTTTAACATAAACAACCATATTAAACAGTATCATTACTGTACAAGACTGTCATTTTGTTTAACATACCAATGTTACAAATAAAATCGTTAAACTGCAAAAAAAATCAGACAAAAAACATCAATTTCATATAAACCTATATAAAATCTGACTTAAGCAGTATTTTATTCTTAGCTCGCTTGCCTTACTAGATTTTTTCAAATCTTCATAATCGCTTTAAAAAATATTATTCTTTTATTAAACCTTTTGATCCCCTTGCAGTCTAAATGCAAACCCTTGTCCATACAAGTGTTAAATAAAAGCTAACAGCTTCCGATTTCACAACAAAAAGTTAAATTTGCTACTTACTAAAAACACAGACCTAAAACCATATTCACTTCAATTTTTATGAAAGTAAAACACCTCATTTACACCATTTTAATAGTTGCCATAGGAGGCTTCATAACCTATAGAGTGTTATCTAACAAAAGTAAAAACGACGACTCTAAAAAAACCAATGACAAAAATTCTCCAACAACTGTTAAAGGAATTGTAATAAAAACCGTCACTTTTGATAATAATTTATCACTTTCAGGATCAATTGATGCAAATGAACAGGTTGAAATTCATAGTGAGGTTTCAGGAATCGTAGAAGGAATATTTTTTACAGAAGGAAGTTTTGTAAGCAAAGGTCAAGTACTTTTTAAAGTAAATGATATTGAATTAAAAGCGCAGTTAAGACAAGCAGTAACCAAAGAAGGTTTGGCGGCAGAAAACGAAAGAAGAGCAAAACTCTTACTTCAAAAAGAAGCAATCAGTCAAGAAGAAGCAGATATTGCTAAGGCCGACCTTGCCTCAGCACAAGCGCAGAGCCAGTTAATAAGAGCACAAATTTCGAAAACTTCTGTAAGAGCTCCGTTCTCTGGAAAAATCGGTTTACGAAATATTTCCCCAGGAACATATATTACTCCAACAGTTTTAGTTGCAAAGCTTGTAAACACAGGAAAATTAAAAATTACATTCTCGATACCAGAAAAATATGCATCAGAAGTAAGATCAGGTTCTGTAATTGATTTTACCGTTTCTGGATCACGTAAAACATACAATGCTAAAATTTATGCCATCGAACCTGAAGTTGCAGTTGCAACACGTACACTTCAAATTCGTGCTATAGCAGACAACACAGATGGAAAACTCTTCCCGGGAACTTTTGCTGATGTAAAATTACCTTTAAACACAATTAAAGATGCAATTGTAGTTCCTTCACAAGCTATTATTCCAATTCAAGATGGTAAAAAAGTCTTTATTGCTAATAACGGACAAGCTAAGGAAGTTATGGTTGATGCCACGACAAGAACTGATTCGTCAATTTTGATTTTATCAGGATTAAAAGCTGGTGATACTTTAATAACAAGCGGTGTTATGTCATTAAAAGACGAAGCTCCAATTAAAGTTAAAGTACAAAAATAACATTTAAGTTATAAGGTTTGGATTATAAGTTATGAGTTTAAAATCCTCAACAAATCTAAAATCTATCCTGTCCCGAGATTTCGGGATCGGGACTAAAATCTAAAATTACAAATGAGTTTATCAACTACAAGTATAAAAAGGCCTGTTTTAACCATTGTACTGAATTTATTAATTATACTATTCGGTTTTATTGGTTATACATTTTTAGGAGTCAGGGAATTTCCCTCTATCGACCCTGCACAGGTTTCTATTCGTACCAATTATACAGGTGCCAATTCTGACATTATTGAATCACAAATTACGGAACCTCTTGAAAAAGCAGTAAATGCAATTGACGGAATTCGAAACATTACTTCTTCCAGCAACCAAGGAAGCAGTAACATCACGATCGAGTTTAACCTTGACAAAGATTTAGAAGAAGCTGCGAACGACGTTCGTGATAAAGTTTCGCAGGCCATTAGAAATCTACCACAGGATATTGATGCACCACCAGTTGTTTCTAAGGCAGATGCCGATAGTGAATCTATCATTTCTATGACTGTCCAGAGTGATACTCGAAGTTCCTTAGAACTGAGTGATTATGCCGAAAATGTGATTTCTCAGCGTTTAGAAACTATTCCTGGAGTAAGTGCGGTTCAAATTTGGGGTCAAAAGCGTTATGCAATGCGTTTATGGATCGATCCTGCAAAACTTGCCGCTTATGGCTGTACAGTGGCAGAAGTCCGAACCGCTTTAAACGCTCAAAATGTAGAATTACCTTCTGGAAAATTAACCGGAAACAATACTGAATTAACCGTAAAAACAATTGGAAATTTATCCAGACCAGAAGAATTTAATAATATCATCATTCGTACAGACGGCGATAAAATTGTTCGTTTAAGTGATATAGGCGGTGCAGAATTAGGTCCAGAAAATATCGAGACTGGATTAACATCTTCTGGAATGCCAATGATTGGACTAGCAATTGTGCCAATGCCTGGGGCTAATTACTTAGATATTTCATCTGAATTCTATAAAAAATACGAAGCTTTAAAAAATGATCTTCCTAAAGATATTAAGCTGAATATTGCTTTGGACAATACGCAGTTTGTAAAAAAATCGGTGCTTGAGGTTGTCGAAACTTTAGGGATTTCAATACTTTTAGTAATTATAATTATCTATTTGTTTTTTAGGGACTGGGCAATCGCATTCAGGCCTTTAATTGATATTCCCGTATCGTTAATTGCTACATTTTTCGTAATGTGGCTTTTAGGATTTTCTATAAATGTATTAACGCTTTTAGCAATTGTTCTGGCAACAGGTTTAGTTGTTGATGACGGAATCGTTGTTACCGAAAATATCTTTAAAAAAGTTGAAGAAGGAATGTCGCCTATTGAAGCGGCAATTAAAGGTTCAAACGAAATTTTCTACGCTGTTATCTCTATTTCCGTAACACTCGCTTCGGTATTTTTACCCGTGATTTTCTTAGAAGGTTTCGTAGGACGACTCTTTAGGGAATTTGGTGTTGTAATTGGTGCCGCGGTATTAATTTCTGCCTTTGTGTCATTGACTTTAACGCCAATGCTGAATGCTTATTTAATGAAAGGCGGCGAACAGAAAAAATCAAAATTCTACATTAAAACAGAACCGTTTTTTGAAAAAATGAATAGCAGTTATGCAGAAGCTCTTTCAAAATTTATGGCTAAAAAATGGATTAGTTTTCCTATTTTGATTGTTTGTTTTGGAATTATCTATTTGTTTTTCACTATTCTGCCTAAAGAAACAGCTCCTTATGATGATCGTAGTTCTGTAACCATGCGTATGACAACTCCAGAAGGTTCTTCTTATGAATATACTAATCGATTCATGCAGGAAATCTCTCAATTGGTTGACGATTCAATTCCAGAAAAGAAAGTCAGTCTTGTAATAACCGCTCCTGGTTCAGGAGGTTCTGCAGCAAACTCTGGTTTTATCAGACTTTCTTTAAAGAATCCAGAAGAGCGTGAAAGATCTCAAAAAGAAATTGCCGATAAATTGTCAAAATGGACTAAAAAATATCCAGATGCAAAAACATCTGTAATTCAACAGCCTACAATTGCGGTAAACAGACGTGGCGGACTACCAATTCAGTACATCATTCAAGCTCCAACATTTGATAAATTAAGAGAAAAAATTCCTGTTTTTATGAATGAAGTTGGAAAAAGCGATGTGTTTTCTACTACCGATGTTAATCTAAAATTCAATAAACCAGAACTAAACGTAACAATTGACCGTGCCAAAGCCGAAAGTTTAGGAATTTCGATTCTTGACATCGCACAGACTTTACAACTTTCTTTAAGCGGACAGCGTTTTGGATATTTCATCAAAAACGGAAAACAATATCAAGTAATTGGACAATTTGATCAAAAAGACAGATCGAAACCTTTAGACTTAACTTCGATATTTGTGAAAAACCGAAATGGCGAATTAATTCAAATGGATAACGTTGTAAAAGTTTACGAACAAAGTAATCCACCTCAATTGTATCATAACAATCGTTATATGTCGGCAACTGTATCGGCTGGACTGGCACCTGGAAAAAGTATTAGTGATGGTATCCAAGAAATGGACAGAATTAAAGCTAAAGTTTTAGACGAAAGTTTTACAACCGATCTAAGCGGTGAATCACGAGATTTCGTAGAAAGCAGCTCGAATACTTCTTTCGCCTTCGGATTAGCATTATTATTAATTTTCTTGATCCTCGCAGCGCAGTTTGAAAGTTTTATAGATCCATTCATTATCATTTTAACCGTTCCAATGGCAGTTGCCGGGGCTTTATTTTCTCTTTGGTTATTTAATCAAACTTGGAATATCTTCAGTCAGATTGGTACCGTAATGTTAATTGGTCTGGTAACTAAAAATGGTATTTTGATTGTCGAATTTGCCAATCAGTTAAGAGAACAAGGAAAACCGAAATTAGAAGCAATTTTAGAAGCTTCAGAAGCACGTTTACGTCCAATTTTAATGACCAGTTTAGCTATTGCTTTAGGAGCACTTCCAATTGCAATGTCACTTGGTGCTGCGTCAACCAGTAGAATTGGTATGGGAGTTGTAATTGTAGGAGGTACAATATTTTCATTGGCTTTAACGCTTTTTGTTATTCCTGCGATCTATTTAATGTGGTCTAGAGCCAGAAAACACTATCCGGAGTTTGATCATATTGATGAATACGAAAGAGAAAGTATAAAATAGAATCCAAAAAATTACGAATTTTACAATCCTAAATTCCTGATTGTCCGGTAAAAGAAATAAAAAAATGAATATCAAAAATATATACTGCACTTTACTAATTCTTTTCGCGTGCGTGATTCAGGCGAATGCCCAGGAAGTTCTAACTATTGAACAGGCTATGACTATAGCACTGGAAAATAATTTTGAAATTAAAATTGCAAAAAATAATTCCAAAATTGGCGAAACTAACGTAACGGTTGGAAATGCAGGAATGCTGCCAACTGCAACCGCCTCTATAGTTGATAATAACAATATTACAAATTCTACACAAGTACGTCAAGATGGTACATCGACTACTTTAGACAACGCTAAAAACAACAGCTTAAATTATGGAGTAAGTTTAGGCTGGACCGTATTTGACGGAATGAAAATGTTTGCCAGATACGATCAGTTAAAAGAACTTCAAAAACTTGGCGATGCCGAACTTAAAAGAACTATTTTAGTAAAAATCGGTCAGGTAAATTCTGCTTATTATGATTTAGTACAGCAGCAGCACCAATTAGCTGCTTTAGATACTACAATTGTAATTTCAAAGCAAAGACTGACTTTAGCTCAAAACAGATTCAGTATCGGAAAAGCTTCTAAATTAGAAGTTTTAAATGCTCAAGTTGATTTAAATTCTGATCAAGTTGCTTTATTGAGACAAAAAGAATCTTATGCTAATGCTAAAATCTTGTTGAACCAATACTTAGCCCGCGATCCACAAATTGATTTCAAAGTGACAAATGAAGTTGTCGTTGATAATAAATTAGTTTTGGTCGATTTAATGGAACTAGCCCAAAAGCAAAACCCAGCACTTGAAGCCCAAGTAATTAACAAACGTATTGCCGAACTGCAGCTCAAACAAGTAAGAGCAGATCGATATCCTGTCTTACGTTTAACAACAGGTTATAATTTCGCTGAAAGCGAGTCCAGTTTAGGATTTACCAGCGAGAATTCTTCAAGAGGTTTAAATTATGGTTTTAATGCTTCGATGAATATTTTTGATGGCTTCAATCAGCATCGTAACGAAAAAGTGGCGAAAATGCAGATTGAAAACACCCAGATTGCTATCGAACAGCAAGGCATGATCTTAAACACACAGTTGAGTACTGCTTTTCAAACTTATATGACCAATCTTGAGTTAATTGAGCTAGAAGAAGATAATGAAGCTATCGCGAAACAAAATTTAGACATTACACTTGATAAGTTTAAAATTGGAACTATTACAACAATAGATTTTAGAACAGCGCAGCTTAATTATGTGAACGCAAAAGTGCGCTACAGCAACGCACAATATGAAGCAAAATTATCTGAAATTGCCTTAAAAGAATTAGCAGGAAATATCACTTTTTAACTTATTGTGATTAATTTCAATAGATAAAAAACCTAGGTTTGTAGAACTTAAAAAGGGCGTTTCATTCTAAAAAGCTGCATAATTAGGCGCGTTTTTTTGGAGTGAAATGCTTACTATAGTAACTAAATCATGCCTTTTTCTCATAGAATATTTTTTTTAAAATTATGTCAAAACAGGTTAATTTTTAATTTAAATTTGTTTCAAAACAAACTTAAATGATCACTTACAATACCAAGGACTGGTTTACTTTTATTTTTCATTTTCATAAATCTGATACGGTTCGAAAACTGTTGCCCATTATGATTGCCATTGGAATATATGCTGCTATAATAGGCTATCTAGAAGTCGAATATTTCAAAGTTTCTAAAAACGATTACATCCACAACATTCCTATTATGCATGGAATGCTGGGCTTTGTAATTTCACTTTTACTTGTTTTTAGAACAAACACAGCTTATGACCGCTGGTGGGAAGGTCGCAAACTTTGGGGCCAGCTTGTAAATAACAGTCGTAACTTTTCCATAAAACTATCTGCAATTTTAAAAGACGAAAACGACAAGAAATTTTTTAGAAAATATATTCCCATGTATGCTGATATTCTACACAAACATTTAAAAGATGAAGACACCAGCAAACAGCTTTTTGAAGATGTAGACTTAGAAATTGATCATCATAAACACAAACCCAATCAATTAAAGAAAATTATTTATCATAAAATCAATGATTTGTATGAAGCAAAAAAGATTACCGGAGATCAGCTTATTACTTTGAATGACGAATTGGTTGCTTTTACAGATATATGCGGGGCTTGCGAAAGAATCAAAAATACACCTATTCCCTACTCTTACAGTGCTTTTATAAAAAAATTCATCTTCTTTTATACGATGACGCTTCCGTTTGGATATTCTGTGAGTTTAGGCTACCTGGTTGCGCCTGTTGTTGTTTTTATATTTTATGTATTAGCTAGTTTGGAGCTAATTGCAGAAGAAATTGAAGATCCGTTTGGAGATGATGAAAATGATCTTCCGACCAAAAAAATATCAGAAAACATTAAAAAACACGTGGAGGAGCTGATTTAAAAAAGCAACAAGAGAGTGCTGTAATTGGCATCAATTCAGAGTTTTTCAACTCGGTTATGGCACTATTTTTTTTTGTTTTTTATTTCAAATTAAGTTAGTAAAAAACAAAATAGCACTTTTTACTCATGTTGCATTATAAATTACACATTCATTTATTTTAGTTTGTGTATAAAATTTCTTTATCAAAATTTCTTTACACCAAACAATAAATAATTACTAGCCAGCATTTTTCATTCATTTAAAAACAACTCGAAAAAACTACTTAATTTTTTCCTACTGCAACGCGCAATCCTTATATTTGTAACCTCATACAAAGAATTAAAGAACTAAAATGAAAATATCTTACAACTGGTTAAAACAATTTATTAAAACAGATTGGACATCTGAGCAGACTTCTGAATTACTAACAGATTTAGGTTTAGAGGTTGAAGTTGTCGAAAAATACCAATCAATTAAAGGAGGATTAGAAGGAGTTGTTGTTGGACATGTTCTAACTTGCGAGAAACATCCTGATGCAGATAGATTGAAAGTTACTACAGTCAATGTTGGTTTAGAAGCTCCTATACAAATTGTATGCGGTGCTGCGAACGTGGCTGCAGGACAAAAAGTACCAGTTGCTACAATCGGAACTATTTTATACGATAAAGATGGTGGAGAATTTACCATCAAAAAAGGAAAAATCCGAGGTCAGGAAAGCCACGGAATGATTTGTGCTGAGGATGAATTAGGTTTAGGAAACAGCCATGATGGAATTATGGTTCTTGCTGATGATCTTGTTCCAGGAACTCCTGCATCTGAAGTTTTTCAAGTTACAAATGATGAAGTTTTTGAAATCGGATTGACACCAAACCGTGCTGATGCGATGAGTCATTATGGAACGGCTCGTGATTTAAGAGCTGGAATGCTGCAACGCGGCGTAAACGTCGAATTGATTACACCTTCTGTAAGCAATTTTAGAGTTGACATGCGTACGCTTAAAATTGATGTAAATGTTGAGGACAATCATTTAGCACCGAGATATTGTGGTGTAACTATTTCTGGAATTTCTGTTCACGAATCTCCAAGCTGGTTACAAGATCGTTTAAAAGCTATTGGATTAACTCCAAAAAATAATATTGTTGACGTTACCAATTATGTTCTACATGAACTAGGACAGCCTTTACATGCTTTTGACGCTGCGAAAATTAACGGAAAAATCATTGTAAAAACTGTTGAAGAAGGAACTAAGTTTGTCACTCTTGATGATGTTGAAAGAACATTACACAAAGAAGATTTAATGATTTGTGACGAAAAAGGACCTCTTTGTATTGCTGGTGTTTTTGGCGGAAAAAAATCTGGAGTTTCTGAAGGAACAACAACTATTTTCTTAGAAAGTGCTTATTTTGATCCTGTTAGTATTCGTAAAACTGCAAAAAGACATCAATTAAGTACAGATGCTTCTTTTAGATTTGAAAGAGGAATCGACCCAACAATTACAGAATATGCTTTAAAACGTGCTGCACTTTTGATTCAGGAAGTTGCGGGCGGAAAAATCACTTCTGATGTGGTAGAAGTATATCCTAAAAAAGTAGAAGATTTTTCTGTTTTATTGAATTTCAGCCATGTATCTAAAATTATTGGACAAGAAATTTCTAAAGATACTATCAAAAAGATTTTAGTTTCTCTAGATATTAAAGTAAACAGCGTTTCAGATTCTGGTTTAGGTTTAACTATTCCAGCATACCGCGTTGATGTTCAGCGTGAAATTGACGTAATCGAAGAAATTCTCAGAGTTTATGGATACAATAACATTAATTTCTCTAAGAAATTTAATGCGACAGTAGCGAATTCACCAAGAACTGAAGATTATAAAGTACAAAACGTAATTGCTTCTCAATTGAATTCTCAAGGTTTCCATGAAATGATGGCGAATTCATTGACAACTGCTGCTTATGCAAAATTATCGACTTCTTTAAAAGAAGAACACAATGTTTCGATGCTGAATCCTTTGAGCAGCGATTTAGCAACACTTCGTCAGTCATTATTGTTTTCTGGATTAGAAGCGGTTTCTTATAATATCAACAGAAAAAATTCGGATTTAAAATTATTCGAATTCGGTAAAACATATCATAAATATTTAAACGGATATGAAGAGCATAAACATCTTTCTTTATTAATTTCTGGAAACAGAAACAAAGAAAGCTGGACAAGTCCGCAGAAAACAACAGATTTCTTCTTATTGAAAGGATACGTAAAAGCAATTTTATCTCGTTTAGGAATTGAAAAGATTTCAAATACGCCGGTTCAATCTGATATTTATTCGGAAGGAACTGCAATTACTTATAATAATGATATTTTGGTTGAAATGGGTGTTGTTAAAAAACCTATTTTGAAGCACTTCGGAATCAAACAAGATGTTTATTATGCTGATTTTAACTGGGATTTGGTTTTAAAAATCATTACTGGAAAAATTAAGTATAGTGAAATCCCTAAATATCCCGAAGTTCGCAGGGATTTAGCTTTATTAATTGATCAAAATACTTCTTACGAAAGCATTTTTAATTTGGCTAAGCAAACTGAAAAAGCGCTTTTAAAAGACATTAATTTATTTGATGTTTACCAAGGTGATAAATTACCAGAAGGCAAAAAATCATATGCTTTGAGTTTTACTATTCAAGATAACAGCAAAACGTTAACGGATGCTCAGATTGATAAAATCATGTCTAAATTACAACAAACGTTCGAAACTGAACTTGGAGCAAGTTTGAGATAAGTTTCCTGTTATTATAAAATAAAAGACCCGACTGATTTTAAAGATCTTGTCGGGTTTTGTTTTTTTGTTTCAAGTTTCAAGTTTCAAGTTTCAGGTTTTTGAACATAGATTATACCGCTAAGAACTTTCGCTAAGATCCACAAAGGCTTATTTAGAGCTAATTTTTAATTTTTAATTCTAAATTTTTAATTTCTAAATTCTAAATTCTAATTCTAAATTTTTAATTCTCATAAGTATTTCTGATAAGCTCTCATTAACTTCTCATCATATTTGTTGGTTTTATAGGCTGGTCCATTGTATTTTAGAGCGAAAGACGCCCAATTTTTATTTCTGAGAAGAGATATCAAATTGTTTTTTTCGAGGAATAATCCGAAAGCTTTTAAATGCTCGCCTTCGTTTTGGTTCATTTTTTCTACAAATTCATCTACGCTTTTATATCCAATTGATAGCGCATTAAAACCCATTATCTGAAATAATCCCCACGAAGCTGAACTGTTGGCTGCATCTTTAATTTTTTTGTCTTGACCCAAGTTTCTCGCTTTTTCCAGACGCGTATATTCCGCTGTTCCTCCTACATAATATTTTTTAGTGTAGTTTTCAAATAGAATATCCTGATTATTTGAATTCAAATAAGATCTCGGATTAATTCCTCTTTTCTCTAATTCACGCCAAAAAATATGGCCTTCAAACAAAATCTTCGGACGTCCGTCAATTAAAAAACCTTTTCCGTTGCTTTCTACTTCATTTACCGCTTTTACAACTGCCAGTTCAAGATTAAACTGATTTGAAAAATCGATTAAATTTTGTTCTGAAAGCAGTTTGCTGTTAGACGAAAAACTATTTTTACTTTTCTCTAAAAGTGCCGACCAGGTTTTTAATCCTACTACGCCGTCAACAACTAAATTATTATTGGATTGAAAATCTTTAACTGCCTTATCGGTTGCTGTTCCGAAATAATCGGAAACAATTACACTGTATTTTAATTTTGCCAAAAGCTCATTTAAGTAATAAACTTCTGCAGACTTTGCTCCTGCTTTTATAGTTCTCATGATTTTTTATTTATGGTAATGGTTATTATTAATTCATTTGAAGCATTTTAAAAAGTTAATTATTACGATGCTTTCTGTCTTTCTTCTGGGCTTTTAAAGAAAAACTGATAGTGTAAAATTCTATTTTTATAAAATATTACATAACAGTACTTTAACCCATTTTTTTGAATAAATTTACCTGTAGAAAAAAGGGTGTATTTCCCCTTGTTCATTTTTTAGGTTTCAAATAATTTTGTCACCAGCAGAACTTCAAAATCCTGTTAACTAAACCCTTAACCAATAATCAATAAAAATCATGAAAAATCCTCCTGCAAAACCAAGTCAGTTAATTACAAAAGAATTTGCTAGACAATTAAATGTGAATTACAACAACAAAAGAGCTTCGCTTACAGCAAAAAAAGCGCAGAAAGAAGATGCAAATGCCATTTGGTATTCTTTGGAAGAATTAGAAAACTACATTCACTACATCAAAACTAATGGAGCAAAAGATGGTTACAACGTAGACGGAATCCGCTTTTATTTTGGAATTTATCCAGATGACGAAAAACACGGAGAAAAAGCTGGGCTGACAACTTTATTTTTAGTTCCCACAGGAAAGAAGATAGAGAACAACACAGCAAAAATTCAAAGTTTTGCTTTAGTGCAAGAAGCTTCTTCTTCTGATATTCAAAGTCTTGACCCAATGAATTACGGAAACATCGGAAGACCACCAAGTTTATTATACTAAAACTATGTTTGAATTTTTAAGATCTTATATCATTTATCTAGCTTTATTATCAGGAATAGTCGGCTTGTTTTCCCTGCCAAAACTTCCTGGTAATAAAGCTAAATTTTTAGTACTTTTAATCTGGTTTTCAATTGTAACCGAAATTGTAGGCTATTATTTTACCCAATGGACGGGTTTGCTGAATTTTTACGTTTACAATTTTTACATGTTCGCCAGTTTTTCTGCCTATATCTTACTTCTAAGAGCCTTATTAAATAAAATCAATCATCGGGTTTGCGCAGCTATATTTCTTGTCTTATTTATCGTTTCTTTTTTTTTAAATCTTTTATTTTTTAAAGAAGACCTGAACCGTTCATTTACATATAGTTTTGCGATAGGTGTTTTATTAGTACTGATATTGTCATGTTTATATTTAATAGAGATTTTTAATTCAGAAAAAATATTAAACTTTAAAAAGTCTGTTTTTTTCTGGTATATTTTCGGAATACTTGTGTTTCACGTTCCTTTCACACCTTTTATGCTGGCTATCAATTGGTTCTTAATTAAACAAGACGAATCAATATTTAGCTTAGTACTGTTTATCTTAAATTTTCTGGCTCACAGTTGTTTTATAATAGGTTTTATATGGAGCGAAAAGAAATACAATTATTAGTCATTTCTCTGGGTATCGTTTTCTTTACCCTTCTTATCGTTATACTTATAATTTTCTTTTATTTTTTAAAGAAGAAAAACAACTTTGTGGTGGAGAAAATGGAGGCCGACTTGTATTTCCAATCAGAGCTGGTTAAAACCAGAATTGAAATAAAAGATCAGACTTTGTCTGAAATTAGTAAAGAACTTCACGACAATATCGGCCAGATTATATCTGTCGCTATTATGCAGCTTAATATTTCAATCAGCAATAAAAATGTTCAGATTAGTGAACTTAAAGACATGAAAGCTGTTTTGGCTAAAGCCTTGGACGAACTGAGAATTCTTTCAAGAATTATCAATAAAGACAATCTGCTTCAGAACAACTTTCTTGAAGCTATTCAGCAGGATTTGGAAAGAATTAAGAAACTTAAAAAAATCAAATACAATTTTAATCAAATAGGAGCAATTCCGACCATAAATGAGGAACATGAATTAATCATTTACAGAATTTTCCAAGAGGCTCTTCACAATAGTTTAAAACACTCTCGAAGTGATTTATTTGATGTGAACATCGAAACTACTGATTCCGTTTTTAAATTACAATTAAAAGATTTCGGAATTGGATACGACAATAAAAAATCAAATTCAGGATTAGGTCTTAATAATATGAGATTGAGAGCCAAATTAATTGGTGCTGTATTAATTATAAATTCTGATAAAACTGGAACAAGTGTAACTATCGAATATCCTTTAACGCAAGACCATGAAAACTAACCCAAAAAATAAAATCATAATTGTAGACGATCATCTGCTTTTTTCGCAGTCCCTAGAATTGTTAATTAAAAGTTTTGGTGATTATGATGTTATTCACCGTTTTGAAAACGGAAAAGTATTTATTGATTATCTTGAAGAGAATACTTCGGCGGCAATCGACCTTATTTTGCTCGATGTCAATATGCCCGTTCTCGATGGATTAAGTACTATGAAATGGTTAAAAGACAATAGACCAGATCTCAAAGTAATTGCTTTATCTGTTAATGACGACGAGGAAATCATCATCAAAATGATTACAAATGGTGCCAAAGGTTATCTACTAAAAGATACTTCGCCAGAAATATTTAGGGAAGCAATAGAATGTGTAGTCGAAAAGGGCTTTTATTTCACAGAATTAGTTTCAGGAATGCTTATTAATAAAGTCAATAGCGACAATAGAAAAATCAATTTAAAAGAAAAAGAGATTGTCTTTATCAAACATGCCTGCACCGAAATGACTTATAAGGAAATTGCGTCACAGATGTGTTTGAGTCCAAAAACTATTGACGGTTACCGAGAAATACTCTTTGATAAACTTGAAATAAAAACCCGAATCGGACTTGTACTTTATGCCATTAAGCATAAAATTGTTTTTGTGTAATCTGTAAACTAACTTTAAGGAAACTCAATTAGTTTGTCATTTGCCAGATCGTACTCATAAAGTTTTTTACTTTGCTGATCAAAATATAACCATTGAATTATACTCGTACGGTTTTCAAAATCGTTTGCTAATCCTAATACCGTATACAATTTTCCGTCACGTTCCTGATCTTCTATAGAATAACTCAATTGCTCGTCTGGCGAAGTATTTTGAATGTGTAATTTTACAAGTTCTTTTTTAGAGTTTGCCAGATAATATTCAACGTTTTTATACAATAAATCTTTATACCAATCAGACATATTCTCTTTGTCTGTGTAAAACTTTATTTTTTTCTTATACTTCTTTTTAAACAAACTTAAGTCACCATCTTTGATTTTCTTTGCATTGACAAGCCACTCCGAAAAATCCAAAGTTTCACCATCTCCAGCAATAAATATACTATCTATCTTCCATTTTACTTCTAATATATCTCCTCGATTAAAATTTATGTTGTCACTGTTGGTATTCAAGCCAGCGATATCATTTCCTTTTTTTACTTCAATAAAAAAATAATCAAAGTCGGTATTATATTCAATAAACTGAACGGTATCAATATATACTTTATGCAATTCTAAATCTTGACTGGGTCTTAGACTACTTTTGAATTTTTTATTAGAAGACTTTACAACATTATTTTCAATTATTCTATCTGTTGCCGGAGTTTTAAGCGGTATTTTTTTTGTTCCTTCATTGTTATTACAAGAAGACAATAAAACAAGTAAAACCAAATAGTAAAATAATTTCATTTACGAAAAGGCTAATAGGTTATTGCTGCAAATATAGGATTGTTCTTTATTTTTTCTCTTCCATTGAGAAAAGAAAGTTCCATTAGAAAATTGCACTGTACAATTTCTCCACCTAGTTTTTCAACCAATTCACAAACTGCTTTTGCAGTACCGCCTGTAGCAAGCACATCATCGTGAATTAAAACACGATCTCCTTTTTGAATAGCATCAGTATGCATTTCTAAACTATCAGAACCATATTCTAGCTCGTAAGAAGCTGAAATTGTTTCAAAAGGAAGTTTTTTAGGTTTTCTAAGAGGCACAAATCCGGCATTTAATTCCTGCGCGAGCAACATTCCGAAGAAAAAGCCACGGGACTCTGCTCCCACGACCTTGTCAATTTTTTGTCCTTTTAAAGAATCAACCAAGATTTGCAGGCAATTTGTTCGCGCTTCGGGGTTAATTAGTAACGGAGTGATGTCTTTAAATAAAATTCCTTCTTTAGGAAACCCCTGAATATCACGCACATAATTTTCAATCTTCATTTTTTTTTATTTTTCTGTTATTTTTTGCTTGTTTATCTCACATTTATGCCTATCTTTGCACCCGCAATAAGCAATCAACAAAGCTACAAAAAATTAGCTAATTGATAACAAAAAGGCCTCGTGGCGCAACTGAATAGCGCATCTGATTACGGCTCAGAAGGTTACTGGTTTGAATCCAGTCGAGGTCACTCTATGGGACAAAAGATAAAAATCATCTTTTGCCCCATTTTTTTTATCCCGTAACTCCTTGTTTATCAAATATATACTCTCTACAATTTTATTCACTCTAGCGGTTTGTATTTTATTTTCACGAATCGTAAAATTTTCAGGGTAAACTAAACCTATGAGGCTCCGAGCTTCTGATAAATCCATATCTACGTAAGCTTCATTCATTTTAATTAAATTCTCTATACCTTTATTTAAAAGGGATTCGATGCTGTGTCTATCTTTTGCTATGGATGATAATTCCCTTTCAAGGTTTGTAATTCGTATAGTGTAGTCATCTTTCATTAATTTATAATCATCGGAATCTATTTTCGATGTTAAAAGAAGATCTCTTGCATTACTTAATCGAAGTTCGTAATCTTTAATCTGCTCTAAAAGTCTTCTTTTCTGTTCACCAGCATTGTTAGCCAATTCTCGATGGGTTTCAAATATAACCGAAGTGTATAATTTTTTAACTTCCGGTATTGGCTGATATTTTTTTAGATTTTCAGTAAATAGTTTGTTGGCTATTTCTGAATTGATTCTAAATTTACACTGGGCTTCACAATGATAATAATAGTAATGTTTATGTCTGCCTTTACACTTGCTTCCCTGAAGCTTTTTTTGACACTTTGGACAATTAAAGAACCCTCTGAGGGGAAATTCTACAACTGTTTTAATTTTAGGTCTGTAAATACGTGATTTTCCATCTAAAATATCCTGAACATTATAAAAAAGACCTTCCGAGATTAAAGGCTCATGCTGTCCTGTAACTAACATGCTTTCTTCATCTTTATATTGGGGAACAAAAATTTTACCATAGTAAATTGGATTTCGAATTAAACCCCACATATTGCTTTTGGTTCTTGTAAAACCTCTTCTGCATGCAAGATGGTAAACTTGTTCAGTGTTAAACACTCCTCTTGCAATTTCTTCGAATATCCATCTCATTACTGACGCAGCGGGCTCTACAAGAGCAATATATTTAGTTCCGTCCTCTTTTGATTTATTTGCATAACCAAAGGGAGCAGTTCCCATATATCTTCCTTCTTTTTTAGCTCTTCGCATTCCATGGAAAGTATTCAAAGCCCGTCTGTCGTTCTCCACTTCTGGGGCAGCGAGATAAAAAGCAAGCATCATCTTATTTTCAGGAATAGATAAATCAAGAGGCTGTTCGATTGCTTGTGGCTCCACTCCAAGTTTTCGTAGAACACTTATCATTTGGTATGCGTCACCAGCATTTCTACTAAACCTGTCCCATTTTGTAAATAAGACAAAGTCGCATTTGTTTTTTTCTCTTTTAAGATTAAGAAGTAATTTATTCCATTGTGGTCTATTAAAGGTTTTGGCTGAATGATCTTCATAAATAACATTACGAACTTCAATATAATTTATAGAACAATACTTACGTAGGACTTCTTCCTGATTTCTTTGTGAATATCCCTTCTCAGCCTGCTCGTCTGTGCTTACACGAATGTATAAATCTGCAATAATACTCATGATTCTAAAAATTTTGAAACGACCGCATGGGCCAATTTTCGTAAAAATAGCAAAATTTCAGTTGCTTCTTCAATTGTAACATTCATACCCTCAGAGTTTAACATTTTCATAGCTTTCTCTGGAGTTATTTTTCCTCTCATTTTTTCTTCTTCATTTTCCATCATCATTTGATTAAATAATAAAAGCCCTTTACGGGCTTTCATGGTTATTTATCTATGCTCAATCGTAAAAGTAAATCTTGCTTCCTTGTGTTTTCTTAAACGAAGGCTCGTATTTAAGATATCCATAATCACTCAATTCCTGGATGCATCTGTGGTAAGTATGCGGAGAGGAAATCTTTGCTATTGGTGTTATATCATGTCTATACACCTGTATTGGGTTTACAAACTGATTCTGCGTCCTGTACTGAAGCAGAGACATGTAAATAGCAATATGTGTCGAGCTTATTCGAAAATCATTTTCAATTGCTGTAAAAAAGTCCGATAGCGGTTTTAAATTTTCCATTTTGAATAATTTATAAACTTTTACTTTTAGCTGTTCTATGTTGTCTTTGAGAAGACTGTATCGCTACATACTTTGCTTGCTTATTTGAAGTTTTGGAATTTTGATTTAAAAGATCCGAAAGCAATACTTTTTTTAAATCTTCATTGTGGATCAAAAGCCCTCTGTTTTGTGGATTAGCTTCTACATAAAAATTTTGAGAACTGCCATTTCTTTCTAATTTAACCAGCTCTCTGCCTCCATTTTTTAAAGATCTCAAGATTTCCCCAACCTGTAATTGATCCAAAGAATTTATAGGCAATTCTTCCAAAGCCTTCTTTAAATCATAGCCGTACTCTTGAGGAAATTCTTTTACTCTATAACTGCCAGATACATCTTTATCATTTAAATCCAATTGCTTCCAGATTCCATCGATCAAAACCGCCCGACCTGAAAGTAATTCATAAGACTGTCTTGCATTAAAATCTTCCCCTTCGAAAAAGTGCTGTCTATTATCTTCATTTTTGGATTGTGAATAAAGACTGGTTTTAAATCCTTCGAATTGATATTGGCCGGACTCATCTTTTTTAAAATTAAGAGAATGATCTAGTCTCTCTTTTTCATTTAAATAGTAAGAAACAGGCACAATAAATTTCGTTTCTCCCAGATTCATGTATCGCTCGACTTTTTTAAAAGCATCTTTAAAACCTGTTCTTTCCAATTTTTCCTTAAGCTCATTGTTAGATTTCGCTTCAGTTTTGCTGTAAATAGCAGATTTTAATCTGATAGTCATCTTTAGAATTATGTTTTTATAAATAAACCTTCTTAGCTTTTCTGGGTATAACTGGTTTACCAGATTATCGTGCTCGCTTTTCACAACTTGAAGAGTAAGGTTTTCATAAACACTATTCGTCTTACGATATCTAACCAGCACGCTTTCATACCATTTTAACTTCTCCTGTAAAAGAGAAGTTTCAATTGAAGAACTGGAACGGAAAAGTTTTTTAAGGTTTTCCTCTTTACTATTCCAATCGTTTATTTCAATTGCAAGTCTATTGGTAAGAAACTGATTACCCATCATTTTTACTTTTGATTATTAATCCTACACAGATTTACCCGCTTTTCTTTTGCGAGCTGTTGAGTTCTGCTCTTTCTGTGCTGGTTCACCATCACTATCCTTGCTGACATTTTTATCCTTAGATTCCGACTGTTTTTGCTGTTTGCTTTCTCTATGATTGATTCTCTGCAGACTTCCGTCATAGACATTTAATGTTTTAAACTGAGGATTGGCCTCCACAAACATTTTAGTTTCCACATCATTGACAACAAAAGTTACAGACTGTAGATTTCCTTTCTTAAGTGAGCCCATTAGATTTTCTTTGTAGTTTGGAGTCTGAAGCTCTTTGATAGAATGTTTTTCGAGACTGGCCTCTAAGTCATAGCCATAATTTTGATGAAAATGGTTTATTTTAAAATTGCCATTGCTCTCTGATTCCTTAAAATCCATTTTTAACCATGCGTTGTATGATTCCCCTTCCTTGGTTTTAAGATCTTTGTTCACAGAACGGCCTTCCATCAAATTGTAAGCCTCCTTAAGAGTTATGCTCGTGCCATCATTATTTATATAAAATGTTTGCTCCAGTCCAGGCTTGTTCTCTTCTTTCTGCAGATTCACATGATAAGAATTAAAAAAGTAAATGTCACTCTGATCTGATTTCTTGAAATTCAATTCAACTGTCAAAGTATCATTGTTTGGCACTCCATTATTCATAATCCCGCTATGGATGATTTTAAAATCCTTATCACCTTTCTGCATATTCTCTTTAAGTTCTGTTTCAAACGTTTCCCCCATTCCAGTGTATTTTAACTGGTCCTTTAGATATTCTAAATTTTTCTCGTTCATTGTATTTGCATTTAAGTTATTTTCATTCAATTCATTTCTCTTTTTATACAGACGCATAAAATCATTTACATTAACAGTCTCTATTCGAGAAGTATCAATACCGCTCTGTAGAATTATGTTTAAATCACTGATGAGAGATGTTATTGGAATATTTTTAAAATAATCAACATCATTAGGGCCCACAAGGCAATAATCCTCTGCAGCCATCGATGTTCTAAAAAACTGAATTGTATCACTGTCAGTAATTAATTTCAAAGGATATGCTGCAAATTGATAACCGTAAGAAACCATCTCTTCCGCATTTGATAACAGCGTTTCAGCATCTGCTACATTTATTGTCATGATATATCTAGTTTAAAATTTATCCATGTTAAATGCCTCGATTGGAAATACTTTATCAGTTAGGTCACTGCTGATATCAAGTTCCAGATGTCTTCCACCACTTTTTTCAATTAGCTGAAGTGTGAGATATTTGTTTTCAGGAATAGTAAACTTTTCTAGTGCATAAACTTTTATTACTTCAGACTTATAGGGGATCACAGCGGATGACGTAGTTTGATAAAGCGGCTCAATTTCTATTTCCTGCGATGCAGTACGTTTTGATTTTTTTTGATCCCTGATAAAAAATCGGAACTGATCAATGTCATAGTTAATCTTTGACTTATTTTCAAATACTATCCTCAAATACAAAACATCCTGATAAATAAAAATACCGTTTAGCTCCAGTCTTATCTGATACTTAGATTTGTTATAACCGCCGATTTTATTCTTTTTGAATAATGCAAGGGAGGCACATTGTTCTATTTTTTTCTGGTTTTCGTTCTCAAGTGAAAATAAAACATCTTTACTGGCAGCAATGGAATTCACGGCTTTGACATTCAAATCCGGACAGTCATCATCATAATTCAGTACAAACACGTATAATCTCGCGTCAGAAGTGACAACAGTCAGGTTGGTCTGAATGAAATGCCGTTTAGCCGCCTTAATAAGCAATATGTTCTCCACACCTTTGGCTTTCTGTACCAGTACCTCATCACTTCCTTTATCAATGCTCTTGATTGGATAAGAAAAAACAATACTTGTTGTTTTGGAGTATCCGATCTGAACGCTTTTGTATTGGTCTTCGTTGGCTATCATCTCTTTTACACTCAACTGAGGATAGGCTAAAACAGAAAACAGCAATAAACTCATTTTAAATAAATGATTAATTCTTTTCATTTTTTTCACTTTAAGGTTTTAGATTCTTTCGTTTTTCATCATACAGAAGTACCTGATATCCTGCTTTAACTATTACTTTGATGAGTTTTACTTTCTTACTTAAAAGACTTTTTGCCGCCTCTATACCCATTCCTGCTGCCTGAGCTCCCCATGAATCTGTAACACCGGTCAACCCTAAAGTCTGTATTGAACGGTCTGCAGAAGCCTTCGCTACATCCCTGCCGATTGCACCTGGAATATTTATCCCTTCAATTCCATCAATATCATAAACAGCAAGCTGAACTGGGAATATTGAGCTTCGGTATTGCAGATTTTCTATCTTTATTTCAAGTCTTTCCCCTTTCAAAGCGGCAACACCATATAGGAAAGTATTTTTTGGAATTACTGTACCCTGAATTGCCGCATCACCACCTAGTCTTAATTTTATAACTGATCCGTTGACAATAGTTTGGGTTTCATGCACAAATGCTTCCAGTGCATTTTGAGGAGAATCTTCATTTGATGCCTCTTCTACTGTATAAAAAGCACTCTGTTGAGAATTGTTTTCTGCTTTATTTTCCTGAAGTGAAGTAATATTAACTGACGCTTTTTTGCTATCTACGTTATAAACTTTTCCTTTCTTGCTTTTTGAATTTTCAAGCAGCTTTTCCGCAACTCTTGAAGGATGTTGGATATCGAGTATATTCTCAAGCATACCGCTCAATTGCTGCAGTTCGGGATCTGGTTGAGATTCCCCCATAGTAGACATCATTTTTTCTAAGTCCTTGATTTGAGTAGAAACTTCGTTGGATGAACCATATTTCTCAAACTCGCTCATGTCCTGTCCATACTTGTCTACTGTAGATGGCTGACTGATCGCTTTCTGCAACAAATGCAGTTTTTCATATATCTTTTTTTCATTCCTGTTCTGCAGCGGCTCTGAATTTAGCCCTCGACCGTTACTTAAGAAATCTTTTAACCTCATGTCCGATTCAGCAAATGGACTATGAGATTGCTCAAGCAGCTTATTATTAGAGTAATTCGGATCTTTTTTAATTTGTTCCTGCAGTTTAATGGAGTCTACCGCTGCCTTGTCATAATAGCTCATTTTATTTAAAGATGAATCTTCCTTAAACTTTGGAATAGGCAGACTAAAATTGAAACCTTTTTTAATTTTATTTCCTGCCGTATTTGTACTCATCTTTCCTCCACCTAAGGTGTAAAACAAAATAGATATGAAGGGAAGAATTATCAAAGGCAGCATTAAAAGCATTTTTCTTTTTTTATCTTCTTTTATAGAAATAGTTTTTCGTTCCATGTCTTTACTTTTTAAAATGAATTCAATTCTTGTTGAATAGTTGAAGTATTTACCATACTTTTTCTCGACTGAAAAATATCTCAGTTTAAAGCCTCATAAACTATAAATAGAAAATAAGCAGAACTAAATGCAATAAATAATACCAGGAAAAGAATCAGTTGCTTTTTGGAGAATCCTTGCGTAAGAAACTCCATCTTTCGCACCCATTTTTCCTGTAGAAACAGATAGTATCTGTTGTATACAAATGGCGTTTCTCTTTTTTTAAATAGCGATTTCATCTACTTTCTGTTTTCTACACCGAGGTCTTTATTTTCAATAGTATTGAAACGTTCGATTAAAAAGCCGTGAGGATTATTATCACTTCTTGATACATTTCGAAGGCTTCCTTCGGTGATTAGACTTCTTTTTAAAATACTTGTAGTTCGAATTATGTTCTGTCTGGCAAAACATTTAAATCGATATGGATAATCTTTTATGTCGATGTTTATGCTGTCTATTTGTACAGTCTGGCTGATATTTCCTGATATGACCCCTGAATAGAATCCATTTTCCCTAAGGTCGTCGTAAATTCTTTTTGCACTTTCATCAGCCAGATATAAAGCCTTAGTCACATTTGTTTTAATTACCTTGTCATCAGGGTCAAGGGTAAAGAAAAATTTGTGAAATGTTTTGACATGATCTCTGGCTTCCACTGGTATATTATCCTTCCTATCAGAAGCATACGCTTCGAGTGCTTTGCCCGCTGCCAGTATGTAAACCTTGTCTTGCATTCTGGCTACAGTCTGGAAACTTTTATAAAGTGCAAAACAACAGATAACAACACAGCCTGCAATCACAATCATTGTAAAGCTTCTTACATATTTAAAAGCTGAATCAATATTCTTCATTTTAGTAAACATGATCTGTTTTTTTAAGTTTATTATGAATTTCCTTTGAGCTTGTCACCCATGTAATTTCCCTTCTCTTGAAAATAGGGAGAGGAAGCTGAAGATGTGGACATACTCTGTGACATCTTCCCTGCCGCATTTCCCATGCTGTCCATAACCATCGCGGTTCCTTGTGATGCTTTGGAAATAACCGAACTGGTTGAACCGCCAAATAAGCTAGTGGTCTTTTGCGCCAGTGCTCCCCCGCCTCCTGCATGCACTATATAATTAGCCACTGAGGGTACAGTGAAATAGCCAATAATACCTATTATCAAAAATATCAGGTATGCAATATCTGTTCTGCTAAAAAAAGTATCTCCAGTTGCTTGTACCTGTGAAAGATCTAGTTTCAGCATTAATTCCTGTATTTTTCCGATGATACTTCCAAAAATATTGGCGACAGGAAGCCATAAGTAGATATTGATATATCTTGCCAGCCATACTGTGAGGGTGTGCTGAAATCCATCAAAGACTGCTATTCCAAAAACAAGCGGTCCCAAGATTGAAAGAACTACCAGTTGAAATGTTCTTAGGGTATCTATACATAGCGCAGCAGCTTCGAACAATACTCTTAGCACCTCACTCATCCATTCTTTTACTGAATTCCTAAAACCATAAGATGCTTTTTCCATTGCAAACTTCACATCGTTGCCAATTCCTGCAAGCATACCCTCATCTGAAGGATCAGCGCCATCGTGGGTATATTTGTACCATCTGTCCCTATCACCGCTGCCAGTCCCGCCGACATACATTTTCCATGTGTCAGATTCTTTAATTGCTTTTTCCTTTTCCTTTAAAAGAACAGCAATTGCATTATTCGATCCCGCAGCCATGGCAGCCGTTGCAGTTACGGTCGGTTTCATAACGCCATTGATGAGTGCCAGTACAGATGGAAAAATCATAATGCAGAACCCTATCACAAAAGGTCGGAACAGTGGGTAAAAATCTATTGGTTCGGCATTGGCGATATGTCGCCAAACCCTTGAAGCTATGTACCAGATGGTTCCAAAACCCGCAATTCCCTGCCCCACACCGATAAGATTTGAGCACAAGGGCATCATTTCATCATAAAGCCTATCTAAAACGGAATGAAGACTCTGCATTTCATCTCCCAATCCCTGAGCAGAACTAAAAAGAGGGATCATCACCAGAATTACAGAAAAGATTTTATTTCGAATTGACAGTTTCATACCCTTAGTTTTTAAGTTCCTGTATTGCTTTGGAGGCATAAACATCTTTTTTCTCTTTTGCTCTCTGGAGAAGCAATACGTTTGCAGATGAACTGAAATCTCGCATGAAAAACAGCTTATCCTGCATCTGCAGATAAATAGTATCAATAGCTTCCAATCTCTCGTCGTCCGACATTCTCAACTTATCGGCGGTAATAACCATTGTGAGCTCATCAAGATTCGTGAGGCTTTCACTCAGGAGGTTGGCATAAACTTGATCAAAATATATTATTTCCTTCTCGCTAAAATTCTCACTTTTTGTTAATCTGCCCAGTGCGTTCCTGCTTTCTTTTACCAGCAAAATCTGGTAATTGACAATATCTCCCACCCTTTTGTAATTCTTTACCATTGGACTTACCTGCATCAGGGCATCTAGAAAAGCCTTATGAAGACTGAAGTTTCCCTCGGACATATCTTTAACCGTCTTGTATCCATTAGACAGAAGTTCGTAACCCTTTTTCATATCGCTTAGTATCTTTTTGAACTGTGATAGTTTTTCAATATTCAATATCAGCTGCTGGATTTCTGCTGACTGTGCATTTGATTTGTCCGGTACAAATAAAAAGATGATGATTACTCCTAGCTTTAATATCTTTTTCATGAGTTTTAATTTAATCCATATGAAGCTCTTATACTTTTAGAATCATTTAGATCTGCTCTCTTAGAAAGAGAAAGCAGTTTTGCATCATTGCTGAATGAAGTACAGAAATTGTAATCATCTGTCATTTTTTTGTGCAGCATATCAATCCGTTCAATTCTCTGGTCATCTTTTAGCTCCAGTTTCGAATCAGTTGTGAGGACTAAAAGCTGTTCTAGTGTGTCGTTGCAGCTTTGAAGCAGTCTTACAAAAGAACGTTCCACATAGTCAAGCTCACTCCCATGAAATAAATCGTGCGTTTTTAAACTGACTAAAGTCTCTTTACAGATTTTCAATATCTGAAACTGCAGCGAAATAATTTCTGCTGCTTTGTAGTAGGTTCTGACTTTTGGATTAACTTTTGCCAGAGATGCAAAATAATCACCATGAAGGTTTACTTCCCCTCTTTTGGCATCCCCTATAAAATTGAGTCCTTTTGAAACGGCAGAATAACTTTTTTTCGCATAATCAATATACACATGAAGTGCTGCAATCTGCAGAAGCAGTTCCTTGCGCTGCTTGGCTTGCGCTTGTAGTCCCTGCTGAAATACAAGTATTAGAAACAAGGGTATTAATAATTTTTTCATGATTTTTATCTGAATTATGGTATTCCGTAAAATTCTTTGACAAGATTTACATCTGCTTCTGTTTTTGCCCTCTGCAGACTCATTAAAACATTCTGCTGATTGAACATAGTAAGATCATCATAATTAGCATCAATCTGGTCAGCAGCCTTATTAATGATTTCCAGTCTTTTCAAATCACTCATCTGGGTAGTGAACGAATCCAGTATCAAAAATATCTGATCGATATTCTTCATGCTTTCTTCTAAAATACCGGTATAGACCTTCTCCATGTACCGAATCTCACTTTCTTTAAAGTGCTTATCCTGTCTAAACAGATTCCATGCTCTTTCGTATTCCTGAACCAGCTTTGTCTGCTTCGCAGTAATTTCTTTTATCCTCTGATAATAAGTGATAATGGATTTCACTTTCGCGAGCTCTTCATAATAGCCTTTATAAAGGTCTTTCTGCTTTTGTGTCCATTCTGAGATTTCGTCGAGTTTAAGTTTAGAGAGCACATTTTCGACCTGCTTTTGGGCATTTTGAAGCCAAATCGTTTTGTTCTGCAGTTTTTGGATCCGAAGATCAATAGCTTTGATTACTTTCTTTGTCACTGCTTTAACGATTTCCAGTATTGGCAGTGCTGCTGTTTTTTCAGCTGGTCTGACTGGAGTTGCAACCAGCAGAAGACAAATAAAACAACCCGCTAATTTCGTTTTCATTTTCTCTTTTCATTTAATTTCCACTTCGAAGTTCCTGAGCCATTGCGGCAATTCCTTTTTTAATGTCCCCGCCGAATTTTTTGGCGTAGGCATTCATTTTCACTTTTTCGCTTTCCTCTGTTGTATATGCTAAGTATTCCTCTAAAGAAACTTCTGTCCTATACACTTTTGACAGCATTCCGCCCAGTGAGATAAACACTTCCTTATATTTCTTGCTGGGATCGTTTGCCTTGTTGACCGAGAGAACAAGCGCTTTCTCTTTTTCAGTCAGTCCTAACAGCTCCTGAATCTGATCAAATTTATTCTGGTATTTGCTTTGGTCTAACAGGATTTTACAGTCACTGTTGTTGATTATAGCCTGTTTTACTACAGGTGATGAAATTATATCTTCAACTTCCTGAGTGACTACTATAGCTTCACCAAAAAATTTACGGACAGTCTTGAAAAGATACTTTATGTATTCGGCCATTCCTTCCTTCGCAATAGCTTTCCAGGCTTCCTCAATCAGGATCATTTTACGCACCCCTTTCAGCTTTCTCATCTTGCTGATAAAGACCTCCATAATAATGATGGTAACCACCGGAAATAAAATTGGATGATCCTTAATGTTATCTAGCTCGAACACAATAAACCTCTCTTTTAAAAGTTCCAGATTTTCCGTGGCATTTAACAGATAATCAAACTCACCTCCTTTATAATAGGGACGCAGTACGTAAAGAAAATTATTGACATCAAAATCCTTTTCTTTAACCTTGTCGCTTTCCAGAATGGGAACAAAATCATCTTTTAAGAATTCATAAAAACTATTAAAGCACGGAAAAACATCCGAATTGATTTCTAACTTCTCATAATACAGCTGAAGGGCGTTAGAAAGTGCTACATACTCACTGCGGTTAAAAGTTTCATCATCTTTCTTCCAAAGAGCCAGCAGCAGTGTTTTAATGCTTTCTTTTTTTTCAGTATCGAGATTATCTCCCTCTGATATGTAAAATGGATTAAAACGAATCGGATTCTTTTCATCGTAGGTGAAATAATAGCCGCCAACCATATCGCAAAGCCCCTTATAACTATGCCCGACATCTACCAGAACAATATGTGTGCCCTGCTCGTAATAACTTCTTACCATATGGTTGGTGAAAAAAGATTTACCGCTTCCTGAAGGTCCTAAAATGAATTTGTTCCGATTGGTGCAGATTCCCATTTTTACAGGCTCGTCGCTTATATCTACATGAACCGGTTTTCCCGTCAGCCTGTCTCCGAGCCTTATACCGCAAGGGCTAAGAGACGATCTGTAGCCAGTTTCCATATTGAGGAAGCATACCGCCTGCTCTGTAAAACTGTCGAAAGTATCATTCATCGGGAAATCTGCCGCATTCCCTGGCATTCCTGCCCAATAAATCTGCGGTGCACCTACAGTCTCCTGTTTTGCAGCCGAATCCATCTGCGCCAGTGCTGATGAAACCTTGTTTTTAATATCTTTTAGTTCTTCTTTATCCGCACTCCAGGCAAGGACATTAAAATGTGCTTTTACAGGGAGTCTCTGCTGGGATATAGCTTCATTAAGAAAATCATTAGTTGCATCTCTGGCAATCACGTTCTCCCTGCTGTAGGCAGACAGCGACTGAAGCCTCAATCTTTTACTCTCGAGTTTCTGGATTGTTTTCTGCGCATCCTCAATAAACAGATACTGATTATAAATATGATTGCAGGACAATAGCTGACCCAGCGTAGATGCAAAACCAATGCTGAATTTTGTTTTATCGGTCGAATAACGGTCGAAATTAATCCTCGATCCGCATAAACCAGGCAGATCTGCTGCATCACCTAAAGTAAACAGCTGGCAGTATTTATCGCCAACCTTCAGCCCTTCATCAAAAACTATGTCGTTAAAAACAAAAGAATCTTCTCTCTCTGATAAAAGACTATACCGTTCAATAATACCAATCTTCCTGCTTTCACTTTTAAGAGAATTATTTTTGAGGCGCTCAAGCTTTATAAATCCGCTGTCTTCCATAACCCTGCGAAACTGTCCCGTACTGTCAATGAAATCCTGCAGTATTTGAGGGTTCAACGTTTCTTGAGGCACCAATGTATTCCTCAAAAGACTGGAAAATAAAGAACTGGAATTTCTCCTCCCTGCCGGTTTCTTAGTCAGCATAATATAACAGGTATGATCTAGAAAAGGTCTTTCATTAAAGAAACGCTCACTGCTCCTTGTCAAAAAACTGCTGTCATCGCTTGAAAAGTCCGCCACATGTTTCTTTTCAAGAAACCAGTCCTGTTTGTGAAAAATGCAGTGTTTAGGCAGCAATTTCAATGCCTTTATCCAAGACTGGTGAAAGGCTTCATACTCTTGGTCCGAGAGCGTAAAAATTTCGGGAAGCTCCGCCTTGAATACTACAGTTACATCACCTTGTTTTGATAATATGCAATCATGTTCTACTGCCATAATTGGCAATATATCTTCCATCCTCTTCTCCATCTCTCTCCTTTTTTTGTTTAACGTTTTACAGCTATATCTTTATAAAAACTTCCCTGCTTTTTACATTTATAAATTTTGGAATCTGTTTTTTTGCGAAAGCTTTCATCATTCCATATTCGCCGTATTGATTGCTCATCCTGTAGATTTTAAAAACCAAAAATCCACCTGCCGTTCCAATAATACCTACACATATCAAAGAAGGAACACCTACGATATAGAGAATTGCAAACAGTATCATAAGACATACGACTCCACCACCTAGGTACCAGATGTATTGCGCTTTGAGCCCCTTAAATTCAATACTTTGATTGATTCCCTTATTAATCTGATACACACTGTTCATTAGACTCCGAAAAAAGATTTGATAACAGTAGCCACCACAACAAGAAATACACAGCTGCCAAACCAGGCGGCAGCTACTTTTCCGGTATCAGGATCACCGGCATTCCACTTTTGGTAAACTTTCACAGCTCCGATAAGGCCTAGGATTGCGCCTACTGCATACATCAGTTCCGTACCGGCATCGAAGTAGCTTCTTACTTTCTGATTTGCTTCGTTAATTCCAGCTACACCGTCTTGCGCATAAATTTTAGTTTCATACACTAACAATAATAACAAGATGCCATATGACAATACTTTATCTTCATTTACTTCCTTTAACTTCCACCAACATTTTTTCATCACACATCATTTTAAAGATTATTTATAGTTAAAAAGCAGAGGAACACCGCCGTTACAGCTCTATCATCTTGTCACACAAAGCCATACCGCACCAGAGAGAACAGGGGTTATTCCTCCGCTGAGTTTTAAGAAATAGTCTCCTCCCACAGTTGATCCGCTTCGGCAAACGTTAAAGAAAACTGAGGGTGCTTTTCGCTTTCGGAGACTATTAAATGATTTACATCTTCACGCAGTGAAGAAATCTTCACATAAGGATATTCTTCAAGAACCATTCGCAGGTAATTTTGGAATTGTTCTTTAAACAAGTTTTTCTCGGCACTTTCCTTTACAGCTTGGAGTATTCTGGCGGAAAGTTCTTCTGCATCATCTAAAGTGTCAAAAGATTCTGAAAAAGATGATGACAAATCCGTATGTGTTTTTCTTTGCAGCAAAGATGTAGAATTTGTAGATTTTTTAAACGGGCCATTTCTTTTTTCGCTGGAGAAAAATTCCTTTAAATCGTCTTTATAGAATTTAAGCAGTACTATTAGATACCATACCACTAAGATTACACCTATGACAGTTAGGTAGCTGCCCCATGAAACATTTGCAAACATAGTCTTCTTCATTTATCATTCAACATTTATCTATCCAAATCAAAATCTTTAGAGGAGATATGATTTATTTTACATGTCAAAGGAACAACTAGAATCAGGCTTCTACAAGTACAACTTTTCTTGTACCCTTTTGTACCCCTTGAGTTTGTTGGTCACCAGAAGATAATATGTATATATTCACACTGATAAATAAAAAAGGCTTCTGCAGTTAGAATAACCACAGAAGCCTTTCAAATGATATTAGTCGTTTTATTTTGAACGCATCGCTTTAAATAATTTCGCATTACGTCTATCAGCACGTGAATTCTGAAGCGATAAAACCGCCCAGATTGCCGCTGGTATCCAGCCAATCAGAGTAATCTGCAGAATGAGACAAATGATTGCTGTAAAAATCTTACCCCTTAAGAAAAAGGAAAGTGAAGGGAAAAATATTGCTATTAATGTCATAATCTAGAATGTTTAGTAGTTTGTCGTGAATATTCAGTTTTGTTACGCAGATTGATTATTCAGTATGTTTTGATCTTTTCAATAATTTTTTTAAGTGTTTGGATAGCAATCTCCTTATCCCTGTCCTCAGCATTATAAGATTTACTTCGAACAGATTGATACGAAAGATCTTTTTTGAAAGGCGTAGATAAAAAAGGTACAATAGTTTTAAAAACCAAGTTCATTGATCTTGCTTTTAAAACCCGGGATTCATCACTTGCTCGTAAAATCAAAGCCATTTGATCAGTTGACAGAATGCATTCAACTTTATCATTTGATTTGCCTAATTGTTCTGAAACCAAATGTTCTGCATTAATCTGACTCTCAAGATACGCAGCCTCATAACTAAACCAGTCCAGTAGAATACTTTTAATGTTTTTTGTAGCAGGATTAAAAGTTACATTTTCATTAGAATACAGCTGATTTAACTCTTTTGAATTACACATAAGAAAATTCAGCCTTTCATTTGCATCTTCTATAAGACTAGTATTTTCAGATAAATTGTCGATAAGGAAATCAATATATCTCTTGCTGTTGAAATTAGTTTCAATTAAGATTTTATCTAATGCTGAAAATATAGATAAGGATTGATTTAGATATGATGTTTCCAATAGACGATTCATAAGCTGGCGCTCATACAAAATTTGTCTAAAAGAAGCTTTATTGTGTGAAATTTGAACAGATTCAGATAAAGCATCTTTAATAATATCAATTGTACTTCTTTCCTTTTCCGTTTCAAATGGCCTCTTTTCTAACATCGCAATTTTATGAATTAACTCTTTTCTCGTTACTGCAAGGTAAGTTATCGGTACTCTTTCATCAAGACTCAGAAAATTAGAAAATCTATTTTCCACAAAAGAAAGAAGCTCATCAAGCGTGCTTATAGTTAGTTCTATAACTTTTGCCAAGTCTTTTTTCTTTAGTTCCTTGCATTGCTGATTCTCAACTGCACTATCAAGAAGATATATTAAATTAGAATGGTACTTACGTACCTGTAATCGTATCTGCCTCTTTTTAACTAATGAAAAAATTTCATTCTTCATGCGAACCTGAATATGATTCGCTTCTTTTACAATATTTTCTGTAATTAATGTTACTTCTGTTTTAGTTAAAATGGTAACATTCGATTTATTTGGATTTAGTATTTGCAGTATAACATAATCTAACCATTCTAAAGGATATATAGTATTCATAGTACACTTGTTTAATGTAGGCCAGACAACGAAAACTATAGAGCAGTAAATCCTTCTGTAGATTTCGAGCGGTAAATAGATGGGGAGGTCGAGGTATGTTTTTTAAAAAAATTACTAAATACTGAAATACTGCTAAACTCCATTTCCTGTGTTATTTCAGCAATAGTATAATGAGGATCATCCAGCAGGATTTTAGATTCACTAATTAAGGAATCAATTATTAAACTTTTAGGGCTTTTTCCGGTAATTTCTTTTACTACTTTATCTAAATATCCAGCAGTAACAAATAATGCACCAGCATAAAACTTTACATAGTGCTGTTTTTTATAATGTATTGACAAAATAGTTAAAAACTGCATCACAAGGTTTTCCTTTCTATTAAAACTGATTATTGAATTTGCTGAATGTTTCGAATAAATTAGTTTGAGTTCGTAAAGAAATAAACTTAAACTTATCCGAGGCAGATCGCTATCGTTCCCATTTCGCGTAGCATCTAGATTTACAAAATAAATAAGCTTGTAAATGAGTGACAAAACCTGATATTCCTTTTCTTCCAAGGCAATCTTGAGAGGTTCTTTAGTTATAAAAAAGTACAAAGATTCTACTAAATCTTTTTTAAGGCAGTTCTTATGTACAAAATCCGAAGAAAACAATATTACATATAGCTGTAGGTTGTCACGAACTTCTAAAAAAGTGCAGTAAGAATCTTTAGGGATTACAATAAGTTCATGAGATATTAAATCTTGTGTTATTTCCTGAAGTTTAATTTTTAAACTACCCGATCGAATTAATAAAATTGATAAATTTTCAGTTTTAAACAATTCATCGTTTAAAGTTATTCTTTCGTACTTTTTAATAATATGGATATCCAGCCCTTCTATAGGAAGTTTTTTTAGGTCAGTATTAATGAGATCTTTTATCATCTTAATAGGTGTTTGATGCTTTTTCGTTAATCCTTAAATCTTATCCTAATCATGAGATAAGACAGTAAATAGAGATTAAGCAGACAGGTAATGAAAAACAGGTAAGCCAGGATGCGGACAGAAATTGCGCCCTCCTGTCCAGATCGAAGCAGGCTTTCTATTTCATCATACCAAAAAAGATCAATGATGAAATAGAGGCTTGCCAGATTAATTAAGATCAGACATGAATATAAAAAAAGCTGCAGTTTCATATTAAGAGATCTTAGCATAATTCTTTAATACAGATTATTGAAAACAACGGCTAGTTTAACCATTGTAATCTCATTTCCTTTAAGATCAATTCCTTTTGACGGCTTATTGGTTACAGAAGTTTCCCAGTCTCTGTCCCGCTTACGTGCTTCTGCATACAGCGAATACCTTGATATGGCAGAAACCTTTAAAATAGTGTCTTTTTCTTCCTGTATTAGGACAGAATCTGCAATTACGCCGCCTTCATAATCTAGAATGTAGTTATGGACATCATCGTAATCATCATCCTGTTTATCGACTAACTCACTAACGAAATAAGTCAAATTGTTTTTAACTGAGATACTTAAAGACGCATCATTGATAAGCTCAATTAGCTTGTTTTCAGGGTCAGCGAGTATTACTGCTATCATTTCAGGTGTGATCGTAATAACACTTTTATTTGTTTTACCCTTTATATCTCCTTTATCATTCAAATAAAGTAATTGTTCAATAAGTTGGGCTTGGTTTTTTACGGGCCCGTTTTCCAATTCAAAATTTTTAAAATGATTATAATAATCCAATCCAATTTGATCAAATGGGTTGTTTGGATTTGTTGCATCTGTTACTTTAGAACTAGATTCATCTTTAAAATCTTTGGATAATTTTGGTAATGATTCTTGATCATTTGTACAAGAAAACATTGAAAGTGAAATTGCAATGCATAATAATAAACTTTTCATGATTAAATAGTTTTGAAAGTAAATGAGAATAGTTTCTCAGTTCATTTCATCCGGATTGGCAGAACTTTTATCCAGCACCCTGCTAAACATTTTTGCCCGTGAATTCGAAGCAAATCTATTTCGATAAAAATCCTCACACAAGGCAACAACTATGGGTTTCCATGAATTTATAGTATGGAATTCCATGAATTCCATACCACTTTTAAACGTGCATAATTACCTACAATTCAATTATTTAGTTTATATTTGAAGTTTGCTTTTTATGACATTATCCTGAATCGTCCACTAATTTTCAAGATCAATTTTATAGAAAGAAATGTCTCCCCTACATATTACATATTTAATCTATGAAACAATTATTAGTCCTCTTGTCATTACTGTGCATTTCTAATTGTATGTTCAGTCAGAAAAACAGCAGCAAAGTTCCTGACTCTCTTAAAAATAAAAGTTATACTTATCTCGATGATAAGATGTACAGCTTTAGAAAAGACAGCTCCAAGGCAGCACCATACCTTAACACTTATCTCAACAAGGCCTTAAACGAAAAAAACTGGGAAGAGGTCGTTTATGCATACCAGAACATTTTGCACCAATCTCCTGAAAAAATCAGAATTTTTTATGCAGATAGTATGGTTTACGCAGCAAAAAAAAGTACAGATAATGCTTTAATAGGTTCTGCGTACCTTTCAAAAGGGATTGTGTTTTATGGCCAAAAAAAATATGAAAGTGCTTTTGATAATTACATTACAGCAAATAGTTACATCTCCCTAACTGATGATAAATACCAGCATAATAAGGTGAAATACCATATGGCTCAGGTCAAATATTTACTAGGCTTTTATGATGAGGCAATTTCACTATTTCAGGATTGTTTAGAATATTATAAAAAAGATGATACAAGAGCCTATTTGAATTGCCTTCATTCACTAGGCGTCCTTAATAACAAAATTGGAAATTATGGATTATGCTCAGAAATTAACAAGAAGGGAATTTCTGAGAGCGAAAGACTAAAAAATTCGGAAATGATTCCTTATTTCAAGCACTCAGAAGGGATCAATTTATATTTTAAAAAAAATTATGGTTCTGCAATAGTTAACATAGAATCTTCTCTTGACAGTATTAGGGAAAACAAGGATTTTGCAAATGAGGCCGTGGGGAATTTCTATATTGGCAAAAGTTATTGGGCTCTCAATAAAAAAGAGAAAGCCCTTCCCTATTTTTTAAAAGTTGACAGAACTTTTATAGAAAAGAATTATATGCGTCCTGATCTTCGTGAAGTTTATGAACTACTCATTAATTATTACAAAAGTAAAAATGATCAGAAAAGCCAGCTTTTGTATATTGACCAGTTATTAAAAGCAGACTCTTTACTAAATGAAACCAACAAATATCTAATCACAAAAATTCATAAACAATACGATACCAAAGAGCTGCTTGTTGAGAGGGAAAAAATTCATAAACAGCTTAAAAAGGAAAAATATTATGATGTTATTTTAATCGTAATCATTCTAATACTTTTTACATTTTCGGTGTTTCTGACCTATCGTTATCATAAAAACAAAAAGTTTTATAAAAAGAAGTTCGACGAAGTAATGTTAAGTCCTATTTCATTAGATAAACCAAACTCCAAACTAAAAAAAGAAAAAGCAGAAGTTTTGGACATCCCGGAAGAAACAATTGCCTTTGTATTGAAAGAACTTCAAAAATTTGAATCAGAAAAGAAATTTCTAACCAAAGATGTTCGTTTGACAACAGTAGCTGGTATGCTTCATACGAATTCAAAATATTTGTATAAAATTATATCGCATCATAAAAATAAACGGTTTGTTGAATACATCAATGATTTAAAGATTGATTTTATAATTACGTTATTGAAGGAAAATAAAATGGCTCGAAATTATACTAATACAGCTCTCGCTTTGGAGGCTGGATTTAATAGTACGCAACAGTTTGTAAATGCTTTTAAAAGTAGAACTGAAATGCCAGTTAATTTTTTTATAGAGGAAATCAATAAAAGATCTAAAAATTAGAGAGTAAAGTTTGAAAGCATTTAAATTGTACGAAGATGCTTTAAATTGAAATAATGGCAAGTAAGTCGTATTTAAAGCATTTTCAACTTAAATAGTTTATTTGATTTTTTAACAGTAATCTAACTTTATTGTTGTAAGCGAAATTTGGCCATTAACGACTCAAATTGTTTTATAAAATCATCAACAATTGAATTATTTTGTTTTGCCCATAAGTTTATTATTTTGGTACACGATCTACCCCAATATTGTTCTTGGCTTTTAAACCATGATTTAGCTTTATTGCGGTCATCTAAAATTTCATTATAGGAATAGATGCTAAAGCAAAACTGTTTTGAGTAATTCAAAAATAAAGTATCCCATATTTCCGAAGACTCAGGTTCCTGAAACAAATATGTTGCTAGTAATCTTTCAGGTGAATCGCCTCCTGGCAATATTAAAAAGTTTTTCTGTTTTGCTATCTCCTTCATTATTGTTTTATCTAATATAACATCACCATCTAAGCAAATAATACTTTCAGGAAATGTAAAACCCTTTATTTTCTTTTTGACAAGCGCTATATAATTATTGCAACCTAAAGTGCATTGCAAAAACTTTAAACTACTTGCTTTTGTCTTTAAAAGTCCTTTTAAAAAAATTTCGGTTTCTTTATCTTCACTAAAAGTGGTGATTTTTTTTTGAGGAGTTAATCCAGACAATGTTACGTTTAATTTATCTTGAATATAACTATACTTAACATTTTGATTTACCTTTATTTCTCTATCAACTTTTTGCAAGTAAACAACTTTTACTTGATTTTTTAGGTTGTTACTGTCTTGAATTTTACATGCTTCTTCCAAAAGGGTTAAAGAATGAGTAGTAAAAATTATTTGGAGATTAAATTGAGAAGAAAACTTGCGTAGGGCTTCAAAAAGTCTTATTTGCGATGCCGGATATAAAGTGGTATCAATTTCATCAATTACTAATAAACCATGTGTATAATAATCTTTGTACTTCAATTTTAATCTTCTAAATGATAGTACTGCAAGCAAAATTTTCCCCAAGTTATCTTGCCCTGAAGAGTTCATTTTCCAATCATAGAAATCTGTACTGATTCCTAAAGTATTTTTGGTTTTACTTGATAAATAGTCAATACTACTTATTTCTAAGTCAGGAATTATTAATATTTGTTTGTGGAACTTTTGAAGAAAGATTTGCTCTTCTTTGTCTAGTTCGATTTCATTTGAAGAACTCAAATTAGCGTCCTCTCCAAGTGGCATAAGTCTTTGTAAACTTAAATAAATAACAGGGTACTGTAAATAACCTGAACCTTTCGATTTATCCCCTTTTTTCCAAAATCTGACATTTTCATGATCGCGGGGAATGCTTTCTACAGTAAACTCAGGATTATCTTTATCGATAGTACTTAAGGTCCAAGTATGATTTTTTGCTAAGTCAAATTTACTAGATAACTTAAATTTATCAGAAAAAGATGACTTATAATTTCCTCCACATAGAGGCTTCTCTTTATAAATGGGATTTTCCTTATCTGTTATAGTAAATGGTTGGCTTAAAAGTCCTAACACTGTTGTTTTTTGGGTTCCGTTTTGTCCAGCAATAACAGTTATATTAGTTCCTAATTCAAATTCGGCACTGGTAAAACCACGAAATTTCTCTATAGCAATCTTGTTTACAATCATATTTTCAGAAAGTCATTAAAAAACACTAATATACTTATTTTTAACATTCCTAATTAAATTATTAAACTTACTCTTAAGAAAAATCGAAAAAGTTTTACGTTTATATCTGCGTAATAATTTTAAAAAAAATAAATTTAAAAAAAAGACGAAAAATCTGCTATTTTTGTTAAGCTTGCAGTTACTCAAAATACTGAAGAATTTATCAAATCAACTTTAAAAATTATGGCAGAAACATTAGGATTCACAGAAGTAAAAATTCCATTAAAAAATCTTAAACTTTGGTCAGATAATCCAAGATTTCCAAAAGAGTATTTCCACAAAAATGAAAATGAGTTAATTGATTATATCGTTTCGGTCCCTTATTACAAAATTAAGACATTTGCCAAAGAAGTTGTTGAAGACTTCGATATGCCTATATTTGAAAAACTTGCAATATTTAATGGCGAAGGTCAAAATATTGTATACGAAGGAAATAGGAGGTTAACTGTATATAAACTTTTATTAGATCCAAACTTAACTAGTAATGAAGATATTAGAAGTTATTTTGCACAGCTTAAAAGGTCTATAAATATTGATGAGAACTTTAAAATTGATTGCGTAGTTTCAAGTGATAAAAGAGAAATTTTAAGATATGTAAATAGAAAACATCTTAATAATAATAATGAGGTAGCATGGGGATCTATGGAAAATTCCAATGCGAAAGTTCGTTGGCTTGATAATCCTGACAAAATTGATATTTTTAAAAGCAACTTATCAGTAATTATTAGAAATCTGAATATCCCAGGTGATGATAAAGATAAAATATTAGGAAAAGGTTTTGTAACGACGTTATTTAGAATTTTAAATACAGTAACTTCTGCCAAGTACTTTAACCTTGTATTTGATGACGATAATAATTTGATTTCTGAAGACAATCAATTTTTAGATAAACTTGAAATTATAATATACGATATACTTTTAAAAAAGACGTTTAATGGCAAAATTTTCTCACGATTAGATACGGAAAGTATAGACGAATATCTAAGATCTATTACAATAAATACTAATTTTACATCTGTTATAAAAGAGGAGAAAGCGACGGTAGATTCCGAAACTAAAGTAGATGTTGAAGATTTTCATCCATATATAAATGATGACAAAATAGGAAACGATAAGGAAGAGAAAAGTATTGAAAAATTACCTGAATCACCTGTCATAAAAGATGCTTCGAAAGGTTCGAGTGCTGCAATTATCCCTGAAAGATCGAATAAAGTAAAAGGAAAGTCGACTGCCCGAAAAAGGCTAATTCCAAAGGATTGTAAACTGACAATTAATCAAAATAAAATTAATAATATCTATCGAGAACTAAGAGACGATCTGATTCTTGATGATTCAATAAAGTCAGTTCCGAATTCTGTCGGTGTCTTATTTAGAGTCTTTATAGAAGTATCTCTAGATTATTACGCGGAAAAGAAACATGGACATTTTTTCAAAAAAGATGATACGATATCTGGAAAAATCATATGGGTTGTAAATAAAATGACTGAAGCTGGACATGCAAAAAAGATATTTGCTAATATTTCTGTAGTAGGTTCTTCAAAAATGCAACATTCTTATTTATCAATTGAAAAGTTTCATCAATATGTCCACTCGAGTACCTTGGAGCCTTCTAGTAGTGAATTGAAAACGAAATGGGATTTATTAGAGCCATTTATAAAGACTTTATGGGAAGATATTAATAAAAATTAAATAGATTTGTTCGATATATTAATGTATTATGTTTTACTCCCCTCTACGATATCCAGGTGGCAAAAATAAATTAGCTGCATTTGTAGCAAAAATTTGTATTGATAATGGCATCAGTGGACACTATGTTGAACCATACGCCGGTGGTGCTTCGGTGGCTTTATTTTTATTATTTGAAGGCTTTGTTGACAATATAACAATTAACGACAAAGACCAATCAATTTATGCTTTCTGGTATTCCGTATTGTTTGAAACAGACAATCTTTGCGAATTAATTGAAAAGACTGAGATAAACATCGAAAATCGTAACAGATTAAAAAGAATTCAAAACAATAAAGAAAATTCAACTTTATTAGAGTTAGGTTTTTCAACTTTATTTCTTAATAGAACAAATAGAGATGGTATTATAAAAGGTGGTGTGATAGGCGGAAATGATCAAAATGGTGCATATAAACTTGATTGTCGTTTTAATAAATCCGAAATTATCCGAAAGATAAGGTTGATTGCCTCGCGCAAGAGTAATATAACCTTATATTGCTTAGATGCCTTGGATCTTATCGATAAAATGGAGCAAGAATCAAACAATGCCAATACAATCTTTTACTTTGACCCTCCTTATTATCTTAAAGCTTCATCTTTATATATGAATTATTATCAAAAAAATGATCACGAAGAAGTCGCCAACAAAATAAAAAAAATAAATAAAATAAACTGGATTGTTTCATATGATAATCATCCTATCATACGAGAACTATATTCACCTTTTGCAAAAAAAGAGTATACTTTTAACCATTCTGCTCACTCTAGCAAAATTGGACAGGAGATCTTATTTTTTAGTAAAGAACTTCTACAACCGACAGTTCAAAAGTGGAGTCCAATCGATTTTAAATTAACAAAAAAGAGTAATTCAAAGAAAATACAGTTTATTCCATCAATTTAAACAAAATAAATATGGTGTAACATTATTTATTAATTTGTTTTAAAATACTTATCAAAGTTAATTTTCTCGCTTTTTGTATTTTAAAAAAATTAGATTTTTTATATGTGCATTATTGGAACAAATTAATTTTTTTGAGTTCTTATAACGCTTTATCTGGCCAAAAATCCTTAGGAGAGCACTCAAATATTTTTGCAATATCATTTAAGTGTTTAAGGTTATATTTAGCTTTTTTTGATGATTCTATATCACCAATAAAACCAACGCCCTTATCTAATCTGAGAGACAATTGTTCTTGTGTTAGACCTTTTTCTTTACGAATAGTTCTAACGCGTTGAATTATGTAATTTTCTATTTCAGATAAGTTGTTGTTCATGTTACACAAAGGGGCAATTTTTTTTGTTAAATTTCAATGGACTATAGTCCATATTTGTTATTTTTCATTATATTTGTATTGAAATATTTATATTTGCGAAACTTCAATAAAATATAATGAAGCATTCGCTTTGAATCTCGTTTTCAAAAACTGGTAATTTTTAAACGCACGAGATGATAAGTAAGATGCTCACGTCTTATGGCGTGGGCTCACTTATTCGTGCGGTGGTATACCAGTACCTTGAAAACGTCTAAGCTGAGTTCCACGCTTTTTTATGGATAAAACTCTCCTTAAATATTCTCAGCAATAAAATTCTTCAGGTTATTTAAGTTTTCATTTATAAAATTTTTAATCTTAAAAATTTTAATATGAATTAATTCTTTCATGGGTCCGTAAGCAACCATAATTAACACATAAAAATAGCCCTCTATCTCGTCGCCAAACTAACATAGAGAGCCTGTAGCTAATCAAATCATATTTAACTAACCAATCCCAATATTATGAATTATTTTTCATTTTACAAAGATGGGAAAGCGCTTTATTGCCTTTTTTTTACTGGCATATTGCTGTCTTTTTCATCATCAATTGCCGGAAATTCGAAACGGCATTACACTTTTTCTTATCAGCAGCATCAGGTTCGTGGAACCGTCAGCGATGGAACAGCTCCCCTGCCCGGTGTCACCGTTGCCGTAAAGGGACGGGGAAATAATGCTGCGATCACCGATTACAACGGGCAGTATTCCATAAATGTATCGCCCAACGATACGCTCTTGGTTTCATTTCTCGGTTTTAAGACAAAACTTGTTCCTGTGAGAGGCAATAGCAAGATTGACATTAAATTGGAGTATGATACCACGACCCTGCAGGAAGTGCGTGTCAATGCCGGCTATTATTCAGTGAAGGAAAGCGAACGTACGGGAAGCATTGCCCGCATAACCTCTAAGGATATTGAAACACAGCCTGTGACCAATGTCCTTGCCACAATGCAGGGAAGGATGGCGGGAGTTTCGATCATCCAGACTACAGGAGTGCCCGGCGGAGGTTTTGACATTAAGATAAGGGGACAGAACAGTCTGCGGGCTGAAGGAAATGCCCCCTTGTATGTTATAGACGGCGTACCTTATTCCTCTGACACTGTCGGCCATGGGCAGACCGCGACTCTTTTCCCAACATTGACCAGCCCTCTTAACGGAATCAATCCTGACCAGGTCGAGAGCATTGAAGTGCTTAAAGATGCCGATGCAACCTCTATTTACGGTTCACGTGGTGCGAATGGTGTGGTGCTGATTACTACAAAAAAAGGAAGAAGCGGAAAAACGACATTCACAGTAAATGCGACCACAGGAGCCGGGAGTGTTACCAAATTTATAAAACTAATGGATACTTCCCAGTATTTAGCAATGCGTCGCCAGGCTTATGCCAATGACGGTGTAACCACCTATCCTGCTTCAGCCTATGATGTCAATGGAAAATGGGATCAGAACCGATATACGGACTGGCAGAAAGAGCTCCTTGGAGGCACTTCTGTTTTTACAGATCTGCAGGGTACAGTTTCTGGAGGATCACAAAATACCAATTTTCTTCTCAGCGGAAACTATCATACTGAAACTACCGTTTATCCCGGTAATTTCCTGTATAAAAAAGGCGGTTCACAGTTTAGTCTGAACCACCGGTCAGAAAATCAGAAATTCAAAATACAATTCTCAACAGGATATACAGTTCAGGATAATGACCAGCCGTCCTCGGATCTTACTATTGTAGCACAGACATTGGCTCCAAACGCTCCTGCTTTGTACAATAAGGATGGAAGCCTCAATTGGGAAGGCAGTACATGGCAGAACCCGCTCGCTAATCTACCGGCAAAATTCGAATCCAAAAGCTATGATTTCCTTGCCAATACGGTACTGACTTATGAAATAACAGAGAAGCTTCTAATAAAAAGCAGTTTTGGGTACAGCGATCTGCGTCATACCGAAACCAGGATTTCGCCTTCTACAATATATGACCCTAAACTTAATTACAACAGTTCGTACTCTACACTATTTCTGAACAATACCAGCCGGAATTCATGGATTGTGGAACCGCAGGTCGCTTGGAACTCAAATCTCAGTGCAGGAAAACTGGAACTTCTTCTTGGGGCTACTTTTCAGGACCAGTCAACCGATCAGCTTGTACAGTCCGGGACAGGATTCCCATCCAATAGCCTAATTTATAACCTCTCTTCTGCTACCACAGTACGTGCAGTTGCAGACACCGAGACCCTCTACAAATATCAGGCATTCTTTGGAAGAGCCAATTATAACTATAAAGAACGTTATATTTTAAACCTTACGGCACGCCGCGATGGTTCCAGCCGTTTTGGTCCAGGAAATCAGTTTGCCTTTTTTGGAGCCGCAGGAGCTGCTTGGCTTTTTTCAAAAGAGAACTTTGCCAAAGGTCTCCATTGGCTCTCATTTGGTAAATTAAGAGCCAGCTACGGAACAACCGGCAGCGATCAAATCGGTGATTACAAATTCCTTGATACTTATTCTGTATCAGGAGTATTATACAATGGAAATGTAGGTTTACAGCCAACGAGCCTCTATAACCCGAATTTTGCATGGGAAACCAATAGAAAACTGGAAGCAGCAATTGAAACTGGTTTTCTACAGGATAAGCTTTTTTTGACGGCTGCTTGGTACAGAAATCGATCTTCTAATCAGCTGGTAGGTATACCAATGGCTTCAACTACAGGCTTTCAGAGCCTTCAGTCAAACCTTGATGCCGAAGTGGAAAATTCCGGTTTAGAATTTACGCTCCGTACTGTAAATCTAAACAAGGGAGCTTTTCAATGGATTTCAAATCTGAATATCAGCTTTTCAAAAAACAAACTGCTTAGTTTTCCGGGACTTGAAGGGTCAACCTACAGCCAGAGATACCGCATTAATAAACCATTGAACATTGTTCTTTTATACGACTATAAAGCCATTGATCCCCTGACGGGCATCTATCAGTTCAATGATCTGAATAACGACGGTAAAATAACAGCCGCTGGTGACAAACAAATCATCTGTGACCTGAATCCGGAATATTTCGGCGGGCTTCAGAATCAGCTGAGCTATAAAGGCATAAAACTTGATTTTTTGTTTCAATTTGCTAGCCAGAAAAACTACAATTATCCGGTAGGTCCTGCAGGACAGATGTATAACCAGCCAGAGAAACTGAAAGACAGCTGGCAGAATCCCGGAGATACAGCTTCTTACCAGATTTTTACTGCCGGATATAACGCAGCCGCGGTAACTGCAGGATCACGATTTAGTGAAAGCACGGCAGCAGTAAGTGATGCCTCCTTCATAAGGCTTAAAAATATTTCATTATCCTATGATCTTCCGCTGACAGGATTTAAGACTCAGTGCAGACTGTTTGCCCAGGGCCAGAACCTGCTCACCTTTACCAAATACAAAGATGGAGATCCCGAATTCATAAGCACAGGATTTCTTCCGCCATTAAAAATAATGACTTTTGGCATACAGCTAACTTTTTAAAAAATAGACCATGAAAAAAATAGTCACAAACTCATTCACAAGGGACTCTAGAATATCCATGAATAAATTGGTACTGTCATTGGCATTTCTAATTGTTTCCTGCGATTCTTTTTTAGATATTGATTTGCCGGAGAACCAGCTGACCAAAGAAAGTGTTTTTGAAGATAATCAGACCGCAGATGCCGCTTTGACCAGTATTTACTCAAAAATGAGGGATACCGGAATACTGACCGGTTCTGGAGTGGGAATCTCTTTCCAGCTAGGCTGTTATGGAGATGAACTGACATGGTTTGGAAACCCGCTCAGTACTACTGAAAATTTTTATACCAATAATCTGCTGCCTTCCACTTCCTCTGTGAACGATTACTGGAAAGCAGCCTATAGCAATATATATGCAGCAAATGCCGTGCTTGAAGGCAGCAGGAGTTCTGTATCCCTGTCAACAGCAAATAAACAAAAGCTTGAAGGGGAAGCTCTTTTTATTAGGGCACTGCTGCATTTTTATCTGGTCAATCTGTATGGGGATATCCCATACGTCACCACAACAGAATATAAAATCAATACTGTTGTCAGCAAACTTCCTGTTAAAGAAATTTACCAATTGATTCAGACTGATCTTCAGCTCGCTGCTGTAAATTTAAATACAGCTGAATTAAGCAGTACAAGGGTACGTCCATCTAAGTTTACTGTAAGAGCTTTGCTTTCACGGGTATATCTTTGTTCTGGTTTATGGGCAGAGGCTGCCGACAGCGCATCTGCCGTGCTCAATGAATCTGGAACTTTTTCACTTGAAAATATTGATAGTGCATTTTTAAAGGAGTCAAAAGAAACAATCTGGCAGCTGCAGCCTTCAGCTTCAGGAAAAAATACGGATGAAGCGGTGGCATTTATTTTTGCCAGCGGTCCTCCAAGAACAGTTTGTCTGAACAACATTCTGGTAAATTCCTTTTCTTCGGATGATCTGCGAAAAAAGCACTGGATGGGTTCAGTTTCCAGCGGTGCCTCTAAGTGGTACTTTGCGTATAAGTACAAGAAAAACAGCACTACTGCGTCTTCTGTCGAGTATTCAATTGTGATGCGTCTGGCTGAACAATATCTCATCCGTGCAGAAGCACGTGCAAAGCAGGGCGATATTATCGGTGCCAGAGAAGATCTTAACAAAATACGAAATCGTGCAGGCCTTACAAGTACGTATATTTCCACAAAAGAAGAACTGCTTCAGGCTGTAGCCGAAGAGCGCAGACATGAGCTTTTTACCGAATACGCCCATCGCTTTTTTGACCTTAAACGTTCAGGAGATATAAACACCATTCTATCAGCTCAAAAGCCGGGATGGAACACAACCGACATCTTATTTCCACTGCCTCAGACCGAATTGGAACTCAATCCAAATCTTCTGCCGCAGAATGAAGGCTATTAAAAGATACATCACATGAATATTTCATATCTAAAAAACAGGGGCGGCTTTACCGCTGTACCTGCTGCAGTTTTATTTTTATTTTTTATTTTGCTATTAGTAGTCTGTCCCCTACGGGGGCAGGCATTGCAAAAAAAAAGCCTTACAGCATCAGATTATGATTCATTTGGTAATTTTCTATTCCATAAACCTTCGCGCAATGGAAACTGGGTCGGTTTTTCAATGTTCTATAAAAACGGAAAAGATACCTTATACGTAAAAAATACATTAAAAAATAAACTGTACTCCTTTCCGCTTGGCACTAAACCTGATTTTCTGGGAGATAATAGTTTTGTTTATCAGGATACTGAGGGAATTCATATTCTAAATCTTCAGAATGGCAACAAAAAAACAATAGCCAATGTCACTGGTTATTTTTCTTCGCCAGACTCTGAGAGATTAGTAGTAATGACAAAATCTCAACTCACAAAAAAGCAGTCCATTAGTGTGTTTGATCAAAATGGAAAGATTTTATCGACAATTGAAAACGTTACCAGCATGAGAATGGGGCCTGCCAATAAAAAAATTCTCTTTTCCATTGCAGATCAAAATTTAAGTTCGATTGGCGTCTTAGAATTAGGGCAAAAAACTAAAACCACATGGATTCATGAGAAAAAACCTGTGAATTTTAAGATGCTGACATGGGATAAGAAAGAAAGGGCAGTATCTTTTTTGACGGAACCCAATTCTGGCACAGAAAACAAAAAACTTTATTATTATATACTGGAGAATAAAAGCCTTTACGTCCTTGATCCAAAGACGAAAGATAATTTTCCATCTCAAGCAGTTATTAATGAAAGTGCAGAATATGCTATAACTATTAGCAATGATCTTCAACGGGTATTTTTTTCAATAAGCCATAAAAAAGAGAATTATTTTAACAGTACAGAAGATGCCGTATCCAAAGCAGAAATTTGGAAAAGCAGCGATACATACATCTACCCTTTTATGCAGAAAAGTTTACGTTTTAAAAAGCAAAATAGTCTTGCTTTATGGTACCCTCTAACTGGAAAGTTTTCCGAAATCACCTCTGATGAATTATCCAAAGTAATGCTTTGCGGCAATGAAAAATATGCAGTCCTTTCTGATCCAAAAAAGTATGAGCCTCAGTTTGAATATGATGCCCCCCGCGATTTTTATATTTTAAATCTGCTGACAGGGGAAAAAAAACTCTTGCTTCAAAATAAAAAAATAAGTCCATCTGAACCACTTCCTATCTCTTCCCCTGAAGGTAAATATATAAATTACATACTTAATGATAGCTGCTGGATTTATAATACAGCTTCAAAAACATACACAAACATTACCCGCCGAATTATTTCGCAATACCTTTCGCTGACCAATCAAAAAAACAGCAGAAACTTTATACTGACTCCAGTTGGATGGACTGCAAACGACAATAAGCTCGTAGTATATGATAATTATGATATATGGACAATTTCACCTGAGAATTTTACTCTAAAAAGACTTACCAGAGGAAGGGAAAAACAGATCCAATTCAGAATATATGCACCGGGGAAATTTTCGGAAATTGAGAAAAGCTATGATGGCTATAGATATAAATCAATTAATTTTTCCAATCCAATTTTGCTTACAGCTACTGGCGAGGATGGCAGAACAGGATTTTTTAAATGGAAAAAAATTACTGGAGAAATACCCCTTGTCTATGACAGCTGTTATATTGACAAACTCCACAGTACAGACCAAGGAAAAGTACTGTTTTATCAGCAGCAAAGATTTGACAAACCTCCAAAAATTATATTCCAAAAGGATAAAGTTACCCGTACTGTATTTCAAAGCAGTCCGCATCAGGCAGATTACGATTGGGGAAGCGCCTCACTAATTCAATTCCAAAACGAGAATGGAATAAAAATGAGCGCATTGCTTTACTATCCTGCATCATATAATCCCGATAAAAAATACCCTATGATTGTAAATATCTATGAAAATCAGACTCAAAATCTTTACAAATACTCTTTACCGGATTTAGAAAATGAAGCAGGCTTCAATCCTGTGGTATTAACCAGTCAGGGATATTTTGTGCTTTGTCCCGATATAATATCCGAAAAACAGAATGAAGGCCCTTCCGCTTTAAAGTATACAATTTCAGCCACAAAAGAAATCATCGCCAGAGGACTTGTTAAGCCGGACAAAATTGCTTTGATGGGGCATTCTTTCGGAGGTTTTGAGGTTTGTTATATCATAACACAGACAAAAATTTTTGCGGCGGCGGTAGCAGGTGCGGCAATTACAAACATTAAAAGTTACTACCATACAGTAGACTGGGACACCGGCCGTCCTACTATGAATTATTTCATACACGGGCAGTTGAAAATGATACAGCCTCCATCTGAAAATCCCGAAATTTATAATCTAAATTCTCCTATTGAATTTGTTAAAAATATAACGACTCCTCTACTATCCTATGCAGGAAAGGAAGATAATCATGTTGACTGGCATCAGACAGTAGAATTTCATATGGCAATTCGCAGACTTGGCAAAAAAAACACAATGCTGTTGTTTCCAAATGAAGGACACACTATTACAAATCCCATAAATCAAAGAGACTTAACACGCAAAATAATACAGTGGTTTGGGTTTTATCTTAAAGATGAAACACCCGAGCAATGGATTGATAAAAATTGATATCTCAAAAAAACAATGCAGTTCCAAGAACTGCATTGCTTTTCTGGTTAAACATGATTCAATTGGAAGGACGATAAAGCGTTTCATCACAATTATTATCCTTGCCTTTTGCTTGTTGTCCTGGAGGGGCATAGCTTACACGACAGAGCTGTAAATTAAAGTCTGTGCTGCAATCCACTTCTTTGTTACAAGGGATGTTGTTATCGTCTGTAACATATCCAATTTCAGGAGCAGCACTACCGGCAGTTTTCTGCATGGAAGTGGTTAAAAAAGCCCCAGCTGTACCAGTCACCATTACTATGGCAAATGGCATCATTTTTTTTAAAAATATCGTATTCATAACTATAAATTTAAATTAAACGTGATCTACTTTTTTCTACAGGTTTTCGATCTAATTCCTGATATCGGCCAATATATTTTTCAGCGGTCAGTTTTAAGCTCTGATTCGCGTTTCATTTCACTTTTTAACAAATATCCGAGATTAAAAACCATCAGATTTGTACCTGCTGTAACATAAAGATGATCATCGGTTACAAAAATGTTCTGGATTTTCTGGTTTGGAATTTCCTGGACATAAAAACTAAGGACATAACTATTGTTATCCAAATTATAAACATCTACTACTGAAGATTTTTTCCAAAATTTCTCGTCTTCAAATCTTCCGGGCACTTTCGAATTGATGAACAAAAGATTATTTCTAACTGCACTGATCGAGTTCACTTTTAAGGGAGGAGCTGCCATCTGCCTTTCTGTATTATTTTTGAGATATGCTACTTTAATTTTAGCCTGTTTATTGGTATCAATAGTATTGCTTCTTCTCATAAGCTCCCCATTTCGGTCAGCTGTGATAAACTCATTGCGATAATAATAAATGTAATGGATCTGCTTCCTGTTCTGGTTGTAGAGCAGTATGCCGTCTGTATCAAATATTCCGTCAATCTGCCTTGTAAGAAGGTTTTGCGAATACAAAACGGTATCTTTTTCTGCACTAAAAATTCCTATTACATTCGCTCTGTCATTACCAGTGTTATTCCGAAATGCAATAGTAACGCTGTCCATGGGCTGCGCCAGGCTAAATTTTGGGGTTCTTTTCAATTCTGCCGTTAATTTCCAATCTTTGGTATTTCCTCTGTATATGCGCGGCAGTGTACCATCAAACAAGTAGAACCAGCCGTCTTGAACTACAATTTTTATTGATTTAAAAGATTGGTTACGATAATCTAAATACAGTTTTATCCTCTTTTGTTTTCCATCGCTATCAATGGAAAGAAGATGCAGGGGATCTGTATAATTTGCCAGATAAAGGATATTTTTTTCATAACCTGCAAAATAATAGGAATTCCATCTTAGATCAATAGTCTTATAAAGTTCGATTGCTTTTTTTGGATATCTTCTGACAAAGGGATTTTTATGATGAATAGCCTGCTCTGAGGAAAGGAATAAGATAACAACAGCTGTTGTAGCCATTATAGCACAAGCCAATAGAGTCCAGATTTTACTGCTGTTTTTTGTTATTGAAAAATCATCTTGACGCTTATTTTTAAGAATTATAATTGCAACAGCTGCCATCATGACAAAAAGCGAGTTAAATATCAAATGTGTTTTCCAGCTCATTTTCTCCAGGATACCTCCACATGAACAGGGTATAAAAGAACTATAATGAAGCACTATAAAAATATAACTGGTAAACATGCTCATTAAAACAAATGCAAAATACAAACCTATGATTCTGGTAGCCGAAAATAAAAGCATCCCCGAAATAATCAGCTCAAAACCAATTACAAAATAGGAAATCCATTCAGCATAAATACTAAGTACGGGAGACTGTGCCAACTGTACCTGAAACCTTTCAAAATCAACAAGTTTACTCGCCGCGGCATAGACAAACAAAAGTGCATATAGAAAACATATCAATTCAATAATCAGCTTCTTATAATTTTCCTGTAGTTTCATAATTGAAATTTTGTATAGTAATTCATTTACTGAAAATGCTTACACAAATTTAAATCGTTCACTAAAAAAAACTGTTGACAAAATCAAGCCAAAAGTTTTCAAAATCAAGCCAATTTCCTGCAAAAAAAATGTGCTTTACAAATCTTGCAGATCTGTAAAGCACAAAAAATTATTTTTTAAAATCAATCTTTGAGGCCGGCACTTAATTCCAAAAGCTTTTGGTTCAGCTCGACAAGACCAGATTTCTGCAGGCAGTCGTCTGAAAAATTTCTAAGCTCATTGACACTTTCATTCGAAAGAATACCTATCAGACTCGCGGCATCTTTTTCAGCCAAGAGTCCTTGCTCTATAAGACGGCACAACAGTAAAACATTTTTTCGTGAAATCCTCAAATCAATCTTCACCATTTCATTCATTCCAGGGATACTCAATACCGTATCATAAACCTTGGACACTTCATTTTTTGTAATCATAACTTCCACGTTTTTAATTAATAATTAGAAATAGTAAATGTAAAAAGCTTTAAAGAATTAAGCCCAGTCATAATTTAGCGGGGATTGCTTATTGCTAAAGCCTTTTCTAATTTAGTTTTTCTTAAAAAGGGTTCAGGATTGCCACGTTCCTGCAATCGGCCAGATGAACGATTGTCGGACAACCGGATCTGGCTGATCTATCCTCGGAACTCGGGATCAGAGATACATGAAAGCTGCTGGAAGTTTAAAAATGAAATCCATATACAAAAAAAAATACAGCAGATTTCTTATTAGAAAATGAGATTGATGAATAATTATGACAGCGAGAATGGAAAGAGAAAATTCAAACAAAACACGAAAAATCACTATTCGTTTGACACCCTCGGAATATACAGTATTAGAGTCAAAATTTAAGACGACAACCTGCCGGAAATTAAGTGAATATATGCGCAAACAATTGTTTGGGAAAGCAATTATTAGTACTTACCGAAACAGGTCATTAGATGATTTTGTTGAAGAGCTAATCGTCCTTAGAAATGAGCTTAATGCTATAGGAAACAACCTAAATCAGACCACCAGAAAACTTCACACATTAAGTCAGATTTACGATGCAAAAGAATGGACAATTGGCTTTGAATTAAAGCAGAGAAAGCTCTTTGAAAAGATAAATGAGATTCATAATCATATTCAAAAAATCTCCGAACAATGGTTTCAATAATCAAAACAGGTAATTCTATAAGAAGTATTTTTAACTACAATGAAAACAAAGTTAAAACTGGCAAGGCTGAATGCATCGGGGCAGCAAATTTTCTTTTAGACATATCTCAAATGAGCGATGCAATGAAGCTGAGCCGCTTTACTGAAAGGATTCAATTAAATGATAATACCAAGCGCAACAGCGTACATATTTCTCTGAATTTTGACCCATCAGAAAATCATTCAAAAGAAAAACTGATGGCAATTGCAAATACCTACATGTACAAGATAGGTTTTGGGAAACAGCCCTACCTTGTCTATCAGCATTTTGACGCAGGGCATCCGCACATCCATGTAATAACCATTAATATTGAAAGGGACGGAAAAAGGATTGACCTGCACCATTTAGGGATAAGAAAATCTGAACCGGCAAGAAAAGAAATTGAGGAAACTTTCAGACTTATTAAAGCTGAAAGTCTCAATAAAAATAAACAGTTTAACTTACTGCCTATCTCAATGGGAAAAGTCTGTTATGGAAAAATTGAATCAAAAAAAGCTCTTGCAGCAGTTCTCAATCAAGTCTTATACAGTTATAGATATTCAAGTCTTGCCGAACTTAATGCTGTATTGCAATCTTATAATGTATTGGCCGATCGTGGCAGTGAGAATTCAAAAGTGTTTTTGAATAAGGGAATAGTGTACCGCATACTAGATGAAAAAGGAATTCCGGCTGGTGTTCCCATCAAAGCCAGCGATTTTTATTTTAAGCCTACATTAAAATTTTTGGAGTCTAAATTTATAAGCAATAAACCCAGAAAAGAATCCGATAAAGCAAGACTGAAAAATGTAATTGACATGGCCTTTTTAAGGGAAAACATAACTCATTTAAATCAGATTTCGTTAATATTGGAGAAAGAAGGAATAAATATCATTCTTCGAAAAAGCAATGAAGGATTAATTTATGGCATTACCTACGTTGACCATACAACAAAAAATGTTTTTAATGGTTCAAGTTTAGGCAAAGAATACAGTGCAAAAGGAATTATTGAACGGTTCGAAAATAAACCCAATCTGGATAAAAGCGAGTTGATTAACAAACGGTTGGAAACATTCTCTTTTGAAAACGCGTCTAAAAAAACTTTCGATTCCATTGCCATTATAAACTTATTAGACTCACTACTAAAACCTGAAATGGCCATTGATTATTTGCCCAAGCAGTTTAAAAAGAAAAGACGAAATAGAAAAAGGATATAGTACATTTAAATGAATGAATTTTTGTAATCTCCAATGATTCAAGTTAACTGACATCATTGCGCAACTATCTCTATTTCAATTACATTATACGAATCAAATAATTTAATTTTCCAAAAAAAAGATAAATTTTATAATAAATAAAATGTAATTTGTCATAGGAATATTATTTCATGTTCCCGAAAAGGCTTTAAAATAAAAAGTTTAAACGGTAAAGCCTTTAACACATTTACAATGGATGAGATTTTATATACAATTGCAAAAGACTCAGAAGGAAACTTTTTCACAGCATTATCCGCATCAAAGGGGAAAATATACTATTGTGTGAACTGCGATAATATTTTAATCCTCAAAAAAAGCGGCAGAGTTGGACCGCGCACAAAACGCCCCCATTTTGCGCATAAATCTCTAACTCGCAATTGCCAGCCCGAAACAGCCCTGCACTACGGATTTAAAACCTTAGCGGCAGAAAAATTAAACCAATTTTTGCAGGCTGGTGCCGAATTTAATTTTTATTGGACTTGTGAATATTGCTCAGAAGTGCATAAAGGAAATTACATTAAGAAACTAAAATCGGTAAGGATTGAATATGATTTAAAATATTGCAGGCCCGACATTGCCCTCTTGGATGAAAACGATGATATTTTTGCAGCTGTCGAGATTGTTGTATCGCATAAGCCAAATGATCAGGCATTAAACTATTATATCCAAAACAAAATAATTTTGATTCAAATCAATCTTACATCCGATGATGACATCTACAAGATTGAGCAAAAGCTGTCTGAACCCCATCTGGTAAAATTCTGTCTGAATCCAAAATGCAGCGTATGCGATAATTTTCAGCAGAAATATATTATGTCTATCATCAACGGAAAATGCTGGAAATGCTATAACCAAGTCAAAGTTGCCCTGATGAAGGATGGAGCGGATAAATTCCTATTTGGCCCGGAGAAATTCACCCCCAGGGAAATTGCATTCGCCAAAGAAAGGGGTGTAAACATAGATGAATATATCAGCGGTCTTACTGGTGAACAGTATAATGCTAATCTGTGCAGACAATGCCGGACATTTATTAGACGCTTTTCAAAACTGCGGAATTATTTCAATTATGCCTCCGAGGAGAATCTTCCCATACAAGATTTCCTGATTCGGTACAATTGCAGATGCTGCGCCGAAAAGAAAATATCCGAAGATGATGACTGGGCGCAGAACCTGAAATGGTAATGGCAATCACAGTCAAAGGCCAAGCAATTTCAGGATGCAGCGTTTTGTTCCGGCAGATTGATCGGATAGCGGTTCCTATTCAAAATTTAACGAGGTTAGGATTCCCTATTGCTCTTTTCTAATTTAGTTTTTCTAAATAATTCTAAAGTGGGAAAGCATGCAGACGGGAGAGAATGAACAGGCGCTGAGAAAGATTCTGGATATGACAAGACTTATGGCTATTGTGCTTTTAGGTCTGCACTTCTATTATTATGGATATGCCATTTTTAAAGAATGGAACCTTGCATTTACCTTCAGCGACAAACTGCTGGGAAATGTGTTTCATACTGGATTATTTGACAGCTTTCATACCTCAAAACTGCTTTCCCTTATTTTTCTCTTCATCTCGCTTTTAGGTGCAAAGGGCAGAAAAAATGAAAAGCTGACCTTTAGAGGCGCAGTTTACTATCTTGCTTTAGGCTTGCTGTTATACTTTAGCAGTTACTTCATATTAATTGCATTTACTGATTTTGTCTGGTATATCATTATCACTTCAGCAGGATTTCTCCTGATCTTATCAGGCGGCACGCTCCTATCACGTCTGATACAGAGAAAGCTCAATTCCAAAGATATTTTTAATAAGGAGAATGAGACTTTCCCGCAGGAAGAACGGCTGCTGGAAAATGAATACTCCATCAATCTTCCTGCCCAATATTATCTGAAGAACAAGCTTCGCAAAAGCTGGATTAATATAATAAACCCTTTTAGAAGCATACTGGTTGCGGGTACGCCCGGTTCTGGCAAATCCTACTTTGTAATCCGCCATATCATCACCCAGCATATCAGGAAAAAGTTCAGTATGTTCGTGTATGATTTTAAGTTTGATGACCTAACCATTATTGCATGGAATACCTGGAAGAAATTCAAACATCTTTATGATATTGAGCCAAAATTCTACATTATTAATTTTGATGATCTGAGCCGCTCGCACCGCTGCAATCCCCTTGATCCGAAATCTATGAACGATATCACCGATGCCGCCGAATCAGCACGTACCATTCTATTGGGGCTGAACAGGGAATGGATCAAAAAGCAGGGTGATTTTTTTGTGGAATCTCCCATTAATTTCCTTAGTGCTGTTATCTGGTACCTGCGAAGATATAATGATGGTGAATTCTGTACACTCCCGCATGTAATTGAACTCATGCAGGCGGATTATGACAGCCTTTTTACCCTGCTGCGTACTGAAAAGGAAATTGAAGTGCTCATCAATCCATTTGTCAGCGCCTATCTCAATGATGTGATGGAGCAGCTTGAAGGACAAATAGCTTCTGCAAAGATTTCAATGGCAAGGCTCTCCTCCGCCCAGTTGTATTATGTGCTATCTGGAAATGATTTCACATTGGATATCAATAATCCTTTGGAACCCAAAATAGTATGCATGGGAAACAATCCACAGAAAGTACAGACCTATGGAGCAGTTCTTTCTTTGTTTGTCAGCAGGCTTATCAAACAGGTTAACCAGAAAGGAAAATTGAAAAGCAGTTTGGTTTTCGACGAATTCCCGACTATTTACCTCAATAATATGGACAGTCTTATTGCCACCGCCAGGAGCAATAAAGTAAGCACTTGCCTGGGCATTCAGGACTTCAGCCAGCTGCGTAAGGATTACGGGCGAGAGCAGGCAGATGTAATACTGAACATTACAGGAAATATCATAAGCGGACAGGTCACTGGTGATACTGCAAAACAGCTGTCGGAGCGATTTGGCAAAATAATGCAGGATCGTGAAAGCCTTTCCATCAACAGCTCTGATACTTCCATCAGCAGGTCCAAACAGCTGGAATCCGCAGTTCCCGCTTCTACCATTTCCACATTAAGCTCTGGAGAATTTGTGGGCATTGTTGCAGATGATCCGGACTGCAGGATAGATCTCAAAGCGTTTCATTGCGATATCATAAATGACCATGAAGCGCTTAAAAAAGAACAGGATTCTTTTGAAGATATCACTCCTGTAAGAACCATCAACAGGACAATGGTAGAGCGTAATTACCTTCAGGTAAAACAGGACATCTCAGAACTTATAGATTCAGAACTTCAGCGTATGTTTCATAATCCCTCTCTAGTCCACCTGATAATAAAAAAACAAAAAACTCAGACATGATTTACTCCATTTTAAATTATCTTGCGTGGAATTTCAAAAAGTTCATTTATCTCAATGGCGGCAATTCTGTGGCGCTCAGTCTGCTGTAGAAAATCGTCGCTGAAACTTTAAAGATATTACAGTCATAATAGGGTCTACATCTTGACAGACTTCTGCTTTTTGGCTAATTTTGCGTCATGAATCCCGAAGAAATTAAACGATATTTTGACAATACGCCGCCTCCTTTACAGGTGGATTGGAAGCCTTGGGCAAAGATTACCGATTCCCAGCTATTTTTGAAAAGCTGCTATACAGGGATCAGGACTTTTAACGGCCCTTTGGAAATGTGCCCCGCCTGGTGGCATCTTAAAGATTTTTATCTCCTTATCAAGCGCACTGCTCCGGAAGAACAGAAGACGGAAGTATAAAGTTTGTTTTTTTAGTTTTGTGAGCGTCAGTTAAATGCTTTAGACGATTTGTGTAATCAGCAGGACTGCTATAAAAGAAAGTATTGAAAAAACCATTGCATTGATGATCATGCTTTTTCTTTTTACTGAATCCTGCGCTTTCTCTATTTCACTTGTTCTTTTCTTTTCGTGCGTTTTCATAATATGATATTTTAAATTATTTGAATAAGCGCAAAATTATTACGCAAGGCAGAGAAGCATTTACAGGTTTGCCTTTCCATTTATCATAATTCGAATTTCATTTAAGGAGAGCTTATGATTTTCTGATCGCAGAATTTAATGAGAAGTTTGAATTCTCTATTTTCTTTGTTTCGGTTGGTTGAATCAAAAAAGAGTACGGAATAGGTTAAAAACTTCTGATGCATTGGATTCTCAGATTGATCTTTGATTTTCCGAATGATAAAGTTTTTGTTTTCTAAGTATAATGCGGATTTACTGCTTAGGCAAGCAGGAATCTGTTGCTGCTTTTTTGGATGCTGCTCCAGTCAATTTCAAATACTTTTTGGAGCAGGTCCTTCAGCCCCTGAAAACTACTGGGTTTCACAGCGTACAAATCAGCGCCGAGTTTATAGCAGAGTTCTATATTGTCAGCATTCTTGCTGGTGGAGAGCATAATGATCTTCACTTCTTTCAGGGCATCTTCCCTGCTGCGGATTTCCGCAAGACAGTCAAATCCGTTTTTGATGGGCATATTGATATCCAGAAAAATCATATCAGGCAGGCGGTCTCTATCCTTATCAAGTGTATGGAGCAGTTCCTGCCCGTCACTCGCGGCCTTTACGGCAGCCGGCAGATTCAAATCCTCGACAGCATCTAAAAACAGCATTCTGTCGTCTTCATCGTCATCAGCTATCAATATGACTTTATGGGGATCATGGAGTTTGGACATGGTCTATATTTTTTTGCAGTACAGAAGACAAGAATCTAAGAATCTGCAAAAGTCTATACAAAAATATAAGTCTTTGTAAATCAATAAACGATTGAATTATATCCGTGGAGCGGTTGACAGCTTGTAAATGTACGAATTTTATTCAAACAAAACACGATTGCATGCCTAATTACTGAGCTTTTTAACGATTTGCCGATTCCATTGAATAAGAATCAAAACTAGCACGCAATAATCTTCAAATAAGCACAAGCTATTCTTTGATTATCCCCTACTCTGAAAATTCTGAATAAAGCGGTTTAGGCATCAAAAAGCTGTTTTTTGTATGCCCTGAAAAATAAGGGTTTTTGAATTTTGTTATTATTTAGAACATATAATTTATAAAAATTGTTATTACCTGTGCTAATTTTGATGAGTATAAAATGATCAGATTATGAACCGGGCAATTGTACACATCGACATGAATACCTTTTTCGTCTCGTGCGAAAGGCTTACCAATTCTGAGCTTAACGGCATTCCGCTGATTATCGGCGGAGGCGAAAGGGGCGTTGTGGCATCCTGCTCCTATGAGGCGCGCCGTTTCGGGGTGCGCTCGGCCATGCCCATCCAGATGGCGCTCCGACTGTGCCCGCAGGCAAAAGTCATGAAAGGCGATATGGAACTCTATTCAAGGCTTTCCCATGACGTTACCGAAATTATTCAGGAAAAAGCCCCGGTGGTGGAAAAAGCCTCCATTGATGAGTTCTATCTGGACATTACCGGAATGGACAAATTCTACGGAAGCTACAAATGGACCGATGAGCTGGCCCGCCGCATCACAAAGGAAACGGGACTGCCCCTCACCTTTGCCCTTTCGATCAATAAAACGGTATCCAAGATCGGAACCGGTGAAGGAAAACAGAAGCAGAACCTGGAGATCCCCGAGCATCTGGTGCAGTCTTTTTTGAACCCGCTCTCGGTTCGTAAAATACCGATGGTCGGCGACAAGACTTTCCAGCTGTTATCCCGCATCGGGATACGCACCATCAAAACCCTTTCTGAAATGCCGGCCGAAGCCCTGCAGCGCATGATCGGACAGAACGGGATCGAACTCTGGAAAAAAGCCAACGGCATCGACAGCAGTCCCGTGGAGCCCTACACGGAAAGAAAGTCGATCTCCACCGAACATACTTTCTCCCAGGACACCATTGATATAGACAAACTGGGAAGGGTTATCCTTGGGATGGTCGAGAAGCTTTCCTATCAGCTGCGCTCTGAGCAGTGGCTGACCTCGACCGTAACGGTCAAGATCAGGTATGCCAATTTTGATACCGAAACCAAGCAGTGCAGGGTCCAGTATACCTCTGCCGACCACATATTGACACAAACCGCAATGGATCTTTTTGACAAGCTCTACCAGCGCCGCATGAGGCTGCGCCTTATCGGGGTGCGTTTCAGCGGACTGGTGCGCGGAACCTACCAGATCGACCTGTTCAATGATACCGAAGAAATGCTGGCGCTCTATCAGGCTATGGACCGGATGAAAAACCGCTACGGCTTTGATGCGGTGATGCGGTGCGCCGGGGCTTCCTTTAAGCCCAATAACAAAGACGAAATCTTAAAACGCAAAAAATAAATCATGTATCTCAACTGCCATTCCTTCCACTCCCTGCGTTATGGCACCATACCGCTTGAGGACCTGATATCCAAGGCATCTGCTTTGGGAGTCAAGGCTATGGCACTCACTGATATCAATACAGTGACAGGGATCTATGATTTCATAAAGGGATGCCAGGCTGCGGGCATCAAGCCTGTTGTAGGGATGGAATTCCGCTCGGATCATAAGCTGCGCTTTATCGGACTGGCGAAAAATGCGGCAGGACTTGCCGAGATGAACCGTTTTCTGACCCGCCATAATTTTGAGAATGCCCCGCTTCCTTTGTCTGCTCCCGAATTTGAGAATGTTTTTGTAATCTATCCTTTGGAGAATGTGCCCGCAGTTCTAAAAGAACATGAATTCATCGGCCTGCGCCCCGAACAGCGACAGGCGCTGGTGCTTGGCGGCTGGAAGACCAGAATAGACAAGATGGTGGTGCTCCAGCCTGTGACATTCCGCACCAAAACGGAATACAAACTGCATAAGATACTGCGGGCTGTCGACCTGAACGTAATCCTTTCACGCCTTTCTGCATCAGATCACTGCAGGCAGACAGAGGTTATGGTGGATATCGAGAGGATCCTAAAATGTTATGAAGACTATCCTCAGATCATTTCCAATACGGAAATGATTATTGGGCAGTGCAATTTTGAGTTTGATTTCAAAACGCCGAAAAACAAGAAATACTATACCAACAATAAAAAGGACGACTTGCAGCTTCTCACGACCCTTGCCCAGCAGGGGCTGGAATGGCGCTATGGAAAAAACAACGCAGAAGCAAAATCAAGGATGTTCCGGGAGCTCAAGGTAATTGACCAGCTGGAATTCAGCGGCTATTTCCTCATCACATGGGATATCATACGTTTCAGCAATTCCCAGGGGTTTCTGCATATAGGACGCGGAAGCGGCGCCAACAGCATTATCGCCTACTGCCTTGGCATCACCGATATCTGTCCCTTGGAGCTGGATCTGTATTTTGAACGCTTCCTGAATCTGAACCGCAAAAGCCCTCCCGATTTTGACATCGACTGGAGCTGGAAGGAACGCGACGTGATTCTGGAATATATCTTTTCCCGCTATGGCTGCGAGCATGTGGCTTTCTGCGGCACCAATGTGGAATTCAAATACCGCTCCATATTCCGTGAGGTGGGCAAGGTTTTCGGGCTTCCAAAGGAAGAGCTCGATGCGCTGGCCAAAAACCCGATGACACTGCATCCTGCAAATGAAGTGGTCCGTGAAGTGCAGCAGTACGGCATGATGCTCGAGAAATACCCGAATCAGAGAAGCATGCATTCCTGCGGCATCCTGATTTCCGAGGAGCCCATCACCAACTATTCCGTGCTGGAGATGCCTCCAAAAGGTTTTCCCATAGTGCTTTTTGATATGCATACGGCGGAAGATATCGGGCTTGAAAAGTTTGATATCCTGAGCCAGCGCGGAATCGGACATATCGACGACAGCGTAAGGCTGATTGAGAAAAACCAGGGAATACGGCTCAATATCCGTGACACCACGATTTCGAAGGACGAGAAAAGCTGCAACAGCTATCTGTCAATGGGCAGGACCATAGGCTGTTTTTATATCGAAAGCCCAGCCATGCGCGGGCTGCTGCGACGCCTGAAATGCGACAACTACAAAACCCTTGTGGCCGCCTCCTCCATCATACGGCCCGGAGTGGCGCAGTCGGGAATGATGAAGGAATACATCTTCAGGCACAATCATCCCGACAGGTTTGAATATTTCCATCCGGTATTCGAAGAGCAGCTCGGGGAAACCTACGGCATTATGGTATATCAGGAAGATGTCATCAAAATTGCCCTGCATTACGGCGGGCTTCCGGCCGCCGACGGGGACATCCTGCGCCGTGCCATGTCGGGAAAAGGGCGTTCCAAAGCGGCACTGCAGAAGGTTAAGGACAACTTCTTTGCGTCCTGTGCGGCCCAGGGGCATCCCATGGCGCTGAGCCAGGAAATATACCGCCAGATCGAGTCCTTTGCCGGCTATTCCTTCTGCAAGGCGCACTCTGCCTCCTATGCCGTGGAAAGCTATCAGAGCCTGTACCTGAAAGTGCATTATCCCATCGAATTTATGGTGGCGGTGATCAACAATCAGGGCGGTTTCTACCGCACCGAAGTGTATGTGCATGAGGCCAGAATGTCAGGTGCCGTGATCCACAATCCCTGCGTGAACAGAAGCGAATTTGAAACCACGCTGTACGGGTCTGATGTATATCTGGGGTTCATGCACCTGCAGAGCCTTGAATCCAAAACAGCCCTCCTGATCCAGCAGGAAAGGGAAAGAAACGGGCTTTACAGGTCACTGGAGGATTTCATCAACCGCATCCCCATCGGCATTGAGGCCATACAGATCCTGATTTTCATCGGAGCATTCCGATTCACGGGAAAAACAAAAAACCAGCTGCTGGTCATTGCCCGTCTGATCCTGGTGAACTTCAAGCCCGAGAACCGCACCCCTATGCTGCTTCAGGAGCCTGTAAAGGAATTTGTATTGCCCGAGCTGGAACGCTCCGCTTTTGAAGATGCCTTTGATGAGATCGAGCTGCTGGGCTTTCCTGTCTCCTGCTCCCCTTTTGACCTGCTTCAGACCTCTTTCAGGGGCAATGTGATGGCAAATGACCTATTGGACCATCATAAAAAACAGGTGCGCATGCTGGCCTATCTGATCTCGCGCAAGCATGTGCCCACAAAGATGGGCGCCATGTATTTCGGGACCTGGATAGATGCTGAAGGGCAGCTTTTTGATACGGCTCATTTTACCGACAGCCTGGCTTCGTACCCTTTTCAGGGAGGCGGATGCTACCTGCTGCTGGGCAGTGTTGAGGTGGATTACCATTTTCCGACCATAACGGTCACAAAGATGGCCAAGATGCCCTTTATACCGGACCCGCGCTACGAGCATGAGAACGACTGGAAATACAGGACGCAGCAGAAAATACGCGAAGATGTGAGCATGACCCACCGTGCGCCGTATCCGCAGGAACATGAAATCAATATTCCAAGGCTCAAAATGGGCAATTAACAGGCTTCTTCCAGCTTTACGGCGGCCTTAGTATGAACTAAAAAAAATAAAGAAGATGATGCTTTTTGATGATACCGAAATTTTTTCATCGGGCAATGGCGGCAGAAGAATATTTGACGTCCCCGATGCCGACCTGCTGCTGATTGATAATTTTTTCAGCAAGGCCGAATCCGATCATTATTACAATGTTTTGTATCATGGCACCCAGTGGAGGGAATATGAAATGCCGATGTATGACAAGGTGGTCACGGCTCCGCGCATGATCTCATGGTACGGGGACACTAACAGGCCTGAGCGCAGATCGAATCCCGACTGGCCCCTTGAGCTGCTCCAGATCAGGGAGCGTGTGGAAATGGAAACCCGCATAAACTTTAACGCCGTGCTGCTGAACCTCTACAGGGACGGCACTGACGGCGTGGGATGGCACAGCGACAAGACTTCATCGAGCAACAAGGACATGAACATCGCTTCTGTGACTTTCGGGGAGACGCGCCTGTTCCGCCTGCGCCATAAAACGCTCAAACATATTGCGCCGATAGAAATCCCGCTGCACCACGGGACCTTTCTGCTCATGGCAGGCCATACCAATACCTATTGGGAGCATCAGGTGCCCAAGACCGCCCGCCCTGTCCTGCCAAGGATCAACCTTACCTTCCGTCAGGTCAGGTAAGTCTAACGTTTTTTTATTATTTTATGTATCAGCGATCTTATTTTTCCATTTTTACAGCCATTGATCCATTGGTTTATATAACGATTATAATTCATTGAAAACCATAGCAATCCTATAATAATCCTGTTTTATAATATAACAGCATTGGGGCTGCCCACAGTAACTTTGGATAAACCATTAAAATTAAGAATCATGGAAAATATAAACAGAACAGGACAAGAGGATAATGCCCATATTGATATCTCCGATCAAAACGAAATACAGCAATGGGCAGAAAAACTCAATGTGCCTGAAGAGATCTTAAAAGATGCCGTAAGGGCTGCCGGCACAACGGTAGAGGAAGTTGTGGAACATATCAGCGAGAATCCCCCTTCAAGGGAAAGCGCATCGGAATCGGTACGTATGAAAGACGGCCCGTGGCATGATGATGCCCATTATAATCCCGAAGGGAAAAGCATTGAAGAGGCAACTGACCCTTCAAAATTATCAAAGCTTTAAATTTTAAAAGCAGTATTCAATGATTTATAGTTTCATTTTTTCTTTAATTATCGACATTAAAGCTTTAAACGAATAATTATATATTAAAACATTACAAGTCAAACCATTGAATACTTTATAAATTTTTATATAACACAAAAAAAAAGAAGATTATGTCTAGAGAAAATCAGGATGGCTACGATCAGGATGAACGTACCTATCACGCAGCAGATGATTCCATAAATTCAGAACTTTTGGAGAAAAAAGATCCGGCCATCAACCAGCACGAAAATGATACCGCCGGAATTCACAGCGATGCCTCAGAACACGCCAATCCACGTCCGGATGAGCGTGATCCAGATGCTGACAGAAGAACCCTTGACGAAGAAAAAGCCGTTGAGGATGACGATGACGAGGATAATTGATTCCTTGAGTTTTGACTGCTGTTTAGGCTAAAGGGGCTTTTACGCCCTGTGACTGATATAAAACTGTTTTTTGAACAGGAATGAGACTTATCATAAATAATCAGCGCAAATCGCATGGAAATGGCTTAAGAAAACAGGATCATACCGATTGGAAATCTTAAGCGTGAAATAAGATCTTGAAGAGAATTTAGTGGCCTTATCGGCTGCAGGTTCCCTTCAGGATTTTTATTTTGCCTCACCTTTTTCTATTCCGCTTTCTGTATTCTGCTGTGTATTATATAATAAACAGACAGTTTAGATAAAACAGCATAAAACCCTTTATATAAATATTTTACATTAGAGTATAAGTCGGTTTTATGCAAAAACATAATTCTATTTAAGCCTTCGGTACGGCTTGGAAATAATTGCCTAAATTTGCATAACAGGTATTGGTCTGCCTGTTTTAAAATCAACAAGACCAAAAAAATTATTGCTGCAGAAAATGAACGACCCGATTCTAAAAAACCTTAATCCCAGCCAGCTTCAGGCCGTGAAGACCACAGAAGGATACGTGCGTGTTATTGCGGGTGCGGGATCAGGAAAAACAAAAGCCCTTACCTCCCGCTTCGCCTATATTGTGGACAGGCTTGGGATAAACTCATCCAACATACTCTGCGTTACCTTTACCAACAAGGCCGCCCAGGAAATGAAAAGACGTGTCAAGGCACTCATAGGCGATACCTATGACCTGGCTTTCATCACCACCTATCATGGCTTCTGCGTAAGGTTCCTGCGCGAGGAGATCAACAAAATACATTATCCGAAGAACTTTATCATACTGGACGCCGAAGACCAGAAAAGCATACTGCGCGATATTTTCAGCGAGCTTCAGATCAATTCCAAACACCTGACCTTCAAACAGGTGCTTCGTTTTATATCCAAGCAGAAAAGCACTTCAAATTATCTGGGCTACATCCTTGAAAACAAAGGCTTTGAACCCGATGAAAGCGATTCGCTCTCCAGCCGCATCTTCCAGATTTATCTGGACAAGATCAAACGCAATTATGCCCTGGATTTTGACGACCTGATCCATTTCACGGCTTTTATTCTGGACAGCAATCCCGATGTGCTTTTGAATTGGCAGGAAAACCTGCATTACATTCAGGTGGATGAGGCGCAGGACAGCTCAGAGAACCAGTTCCATCTGGTGGAAATGCTCTCGCGTCTGCACCAGAACCTTTTCCTTGTCGGGGATCCCGACCAGACCATCTACGAGTGGCGCGGTGCCAAACCCGAATATCTGGTAGAATTTGACACCATGTTCCCCGACATCCGGACCATCATCATGAACCGCAATTACCGCTCCACGCCCAATATCCTGAAGATAGGAAACCACATCATCAAGAACAATACGGTAAGGGTGGACAAGGACATGGTTACCGACAAGCCTGAAGGCTTTGAAGTGGTGCATTTTCACGGAAAGAATGACTTTGAGGAAAGCCGGTGGATAGCCGCTGAAATCAAAGAGATACTGCAGGCCGAGCAGGCTTCGTACTCGGACATCACCATACTGTACCGCTCCAACCACCTTTCCAGAAACATTGAGCAGGCGCTGATCAAGGACAATATTCCCTACTCCATTTTTGGGGGCATCCGTTTCTTTGAAAGAAAAGAGATCAAGGACGTGCTCTCCCTTTTGAGGCTGATTGTTCAGGGGGACAATTTCTCTTTCCTGCGCATGCACAACCATCCTTCACGGGGTTTGGGTAAAAAATTCCTTGAAAGGCTCAGCCTTCTGGCAGGTGAACAGAACCTATCGCTCCTGCAGGCACTGCAAAACAATATCACAGACAAGGAACTGGCAAAAAAAGGCGCTGTTGAATTTCTGGAGCTGATTGAAGGGCTGTGTGAGACAGCCAAGACAAAATCCATATCGGACCTGGTCAAAATCATACTCGACAAAAGCGGGCTTTCCGAACTCTACCGCAAAGACGGCGACGAGGACAGGCTGGAGAACATAAAGGAGCTTGTAAATTCAATGCTGCTGCTCGAAAAGGAAAACAATGCTCCGGTGGACATTATCGAATACCTGCAGGAAGTATCGCTGTATACCGATCTGGATGCCGATACCGACAATCAGGACAAGGTCAAACTGATGACCATCCACATTTCCAAAGGACTTGAATTTCCATATGTATTCCTATGCGGCTTCACCGAAGGCGTGCTGCCAAGCGCACTGTCTGTCAAGGAAAGAAGAGCACGCGCCATTGAGGAAGAAAGAAGGCTCATGTATGTGGCTGTCACCCGCGCTGAAAAACGATTCTATATGACCGATTCGGAAGGCTTTAATTTTACCACTGGACTCAACAAATACCCTTCAAGGTTCCTTTTTGAAATCAAGGAGGAATTCTATGTCCGAAAAGGAGTGCTTTCCCAGCAGATCATAGAAAACAGCAAAAACAGTCTTGGCGCTGCAAGGCCTTTGGAAAACACCACCTTCAGTGAAGGCGATATGGTCCTACATCCGGTCTGGAACAAGGGAAGAATACAGACGGTGAATCTGGAGAAAAAGGAATATCTGGTGGATTTTTTCGATATTGGAAAAATAAAGCCCATCGATTTCGGCTTCAGGCATCTGACCACCTTTTCCGAGGACAGCGGTGATTCTGAAGGGTCGAAGGAACTTCTGGAACTTGCCGAGCATCTGAAAACAGCTCCTGACCCTTTTTAACCTGCAGTGGAAACGAAGGACAATCCGGAATTTTCACCTGATACTGTTTTTATTGCGGAGTCGGATGAAAATACTCAAAAAGACAAGAAGGATGCAAAAAAGTGGTGGAAGCTTTAAGAAACCTTAAGATTGGCTTTTATTTATTTTTAGCTTCTTTGTTTATCTTTTAGCTTCTCTGTTTATTTTTAGCTTTTTAGTTTATTTTTTTTGTTTGATCATTATCAATGCAAAAGCCCAGTGCTGTTATCAGCGACTGGGCTTTTGTACGTTTTTCGGCTTATATCGGTCCTGCAGTCTGGTATTCATGCAGGCGCTTGATCGGCTTATATCTATACTATAACGCCGAAAAATGCCTTTTTAGTATGCAGAGCGCCGTTTTTACTCCTTTGGGTTCTCCATCCCGCTGATGATCTTGGCCACTTCCGCCTCCGTGGATTTTAGTTTTGCCTGGCAGAACTCGATGAGCTCTGATGCCCTTTTCACTTTGGCCGCCAGCTCGTCCACAGAGATGCTCTCATCTTCCATTTCTTTTGCAATCAAAGCCAGTTCCTTGGCCGCAGCCTCATAAGTCAGTGTGTTTTCCATCATATTGTATTTTTTCATTGACCGTACTTTTCAGTATGGCATCCTTCACTAATATTTCTATTTCCTCTCCTTCTTGTATGTTCTCCGCCCCGTTCACAATTTTGCTGTTTTTCCGTATAACGGCATACCCCCTTTTCAGTACATTTTGCGGGGACAGCAGCTTTATGGTTTTCTGGTGGTCCTCCAATTGCAGTCTGCGGCTGCGCAGGTACTGGCTGGTAAAGATCTTCAGGCTGCCTTTTAAATATTCCAGGTCGCTTTTTTGCTGCTGGATGATGCTCTGCGGCCTCTGCAGTGTTTTCTGGGCACTCAGCAGCAGGTTTTGCTTTTCTTTTGCCAGCATGTTTCGGCTTGCCTGCGAAATATGCTGCTTTTGCAATAGCAGCTCTTCTTTCTGCCCGGCAATCAGTTCCCTTGCATTATGGCTGATTATGCTTTTAAGTCCGCTGAGCTCTTTGTAATATCCGAGGAAAAGCTGCTGCGATTTCATGGCTATGGTTCTTTGCAGGGAAAGGATATGCTGCTCAAAACTGCGGTTGTGCGCTATGATGAACTCCGCCGCCTTCGTAGGGGTTTTGGTATGGGTATGCGCCATCAGATCGGTGATGCTGACGTTTTTCTGGTGCCCAATCCCCGTGATTACGGGAATGGGGAACTTGGCGACCGCCCTTCCGATATTGTAGTTGTCAAAAATAAGGAAATCCGACTGCGATCCGCCTCCCCTTGCAATGACAACGGCATCGTAGGGAATTCCCGTGTTGTAGACCTCGATAAGCTTGTTTAGGAACAGTTTGGCGTTATTATCGCCCTGCACGACGGTATGATAGTCATCAATCTGGAATACATATCTAAAATCGTTATGCTGCATCGTATGGCGGAAATCCTCGTTTCCAGCCGAACTGCTTGAAGAAATTACCGCAACCCTCTGGATCACAGCAGGAAGTTTCAGACGGCTGTTCAGCGTGGAATACAATTCTCCCTCTTTGTATATGAAATCATTATCCCTTACAAGTCTTGCCAGCTTGGCATTGCGCTGCTGTTCCAGAATGCCGAGCATGAAATTGCTGTCGATATCCAGAAGGTTTACCGATAGTCCGTACAAGGGATGATAGTCCACACTCACCTGCACCAGCACATGCAGGTTGTTGGTAAAGCGCTGTCCGGTTGTGATTTCAAAATCAAGGATCTTAAGCGCTCCGGCTCCCCAGCTCTTGCCCAGTATCTTGGCTGTAATGGCACTGCTGCTGGTTGATTTCTCCACCAGCTCAAAGTAATGGATCTTTTTGTCGGCCTTGAATGAATGGTTGGTGATATCAGCCACTACCCAGTACGTCTGCCCCTTGAAGCGGGCATTGATCGTATCTTGGATCTGGTCGTTGAGCTGTGAGAGTCTGATATACTGTTCCGGTCCCATACTTTTTTTTGGGCTGTATGCTGTCTGTACTTATCTATTTACTTTCCGCTAAGATACTAATTATAGCATGGAATCTCAAAATCCCTCCGTAAAGCAGAATATCCTATTCCTTCGGGCATACGGCAAAAGGGACGACGCTTAATTTCGTTTAATTCTTTTATTCTTTTATTCTTTTATTCTTTTATTCTTTTATTCTTCAGTTTTTCTTTGGGTTATTTTTTCAGGTTATCTTTTGGATCGTTCTTTACTTCATATTTTACCATTTTGAGCGCATGAAAATTTAATAAGAATGGCGCTTCTTTGTGTAAAATAAACCAGGCACTCTGCCCGTAATTTTATCATTCTAATCAAAATGCGATAAAATCATGGAAAATAAAGACACCAACAGCGTGGATTATGGAAAATGCCCATACCATGCACAGCTGCAGGCCGAAAGACAAAGCAGCGATGCCGATGAAAATAACACTTCTCAAGAGCAGGATGCCAACACTGGGGATTGGGACGACCAGAGGGATGATGCAGGAACAGATCCTGACCGCTACGAAGGCGGCAACAATAATTCAGGCGGTGCAGGAAGCACCGGAAGCGCAGCCACAAACAGCTGATTGAAATTACAGATAGGCTGCAGACACATGAAAGTGCAGATGAGTAAAGTCAAGGGTTTTCAGTCTTTTTTGAACAGGGCTGGCAGAAGTTTAGTGCTGAATCTTGGCAAATCCTGGTTCAGATGCTGCAGTTACGCGGACAGGCACTTCAAAAAACCAAAGGACATGATAGCACAAAACAATAAAAACGTGGCATCCAGCGCACGGACATCACTTTGAAGGCTTTCCGCTTATCAGTAACATAAAAAAAACCTGTATCGTCTGAGATACAGGTTTTTCTTTTTTATGATGTGGATTACTCCTGATCTTCCGCTGCCGCATCAAAATTGATGGTGTTGTAGGCAGCTTCCGTAAGCAGGGTGTCCGCTTCTTTTTCCTCTGCTAGTGTTTTCTCCAAAAGCAGTACCGCATCGTCCTCTCCCAAAGTGGTCGCAAAAGCGGCAATCGTGCCGTAGGTTGCGATTTCATAATGCTCGATTTTCTGCGAGGCGGCAATGATCCCGGCATCCCTCACCGGCCCTTTTTCGGTTTCTTCCATAATGCTCTCCCCTTCCTTGATCAGCCCTTCCATGGCATCGCACTTTTTGGCGGCCGCCTTCTCCCCGACAAGCGAAAAGACCTTCTCCAGTCTGGCGGTCTGTTCCTGCGTTACGGCCAAATGGTCGTTGATCGCTTTGATAAGGTTCTCCGAAGTGGCATTCTTGGCCATTTTGGGAAGCGCTTTGGTAAGGGCTTTCTCTGCCCAGTAGATATCTTTAAGCGAATCGACAAACAGTTCTCTGAGTCCTTCGGCTGCCGATGCCTTTGCCTTAACGGCTCCGTTTTTCGCTGTTGCGGTTTTGGATGCAGTCTTGCTTGCCACTGTAGTTTTCTTGGCAGTGGTCGTTTTCTTATCAGCAGTTTTCATAATAATTGATTTTAAGTTATTTATCAAAGGTAGCAGTCAATCCGGCTGTAGCCTTACATAAAACGCTTTCAATCTTACAGCTTTATAGGCAGCTGTTTTTTAGCGGTCTGGACGTGCATGAAGATGTTGTAACAGCAGCCCTGTTTGGATGTAAATTTCTTTGTCGTGGCGGTCTTATTTTAGCGTCTCATTAAGCAATAACTGTCACAGCATATGAAACGATATTTCCTTTTAGCCATAGTGATATTTTTTGGTGTTTTTCCTGTCTGCCTGAAAGCGCAGCAGATCCAGACCGACCGTCCCAATGAGACCGAAAGCCCCGCTGTCGTGCCTGACAGGCACCTGCAGCTGGAAAGCGGTTTCCATTATGAAAAAGAGGATGGCATACAGACGGTCGAATCGCCGCAGGCTGTAATGCGTTATGGGCTTTTTCGCAATGCCGAACTGCGCTTTGAAACCGCCTTCCAGTTCACAAGGGAGGACGGACAGCCGCAGATGGGGATCCAGCCCTCGGCAGTAGGGATTAAATATCATGTCCTTGACCATAAAGGCGTCTTGCCGGACCTGGCGGTTCTCAGCCGTCTTTATATCCCGTGGATGGCCGATAAGGCTTTTAAGGAAGACCATTACAGTCCGGAGGTGCGTCTGCTGGTACAGCATGAAATCTCCTCCAAGGCGCATCTGGGCTATAACGCCGGGGTGCAGTGGGTATCCGAAAACCTGCAGCCTGAGTATATTTATACTTTATCGGCAGATCATGCCCTTACAAAAAGGATAAAACTCGTTGTGGAGGCCTATGGCACCGTCCTTTCCCATCATCATGCCCAGAATACGGCTGATGCGGCGCTGCTGTTTCTTTTAAGCCCCGATGTGCAGCTGGACATTACTGCAGGAACAGGCCTTATGCATGGCGGTTCGCAGAAATTTGCGGCGGCTGGTTTTTCCATTCGGATCTGACAATACCTGATTATAAGTCATTTCTTTTTATACCACTTCATTTTACTATTCGTATTTTTTTTTGCACTGATGCCCGAAATGCTCCGCGTTTCGGGCTTCTTTGTTTTGATCAGGATGGTGTTTTTTTTTAGGTCTTTGCCGGTTTTGGTCCTTTGCCTCCAGCAGGACTGTCTCGTACTTTAAGGGCCTCGATTACTATAGTTTCTCCTGCTCCTTCCTTTTATGGCTTCTTTTCAGCTGCTGCAGCGGTTTTTTTAAGTCTGTTTCCCAATTTCAAACGGGTTAAAAGGGCAGCCAAAGTAGTGCCCGCCCTCACCTGCATGCGCATAACGGCTCCCCGCCGCCCTTCGGGACTTATAGCACTCCGGCTCCTTGCGCCCACTGGTTCTTTGCTTTCTTTTTTCCCGTTTTTTCTTTTGAAAAATTGCATTTGCGGGTTACGGGGAAAGAAAAGGTTAAACCAGTATTCACTAAAAATTTTATGCCATGGAAATCACAGGACGAATTGTAAAAGATGCCTCAGTTTTTAAAGTAAAGGAAAACCGTGAGGTGGTAAACTTCTCCATAGCGGTCAACGACAGCTACAAGCCCAAAGGAAGCACAGAAACCAAAAAGATTGTAACCTATATCGACTGCTCGTATTGGCTCAGCGCAGGACTGGCGCAGTGGCTCCGTAAAGGAACGCTCGTACAGCTCTTCGGGCGCATTGGGCTGAATGTCTATATCGGAAATGACGCCCGTGCGCACGGCTCTCTGACCTTTCATACCTCGGATATTAAAATCCTTGTATTTGCGCAGGCGGAAAACCCAAAAGCCGTTCCTGCACCCAAACAGCAGAAGGAATCGGATGATCCCGACGACCTGCCTTTCTAAATCCTATCTCCCTTTAATTTTTATACACGCCTAAATGAAATAGTATGAAAGCCTTACAAAAATCTTCTTATTGCGGGTACCGTGTAAGCGGTGCCTTTAACCAAATCATTCTGCGAAGCATCACTTCCTATGACGGCAAGCGCAGAGAACAGCTGAAATCCTTTTTTCTTGACCTGCAGACGGGAGGGTGCATCAGCGGGATGATATCCGAATTTATCTATCACGATGACTGCAAGGAATTTTACATCGAACATATTGATGACCTTGAAAATATCCGTACCGAACTGGAGGAAGCCATCGGCGAGCCGATTGAGAACCGTTTTCAGACCCTGCACTACACTTTTGTGTGCTGGCTCTGCTTTGAGGAATACTGCTATGACCTCTATTCAAGGCTCTTTGAGTGAAAATTTTCAATCTTAAATCTCTTCATTATGAAAGCTTCTGAAAATTTTAGAAAAGCCATAGAGAATTATCTAAGCACTTTGGCGCAGGGCGATACAGCCTTTGCGCCACACTACGCCAAAGCTTCCAAGAATCTGGAGAGCTGTCTGAACTACATTTTCGGCGAGGTCAAAAAAACAGGTTTCTGCGCCTTTGACAATCAGGAAATCTTTGACATGGCAGTCACATACTACACCGATGATTCCATCGGCACGCCCGCACCTGTTGCGTGCAGGGCCGTGGTGCAGACCCCTGCACCCGCCGACCTGTTCTCACAGCCTGCAATTCCTGCCGTGCCCATGAGAACCGAACCTGTTCCAACAGTAAAAAAAGACGTAAAACCTGCGGTGCAGACCGCTCTCACCCTTTTTGACCTATGATACCCAAAACCATCATCGAAAAGCAATTAACTTCGTTCAGCGCCTCGCTTGCACCCATAAGACCCGAGGTTTTCAACTGGGCGGAGCGGAACATCTTTCTCAAATGGAGCGTGCTCTCACGCTCCAAATTTTACTGCTTGGAATGCGCCCACGTTTGGAAGCCGTCCTGCCCGAACACCTGCGACAAGTTTACCACTTGTCCTGCCTGCGCAGGAAAGCTCAAAATGCAGGCCTATAATCAGGTGCATTTCAAGGAAACCGAATACTTTGCCGTGGTGGATACCTATGCAGGGTTTCAGGTGGTGCGTTTGGTCAGTGCCCACAAGCACATGAAAAAGAATTTCATCCCGACTTATTTCCACAAAGAGGTCATGCAGCATTGGATAAGTCCCAAAGGCGAGGTGCGCACCCTTGCGCTCAGCACCAACGTATTTTCCTCTACCCTCGATGCATGGAAATTCTATTCCCCGCTCGAAATAAAGCCAAAGGATTTCATCCGCAATGCCAAATACTATATCAATCCCTACAGGGTCTATCCGCAGATGAAAACCCTTCCGATTCTCAAACGCAACGGCTTCAAAACTTCGGTCTACGATATCGCACCCCACCTATTGTTTTCATCGATGCTGTCCGACCCCATCGCCGAGACCCTTTTGAAATCCCGTCAGCTGAACCTTTTGCAGTATTATCTCTGCGCATCACGGCAGAACATCCGCCGAAACTGGCAGGCTGTCAAGACCGTCATCAGAAACAGCTACAAAATTGCCGATGTCCCCATATGGGAGGATTATTTGGAACTGCTCCGCTATTTCAAAAAAGACCTTTCCTGCGCCCTATACGTATGTCCTGTTAATTTGGGCGAAGCGCACGACCATTTCGTGAAAAAGAAAAGGGAACTGCTCAGAAAGAAAAAGCTCCAAGACCTGCGCCTTGAAATCGAAAAAGCGCAGAAAAGGTACGCAAGCGACAAAAAACGCTTTTTCGGGCTCATTTTTCAAAAGGATGAACTATGTATCTCCGTAATTGAAAACGTTCGGGATTTTATGCAGGAGGGCGACGATTTGGGGCATTGTGTCTTCACGAACGAATACTACGAGAAAAAAGATTCGCTTATCTTATCGGCTAAGGTTGCAGAGCAGTCCGTGGAAACCATAGAAATCTCTCTCAGCCGTATGGAAATCCTGCAGTGCAGGGGATTCAAGAACAAGCCGTCCAAACACCACAAACAGATCCTGAGCCTGCTTTCCCAAAACCTTTACAGGATTAAGGAGCGCCTGCAAAAGAAGAAGAAAATAGTCCCTTAAAGACCAAAGCCGATAAATATCGGCTTTTTTTATGCAGCAAAACAATGCTCAAAAGCCCGCCGGCCTGACTGCCGGCGGGCTCTGTATTGTCAAGATGCCATTATTATTTGATGCTGATGGTATCCACCAGGTTTTCCTGATCTATGAAAGCCGCAATATACTGCTGGACTTCATTTCGTTTATCGGTGGCCGTTTCAAAGGTATTGATATGGAACTCCTCGTCCTGGTCCAGGATATGGATGATCTCGGTATATCCTTTTGAAATCAGGCTTCCTTTGAGTCTGAGAATCGTATGCTGCTGGCGGGCATCCAAATCTTTTCTCACCTGTAGTTGTATCGCTTTTTCCATTGTGAAAGATCTGTTGGTTTTTATGTCATATTCTATTCAAATTTAGTGATTTTGATTGTACGCAGATCTGCTGATGCGTCAAAAAAATGGGAGTCCGTAAAGTGAAAACCTTGCAAGACCCATACAGCAGATTTTTCATCTGTTTTAAATTTGCGGCAAGTAGTTGGCGTATGCTGTTCTTAAAACAAAAACGTAGAAAAAAGAGCCAGGGCAAGTTTAATTCATAAATATAATATCAAACCCAAACTGCTTTTAAAGCTACAATCTCAAAGCATCATTCAACTTTTATTACTGCCGGCGGAGTCCATTTTCCATTTACTACTTCCTCTTTTGGCCAGTAAGTGCGAAGATAAAGCGAAAAATCCCCCTTTTCAACGGCCGGAAGCCAATTGTTTTGGGTTTTCGCATCAGTCGGAACTAATTGAATATAAATGGTCAGCGAACCGTCCGGATTATATGCCATTGTCTTGTTCTTTGTCCCCAATGAATATCTGTTGAGCTTGTTGATTTCAAAAAAGTGATGCTCGTTATATAACGTAAGCGACCAAAATCCATTAACAGGAGGCAGCTGTCCTTTGGCAAAAGTAATTTTATATTTGTTCGAGCTGTTCAATCGGCCTCCTTCTGAATCCAGATCCTGATAAAAGTAGCGTGTTTCATTAGGGGCATTGACCAGGATATTGGATTTGGCTACCGCAGTGCGCGTAAAATAATCTGTGCCCCAAGATGCGCCGTTCGTTACCCCTGACCAGTGAAAAGGCAATTGGATCCCCCAGCTGCGGAATTCCATTAAAGGTTTTATTACCTGACGCTCTGTCTCAACGGCTGCGTCGATCATCGCCTGTTTCAGTTTTGGGTCTTTCTTGGCGGCTTCCACTACAGCAAGTATCTGCTTGTATTTCGCCTCTTCGCCCGGCAGTGGCTTTGCATCTGCCAGCACAACAGGCAGCTCGTCAAAGAATGTCTGCGGGTTCACCCATACCGCTTCTTCTTTTCCTCCTTCGCCTCCGGGAAGTTTTTTGATATTGGCCCAATCGATGGTTTTCATTTTGCCGTCATAATCAGACAAGGGGTACATAACCACTGATTTGAGTACCTCCTGAATTGCTTTTCGGTCTTCTTTTGTGTCATCCAGAAAAACACGGGGCCCCACAAGTCCAGTATTGGTTGACGAGCGGAAAACTTTTATTATTCCCTTAGGCACCTCTCCTTTCCAGTCCGGTCCGGCCAATAAATAAAATCCCGGCTTATTGTCGTACATCTTTCCCAATTTTGCGAAACTTTCGGTGCGCAGATCAACTATCTGGTAGACCCAGAAACGTTTGCCAAAATCAGGCACTTGCACCACAACGGGCGATTGGTCCAAAGCAAGGCATCCAATACCGTAAACCACATCCTGGTTCGGGCAGGCTATGGCACGTTCCGTAGGTATCACATAATCGGTAAGCATGGTAAACTGATTCAGCGGAGCCATAAGCAGAGGTCCGGACAGGGCCAGCTCTTTTACATCCTTGAAAGCCATTCGGCGGTTGTACATATTTACTAACGGCCATGCCCAAAAATAGGCCTCTTTAGCCGCCAGAGAGGCATACTCTTGAGTAATTTTTACATTGGTGTCGGGACCCGTTGGCAGCTCGCGTGCTGCCTGGGCTGGCGCTAGGCTGTCAATCCCTTTAGAATTTGATGCTTCCGCATCACTGTTTTTATTTTGGCTGCATGCCGTCAAGGCTGCAATCAAAATCACGCAGATGAGTTTCTTTTCCATAAGTTTAGCAATTGATTATTTAACCTCTTCTATATCTCCAAGTTTCCATACCCTGTCAAAAAAGGGCTTTTCCGGGCCATAAATCCTGAATAATACTTCAAATTTTCCTTTAGGGTCCGTTGGGATCCAATTTGATTCCTTGCCTGCAGGAGATTTTGGGCCGAAGAAAATATCGACCGAGCCATCTGTGTTCTTTTGGATCTCTGTCGCATTCGATGCTCTGCTTGAATGCGGCAGATTTTTGATAAGGCAATGTGTTGTGCGGTCGTAGACTGTTGCCGACCAATATTGCTTGGTGGGTACATTTGCAGGCACGTGGAGCATATAGGTTTTATCGCCATCAAGCGCGCGGCCTTCCTTGTCTTTTCCTGCAATAAGATATATTTGCGCTGTACCCAGGCGTTTTATGCCTACATAACCGATTGAATAGGTCAGTGCTCGGGCATCTGTAGGATAAATATCAGATTCCGCATATCCCGAAGATCCCGCCTTGACCAGTTCCGGCATTGCGGGAACAGCCCACTTCGCATCAGGATTTATCGGAGGGAAGCCCTTTTCAAGCATTGCTTCCAAATAGTCATGCGCACCTTTTGCCGCTGCATTCAGAATCTCGGTGGTTCGTGCATCAGGGTTATAGGGTTTCCCTTTTTCAATGCCTATGCTTTTTAGTTTATCAATCATCGCCTTGTCGCGCACCAGCATAGGCTGGCTTTGCACAATGCGGTTAAGAGAGATGAAAAACCGGCTGTTGTAGGGGATGACGGAATTGTAAAGCACATCCTTCACGTCTGTATATTTTGTTTCGCCGGGATTATTGGCTTTAGCAAGCGGATATAGTTTTAGCTGTTTGCCGTAATTGACGGCAGTCACTATATCGGCATCACTGTGGCTGGGCAGGTTGGAGCGGAATAATCCATAACCCTCATAGGTATCGGCTTTCAGTACAATGTATCCTTTAGGAATATTTTCCTTATAGTCAGGCGGCAGTATCAGATATTTGCCGCCAGCGCCTTTATCGGCTCCGTAAGGTCCTGCATCTTCAAGGGGCATCTGCCATATATTGTCAATATTGGCGGCAAAGGAGCCATTTTTTGCCGCAGGAACATCTATAACTATTGGTCCGGCATCCTTTGTGTTGAAAAAAAACATAAAGTAAATCGCGTCGGGATTTGGCGTTAATGTCTGATTATGCCAGTCTACGGGTTTTGACCAAAATATGATCTCATTTTGCTTCCCTTTGGTGCTGCCCAGCATTGCCTGAAGCATAAGGTCATAATTAACGGCAGGCATGCCCCATACTAAAGCTTCGATTGCGCGCTGGTAAACAATCTGTTCCTTGATGCTGGCAGGTTTGAATTCTGCCGAAACAGCACCCTCAATATCGGCTTTCTCACCGGAATTTGCTGATGGTGTTTGGTTGCATGACGTCAATAGCAGGACAAATGAAAAGACAAAAAGACTTTTTTTCATAATATATCGAATTTTAGCAGTTATATATCTTCTTCCTTAGTTATACATCCTTCATATAAAAAAGGAAACTATTAAATAATTTGTAGTGCCATTAAAAAAAATCCCTCTGATGTGGCAATTAAAATATTAAGCTTTATGAATTCTTTAAATGCATAACATATAACACTACATATCAAATAATTACATAAAAATAAACAAAATTCCTACAACTTTTATTTTTCCTTTTATTTTTTTATCTGCCTTATTAAATTGAACGGAACTGCAGAATATTACTGTCCAATTTGATGTGCTGCTGAGACAAAAAAAGGTTTATTCCTCAGAATCGGAACGCAGGTTTTAATACATAAGTAGAAGTATCATCGACAGCGATTTCAGGTGTAAAGTTCATATCCTGCTTTGCTCTTGCAATTAGTCATACGCAAAGAAAATCTAAAAAATGCCGCAATGTTTCAATTCAACAAAACCATTGAAAATTGGACCAGATGCTTTCTGCCGGGATCATATTTTTTTTAAAAATAGGTGTTTTCTGTTTTCTTCTGACCAGTCGAAGCATATTGGTTTTGCTGTTTACAGAGCGGTTACTATAAATTGGCTTCTTCTGTTTTTCTGATGTTCCTCTTCACCGCATATCACCCCATCTGCACACTTATTGACAAGCTGGGTCTCTCCATATCCTTTTCCTGTTAAACGATTTTTGTCCACTCCATTTTTAATGAGCCAGTTTATAGTTGATTTCACTCTTCGGTCAGACAGAGAGTAGTTATATGACCCCGTCGCCCTGCTGTCGGTATGGGAGCGAATATCGAGTTTCATTGTTGGATGCTGATTCAAGACATCCAGAATTTTTTCAAGATCGAATAATGCATCAGAACGGATATCAGACTTATCGAGATCGAAGTAAATCATTTTGATTCCAAAACATTTTCCCAAGTCGTCCCCTACTGCAACTTTGCATAGCGATTTATCTAATGCGATTGGCAGATTGGTTTTTCCGGCAGCTTTTCCAATAGTTATATTTAACTCTTTTGTTGCGTAATCCGGTTTTTCGGCTCTTACATTATAGGTTTTGCCGCATTCTGCAGAAAAACTGTACTGCCCCGATGTATTGGAAACCGTTGAGTTTATAATTTTTTGATTTTCGTATAAAGTCACTTTTGTTTCTGGAAGCACAGCACCGTTTTCTGAATCTGTTATGGCGCCATATAATTCCTGCAGGCATTTTAACCTTCTTGTTTCCAGAAATTTATAGATATCATCAGAACCTTGCCCACCGTCTTTATTGGAACTGAAATACCCTTTTCTGGAAACGGGATCAATGATATAAGCGAAATCATCTTTAGGTGAATTGATATCATTGCCAAGGTTCCGAATACCGCTTATGGTTCCGTTGTCTTCAATCTGTCCCACAAATACATCGAGTCCACCCAGTCCGGGATAGCCGTCTGAGGCAAAATAGATTTCGTTTTCGCTGGTTATATACGGAAAGGTTTCTTTTCCTTCAGTATTGATGCCTTTCCCTAGATTAATAGGCGTCCCAAAACTGCCGTTTCCGTTAATGCTGACTTTGTAAATATCCGACTGCCCAAAAGTACCCGGCATATCGGATGCAAAATACAGCGTTTTTTCATCCGGGCTCAGCGAAGGATGTGCCGTGCTGTAATTATCGCTTGTAAAGGGAAGCGCTGTTACTTTTATCCATTTTCCGTTTTCAAGTCTGGCCTGGTAAATCCTTACCAGCGTAATTTTACCAGCGTCTTTGCCTTTTTTGCCGTTGGCATAATTGTTTCGGGTAAAATAAACCGTTTTTCCGTCTTTGGTAAAAACAGGAGATGATTCGTGAAAACGACTGTTGATCTCCGATTTGATTTTATTCACTTTTAACGCGCCGCCGCTTTGGTCATCAAGATCGGCACTGTAGATATTGGTGAAGTATTCTCCGGTCCATTTGTGCTTTCGCTGCGAGAAATTCCCTGTATCTCTGGCCGAGGCAAAGTATATTTTACTATCGTAGACAAAACTTCCGTAATCCGAATATTTCGAATTGATGCCGGCATCTTCAATCTTGTAGCGGCCTGAATTGGCTCTTATTTCATCCAGATAATGGGCATCATCATTATAGCGCCCTGCTCTGGAATCGTTTTTGTATCTTGCGCTGAATTCATTCATGATTTTAGTGGCTTTATCCACCTGCCCTTCTGCTTTTAAAGACTGTGCGTATCTGTAATAATATTCGGCCTCGGGCGAAGCGTTTAATGCGAATAACTCTCCGTACCATTTGGCTGCTCCCTCAAACTCAGAATTGAAATAATAGGAATTTCCGAGCCTCTTAAACAGATCTTCAGACTTGTATCCCTTGTCGGCTACTCTTTCATAGGTTTTTATGGCATCGATATAGGCATAGCCATCGTATTTTTTATCCCCCGATTTCAATTTGGAATCCTGGGCATAGCTGTCAAATGAAAAACAGATTATCGTTAAGGCGAAAAGTATATAATTTTTCATAATCATTTGTTTTTTTTAGAAGAAACGGGGAGTTGTCATTTTGCCATGATTTTTAAAGAATTCATAACGTAGGAATATCTCGTGCGATCCTGAATTATAATTGTTCAGTTTTGTGGTTTCACGATCATATCCATAACCTACATACAATCCGTCAGTGATCTGAAATCCAGCCATTGCGCTTAATGAGGCGCTCCATCTGTAGGCAGCTCCGACTACAAATCTGTCAATAAACATAAAATTGGCAGAAATATCAACCTGAAGCGGCGCTCCTTCTACCATTTTGGCCAGTATAGCAGGTTTGAATTTATAATACTGGTACTTATCAAGATTAAGGACATAGCCCCCCATTAAATAATAATTGATTTTGTCCTTATAAATGGCAACATCATTATCATCGTACCTGTTGGTTTCGATAAAATTAGGAACCGAAAGCCCTATATAAGCCTTGTCAGAATGCCAGTAAACCCCTGCTCCCACATTGGGAGAAAACTTGTTCTGAAGGTCTTGAAACTGCGGGTCTCCCTGATCGGCGGGATTTAGTTTATTGATATCCAGATTGAATATATTGGCAGTTCCTTTTATCCCAAAAGAGAGCTTGAAATCAGCTGAAGTCCGAACAGTATAGGATATGTCTGCCGATATATCGTTCTGGTTGGTCGGTCCGATTTTGTCGTTTACAAGCGACAGCCCTACCCCTAGATTGCTGTTGTTGATTGGCGTATTGATCGAGAAGCTGCTTGTCTGGGGCGCTCCATCTAAGCCAACCCACTGGGTGCGGTATAATCCAAAAATACTTAAAGCGCCTCGTGATCCCGCATACGCTGGATTGATATTGATCGTATTGTACATATACTGCGTAAATTGGGAATCCTGCTGGCAGTATCCTGCAATTGCCGTCAAAATCAAAACGAACGAAAAAAACTTTGTTTTCATATGTCTTTAGATTATAAAAGGGATAAAAGCTCCCTGTAAGGAATTTAATTTTTTATATACAAATAACCCGATTTCTCCTGCGTCCTATTTGACGTTTCATTCTGATATTTCAAGGTATAGAAATAGGTTCCATCCGGCAGGCGGTCACCTCTTGAGATTGTTGTCCTTCCGTCTGAATATCCCTGGAATATGTTTCTGTTTGACCCATAACCCGAGGTCTCGAAGACTTTTACTCCCCAGCGGTTATAAATCTCAACACTATTATTTGGATAGCACTCCAATCCCTGTATATGGAATTCGTCATTAATTCCGTCTCCATTTGGAGAGACAGCATTAAACACTTCTATGACACAGTTAACAACATCAACCACTGTTGGATTATCACCTAAAAAATTTTCATCGTCAGAAAGGGCATTTACTTTTGCTCCCGAAGGCGACGTCCCTTCTGCCAAGGCCTGATTAGTGACTGATCCTGCATCGATATCAGCGCGCGTAATTACATACACGGCGCTGAAATTTGTTGCATTAATCTCTTGCGGCGCTAAAGTGATCGGGCTGCCGGACAGCACTATTGCAGGCAGATTATCCGTTATCAATACATTTGTCAAGGTTGTATTCCCCGTGTTTTTAACCTCAAAATTATACCTGATTGTCTCTCCTTCTTCGGCAAATCCGTTGCTGTTCTCATCTATTACAACAGCTTTCTTGATTACCGCGATGCCTGATTCTGCGGCCAATGGGGTAATGGTGCAGGTTGGACAGAGGGGATCTGCCGGACATGCGGTACATGGCAGCGGATCAGTTGATATTGCAGTTACATCATTTCCTTTAGGATCTTTACCTATTGCTTTTGCAAGGTTGTAGACTACTGCTCTATCAAGATCAGCCTGCGTTACCATATGAACGGCTGTAAATGCCGAGGTATCTGCCGCACCTGGGGCTAATGAAGACAAAGGTCCTCCTGCTACAGCGGCATTATCATCAAGTATGATAATGTTGGTCAATATTGTGCTTCCAATATTTATCACTGTAAAAGAATATTCTATTCTGTCGCCGATATCAATTTTTCCGTCACCGTTCCCATCCACATAGGTTCCGTGTTTGGCAAGTGAAATGCCAGCGATATTGTCTGTCGGCAAATCGGTCGAACAGCCTGCAGGATTGGTACATGAAGGATCTGGATTCCCAGGATTATTAGGATCTTCCGGTTTAGAAGGCACCTCCGGCCCCCCATTTGCTGATGCTGTGGCAAGGTTTGCAATTGTTGTTATACCTTTAAGATCGGACGCTGTCTTAACTTTGAAGCTGAAGCTCTGGATCATGCCAACTCCCAAATTGGTAGCCGTAAAAATGACTATTCCGTCTGTAAGTGTCCCCCCGCTTACATAAGTTGTATTTGCCGGTACAGCATCTCTAATTGTTACAGCGTCGATTTTGGCACTTCCTGTATTTTTAACGGTAAGCCTATAGGTTAACTCTTCATTGGCCTGCGCTTTGCCGTCTCGATCTGAATCAAGTACTGTTTTCACTAAGGTAAATACAGCAGGACAATTATCTACATTCAATGTAATTAAATTGCTTTGCATTGAAGTGCATATTCCATTACTTACCACAGCGCTGTAAGTTCCCGCATCAGAAGCTGATGCCTCTGCTATCACATAAGAGGAACTTACAGCTCCAGTGATTGCACTGCCATCTTTATACCACTGAAAAATTCCTGTGCCTGCTGCGCTGATTGTTGCACTGTTGCCTGCACATATTGACGCTTGTCCTGATAAGCTGATAATTGGATCTTTTGGTAATGCGTTTATGGTTACAACTACAGCCTTGACTGCTGAACATCCCTCTGCTGTTGTTCCCTTTATATAGTAAATGCCGCTGCTGGTTACTGCATTTGCGTTGGCAAGAACTGTTGCAGCTGCAGCATCCGTGAAATAACTAAAGGCCAGCCCTGCTGTACTACCAGTGGTTACAGCTGGCAAGGTCAGGTCAACCGAGGTGCCAGAACATACTGCTGCAGGGCTGGTGATTGCTAAAACCGGTGCTGGATTGATATTTACCTGCACTGGTTTGGTATCCCAACATCCCTCTGCTGTTGTTCCCTTGATATAGTAAGTGCCAGCCGCTGTGATGGCATTGGCATTGGCCAGAGGCTGGGTACCTGCCGCATCGCTGAAATAGGAATACGTCAGATCTGCTGTGCTTCCAGAGGTTACTGCAGGCAGAGTCAGGTTCACCGAGGTGCCAGAACATACTGCTGCAGGGTTGGTGACCGCTACAACCGGTGCTGGGTCGATGGTTACCTGCACTGGCTTGGTATCTGAACATCCCGCTGCAGTTGTTCCTTTTATGTAATATGTGCCCCCTGTTGTTACTGCATCTGCATTGGCAAGAGCAATAGTGCCCGCCGCATCCGTAAAATAAGCAAAACTCAGGTTTGCCGTGCTTCCAGCGGTTACTGCCGCCGCGGTAAGATCTACTGTCGTACCTGAGCATACTGCCGCCGGGCTGGTAATCACTACTGCGGGTGTTGGGGTTACAATAACAGAGCTTGTCGCATTATCAGAAAAAGTATTGACTCCATTGCTCACGGTAGCCTGCAGGCTGACAACATAAGTGCCTGCCGCCGCATAACTATGTGTAGGGGCCAGATCAGTGCTTGCCGTGGTTCCATCACCGAAATCCCAAATCAGGCCTGTCAAGGAATAGCCTGCTGCTATAGTAGAGGCGCTGGTAAATTCAAACGCATTTCCTACAAGGCACTCATTGGCAGGATACACCGAAATGTCAGCCGCCACATTCGGATTTTTGGTTATCGAAATGGCCTCACTTGCGGCTGCCGTACAGCCATAGCCGTTAGTGACTGTCAGAGCTACTGTATAGCTGCCCGCAACATCATACTGGTGCGTTGGAATAGCTGCTGAAGAAGTGCCTCCATCGCCGAAATCCCAGCTATAGCTCAAACCTGCTACCGCAGAGATTGGTGTAAAGACATACTGGTCATTTGCGTTATTGATCGCATCATAGGTAAATGACGCATCCGGCTGGGGATTGACAACGACGTTTACCGAGCTGATTGAAGAACATCCTGTGGCAGGGTCAGTCCCCTGAATATAATAAGTATCACTTGCTGTGATGGCATCAGCATTGGCCAAAGGCTGGGTACCTGCCGCATCGCTGAAATAGGAATATACCAGATTTGCTGTGCTTCCAGAGGTTATTGCCGGCAAGGTCAGGTCAACCGAGGTGCCAGAACATACTGCTGCAGGGCTGGTGATCGATACAATCGGTGCTGGATTGATGGTTACCTGAACTGGTTTGGCATCTGAACATCCCTCTGCTGTTGTTCCCTTTATATAGTAAGTGCCAGCCGCTGTGATGGCATTGGCATTGGCCAGAGGCTGGGTACCTGCAGCATCGCTGAAATAAGAATATACCAGATTTGCTGTGCTTCCAGAGGTTATTGCTGGCACGGTCAGATCAACCGAGGTGCCAGAACACACTGCTGCAGGGTTGGTGATTGCTAAAACCGGTGCTGGATTGATGGTTACCTGCACTGGTTTGGTATCCGAACATCCCTCTGCTGTTGTTCCCTTAATATAATAAGTGCCAGGCGCTGTGATGGCATTGGCATTGGCCAGAGGCTGGGTACCTGCAGCATCGCTGAAATAAGAATATACCAGATTTGCTGTGCTTCCAGAGGTTACTGCAGGCAGAGTCAGGTTCACCGAGGTGCCAGAACATACTGCTGCAGGGTTAGTGACCGCTACAACCGGTGCTGGGTCGATGGTTACCTGCACTGGCTTGGTATCTGAACATCCCGCTGCAGTTGTTCCTTTTATGTAATATGTGCCCCCTGTTGTTACTGCATCTGCATTGGCAAGAGCAATAGTGCCCGCCGCATCCGTAAAATAAGCAAAATTCAGGTTTGCCTTGCTTCCAGCGGTTACTGCCGCCGCGGTAAGATCTACTGTCGTACCTGAGCATACTGCCGCCGGGCTGGTAATCACTACTGCGGGTGTTGGGGTTACAATAACAGAGCTTGTCGCATTATCAGAAAAAGTATTGACTCCATTGCTCACGGTAGCCTGCAGGCTGACAACATAAGTGCCTGCCGCCGCATAACTATGTGTAGGGGCCAGATCAGTGCTTGCCGTGGTTCCATCACCGAAATCCCAAATCAGGCCTGTCAAGGAATAGCCTGCTGCTATAGTAGAGGCGCTGGTAAATTCAAACGCATTTCCTACAAGGCACTCATTGGCAGGATACACCGAAATGTCAGCCGCCACATTCGGATTTTTGGTTATCGAAATGGCCTCACTTGCGGCTGCCGTACAGCCATAGCCGTTAGTGACTGTCAGGGCTACTGTATAGCTGCCCTCAACATCATACTGGTGCGTTGGAATAGCTGCTGAAGAAGTGCCTCCATCGCCGAAATCCCAGCTATAGCTCAAACCTGCTACCGCAGAGATTGGTGTAAAGACATACTGGTCATTTGCGTTATTGATCGCATCATAGGTAAATGACGCATCCGGCTGGGGATTGACAACGACGTTTACCGAGCTGATTGAAGAACATCCTGTGGCAGGGTCAGTCCCCTGAATATAATAAGTATCACTTGCTGTGATGGCATCAGCATTGGCCAAAGGCTGGGTACCTGCCGCATCGCTGAAATAGGAATACGTCAGATTTGCTGTGCTTCCAGAGGTTATTGCCGGCAAGGTCAGGTCAACCGAGGTGCCAGAACATACTGCTGCAGGGCTGGTGATCGATACAATCGGTGCTGGATTGATGGTTACCTGCACTGGTTTGGCATCTGAACATCCCTCTGCTGTTGTTCCCTTTATATAGTAAGTGCCAGCCGCTGTGATGGCATTGGCATTGGCCAGAGGCTGGGTACCTGCCGCATCGCTGAAATAAGAATATACCAGATTTGCTGTGCTTCCAGAGGTTATTGCCGGTACGGTCAGATCAACCGAGGTGCCAGAACACACTGCTGCAGGGCTGGTGATTGCTAAAACCGGTGCTGGATTGATGGTTACCTGCACTGGTTTGGTATCCGAACATCCCTCTGCTGTTGTTCCTTCTATGTAATAGGTTCCCCCTGCGGTTACCAAAGAAGGATTGGACAACACAGTGGTGGCTGCCGGATCGGTAAAATACTTGAAGGCCAGCCCGGATGTGCTTCCTGCTGTTACGGCTGCTGATGTGAGGTCAACCGATCTTCCTGAACAAACTGCTGCCGGGTTGGTGACCGCTACAACAGGTGTTGGGTTAACCGTCACCGCTACGTTCTGGATTACAGAACATCCCTGCGGAGTGGTTCCTTTTATGTAATAGGTGCCTCCTGCGGTTACTGAAGACGGATTGGACAGCAAGGTGGTGGCTGCCGAATCGGTAAAATAAGCGAAGGCCAGCCCGGATGTGCTTCCCGCTGTTACGGACGCGGCAGTAAGGTCAACCGATGTCCCTGAACATACTGCTGGCGGGTTGGTAACAGCTACTGTAGGTATTGGATTGACGGTTATATGCACCGGACTGATCGCATAACAGCCCTCTGGTGTAGTTCCTTTGATATAATAAGTACCCCCTGTTGTGACTGAAGCTGGATTAGAAAGTAAAATACTGCCTGCAGCATCAATGAAATAAGTAAAGGTCAGATTTGATGCACTTCCCGTTGTAACTGTCGGTTCTGTCAAGTCAACTGAAATACCTGAACATACTGCTGGCGGATTAGTAATGTTTACAGCCGGTATAGGATTAATAGTTACCACTACATATTGCATTGCTGAACATCCTTCTAGTGTTGTCCCTTTTATATAATAAGTGCCGCCTTCTGCTACTGCCTCGGGGTTGGCAAGGACCGTTGCAGCTTCAGCGTCTGTAAAATAAGTGAAAGTCATATTTGCGGTGCTTCCAGCAGTTATTGAGGGCGCGGTCAAATCTACTGTTGTTCCTGAACATACTGCTGATGGATCGGATGTTACCACTATAGGAGTCGGATAAACCGTTACCGTTACAGGCTGGATTGATGAGCATCCTTCTGGTGTTGTTCCTTTTATGTAATAAATGCCGCTTGTCGTTACTCCTTCTGCACTGTCAAGTACTACAGTGCCTGCGGCATCTGTAAAATATGTAAAGTTCAGATTAGGTGTGCTTCCTGCAGTTACTTCTGCCGCAGTAATATTTACGATAGTGCCCTCGCATACTGGTGCAGGATCAGTCACACTTACAACCGGTATTGGGTTAATAGTTACCTGAACAGGACTGATTGCAGAACATCCCTCTGGTGTTGTTCCTTTTATGTAATAGGTGCCGCCAGCTGTTACTGCATCTGCATTAGCAAAAGCTGCAGTGCCGGCTGCATCTGTAAAATAAGCAAACGTCAGGTTCGATGTGCTTCCTGCCGTTACTGCCGCTGCAGTCAAGTCCACCGAAACACCTGAACATACTGCTGGCGGTGGCGTTGTTGTTACTGTGGGAGTCGGATCAATTGTTACAGTGACAGGCTCTATTGCTGAGCATCCTTCTGATGTAGTCGCTTTTATATAATAAATGCCACTTGCCATTACTGCATCTGCATCGTCAAGGACTATTGTGCCTGCGGAATCTGTAAAATAAGTAAAGGTCAGATTGGCTGTGCTTCCAGCTGTGACGGACAGAGCCGTCAAATCAACTGTGCCCGAACAAACCGCTGGCGGGTTGTCAATCACTAAAGACGGCGCTGGGTTGATCGTTACCAGTACCGGAGTAATCGCAGAGCATCCTCCCGGCGTTGTTCCACGAATATAATAAGTGCCGCTTGATGTCACAGCGTTTGCATTGGCTAAAGGCTGCGTGGCAGCCGCATCACTGAAATAAGCAAACGACAGCCCCGCTGTGCTGCCTGCTGTTATATCCGGCGCTGTCAGATCAACTGCTGTACCCGCACAGGCTGCCGATGGATTGTTGACAACTACAAACGGTGTTGGGGTTACGGTTACCTTCACGGGACTTATCGACGAACATCCCTCAGGCGTTGTTCCCTTAATGTAATAAATGCCGCTTGTTGTTATGGCATCTGCCCCATCCAAAGTTTGCGTCCCATCCTGATCAATAAAATAGCTATATGCCAAATTAGCGGTACTACCAGAAGTTACTGCTGCTGCTGTAATATCTACTGTAGTGCCCTCGCATACTGCTGGCGGATTGTTAACTGTTACAACAGGCAGCGGATTGATAGTTACCTGCACCGGACTTATCGCAAAACATCCCTCGGGAGTTGTTCCCTGAATATAATAAGTACCTCCTGCTGTTACTGCATCTGGATTGGCGAGGGCCACCGTTCCTGTGGCATCTGTAAAATAAGCAAAGGTAAGGTTTGATGTGCTTCCCGAGGTTATTGCCGGTGCTGTCAAATCAATAGGAGAGCCTGAACATACTGCCGCCGGATTGGTAATGGTTACTGCAGGTGTTGCGATTACTAGAACAGAACTCGTGGCATTATCGGTAAAAGTATTTACGCCATTACTGACCGTAGCCTGGAGATTTACAACATAAGTACCTGCTGCCGCATAATTATGAATTGGATTCAATGCAGTACTTACTGGTGCGCCATCGCCAAAATCCCAAATGAGACCTGTTAGCGAATAGCCCGATGCTATGATAGAGGCACTTGTAAATTCAAACGCATTTCCAATAAGGCACTCATTGGCAGGAAACACCGAAATGTCTGCTGTCACATTCGGATTTTTGCTTATGGAAATAGTTTGAGCTGTGACGTCAGTGCAGCCATTGAGATTGGCAGCGGTAAGCGTTATAGTATAGGTGCCCAGTAAATCATACTGATGTGTTGGAACAGCTGCAGAAGAAGTTCCTCCGTCTCCGAAATCCCAGCTATAAGTAACATCTGCGGCGGTAGAGATTGGTGTAAAGGTATACTCGTCATTTATGTTATTGATTGCATCATAGGTAAATGAAGCATCAGGCTGCAGGTTGACTTCTACAGCTACTGGGCTGATTGAAGAACAGCCCGTCGCAGGATCAGTTCCCCTGATATAATAAGTACCGCCTGCTGTGATTGCAGTTGCATCAGCCAAAGGCTGCGTCCCTGCTGCATCGCTAAAATAGGAATAAGTTAAACTTGGTGTGCTTCCTGAAGTCACAGCTGCTGATGTAAGATCTACGGCTCCTGGTGAGCACACTGGTGCCGGATTGGTAATTGCAACAGTTGGCAACGGGTTTATAGTTATTGTTGCTGCAGCGCTAGACGGACACGGTGCAAATGAATATGAGGCAACAACATTTACAGTATATGTACCTGGAGTACTTACCGCCAAATCAATCTCACCGCTATTGGGATTTATAACCAGACCGGCTGTTGAGGTGAATGTGAATGCATGTGATGCGCCGAGAAGATTGGATCCTGTCAGCCTGTGGCGGCGCAATACGGGATCTGGAGGGGCTGACCATGTGACTATCAGATCTGGCAATACTGTTCCAGATCCGCAGAAGGGACCGCCAGGATATGTCAGACTTGTATCTGCCGGCGCCAAGTTGCTTACTGCCACCGCTTTTATGGCTGAATCGCATCCTGTAACAGTATCTGTTCCTTTTATATAATACGTGCCTGGAATTGTGACTGCAGCGGGATTGGCCAATGCGTTAGCACCTGCGGCATCTGTAAAATAGGTAAAAGTCAAATTTGCCGAGCTGCCAGCGGTTACTGCAGGCAAGGTAAGATCTACAGCAGTTCCTGCGCAGACGGGATCAGGGTCAGTGATTGCTAATACTGGAATGGGATTAACAGATACAGTCACAGCCTTGATTGCGGAACATCCTGCCGCAGTTGTTCCTTTTATGTAATAGGTTCCGCCAGCTGTAACTGCACCAGGCGCACCAAGTGCAATTGTCCCTGCAGCATCTGTGAAATAAGCAAACGTCAGGTTTGGAGTACTTCCAGCAGTTACTGCCGGAGCAGTCAAATCAACTGAGGTCCCCGAACATACTGCCGCAGGAGCATTGGTAACTAATGTCGGAGTCGGGTTAATTGTTACAGCCACACCCTGTATTGCCGAACACCCAGCTGCAGTTGTTCCTTTAATGTAATAAGTTCCGCTTGCCGTCACTGCGCTTGGCGAAGCGAGAACTGCTGTAGCAGCCGCATCTGTAAAGTAAGTAAACGTTAGATTTGCAGTACTTCCAGCAGTTACTGATGGTGCAGTAAGGTTAACTGATGTACCTGAACACACTGCTGGCGGAGCCGCTGTTACCACTGTAGGGCTCGGATTAAATGAAACCAATACAGCCTTAATTGCCGAACATCCAGATGCAGTTGTTCCTTTTATATAATAAGTCCCCCCTGCTGTTACTGCACTTGGCGTATCAAGAACTGATGTTCCTGCTGCATCAGTAAAATAAGTATAGGTAAGGCCAGCTGTACTTCCAGCGGTTACTGATGGTGCAGTCAGGTCGACTGGTGTTCCAGAACATACTTTAGGCGGGGCCGCTGTGACCACTGTTGGCACCGGATTGACTGTTACCGTTACAGGCTGGATTGCGGAACATCCTGCCGCAGTCGTAGCTTTAATGTAATAAGTGCCACTGGCAGCAACTGCCACAGAATTGGCAAGAGCGGCTGTGCCGGCTGCATCAGTAAAATAAGTAAATGTAACACCTGCTGTGCTCCCTGCCGTTACAGCTGCATCTGTAAGATTTACTGTACTAGGCGAACATACTGCAGCAGGATTATTAATAACAAGTGTTGGCAGGGGATTTAAAGTTATAACTAAGCCGGCGGTGTTGGTAGTATTGCAAGGCGCTCCAACAGTCACTGCACAAGTATAATTATTTACTCCTGCACTAAGATCAGTGTAGCTGACAGCCGGACTTTTTAAATTTTGATTTCCTGAATTGATACCTGGACCAGTCCATAAATAGGAAGCTGCGCCAGATATATCAACATCTAGTTGAATGGTGCCTGAATTTAATTTGCATAATTTTGGATTGTTCAAACCATTTGCAGAGGCTGTCGGTGCACTTGCCACACCAATTTGTGCTGACTGTGTTACAACATTTCCGCATCCATCCTGTACTTTGAAATAATAAGTTCCTTTGCTTAGTGCTGTAAACTGATTTGAGCTTTGAAAAACTCCATATGTCGTCCCTCCGTCTTTGCTTAAAGCATATGACAATGCATTATTGGGAACTGGTGAAATACTAGTGGCAGTAATTGTAAGTATTCCGTCAGCAGCGCCGTCACTGCAGACAAAACCTCCAGTACTGCTTCTGTCTACCTTGACAGTATTGCTTGCGTCATAGGTAATTGTTTCAGTCAGTACATTGGTATTGCCTCCCTTAATGCGCAGCCCGAAAACGTAGGTGCCATAATTCAAGCCATTAAACGGGAGTGATGCTGTTGTACTGGCTAAATCTCTTACCTGCCCCACATTTGATGGCCCTGAAACGATAATGACCTGATAAGCACTAGCTACATCAAAATTACCTTTCATTGTATAATTAAAGCCTCCGCAGACTGGTGTCATCGTGCCGGCTGAAAGAGTGGCAACATACCCCTGTACAACAGCATTCATGGATTTTGTACCGCAGGGGCCTGTTATACTCAGCGTATAATTTCCTTTTGGCCAATATCCAGCTGGATCTGTCGGATTTACTCTTGGAAGTGTCGCATTGCCTGTCGAATTTAATGTCACGCTGCCAGTTGTTCCCAATGGCACCAAAGGATTGTTGGATGCTGTTACAGTATAAGTCAGTACATCCCCTATTTGATAGGGAGTATTGGAAAGGATCAGCAAGCCATATCCCAGCACATTCAAATTAGGCTGTACAGCTGACAAAAATTGTGAAGGTGTAAATGAAGGCTCAGCGGGAATATTAATTTGAGATGAGGGATTACCTAAAAAATTTCCGGTTGTATTTCCCGCTGCATCAATGTAGGTAAAATTATAAGTGGCTCCTGCAGTAAAACCGCTTAAGGTCGCAGGAATACTTGACAATGTCTGTGTAATTACATCGGAAGGATCGGCAGTATTGGTAAAAACCATATCCATCGGAAGGCAGGTCAGCAAATTGGCTCTAACGCTCAGTAAGCCAGTTCCTCCACAATTAGATGTAGTTATGGTTCCTCCATTATATACGTGCCTGATTGGAAATTCTTTTGTGTTGCCGCACTGATCCATCAGTACTACCCTCATATTATTAATGTCTGCGTATATGTCTTCACGGGTAGCTGCGAGCGGCATTTTAAAACTTATAGTCTGCGGTGAAATACCATCCGCTCCTACGGTAGCATTTCCGTCTGTACCAATTCCATATAACTGGCCCTGAAATTTTATTTTCCAGCTAAACAATGCTGCATCAGCAGCAGAGATAACAGTACTGTTCGAAATATATTGAAAACCAGCTTCCACCATTATGATTATCGGTGATGAACAGGCAGAAGTCTGGTGTTTAGGATACGCATAGCCTATTCCTAGTTTAAAATCGTTTACAGTTACGGTAGGATTGGTGACAGCTGTTGATCCAGTGACAGTTTGTCCGCAGGCATCTGTAGCACTTACAATGTAACTGCCTGCAGGCTGTGCATTAAAAGCAAAATTAGAAGCGCTTACGGCACCGCTATCCTGAATTATTGAACCAGGAGAAGACTGCAGTGCTATCTTGTAGGTTATCGGTAATTTACCGCCTGTAACCGTAGTTGTTAAAACTGCAGATCCTCCAGAACAGCTGGCAACTTTAGTTGGCGTCGCAATGCTCATCGGCGTATAACCGTCTGAAACTGCTATATTTGCGCTGGTAAAAATTGTTCCTGTACTTGTATTGCGCCCTTTAAGCGTGTAAGTTCCGGTGGAAAGAGCCTCAAAAAGAGGGTTAGTCGTAAATTGAGCAGGATCATTTGGAATTGGTGCAATCACAACATTATTTTTAAGCAATTGATACTGGGGAGAAGTCCATCCTGCATTGTTACTGGCCGTGATAGTACCTCCGCCCAGACAGCCGGTTGTACCTGGAGTGCCCGATACGGTTTGTGCAGAGGAAAAAATACTTAGAAAAAAAATTAAAATTAGAGTTAATGTAAATTTCGATTTCATAACTATTTTTATATTAAATTATAAACTTTACCACTCAAGCAATCAGGATATCCTTTAAGCAGATATTGGGCAGACTTGATCACTCCTTGCTAGCTATTATCAACTAACTGCGAAGAAAAATCTACCAAAATATCATTGAAGACTTAAAAGCAATCATCTATTTCAAAAGCAGACTGCTTATCTAACCTGATTCAAATTTTTAGCTGATCAGCAATATCTTACCTTCCAATACTCTAAATTTTGCGACAAACTTTATATTTATCACTGTTTAATTTTATTATTTGGAATCTGGCTTGGGCAATGAAAATTTAACTAGACATTTTCCTTGGCAGTTATTCATTATATAGCATTAAAATAAGTACCACAACTGCAAAAAAATAAAGCCTTAGATCATGTAAAGCACATATTAATAGTACGGGCAAATAAAAAGTGCGAATAGGAATAAATTCAGATGGCGGAAAGAAGATAGAATATGATGTAAGACGACGCAATCAATTTTCTAAATGACAGTGCTGCAATTTTTTGAATTAAAGAACGTGGCAGTACATCTAGGGAATATCTTGCATTATCATACATAGTTAAGGCTACAATTAAAGTAAGTAAGCAATTATTAAATTTTTTTTATACAATAACGTTATTTCTTACAAAAGTAAACAAATAGATAAAAAAAAAACTGTTGCAACAACAATTTCATGTTGCAAATTATAAAATGAAACAATATTTAACATAACTGCTTAGCAATAAAAAAAAACTAATGCTTTAAGCTTCAAAGCATTTAAGACTCTAGTAATTTTCTTATAATAATCATAGCAAGGTGTTTTAAAAATAAAATTGAGGCATAAAGCGAGATTAGTATTCAGTTTTTAATGATTTTTAAAATTTCATTTTCAAATGCAACAAAATCAATTAAAATGACACTTTTAGGTTCTGTCGTATCTGTCAAAATCAAATCTAAGAATTTAGGGGATATAAAAGTTAACCCGCCAGCGTACAGAATGCTTTAAATATAGAGATCCCGGTCTAATCAACTGATTCTTCCGAAGCATATGCACAACTTCAATTCCGTTTAGAGTTCTTTTTGCAGATTAAAAACTTTTAAAACCTAATTCGTTTTTTATCAGCTATTTGACAAAACGATAGTCCTGTTCGATAATAGAGCCAAATAAAGACAATTCTGGCTTAATGACAATAATCTTCTCGAATCCTACATAATATTTGTAGAATTGTATATTAGTTTACTGCCATAAACCAATTTAGTTTCTATAATTTTTACATCAATCCTAACAGAACATCCAAACCAAATTTATAAAGCCAATGAAAGACAGGCACTACATGTAGTAAGCTAATTTCTTTAAATCATCCAGAAATGATGTTGTAATTTGTCCTGTCGAGGTCACAACGCCAAATGGCGCCAATTGAAGACAATTGGCGCCATTTTTTATTTATTTTTACTATATAATCAACTTAAAATAATTTTTTCCTTTACTTTCTCTTTTTGACTGAAATTAAATTTTTACTACAGACGGAGGCGTCCATTGATTTTTAATTACGGACTGCTTTGGGCCGTAGCATCTGAAATATAAACAGAAATCATCTGCAGGGCTTGGCAGCCAATTGGCTTTTTTGTCCCCTTCCGGCTCCGCATGCTGCACATACAATGTAAGGGAACCATCGACATTGTACTTTAAATCCCGGTTTTTGGTTCCAACCGAATAGCGTTTTATGACATTGGGATAGAAAAAGTGATGCTCGTCATAAAGTGTAAGAGACCAGAAGCCGTCTACAGGCGGAAGGTTACCTTTTGCAAATGTCAGGGTATACTGTTTAGAACCATTCAGTCGAGATCCTTTTGAATCGAGATCCTGATAAAAATACTTTGTTTCTTTACCTGCATTCACCAGTATATTGGATTTTGCTATGGCTGTACGGGTGAAATAATCCGTTCCAAAGGCAGCACAGTTATCGGCAGTAGTCCAGTTCCCTGGAAGAGGTATTCCCCAGTTGCGAAATTGCAGTAATGGATCAACCAGTTCTTTGTCCGCTTTATGGGCTTCATCAATCATCGCTTTTTTCAATGCAGGATCTTTCTTTGCTGCTTCGATCACCGACAGTACCTGTGCGTAACGAGCTTCCTCGCCGGGCAATGGAGGAGCATCTTTCAATACAATAGGAAGCTGATCGAAAAAGGTATCTGGAAAGACCCATTTCGTTTCTTCAGATCCGCCATCTTTTGTCGGCGAACCTAAGGATGGAAGCCTACTCCAGTCCTGCTGTTTCATTTTTCCGTCAAATTTATCCAGAGCATAGACATCAATAGAATTAATTATGGCCTGGACTGCATTTTTATCTGAGGGCGTATCATCCTGAAAAACTCTAGGTACAATAAAGGCTGTGCCTGTTTTGCTGTAAAATACTTTAGTGATTCCTTTAGGCACCTCTCCTTTCCAGTTAGGCCCCGCCAGCATGTAAAACCCTGGTTTTGTACCATACATCTTCCCAAGCTGGGCAAAAGCATCTGTGCGAAGATCCACCACCTGATATACCCAGAAACGCTTGCCAAAATCCGGAACCTGTATCACGACGGGAGTCTCATCAAGAGCGGCAATAGCAGCTCCGTAAACCACATCCTGATTTGGACAGGCAACCCAGCGCTGTTCAGGCTTAATATAATCATGCAACATTGCCAAAGAATTTAATGGCGCAAATGGCAGTACGCCATTCATAAGACCTACTTTTGGTGACTGCTTGAACGCAAGACGTCTGTTGTAAATGTTTTCCATTGGCCAAGCCCAGAAATAGGCATCTCTTGCGACCTGTCTTGCATAAGATTCTGTAATCTTTACATTTACATCGGGGCCATTCGGTACTGAATCCGAAAATTTGCCTGAAACATCAGCATCAGTTTCTGCAGAAGATAATGTTCCATTTTTATCACTTTTATTCTGATTGCACGCTGTCATTGCAAGAAGTACAATGATTAAAATCAATTTGTTTTTCATCTTTTAAAATTTAAAAAATAACTATAGCTTATTTAATTTTTTCTACGTCATTTAGTTTCCACCTCTGATCATACAGCTTTGGAGTTGGGCCTTAAAAGCGGGCTAAAATTTTAAATTTCCCTTTAGGGTCCGTTGGAATTCAATTTGATTCGCCGGATTCAGGTGCAGTTGATTTTAGCAAAAGCATCAACCGCTAGTTGAAAATGTACTGCCAGCATGCACCAAATGGCAGATTCTATTCCTCGTTGATACAAAATCTGTTCCTGAATATTAGCGTGCTTAAAATCTGAAATTGCCGAAACCTTACATAATCTACTAAAAAATAAACAATTTCAAATTATTATACAGTTTAAAGCTACAATATTTTTTTTAAAATACATTAACTTTTATGCACAAGTATAAAAATCAACAACATTAACTAGAGCTTCTCGTCCAAGTATCGTTTTTGCTTATGTCAAGTCATGGCAATTTTTGCTCTGGACTTGGTACTATCATGCCACAAAATGTTAATGAGAATATTAAATAAGTTCAGCAAACCATTCAACTACACATATGTACACAAAATATCGGGAAGACTTATCAAACCATAAAAAAATGAAAAAGATTTATTTAAATACAAGATTGTAATTTATAGAGCCATAGAAAGACAATTTTACCTTAACTTAAAACATTCTTTCAAAATCCTCGATAATAGTTGTAGAATTGTATAGTATTTTATAGAAATAAATCAATTTTTAACCTCAATCGAACGACATTTAATGAGTTAATTAAATATTTTTTATCGTCCAGAAAATAGGCAAATTAAATGTCCAATTCAATTACTTTCTGATTGGATTAAAGCAATATGAAAACACTAGTATCCTTACCAAATTTTAATTTGAATAATCTACGAATTATTATATAATTTTACTAAAAACTGGCTCACTTTCTTCAGGAAGTAATAAATTTTATTGTCAAAAATTTTTTCTAAACCTTTATATCTTAATAAATATAAATATATAGATGTTTTAACATTTTTTAACTTTTAACCCTTACAATACATACAAACCGCTTCCAAATAAAAAATCAAAATAATTATCTTACAAATTCACTTGAAAGTAAGCCAATTTCTTTAAATCATTCATAAAATGGTTTGTAAATTGTTCAGTAAGGTCACTTAAGGAGACAACTATCATATAGTTGTCTCTTTTTTTATGCACAAACATGTAGACTTTTCAAGCCTTTACAGCCTAACATTTGTGGTTCGATTTTTCACAAGGAATTCTTAGCCTGTTTGAAATAAACAGGCTTAAAGTGTCTTTATTAGAGATTTAATCGAAGCTAGACGATGGTTCGAAATCCCGTTAAGGATATAGGATTTTTTTTTCTTTTGGTTTTTCGTGATTTTTTGATACTAAATATAGTAATTCCAAAATAATTTTAGCTTCCTTCTCATCTACCTGAATACCGTTTTTAGAAAGAGTAATAACGGCTTTTTCTACTGAAACATTCTTCTCAATGAAATTCATTTTTCCTATTAGTTTTTCTTTTTCTTTTTTTTTGATAGTATTTTTAAAAATGCTTGATTTAAATCCAAAGATAGATCTCCTGTTTTAAAATCAATATCGGTCGGCGGAATAAGATTTACAAGATGTCTTTTATCTGAAGTCTCAAATTCAGAAAATCTTTGAAAGATTTCAACTAATGCTCTTTCTTCTATCTGATTTTTTCTATCAATAGCTTTTAATTTAACAGTAATGTCACGTGCTTCCTTCTTAAGATTTTTGGTACTGACTTGATTCTCTTTTTTTAATTCGTTATAGTCATCAATTTTTAATATTCCAGCTATAAATAATTTTCTGCCTCGAGAAAGGGTCAGCTCCTCCTCATTTATTTTCCGCTCTAATACTTTTTGTGAGTATAAATAACTTGCTTTCTGTGTCCTTATATTCCGGTCTTCTAAAATGTCCTTAAATAATTTAATTGCACTACTTGAAAGTATCAATTGTTGAAGCTTATTTTGATAACAATCATTAAGGACGAACGCATTTATCCTTGTTTTACAACCACTATGACAATGATAATACGGATACGTTTTTGATCTTCCTTGTGACACACTTCCGCTAAGTTTTCGATTACAACCTGGGCAGGTTAAAAAACCTCTAAGAAAAAACATTGATTGTAAATCATCTCTTTTTGAAGTAGTTTTTCTTCTTGTATTAATAACGGACTGAATCTGATTAAACAAAGACTCAGATATCAATGGTTCGTGCAATGCTTTCACCATATGCTCTTCACCAGAATCTAATGTGACTGGTATAAGCCCACAATATACAGGATTATGTAAAATCCTAAAGAAGTGTGACCTTGAGCATACTAATCCTTTATCATTAACTATTTTAATTATTTCGGATATTTTATGATCGTTCTTGGCAACTTGATTAAAAGCCCATTTTATAATTTCGGCTTCAGGCTCTTTGGGAGCGATACCTTTTTTGCCATCTATTAATGTCAAATTAATAAATCCTAATGGTGCCTTACTGGGATGTCTGCCCATCAGCTTTGCCCGTCGCATACCATTTGCTGTGTTTTGGGCTCTCCGCGTATTTTCTGCTTCAGGAACAGCTAAATATACTGCCAGCATAACTGTACTTTCCGGCACAGAGAAATCAATTGGCTGATCAATAGCCTTTGCTGTTGTGTTATATTTCCGGAGCTTTCCAATCATTTCGTACGCATACTCAACATTACGACTGAATCGATCCCATTTGATAAATAATATATTTTTGTCTTCTCCTGAGGATTTCTTTTTGATTTCTGAAAACAATCGATTCCATTCCGGTCTATTGAAATTCTTTGCAGAGTAATCTTCGCGATAAATTCCTTTGACCTCGATATCATAATATTTGCAATATTTCAATAACCTGTCCTCCTGCTCCGGCAAAGAGTAACCTTTTCTTTTTTGTTCGTCCGTACTTACACGAACGTATAAATAGGCTGCCTTCATAGTAATTTATTGTATTTATTTGATTTACTGTTGAATGCTTTTAATATATGTGCTTATTAATAGTTGTATAAAATAAAACGCCATAAACAATAAAAAAAATATACAACACCTTTAAATTCAATAGCATATTTTTCTAAAAAAATAGCATTTTGTTTATGGATTTTATTTTCTAAACTTAGGCAAGCGTAACAAACATTAATTCTATTTTTAAATCTATAGTTCTAAAGTCACCATAACTATAACAATGCCGAGTTTGAAGATTGGCTTTAAAAGCTTAAGTCAGATTCTCACCAATTCTTAGGGAAATGTGAAAAAAAGAAAAACATCTATAGCAAAAATGATCAATCATTTACAATGCTGCATTTACTGATTATTTTACATCTTGAAAATCTCGTTAAATTCTGAAGGGATGCTGGAAGGATAAAGGAGTCAGTTATGCGCATGCAGAAGATGGCTGGCACTATCCTTTCAACCATTTTTATCTGTTTCAAGTGAAAACAGCACTTACTTGCAAATTTTAATTGTCATCATTTATAAAAACATAATGAACTAGGCAGAATCTAAAATGTAGAATGCTGTGGATTAAAAATTGACTTTACGGAAAACCGTAACAACTTAAAAACAATATTCGATATATTTAAGGCCTAAAACTAACCACCTAACCATGTATATTGAAAGACTATCAATCACAAAATTCAGGTCTATTGAACATTTGGATCTTGAATTTAATAAAGGAATAAATATTATTATTGGGGAAAATAATGCAGGCAAGAGCACTGTAATGGATGCTGTTCGGATTTGTTTAAGCTTGGGCAGGCAATGGAGAGACATTGGCATAAAAAACCCCGAGGATTTCTATATCAATAAAAAAATTATTTCTGATGTCCTGGAACCGATCGAGTTTTTAATGGATTTTAAAATTGAAGATGCCCAGGACAGAATTTTATTTCATTCGCTGCTCTGGCAAAATCCTAAAAATGCAAGCGACATTAAGTTAAGAATCCATTTTCGATACGAAATCGAAAAAGATGCTTTAGGGAACAATAAACTGAAATGGAAAGTTGTTGGCGGCGACAATGCAACCGTTGAAATATCTGAACTCCAGCAGATCTATTATTCTTATCTCGAGCCCCTAAGAAATGCGGAACAGGAGTTACGCCCTTACGCGGCGAACAACAAGGTAACATCGCTTTTCAGAGATTTGACCTCTTATGATAAACCTGATCCCGCCGGTACAAAAAAAATTCCGCTAACCGAAGTTAAAAAGAACGAGCTTTCGCAGGCACTTGAGAGCGTACTTAAAAACGATGACTGGACAGGGTTGATAAACACCGGGCAGCAGTTTATAAATGAGCATTTGGACAAAGCCGATATCAAGAAGAAAAGTTCGAAAATACATTTAAAACTATTAGAGTACAAATATGATAACATAGTAAAGGGATTTCTTACCCGCAAACCTGTATATTCGGATACGGTACTTGGAAAGGATATCCATCTTCAGAAATATTTTGATATCAGCCAAAATGGTTTGGGAGACAATAATATCATTCTGGCTTCTGCCGTATTGGGTGATCTTAAGAGCCGTAGAGATCAAAAAATTGAGCATTATTACGCCCTTCTTATTGAAGAACCTGAAGCGCATCTGCATCCGCAAAGGCAAAATACATTTTTCAATTATCTGAATACGCTTCAAGATCTCGGAGTGCAGATATTTATTACTTCACACTCCCCAACAATAGCGGCTAAATCAGATCTGGACAATCTACTGATCCTCCAAAAAAACACATCCAATAATACTGAGTTCTTCAGCACGAAAAACTCCAAACTCACCAAACCAAATAAGGCGTACCTGAGAAAATTTTTGGACGTAACCAAATCACAGCTCTTCTTCGCGAGCGGCTGCATTTTGGTCGAAGGAATCTCTGAAGCGCTGCTGCTTCCTGTTTTTGCGTCAATGATGGGACCGGATTATGATTTGGACAAAAACGGTATTGAAATTGTCAACATTAACGGCGTTGCATTTGAACCTTTTGCAAATCTTTTCAACAGCACAAAAGAAATTGAGAGATTGGCCACTTACTGCGCTATCATAACTGACGATGACAGAAGCATCATAAAAGCAGGAGATTTCATTAGCAAAGCTGAAACTATTGCAAAGGCACAGGCTCAAACAATTTTAAATGAGCTGAAAACTCTAAATTTGGTAGATCAAAATAATAGAGTTTTGAATTATAATCCCGCTGACTCCTTAAAAATTGCAGGTTATGAGTCTAAAGAAGCCTTTATAAAAAGTGTTCTAGCCGCTAAATTCAACAAATTCTCTGACCGGGCATTAAAAGCCCAAAAACTGGCTGGCAAAAATCTTCATGTGGAACTGGCGGAACACACTTTTGAATATGAACTTATAACCGAGTCTGATTTTAATGCTTCGCTTATTGCTGCTATTTATAATGGCATGCATTCTGCAAATTATGTTGATGCAAAATCCGATAAATTTTTGTTGGCTGCCGATATTCTTAAAAAGCTTAAATCCAATAAGGATAAGTCTGAGCTTGCCGAAAATCTTTCATACACCTTAGATGAAGATCCAGCAACTCGCAGGAATTTTTCCGTTCCCAATTATCTCCAAAATGCCGTTAGATGGGTAATTGACCAAAAAATTTAATTATGTACAGCAATTTATCTGAAGGGCAGAAAAAGATATTAAATTATGGTGAAGGAACTGTAGTAGTAAAAGCGTGCCCAGGAAGCGGAAAAACATTTTCAATTGCAGCGCGCATATCGCGGCTCCTTAAGGAAAATGGCAAAGACAAAAGAGGACTCTGCATCATATCTTTCACCAACATTGCCTGTCAGGAAATTGAAGACAAGCTGTCTAAGGTCTTTTTTACCCCAGTGCCATTAAAACATCCGCATTTTCTTGGTACAATTGACAGTTTTATAAATACCTTTATATTTCTGCCATTCGGGCATCTCATTATGGGCTGTGACTCAAGGCCGGAACTAGTTGGCGAACCTCATGGCGCGTGGAGTGTCAGAAGGGGTGAAAGAGATTACGACCAGTATTTTGACAAGACCACTTTTGACTCCAACGATCTGCTTACTCCGATTGCTCCCCATCAGGCGTTTAATTTTATCTGGAGCTATTTCAGAAAGGATGGAAATGTAAACGGAAACATCTTGGGGATTATAAGGTCTAAAAATGCATTATTCAAAAAAGGGTATGCCAACCAATCTGATGCCAATTACATTTCCCTAAAGGTGCTTCAAAAATATCCCGCAATTGCGCAGAATCTTGCTGAAAAATTTTCACACTTTCTTATTGACGAATGTCAGGATACAAATGATGTTCAGATGAAAATCATTGATTTGCTAAATCAAAATGGAGCTGGAAATATTATGCTTGTCGGAGATCGCGACCAGTCCATATTTGAGTGGAACCATGCCCATCCAGATTTATTTGATTTGAAATATTCCTTATGGGATAAAATACTTTTGGATGAAAACCGCAGAAGCTCGCAGCTGATCTGCAATTTCATAAAGAATCTATCTACTTTCGAAGATATAAAAGCGGTAAATGATAAAGTCAAAGATTCTGTGCTGAAACCATCCATTGAAATTTATATTTTGCCAAAGAAAAAAACAGCAAAAGACAAAACAATTATTACTTTTCAGGAAAGTGCGGAAAGTTTCAAGGAAATTTTAAAAAACTTCCTTCGGGAATGTGAGGCAAATAATATCTCGATTGACAAAGAAAATACGGCCGTTCTGTACAGAGGAACTGCTAGTTCAAAATATCTGGGTCTTACTTCGGATATTCATGATTTTGCAACATTGCCTTGGGTTATGAACCACTATCATGTGAAAAACATACTTAAAGGAAAACATATGTACGAAAACGCCTCATTCAGCAAAGGATATAAACTGATGGAAAAAGGGTATTTCGAGGCACTTAATCGTCCCCATGATAACCGCTTCTACTGCAGCTCGCAGTTTTTAGCAGACGTAATTTCAGTGGCAGGCATTAAAAATCATAGGAATGAAGTTTTTAAATTTATAAACGCTCTTCCAGAAACAAAGGATAAAACGATAGCTTTATGGATTAAAGAAGCGAATGATGCGTTGAAAAAGTCTTCAATTAATATTGAATTTGAAATTGAAGCACAATTTGGAAATGTAAATATTGACGATTATTTTGGTGAAGATTTAAATAGCGATCAGCTTTATCCATTCTATTTTGGCACCGTACACTCAGTGAAAGGCAAAACTTTTCAAGCTGTTTTGCTGCTGTTAGCAAAAAGGGCTGGCAAAAATTATGACACTATCATAAAATCGAATCCAAAGATTTTAAAGCCAAAAGATCTTGAGGAGCTTAGAATCGTTTATGTAGGCTTGTCAAGACCGCAGATTCTTTTAAAAATGGCTGTACCGGCATCAGATCATAAATTGTGGTATGATAAACTGAAATGATTATGCAAGTTATATACGGAAAATAAGTCGTTAATATTTTTCAGCGCAAACTTTGCAAAAGAATTTAAGAATCAGCTTTTCAATTAAGTTTTTGTGATTTTAAAATCGTAAATAATTGCCTTGAAATATTAATTAAAGTTATGATAAGTTTCAAAATGAATGTTTAAAAAGAACAAGCAGATGGGGCCAATGGAAAATATTAGTGCTTTAGAAATTATAGAATTACTCAGTGATACGAAGAAAATTTCCTCGACGACCGTCTATGGGACAAAGCTGATCGACCATAAAAACATAATAGGCACTTTAATTATACTTGATATAAATGTAAAGGAAACCGTCACATTCCTAAATTGCACATTTGAAGATATCATTATAGACCGAACGAGTTTCGAAGATTCCGTTGAATTCAAGCAATGCACTTTCGCAAAAGACTTTAGGATCATTTTCATAAAATCCCGCAATTTCAACTTGGAAAACTGCCAGTTTGAAAAAGCCTATATTATTCAATACTGCGTTATAGATTATCTTATTTTCCATAGAATCGAAGCCATTAATGGAATTATGATTGAAGGCGGACAGATAAGACTTCTCGACATTAAGCCCATAAACGAAAAAACAAGTTTTTCTTTTACTGGCATGTTTCTTCTTATTCATACGCTGTCCGTTATTTCACAATCCGGAATAACCACGTTTGCCAAAAGTTGCAGCATCAACATTATCAATTTGACGGGATACCTGAACCTAACGTCCAGATTAGATTTTACCCGAATCAAAAATAAAAAGATAGCGATCTACGAATTGAACAATAGCGGCAAAATATACTTTTCAAATATAATGCCTGTCGGAGTCCAAGGTTTTAAGGAAAACTCGCTGTCTCCACACATCGAGGCATACCGAAATTCCCCCCAGCCTGATGCGCGCGAGCTGCAGTTCATTTCTCAGATGGCTTTTCAAATGGGAGCCTTGCAGCTGCTTACCGGCAATTTTCCTCTATACGGTTTCCGTAAATTTATGGAAAGGCGTGACTGCACCGACTTTCTTATTTATTTGGATACATTTGAGACAAAGTTCCAAATACTTAACTCATCGCCTGGAATATTGGAGCTTAAATCCATACTATTTGACCAGTACCAGATTGAAATCATAAATTCTGACCTTTCGGCCGTCAAGCTCCTTCATGCAAAAATGCCTGATGTTAAGGCGAAGGGCGATTACCTGAATTATTACAACGTCTATAATGATTTGTATGCGGCCGCACTACGCCAGAACAACAGCAAGGATAAGACATATTATTATAAAATCGCGCAGAATTATCTTTCTAAGTATCTAAAGCAATCATCAAAAGTAAATGATGGCGACATCGGATCGCGTGCTGCAATTGCGGTATCGCAGCTTTACAGCGGCCATGGTACTGATTGGATAAGGGCTTGTATGGCAACCACAGGCATTGCTTTCCTATTTTTTATTTTTTTTACAGCTAGCCTTAAAGAGACAGTTGCGGATGCAAGCCTAAATGGCTTGGGCTATTTCTGCAAAGAATTGCTTCCTTTCTTTCCCCAGTTTATCAATCCGCTGCACAGGATTGATTTTATGTCTGAAGTAAGTGCTCTGGGCAAATGGACAGCGCTGTTTGATTTCCTTTCCAGAATATTTATCAGCATAGGAATATTTGAGATTGTCCGGTCTTTCAGAAAACATGTGAGGCCATAACACTAAAAAAGCAAAAATGAAATTTCAATACGAACCTATAGGAGACGAAATCGGCTTCCAAACATTCCTTAAAGATCTGTTTAACGCAGTCTATTCGACAGAAACTTTTGAGGAGTATGGCTCAAAAGGCAATAAACAGGATGGCATAGATATTTATAGCCCAAAGCTTAAGATCGGAATCCAGGCCAAAAAAAAAGATATCAACCGAAATAAAAAGACCGTTGTAAATGAGCTCTTAAATGAACTTGCGGAAACTTTAGAACAAATAAAGGATTTTCCATTTCCAATTGAACAGCTGTTTTTTGCAACAACCTTGAAAAAAGATATAACATTGCAGCAGGCATGCATTAATGCCAGCTTAACTGATGGAATAAACGTGACATTATTTTCATGGGATGACATTCAAAATCAGCTGCCGTACTGCCCTTCAGTAAGGAACAGGTATTTACCCCATTTGCAGCCGGCAAAAAAAAGAGATATCCAATTGTTTGAAAAAATCGAAAAACTGGAGAAAATGATCTTGAAAAATAATATTGTAAATCTTCCAGTTAAAAAACAGTTTCGCAATATACCGCACTGTGAAGTTCTATTTCCAATATTACCCGACGATCTTCAGAAATTGCTGATCCAAACCATGTTGAAGATAGCTTTATATGAGACATTCAAAGAAACAGTTTATAAGAAGTTCAGCAGTCTGATTTATTTTTCAAAGACTTATACCCAATTTTCTGACGGATCCGAGGGACCGGGTTTTCAAATCATTTCAGGCGAGGTAGTTTTTCTTTCTAAATGCAGCAGCCTGGTCAAAGAACTTCAAAATAATTCACCCAAATTTTGGGAACGCATTGAGAAATATGAAAACGATCTTAATTTCAGAAACACAAAATTTCGCATGGAGCTTCTAGGTTCTGAGGACCTGAATGCATATGAATTTGAAATCGACGGCCAGACGCAATCCTACAATATCAGAGCATTGCAATTTGTAAATCTTGATTATGACAATTTAAGCTCATTAAGCGCCGTTTTGCCATTTATCGCACGTATGACCAAACCAGTCATCAACATTATTGAGTTAGACAAAATCAAAAGCAATTCCGCTTTTATGAAACTGTTTTACCACTATTTAAACGAGAATTCGTTTAGGCCTACCCTACTTAAAATAAACGTAGATGATTTTGATGATTGGGATTATGAATATAAACCGCTAGACGACTAGGCTAAAAAAACCGAATGCCGAGTGATAGCTTACTGTCTAAACTATCATCGAAAACTATTTTTATCAAAATGCATTAAAACTTAAATTCAGCACGAAGAAATTATGAGTAAAATATTATCCAGTCTGGAAAACTCATTAAACACAAATGGGTTTAGGAATGAATACAGATCGTTATGCAGTAATCTGCATCAGGAAGATATTGATGTGGATCATTTTATAGTCCTCCTGCCAGACATATTTAGACAAATTGAAAAAAATGCCATGTCCTACCAAATCTTTGATGCGGTAAACAGGCTTTGTGAATTTCTGCCAGATAAAGGTTTGGAATTTTACAGTAAGCTTAAGATTCATGAAAATCCGCAATTGCAGAAGTTGATTCCGTCAGCTTTAACCGGAATAAGCAGGTCAGGGATAGCGTTCGATAAATTTAGGGAAACGGAATTTCTGCTAAAGAACGATTCACAGCCTCTAAAAAGCCAGGGATATGCTTTTCTGTCCACCCTTACAAAAGACGAGATAAAGCAAAGCGGCAATTTTAGGAACTTCATCATCAGTCTGGTCAAATCAGATATTGAAAGTAATAAAGCGCCAATCCATTTGCATATTGTTATGGCCTTGGGGAAACTTATCGACATAATACCTGAGGCAAGGGACTATTTCATTTTATTGTCAAAATCAGAGTCAGAGGATGTTAGATTTGAGATAACGCGGCTTCTCAGCTACGAATTGGACTACCAGACGGAATCTGGCCTATTTGCAGATATCCTATCCAATCTCATATCAGTTCCCCCTGCTCAGCATGCAGTTATAAACCAGTTAAACTATTCTGTTCTTCCGAAACTTATTGCGGCCAATCCTGAGGCTATTGAAAAATTCCTGAGAGAATGGCTGCTGGCTGATAGCGGCCGGGATGCGCAGATCATCAGTTTTAACGATACCATCGAACAGCTACACGAAGAAAATGAGGCCTATTTCCGAAAGATGATTACCATGTGGCTAAACAGCAATGAAACGGCATTGCATGCTGCTGTCAGCAAAATGCTGATGGAACTGCCGCACTACCAATTTGAAAATATGGAATTGGACGAAAGTTATCTTGCACAGCTGAGTTGTCTGGACATTCAATTTATCGTCATGAAAATTGTCGGTTACCTATACTTTAAAGAACTGATACGCTCATCGGTTTTCTCCATTCTGAAAGCTAGAATAGATGATGATCAATGTGTTGCTTTTATAAAGCATATTTTCAACGACTATGTGCTATTCAACTATCCCTCCACTGTAGAATATCTTGAGGAAGAAAGAAAAAGCTCTTCCAAGAAAGTACAGAAGGCAATAGATGAGATTATAGAACCCAATAAAAACTATTTTGAAAAAATAAATCAGCTGGATTTTATAAATGAATTCAATCCGTCCGAAAAAAGGCTTAAGCTATATAACAGTTTATACCACAAGGAATTCCAAAGCAAACATAAGTCTGTGTCCGAAGGCAAAAACTCTTTCCTAAGCATGTGCACAACCATACAGCTTAGGACCGGAAAAGGAATGTTTTCCAAATATCGGGGACAATACACGGGAAAAACAGAAATGGCAAAATTCCAATACAATGCAGAATTTCCGAGAGGGGAATATATAGATGCAATCGGCCAGGAAAAAATCAGGACTATTTACAGAAATTATAAAAGGGAAATATGAAATTCATTCTAAAAGAATATTTGGAGCTTCTGAAGGAAGACGGGGAATTGGATTCATTGCTATCTGACCTGCTTTTCAGCATGAATATCGTTCCCATTTCCAAACCGCAGAAGGGAAGGCAGTACGGGGTCGATATTTCTGCTATGGGCTTAGATAGCGATGGAATCAAAAAAGTATTTTTATTTGCCGTCAAACAAGGCAATATTACAAGAAACGTTTGGGACAGCAACCCGAATTCCATAAGGCAGACCTTAAATGAGGTCCTTGACGTATACATTCCCAAAATACTGACTAAAGGCCAAAGGGCACTGCCGAAAAAAATTATCGTAGCCACCAACGGAGTACTGGAACAGACGATTCAATTAAACTGGAACAGCTATATTGATGAGTACGCGCAGCCAGATAAAATTGAATTTGATTTTTGGGGCATTGATACTATTGCATCGCATATTGACGGACAGCTGCTAGCCGAGCAGCTTTTCCCAAGCGAATTCAAGATACTGCTGCGCAAGACTCTTGCCTTCATCGATTTGGCAGACTATGATTGCCATCATTACTACACCTTACTGGAAAAACTGTTTGAAAGCAAGGCCGATAAGAAAAAAAATGTTCTTAAGGTTCTGAGAATTGCACGGGTATGCTTCAGCATGGTCTTTAAATGGTCAAAAGATGCCGGAAATTTAAAACAGGCGGTTATCGCTTCCGAGAGGACTTTATTGTTGAGCTGGAATTGGATCCGTAAAAATGATCTATTGGAAAATGATTATGTTTTGGATGAATTTTATAACATCCACACCATAAAAATAAATATCGGACGCGAGTATTTTATTAAGACCAGGGAACATTTGTATGTCAAACATTCCCTGTTCAGATACTCCAGGAATCAGCTCGAATATTCATTGACCGTTTGGGAACAGATTGGCATACTCTGCACGATTGCTTTGACGGAAATTACAGAAGCACGGATGCATGCGATCATCAAAAATACAGACTATGCCAAAGTTTGCCAGTCAAATGTGAATGAATATGCAATAGGATTGAAATCTTTAATTGCTAATAATCCGCCTGCAAAATACCCGGAATATGACGAACATCTGATAGAGATCTCTTTAGCTTTGATACTCCTTGGAAAGGCAAATGAACTGGAATTTGCAAAAAATTGGATAGCCACTCTGGTTATTGGACTTAATGACAGCTACAGGCTGAAAGGATTTGTTCCATTGTTTAGGACCGATTACGAAGAACTGGCAGACATCCATTTGGGAAATAGCAGATCCGAAGCGAATTCGTCAATGCTTCTTCCCCTGCTGGCGGAATGGTCAGTAATATTAAAAGAGCCTGAACTTTATGAATTGGTAAAAAAACTAATAACTGAAAATTATCCAAATATTAATCTGCAGATCTGGTTTCCCGAATCCACTTCAGAAGATTTTCTATTCACAGACAATATGAGCCGAAAAAGCGGACATGCTAAGTGTTCCATTGAACTATATGATGATTTTGAAAAATACCGAGAGGAGATGCTGGAAGAAAAGACATTATTATGGGAAGAAAAAGACTTTTCGATCTTTGCCGGCCATTTCAGCTACCTTGGATATTTATCATCAAGACACTTTCGCTCCAATCTGCTGCCAGTTTACTGGAGAGAATTTTTAAGTTAAAAGAGCACTATAAACTTACAAAACAGTCAAAATAGCTTTCATATTATTTAAAGGCAGGAAGTATTATAAATTAAATGAATTATTTAAACATCTTCTGACACTTGCAATTTAAAGTCCAAAATAAAAGGCTTTGATACCTCATTATTGGAACAATTTAGAGCTGATTTCCAATGATGATGGAATTGAAGACATTTTCGTAAGAGGCTGGACAAGGTCCATTCAAGGTACAATGGGTTTTGGATTTACTCAAATTTTGACAAGACCCTCTAAAAGGCATCTTATCGATATAGTACAAGCTACAAATGAAACTCAAGGAAAAGGGTAAAATTAAAAATAGCATTAGGAAATTAGATACTTTTTTGGAAACAGCATACAGCAACAATACATAAAGAAAAGCATGAAAGAAACCATACAAGAGATCATTGGCGACCAAATTAATAAATTGAGCACTTATCTTGATGCTATCGAAAAAAATGGCCTGGAGGTCAAATCGATCGATATAGATAGCACTTACCTTGCTGAAAACTACAGGCAGACCCAGACGTTTTCAAAATGCACGGAATTAAAAAGCCTATATAACAGCCTGCCAAAAAACAAACCTGTCTTATATTGGTTCAGCTTCGAAAGGGAAAAATTGAATGATTACACATTGCAGCAGGCACTAGAAAGCATTAGCGGACATACTGGAGAAAGAAAAATTGCGGAAATACCGAAAATTCAAAGAAAATCCAGCGGAACGCTTTATGTGGGTAAAGTGAAAGATAAATTCCATTACAGATTTATCAATCATTTAGGGCATTCTGTAAATGGCAAGACTGGAAGCCTACAGCTGACATATTGGTACAACCCCTTACTGTATGGCAATCTAAAATTAAACTACATAGTTCTCGAAGAAGAAATGAAGACTCTAATTGGCATTCTTGAAATTGAACTAGCCAAAAAATTAAAACCCGTGTTGGGTTCGCATAAGAATTAGCATTTTCTTTTTTAATAATATAAAATCAAGTATAAACCCCCTCTCTCATCCCTAAAAAAGTTTATATTTTTACCCTAGAAAGTCCAAAAAAATGATGCAAAGTATATTTGGTAGAGTTTTTTAGATAATTGAGTTTTATAAGTCAAAAAGAATATTATGATTGACAATTACAGAGATAATTATTACGGAAGCATCCTAGATCCATTGCATGGTGATATTAAATTATCAGAAATCGAAAAATGGATAATAAAACAGCCTATTTTTACGCGGTTAAGAAGAGTAAAACAAAACACATTTTTGTATTATGTATTTCCTTCTGCAAACCATACAAGATTTGAACACTCCATAGGAGTAATGCATTTAGCAGGAAAAATATTTGATTCCTGTAAGGAAAATTTTGCCACGGGACAGAAGAAAAAAGAAAAATATTCCATAAAAGGCGAAACTAGTTTCTTTAATCTAAATAATTTAGATGAACGAGAAGAAATCTATTATCAAGAACTAAGGCTGGCTGCACTTCTTCACGATATCGGCCATGGCCCTTTATCCCATCTTTTTGATGAATTTGCAATAAGTAAGGATGCTTTTTTAAAGATTGTAAATCTCTCTTCAGTGCTTCAAAACTACTACATTGGATTCGAAAAGCTTATTATAGCCAACAATAATAAAGTGGAACATGAAATTATATCATGTGCATTTGTCTTTATTTTGATTGATGAATTAAAAAATGAAAACATAAATGATGTAGATAAATTTTCACCTTCAGCTAAGGTTATCATTGAGAATTTAAAGGCTGAAAGGATAGTAAAACTGATTGAGCCTGATTTTGAAAATCTACTAGAGCTTACAGATTCAAAAGATAATAATTATACCTCTTTCTTTTCCCGGATAATCACATCTTTTCCAATTGATGCTGATAGAATGGATTACCTTTTAAGGGATAGTTATTTTTCAGGAGTAACCTACGGTATTTATGATATCAATAGGATTTTCGCCTCCTTCATGGCAACTATCGATTCTGACAAAAATGTATGTTTAGCTTATAAAGAAAGTGGATTGGACTCAATGCTGAGATTTATCCAATCCAGATCTCATTTATACAATCAGGTGTATTTTCATAAGACAAATAGATCAGCTAATTCAATGCTGGCCTATGCAAGTACCTCGAGCAAAAAAAGGGGAACAAAACTCTTGGACAAAAAGAAAACAATACAGTCTTTAATGGATTTTTATATTAGAAACAGTGATGAAGTTTTTTTAAATTACACTGTTAAAAAAGAGGTAAGCGTAGAAGAAGTCGAAAAAGAAGTTTTAGAAGATTTATTGAAGAGAAAATTATTCAAAAGGGTCTATCAGGTAAAAATCATACTCACTAAAGATAAGTTCGGTGACTTTGATAAAATAAAAAGTTTAAAGGAAAATATTAATAAAAAACTAACTCAACTGGTTTCCAACAAGATATATGCAACAACAGATATTTATCAAAACAAGACTTTTAAGGATTCGGATCTAAAATGTATTTTGATAGCACAAAAAAGTAGCGGCAAATATGATTTTAAATCGAAATGGGAAAATGTCAATAAAGAGTTTTCGTTCATGAATATGAATGTCGTAATGGTAAGAATCTATTTGAGAAGAACATTCATAAGTTCGAGTGATTTTGAACAAAAAAAGAAGATAATTTTAGATAGCGTTTCTGCAGAAATTTATGAATTGGAAAAGTATGCAAATGCATGATTACATATTTAAAATTCTAAAAAAAAGGTATTCAAGTTTTAGAAAGCTTGAACTGCAAAGAAATATTTCTCCAATGAAAACCTTTTCGACAGGGAATAAATACAGAAGACAATATGAGTAAGTATTTTAATTTTGTAGAAGTTAAAAGTACATTTTTAGATTGTATGACTAGGTACAGAAGGATATAATGATGAAAAAAGTATTAGTAATTGATTTATAAAAGTATATTTACGGTAGAATACGTTGCATATGAAACAGCAACTTTTCTAGATTCGCCAACACGCTCATGACAAACAAAATATAAGCTAGTTAGAAATCCAGACCTGTTGATTAATTTTCGTTTACCAATGATATTCACAAATTAAATTCTAAATAGATAAATGGTTATGGTATTTACTTCATCAAATATTGGAAAGTACTCAGGCAAAACACTACCTCAGATTGTATTCTCTGATTTGGATTATTTCATTTGGTCTTTTGAAAAAAATATTTTTAAAACGCCACCTCTTAAACAGGAAGCTCAATACATTTATGAAAGGATAAAAAATATTAAAATTCCTAAGGAAAGTCATGAAGAATACGAAGTGGAATACCTTATTCACCCTCCGACCGGTAAATTTGGCCATTTCGAGCTGGTACACAAATCTACACCTTTACATAAAGGTGGAAGCCCTGCATCGAGATCCCAAAATATAGATTTAACTCGTTCTAGATCGATTAAAGAATATGATAAGCTAGGCTCCAGTACTATGATAGATTGCTTAAAATACTACTATTTCGGAGACCGCAGCTATCGAATGACAAAAAAAAGGTGTGAGGATTTTTTCGGTGAGAATTCAAACTTCATTTTAGCATAACAACATTAAATATGAATTCTAGATTTAATCATTAATTGGCAAAAGCTCCGCATTAATTTATAAGCTCTGTATTTTATATGAATAATCCCAGAGCTATTATTTAAGTATACTAAAAACTGAGTTGGATACTTCGTTTAAATATCAAGTTATCTGTTCTGACTTAATTATCGTATAATTTATTTTTTAAATTAAAACATTCTTATTGTTTAACATGTTTTAACATTTAACCGCTGCGATACATACAAACCGCTCTCGATTAAAAATTCAAAATAATTATCTTACAAATTAACTTGAAAATAGGCTAATTTCTTTAAATCATTCATAAAATGGTTTGTAAATTGTTCAGTAAGGGTCACTCTTAAAAAAAGTTAAAACGAGAGTTTTAGCTTTTTTTTTTGGCCATTTTGGTACTATTTAACCATATTTTACATCGAAAAATTAAGCGGTTTGTAAATTTGTAGAGTTAACTCTACAGGATACAAACCGTTCTAAAGTACTATAAACATTAAGATTAAAAAAAATCTTATTTTATATTAACAATAATTTTAGTTTATCTAAAAAATAAGTGGAAGGGAGAAATTATCATAAAGAAAGTTTAAAAAATGCTTAATGTCGAAATGCATCCTATATTAGCTTGATGATTACCCCCACAATGCCAGCTGCTAAAATAAGGTAAGGCTCCTTGACTTTTTTGTAAAAAAGTAAAACTAAAATAGTTATTGCAGCAATTAGTGATGAAGGGACATCTATAATACTTCTTTTTGCTATAATAATTACAGAACCGACCAATGCACCCACAACTACAGCAGTAATTCCTTCGACAAATGCCTTGACTGATTTATTTTCTGCAATTTTTTTAAAATATGGTGCCAAAAGAATCGTAAACAAATAGCAAGGTAAAAATGTTGCTAAAGCCGCAACAACTGCTCCTAGAAAACCATCAACTAAATATCCAATAAACCCAACTGTTATTACAACTGGCCCCGGTGTGATCATAGCGACTGCAACTGAATCTAAAAACTGTTGCTCGGTTAGCCATTGATTTTCCAATACAACTCCGGAATGCAGAAAAGGAACAATTGCCAGTCCGCTGCCAAAAACAAATGTCCCTGCTTTGGCAAAGAAAATACCCAATTTTAATAAATTAGATTCTTCAAAATCCCATACGACCATCTGAAAAATTATAATAAAATTTGTTGTCTTTGAATTCCACCAATTAGGAGGAGCTTTTATAATCATATACAAAAGTCCGGCAGCGATAAAGAGTAGTACATGTTCTTTTTCTGTTATGAATGTTACTGTAACCGCCAGAATAAAAAATAGCCACAACAGCCATTTTGATTTAAGAGAATTAAAGCTGAACTCACCTACCGATTTTAATGTAAGCTTATACGAACTGAGCGCAATAATACCAACAACTGTGGCGCCAACACCATAAAAAACGGCTTGTATCCATGATAAACCTCCAAATATTTTATAAATAATTCCTAACAAGATTACCATTATAAACGATGGAAGTATAAAAGCAAAACCAACTAAGGTTGCGCCTAAAAATCCATAATGAACAAAACCCAAATAAATTCCTAATTGCGCTGCGAGCGGACCGGGTGCTAACTGGGCTAAAGCCAAACCCTGCTTGTATTCTTCTTCTGAAACCCATTTACGGTTTTCGACCAAATCTTTATACATATAACCTACTAATGCAACAGGGCCGCCAAAACCTGTCGTACCAAGTTTAAGAAAATATAGGGTTATTTGCTTTAAGCTGTATACTGGATTCGTTTGCATCTTAAAAAGCTATTCCAAATTGAAAGCCTACTGTAAAAGTAGCTGTATGATCATTGCCGAATCGAACCGGAAGCGGTACAGCTGCATAATAGCTGCATGTTTTATTTTTGATTATGGTTTTGTTAAATACAGGTGTAAAGCCATATCTTCCACCCGATTCAAAAGCGACGCGGCCAGCAAAGGAATATCCTTTACCCAAAGCCACCAGAACTCCTGGATGGAAGGTCAGATTTGTTACCTTACTTGATCCGTTATCATCTTTTATATTGGGAACTATTTCTAAAGAAAATCCGATCTTTTCACTTTTCCAAATGTTGATTCCTGTTGGAAATCCAACGGCATAATAATCTCTGAAATTTACATTGGTTTCATCACCACTAATTGTAACTATAGGATGCATTACACCAAAATAACCTGTTATTTTCGGATATGTAGTTTGTGAAAAAGCAGCTGAAACAGATGTAAATAAGGCACATAAAAGAGTAAATTTGAAATACATTTTTTTGTTTTTTTTAGAATTAAAAACAAAACTAAAAGTATTGATTCTCAAAAAATAGAACCTTATTTACCTTTTGTATCTGAATTACTTTTCTGTATTTTTTTTCGATAAGAGGATGGATTTTTGCCCGTATGAAGCTTGAAAATTCTAGTAAAATGACTTTGATCTGAGAAACCAGTCATATACGCGATTTCTGTTAATGAATAAGTCGAATTTTCAATCAGATTTATCGCTTTTTCAATACGGAGTTTTCTAACATATTCTCCAAAATTCAAATCTTCAAAATATTTGGAGAATTCTCTTGACAGATAAGACGGATTCAAATCAAGGTCGTTTGAAATTTTCTTTAAATCAAAAGCAAACTGAGCGTCAATTTGATCCTGAATAATTTCTTTTAAATCCTTAACCCAGGATGGTGTTTTATTGGCAGATTTTTTTTCTTTTAAAAACTTATTATAAACTTCATGCAGTAAATTCTCAAAAGGACTGTTTTGCAGATGATTCTGCTTATACAAATGCGTTGCCCAACTGTATAAAGCGTCATAAATTACCATTCCTGATTCCAATAATTTATGATCATCCTGAATATTATAAGAAAGTCCAGCAGAAACAGCCCAAAGCCCCGCCGCTTCTTTAGCAATATCATGTCTGTCTGTATCAGCCCCACGAACAATATCTGCTATAATTGAAATAGCAGGATCGTTAATCTTATGTTTTTTTATAATAAAATCAAAAGTACATTGCTCATTGTAATGTGTATATTCAACATCGGGAATATCAAACGGAATAGCACTCAGTTCTTTGGCTTTCGCCAAAACAATATTATACGGAACATAAATAAATTCTGCATCCTTATCCACAAATCTCTTAATCAGCCACGGACATGCGATTCGGTCTATCTTAGGTCTTTCTCTGGTAATCCATTTCATTTGCAATAATTTCTGTATTGAAAAAAATCTGTTTCAAATCGAATGCTAATCTACATTTATTTTATTATGTTTCAAAAATGATCATGATGAAGTCTAATATAGATTTGATTTATTAATTATATTGTTGACACTAAATTTTGATTAGAATAATATGATAAAAACAAATTAAATTTAGCACTCAAAATTTCTTGAGATACAATTAATTTTTAGATGTAAATCTTCAACTAAAAGTTCTTAATCACAAGAATTAACAAATTTTAAGTTTTTACCCTTACTTAACATACAAACCGCTTCTAATTAAAAAACTTAAATAATTATCTTAGAAATCAATAGAAAAATAGGCTAATTTCTTCAAATCATTCATAAAATGGTTTGTAAATTGTTCAGTAAGGGTCACTCTTAAAAAAAGTTAAAACGAAAGTTTTAGCTTTTTTTTTGGTCTCTTCGGTTCTATTTAACCATATTTTACATCGAAAAAGTACGCGGTTTGTAAATCTGTAGATTTAACCCTACTTGATTCAAACCGTTTCAAAACCCTGTAAATATTACACTTACAGAAATTCCGTATCTTTATATTAACAATAATTTAAGTTTATGGAATCTGAAGAAGAAAAGGTTAAAGGAAAAATTACACCCCACGAGGCTCTAAAAATACTTAATGGTGAAGGAATGAATGTTACTTTGGAAGAAGCTACAGAAATTTTGAATTTTCTAAAATTCATTGCAAACGCAATAGTAAAAAAGTTTTTAAACGAAAATGAAGAAAATTCTTCATCACAATAAAGCTATCAAATTTAGAAAATGATGTTTAATTTCATCATTACTTAAATCTTCCCCGCAAATATGTGTGATTCTTAATTGTTACTCAACAGTGATTAAAAAATGCTTTATTTCTCTTTTAAAAATACGGGTATAAATACGTTATTTTAATTTCATCAATACTTCTATTTTTACCTCCTATCACCAAAAAAGGTTATAAGATCAATTTATCTGATGCGATCATTAATTAAAAAAAATGGAAAAATGGAAAAAAATATACGTTACAGCATAGAGGTCGATTCTAAATTTCACATTGAAAATTTTTTAGGAAATAACAATAATACCAACCATTCCTTTTTTTGGATGGAAGATCATGATCACGGAGGGAGGCAATTTTTTTTTACATCATCATTGATTTCTGATATGACTTCGTCAACCGAAATAATATACACAGCTTCTCAAATTATTGCAATTTTTCAAGGCATCTATACTTTACTAGATCGTAATAGGAATGGCAGTAATTATTTTACAATACGAAATATCTATGATATTGATTCAAAGCGATTTCTTGAAAAAGTACAAAGTACAGAAATTTATAAAATTGATGTTGATTTTTCTGTGATCGTTGACTCAGATGAAAATAAACCAAGTAATCCGATTTATATTCTATTCGAGCAAATATGCAAAAATCCCTTTCTAACTAATCTTTTTTTCCTTCTTTCAAATAAAGTTGATTATAGAATGCTTTATATAATTTATGATGATATCAGGTATTATTTAAAAACAATTGATGATAAAACTTTTTTGACTCCTTATAAAACTCCTCTAAATGACTTTACACATACCGCCAACAACTACGAAGTTCTTGGTTTTTATGCTAGGCACGGAAGGACCGGTCATCAGCCTCCAAGCTCACCCATGAGCCTGGAAAATTCAAAAAATTTAATTTTTGATATTATTGGCAGCTTAATAAATTCAAAATTTAATATCACATTACCTGAATTTTGGGGTATGCTTTATGTGGATTTCTCTTCAGTAGATCTAACACAACTGCAAGATGTTTTAAAAAATTCTAAATCATAATAATTGCTTATCACGATTTAGAATTCCTCAAACTCTGACAATTAAATTATGTACGTTAAATAACTGTCAATATACAAGCATACTAAATAATCTAATGCGTTTTTTAATTTTATGCTAAGCAGCATATAGCATATTAATTGATATTCTCAGGATTTACAAGTTTGTTTCCGTTTTTAAATTCTTTATCAACTAGATGGAAATTTTCAAGTTTCTCTTCGACCCAAACATTTTCTGGAATATGCTCTAATAGAATAATCTGAAATTGTTTCTTTTTCTTTTTGAAACCATTAATAAAATTATTCATGTATTTAAGCGCCTTGTTTAATTTCTCTCTATCGGTTTCCGATAAATCTTTAATGTCAACATTATCTGTTTTTTCGATTTTTTTATCTTTTCTTGTTTGATCATAATACGGTGTACTTACCTGATCCAACATTAAGAATGTAGGTATATAAATATTTTCCTCATCTCTATTAATGTAATTATGCGTTCCTCCAAAAAATGCTAAATGCAGATACAGGTAAATTGACGCACTTCCCAATTGCTGCCATTTGATTCTTTCATTTGTTTTTAAATTAATTAAATCTAATCTATTTGATGACTCATTGTAAAAGGCTTTATAATCAGAATAATTTTCTATTTGAAGCTCTTTTAATGATTCATCTATGCTTTCTCCTAAAAAATTTAAAACGATTCTTTTTAATTCTGGATCTTCATCTAATTGTTCTGATTTTTCAATTATTTTATCTTCTAATTCTTTTTTCTTGTTTTTATAATCTTCAGTTTTGGAATCATTTTCGTAATCTTCTAATTTGCTTTTGACATAACCAAGATGGATATACTTTTCCCTTTCCGTTGCTTGAATACTGTGAGATTCTGGATGCTCATGTATTTTCGAGTTGATTTCGTCTAATTCTGATTTTAATTTTTTTATTTCTGAACTGACATCCAAGGTTAATGAATCTTTGACTATCATTTTTTTAGTCAGCAACTGCAGGCTGCGGAACTCATTATCTAAATTATCAATAAGGTTCACAACCGTTTTGGTTGTTAGAAAATCACTGAAGTTATCTTTTAGATACCTAATTGGTGCTAGACTGTCAATATCTGATTTCAGATAATCCTGATACTTTTTATTCTGCTTTTCGTATCCAGTAAGGTTTCTAATTTTAAGTAGAATTTCTGTTTTTTGATTCTTTAATTTGATGACTTCAGATGGTGTTGGATCAATGTCGCCGATGCCATTATGAATAAGACTTTTCAATTTTGCTATAAGCTCACCATCATCATAAATGTTGTGGTTTATTAAATTTAACTCTTTTGTTTTCGTATACAGACCGCCAAGAATTTCCTTAAATTTTAGTTTATTTGAAATCTCTATCGACTGTCGTTTTTCAAGTTTCGCGAGATCAACTTCAATTTTTTTAATTTCACTATGCAGCAAAATATTCTTTGGTGTCTGTGCTCCAATTACCCAGTCTAAGAGCTTCATAACCGAAAGAGCATCTTTATATCTGCTTTCTTCATGCTTATCAAATAAATAGTGCCCACTTGGTAGGGTTTCCTGCCTTTGTATACAGAATAGCCATAAAAAATATCTGAAAGAAATCTTAGTGTTGGCTTTTACACTGCTTGATCCTACAAAATTAGTTTCAGCATCAATTCCAAATTCTTTACTCAGGATTTTCTTTAACTCCCCTTCTGTTATATTGGAGGAAGGTGTTTCGGGCATAATACCAATATCTGAAAAATAATATTGATTAGACGTTTCCGAACTACTTATGGAACCTCTAGCAATAGTAAATTCTTTACTGTTAATTATAAAATTAATTCCGTACCATTTTACATTTTCACCTATGAATTTAGGTGAAATATCGGTGGAACTTGCTAAAAAGCAGTAATCAATTATTCGGATTATTGAAGATTTCCCAGTAGTACTGTCTCCTGTAATGACATTTATTTTATTAGGAAGTAAATCAAGTTCTCTTGTGCTACCGTTATTAAACCACAATTTGATCTGTTTTATGTAAAAATTCATAAATGTATTTTTAATGATGAATAAAGTTCAATGGTGTCAATCTCTAAAATAGCTTGTAATTTTTCAGAAGCTGCCACTATATTCTTAGCCCTTGATCCTAAAGAGCCGGATTGTAAATCGAAATTATTTTCGAGATAGATGATCGAATTCGATTCCACTTTAATAAATTTTAGTTCCTCAGCTATACAGATCGCATTGAAAGTTAACGCATAAAAATTCTTGAATGAACCGTTGAAATTCAAAAAACTGCCAATCCTGCGTGAAACCAAATCTTGGATTCCGATTACCTTTGAATTCTTGTTTTTAAGAAATATTGTTAGATTATCGTTTAACAAAAATGGAAGTATCAAAAAAACTTTCGAATATTCGAGACTTTTCATTTTTGACATTACACTTAAGATTGCCACCAAGGCAATTCCTTCGTTATTATATAAAAATTTATTTGTTGCCATATTTGTCCTTCCATTTTTTTAGCCAACCTATTCTTAACTCATCACTTAAATAGATAAATGTTCCATTTGAAATATCTGGATCCATTTCTATTGAGCTTAATTTAAGAACTTCCAGCATACAATCATCATAACAGTCAAGCGAGTTATTTTCTTCACTATTAGCTTGCCTATGGCGTATCTGATGTCGATGTTTCCAAGTTTTAACTGCTTGCTTAAAGTAAAGTTCTCTTTCCTCAGGTAAAATAATATTATCTCGCTCTTCCCATTTTTTTAAGTTGGCTAGACATATCTGCATATAATGATTATACTCAATAATATCCTCCAAATCTATATCTAGGTCAAGCAATTGTTTTGCAAATATCCTATCTTCCAGTTTTGGATTCTCAATATATGCTTCAGTAGTTTTGTAAAATTTCGAATTTCGGACCTTATCCAGTACCGGCTGCAGAATTTTTTTTGAAAAATCAGCCTTACTGTAAACCACTTTCTCATTATCTTTAATTGTGAGATAATTAATAGTTCTCAATCTACCTTCAATTTCAAAAAAGGCATCTTCATAATTGTCTACAGCTAAATTTATTCTTAGATATTCTTTAATTTGGCAAATTAGATTGTCTTCATTTACAGTAATATCAATTCTGCTAAGTAATTGTTCTAAATACTTAAACTCTAAAAAATCAATTATGACCTGGTTCATAATAGGCTCTTCTATTGATTGATCTTTTACTTTTTTACTTTTTGAGTTTTTTTTAGGCTCCGTTAAATTGCTTAAATTTTCTTTAAATTGTTCAATATTAATAGCAGCTTTTTTTAGTTCCTCTAGATTGTTTAAAAACACATTTTCATCGCTTTTAGACTTGTTCGTAATCAATCCAAAGTATGTACTCGCGATAAAAGCAATCTGGGCTGAGTCATCTTCCCTTCCATCTTCAGGGTCACAAATTAATTTCAGCCAGTTGTCTATAGTGTGCCAAAGCGAATAATCTTTTGAGGTCAAATTTTTAGTAGAACCATCAATTTTAGTTTGAAGCGTATGTTTTAGTTGAAGTAATTTTAATCCACTACTGCTGGTTATAACGATATCGTCCTTTTCCTCAACGCTTAAAGATTCATCAGGATTTAACTTTAATAATTGTAGAAGAGCATAATAATGCTGATAATGAAATCCAATTTCCTTTTTATCTGCGGCGGTTTGGTCCTGAAATTTTCTACTCATTAATTTGGTGATCTTTGAAATTAATAATTATTTCTAATTATCGGTACAATCTCATTTTTTGTGAAATTTAATTAAAAAAAATTAACAAAAAAAATATTAAATAAATTAATTAAAATCTAATAATCATCTAGCATATAACGCGTAAATGCGGTAAAAATGAAGATGAAGTAAAGAAGTTTTTATCGAATTGTTTTGTGCTATCAAAATAAAAATTGTTTATACTTTTAACATCTTGATTATTACCCTAAAATTTCTTATAATTGCTTAACTTACTTATTGAATTGAAATCCATTAGTAACAATTATGATTAGCGATAGAACACGGAAAATTTTATGGTCAAAATCTGGAAATCTTTGCGCACTCTGTCGAATAGAACTTGTGCAGGATGTTGAGAACACTTCTGAAAAATTGGTTATAGGAATGGAATGCCATATAATTTCAAAAAGAAATGGACCAAGAAGCGATCAAAAATATAACGGTGATTATGACGGATATGAAAATTTAATTCTCTTATGTCCAAATGATCACAAAAAAATTGATGGGCTTGTAGAAAACTATCCTACTAGTAAATTAAGGCTTTTAAAGTCAAATCATGAAGCCTGGATCAAGACAACGTTAGAACAAAATCCCTCAGCATTTGCTAATGACAGGCTAAATATAAAAAGTTTAGAAAGAATAAATTCCGGAAGGCATCTTTTTGAATTAGTACGTGGAGCTCATGTTTTCGATTTTAACCATGACGATTTATTTACAGAAGATGAAGCAGAACTTATCGGAAGTTTTTTTGAAGACCTGCAAGACAATGGCGATATCCTTTCGGACATGGGGTATTCCGAAACCGCTAAATATGAAATTCATCTGAATCAGGAAATCAAAAAAATACTTGAGCTCGGATTTATTCTATATGGAATCCGTCGCAATGCCAGATATTGGGATGGCAGTGGTAATGAGTTAGGTGAATTTGATACCGCTACAGTTGTTGCTGCAAGAAAAGATCATCCGGCTATAATTGGCAATTTTCTAATTGCAAAATTTAAGCCTCGCTCTAAATTATATTTATGACTTTTCATTCTACTCTTTAATATCTCTGCCTGCCTTTTAGGATGATCCTTAATATAATTTATAATTAAATTCTTTTGAGATAATGTCATTTAACATTAACATAGATAATACAGAACTAGAAATTTTGTCTGGAAGGCTTAAGCATGTCGTCAGTCCTCTTGATATTGTAAAATGGTTAGGAAACTTCGAAGAGCATGAAATAGATCTTGCAAAAAAAATACTTTCCAATTTAACTGTTTATACAACATATGAGATTGAAAGTATATTAAATGATGCTTTTGTGAATTTATTTCCTAAAAATGTACCCGATGGACATCAGCTGATCGTCAATGATGTGGGAGAATTTGGTAAAAGCGGAAGTATGATTGCTTATTTTTTTCAAAAAACCTCCTTTTATAAAAAAAATGCCAAATCCATAAAACTCGTAAACAACCTCAAAGATATTTCGTATGACAATTTCAGCATTTATTCGTTGATTATGCTGGACGATTTTGTAGGAACTGGAGACTCTGTTAAGGATTATTTTTATGTAAGCCGTGAATATATGACGGCTTTTGCAAATATTTACTTTATAGGTATCGCAGGTATGCGAAATGGGATAAAGAACTTAAAAGGACTATTTACAAAAGTCGTAATACCTCCTTCTAATATTTTCAAAAAAGCCTTTGCTCCCGATGCAAGTTATTTTGGATATCGCAAACACGTACCTTATCGGGACATGGCATTTAAGTATGGTAAATCCCTGAGTCAGAAAAAAAGCAAAGTGGGCAAGAAAGAGAAATTTATCAATGCACTTGGTTATGACAATTCCCAAGCCCTTGTATCATTTGCCTACGGAAGCCCAAATAACACCTTACCCATTATCTGGGCAAGTACTACAGGATGGATTCCATTAATTCCAAGATTTTCTCCTGATAAAATGCATACTTCTCGTGAACTACGCAAGAATATATCTTACGAACTATCTATTTTAAAAGAATTTGGAACCCAAAATCTTAAGGATAACTTTTTTTCTTTCAAGATAAAAAAAGGAAAAAAAGAATTTTCTTCTGTATCAAGTACTGATTTTTCAATTTACAGTATCATAAAGCTTTCCAGACAAGGTTTCCTTACTGCCAACATCTGTCACAAACTTGGAATTATGCAAAAAGATTATGATCAGTACATTTTAAACGGGCGTGAAAAGGGTATTTTTGAACCTAACGGTAAATTAACTTCTTTTGGACTAAGCCTTTACATGGACGCTAAAAAATGCATTGAACGCAATAAAAAAATGCTATATTTGGATGAAAAGATTAATTTTGAAATAAAAGTTATTGATTACATACCAAAAAAATTTAATGGAAGGTCATAAATGGCAAGCAATTTCAAGTCATTTAAATAAGTTTAAATCTTGATTTCCTGGATAGTTATCCAAGAATTTAGTGAAGTAACTTTTCAAACTTTACTGCACAATATCCTCACTACGTTCCGGTTTGTGCAGTAATGCTCACGCCGAATAAATAAAAGAGTTGCCTTTATGACTATTCCATCAATAATTAAAAATTCCATCCCAAAAGAAATACCGGCACCTCCTTCTCCGGAATTCCTTAATGACATCGCACAATATCGGGCCCATCTGATTGATCAGGGGCTACCTGTAATTTATTCAGTACATCATTTGGGGCTCATCTCAAAGTTTAATATAAATAACATGATACACTTGTGCAATATGCCGAGAGACGGTTTTTATAAAAGATTTAAGATGAAGAAAAAAAAAGGAGGTTACCGAGTTATTCAGACTCCCAGCAGTGAACTGAAATATTTACAGCGATGGATTTTAAAAAACATCCTTGAAAACCGGCCTTCACACGAGTGCTGCAAAGGGTTCGATTTAAAAGCCAGCATAAAAAACAATGCTGAGAGTCACTTGAATAAAGAAGCTATCTTAAAAATTGATTTTCTGAGATTCTTTGATTCTATAAACGAAAAACAGATTTACCGCATATTTAAAGGTATGGGTTATCATGGAAATGTTGCTTTCGCTTTAGCGAAAATCTGCTCGGTTGTTCCCGACAAAATGTTTTTTAAATCTTTTAAAAAAAATGAAAAGCATCTCAAAAAAGTTGTTTTAGAACATGATGGTGGCATATTGCCTCAAGGAGCCCCGACAAGCCCAAAGCTTTCAAATCTTTTCTGTCTAAGCCTCGATCATCGTTTAACATTACTGGCATCCAAAAATAATTTGAGCTATACCCGTTATGCCGATGATCTAACCTTTTCTGGAGATTATGAAACTTTAATTTCTGTAAAGAAAACAATTTATAAGATAATAAAGGACGAAAAATTATTTGTAAATATGGGAAAAACCAAAATCCTTAAAAGAGGAAGTCTATTCTTTGTAACGGGCCTCTCAGTAAACAATAAAAAAGTTACAATTCCCAGGAAAAAGAAAAAGGATATAGAACACCATTTGCATCACTGTATTAAAAATGGAGTTGAGAATCATATGCAAAAATCCAATATTACAAATCGAAACTTTAAGGACTGGCTTTTTGGCAATATTGCCTTTGTTTACTCTGTCGAAAAAGAATTAGGAGCAGAATACTTCAAGATTTTTGGTAGTATTCAATGGCCAATTTAGGGCAATATTCAACAATAAAAATCCTAACTAGTATAATGGAAACAAATCAATTTTTAGATTCAGTTGAATAACAGTAAAGAATAGGCACATATTTTTTATTTTCATCCAAACTAACAAACATAATCATCAAATTTTGACCTGAATAATCTCAAAACTAATATTTAATTTTGTAAATAACTAAATTAAATGTTCATTTAGGCATTGAGGTAACATTCGGATTTAATACTTGAAATTGATCCAATAACAAATTAGTGAAATCACATTCTTTAGCATTTTTAACATTAAACCCCTACAATACATACAAACCGCTTCTAATCAAAGAACCAAAATAATAATCTTACAAATCAATAGAAAAATAAGCTAATTTCTTTAAATCATTCATAAAATGATTTGTAAATTGTAAACTAGAGGTCACAAACAGCCAAAAGGCGCCAATTGAAGACAATTGGCGCCTTTTTTTCGTTTATACCATTAAATTCGATAACTTTTGGTCATTTTTGTTTTTTAATTTCTTTTTTTGAATAAATATAAGACAAAGCCAACAAATTCATAAGAATGGCTATTTGTACGAAGCAGGAAATCCATCAATTTATATTCGATAACTTAAAGGATTAGAGAACCTAAAATAGAACAAAAATTATGATTTTATAATGTCATTTAGAAATCGTTTATCATGTTGCTATTAATTAAATCTACCGATAATAGTGGCTGTCTAGTTCTCTGTAATTATTGCGTGTTAATTATTCCAAAAATTCAACTATAAACTTTGCAGTTTCATTTGGTTTTTCGGCAAGGATAAAATGTCCACATTCTTCTATTTTTTTCAGTTGTAAGTCAATTGCAGCGTTTGATAATGACATTTCTAACATACCATAACCGCTCCCACCAATCCCAAGTACTGGCATATTTAGTTTTTTGTATGTTTTACTGTCTTCAATGTCTTGAGGAAAAGCTTGATACCAAGCATTTGACGATCGAATTGCGTCCTTTTTGTTATAGGCAAATTCGTAAACTTCCTTATCGAAATTACTAACGCTGCTTTTTTCCACCAGTAAATTTTTAAATAGCCAGTCAATCACAATATTCATTCGTCCTTCAAGCAGATCTTCAGGAAGTTCCTTTACTTGATTAAATGCTAACCACCAAGGATACAAGTAATTTGCTCCTAGAACAGGCAACATTGGCAATTGGTACATTGTTTGGTCTGGATGCGGTGTATCTAACATAATTAGTTTAGAGGTCGATTCTGGAAAATTTGCCGCAAAACTAAAAGCCACATGAGCGCCGATATCATGCCCGCCAATGTGCACCTTTTCATATCCCATCTTATTTATAAGCTCGAATATGTCTTTTGCCATATTATTTTTTTCGTAACCGTCAGCCGGTTTACCCGAACTACCCATCCCTCTCATTTCTATTACAATAACACAATATTTTTCTGCAAGGATTGGCATTACTTTATGGTATGCCCACCAAGTTTCCGGATAACCAGGAATTAAAATTAATGGTTCTCCTTGACCACCTTTAACGTAATGTAATTTAGTACCATTCACTTCGTCATAATTATTTACAAAGTTTGGTAGTGATTTAATTAGTTCTGCGTCCGTATATTTCATCCTTTTTTTATTTGTTATGATTTCTTAATTGCAAAAATAAACACTAATTTTGTAACCCACAAGTATGAAGCATACTGTACAGTTTATATTTAATTCAAAACACCTACATAATGAAATTGATAAATCAACTTTCCAAAGAAACAGGCATACCAATTGGAACAATTCGTTTTTACGAAAAAAGTGGACTGATCAAAGGTCAAACTAAAAATGAAGTTACTACCAATAATTATGTTTATTATGATACTGAAACTATCGAAAAACTAAGATTTGTACAAATGGCCAAAGCAGTAGGTTTCACTTTGTCAGAAATAAAAGAGATTGTTGATGCCTGGTATAAAAAACAAATTAGTAAGTCTGCAAAAATTGAAGTTCTCAATAAAAAATTATTACAAATAGAAGAAAAAATGAAAGAATTAAAAGCAGTCAAAAAGCAAATCGCACTTTGTAAATTAAATATTGAAAACGATGTTGATTAGATATTTTCGCTATGCGCTGTCGTCATATATCAATTCTCATCTCTGACATTTTTTTTATTCGTCTAAAGGACCGCAGCATGCTGTGTTTTGTTTCATGCGTACAAAAAGGTGAGTATCCTCCAAAAGAAGTGATCTGGCAAAAATACAACTTGGCTGGATAGAGATTTAATTATAATCCTCAAACACCACAAGAGAAAATTGTACTTAGCAGCTTCATTAATCATCTCTATTTCCGTAATTTTATCCCGACAATGCATCCTATACTAACAATAAAAAAATGATTTATAACATAATTCGTTAATCACATGAAAAATTTGCTGTTTTTTATAAGCTTCCTAACTTTGGTATCTTGTGATAATTCTGAAACTCCAGAATCAGCTTTTAATTTAGATACCGCCATTGAATTCTCGGTATTCAATTCTAGTAATGAAGATCTATTAGATCCGGCGAACCCTCAAAGTATCGAAATATCTAAGATAAAATTGTTTTATCATGTTGATGGGGAAAAAAAAGAAGTTTACAACCAAAATCTCAGCAGTCCTAGAAATTTCAGAGTTTTTAAACATGAGCATGAATATAGGATCGGTATAAATTTAAATGATACCCATACCTCTGAAAAACCTGTAACTTACATTCAATGGAATAATACCGATACAGACACATTAGAAGTGGTTTACAGCAGAACAAATAAATCGGTTTTAAAAAGCAAAGTATGGCTGAATGGCACACAGATTTGGGAAAGAGGAAATAATACCATTGATGCATACAAGAAATTAATAAAGTAAATTTTCTTTTTTTAAGATCCCAGCTGGTAAAAGTCCACAATTCAAATTTTTAAATGATTTTTGAACAATTAGGACAGCCTTCAATCCTGCCACAAAAACTAGGGGATTATTAAACAGATTATAGTAGTCTAAGTTTTGCGACAAAAATCGTGTTGAAAAGTGTTTCTAGAAATAAAAAATTCAGCAAATTAAGGCAAAAAAAACAGTTTCGAATTTACTACATCTTATCATCCAGCCAATTACCCTCGACAGGTCTGATTGTAAACTGAAATTATCAACCTCAGACAGCAGTCAGAACTACCTGCCTTTCAGCTGTATTTATCTGTTCTATTTCCAGACCAAAATTATTTTTCTTATATTTAAGAAACATTAAAAATGAAAAATGATGAATACAGCAAAAATAGTAGGCATTGTGCTTATAGTGATCGGTGTGGCTGCAGGCTATGTGGGCTTAAACCGAGTGGCAGACAGCACTAAAGAGATTAACTTTTTAGGTCTTAAAATTGACGCTTCAAACGAATCGGGACAAATGCAGGGTTTTCTTTATATTGGAGCGGCAGCAGCTCTTTTGGCAGGCGGACTATATACTTTAAAAAAGTCAAACTGATTAACACCCAATAATAAGATTATAAGCCTGCAATATGTAAATACTGCAGGCTTTTTAAATCAATAACCACTTTGCTGAAACTAGGAAAAGAAAGAAAGAAAGAAAGAAAGAAAGAAAGAAAGAAAGAAAGAAAGAAATACCTTCTAAAATCAATGAAATCAGGTATTGTCTACCTTATCCCATGATGTTAACTTTGTTAGAAATCAAAAAAATAAATTATGATAACTTCCAGCGCCAATCGTAAAATCGTTATAAAAGAGATTCCTTTAAGACATAAAATACTACATCGTCTCGGACAGCTATTGTATACATCCCTTACAGTTCTGCTTTTCTCTGCTTGCAGCAGTGACAGCGGATCAGACACCAGCGAATCAGACTACTATTTCAAAGCTGCCCTGGATGGCCGTGATGTCAGTTTTTATATGGTAAATTTTCAGGGTGGCGGCAACGACAGCCGTTTTGAGATGATCAACGTTGGAGGATTTGAAAAGCCTTTCCCCTCAAAAGCCGGGGAGCTGGCACCTCCATCACTAGATTTTGAAATCTGGAAAATAGGAGTCGATATTACCCCAGGCACCTACTCTACCCCGCAAGAGCCGGAAATGGTGGCACGTTATGCAGTGCAGACAGCCGAAGGAACTATTCTATACAGCACACGGACTGCAGATGATATCTTTACGGTGAAAATCGAGTCGATCAGCAAAAGCGGCATAAAAGGAACCTTTTCGGGAAAAGTCCGTAATATGGATACGGGGAAAGTCCTCGAAATCACCCAAGGCAGATTCAATCTTCCGTATGAAGACATTGTTAATCCCTGAATTACAGCCAGACCATAACTCAATGCTGCACTGGCTAATTCATTTCGAAAACATAAGGCAGCTAGCTGTCCTGCGGATGCGATTAAAAAAGTTCTTGAAATTTTATAAGATTTTAACCCTATGAAAAAAATATACAATATCGTCCTGCTGCTGCTTTTCACACAGTTAGGCTCCGCCCAGTATTTTAATCTAACTCCACATGGATTTGTCTCACTGGACAGTAAGGAATTTACCGTTGTAGATGTACCTAATATAAAGCAGAAAGATTTGTACAAAAATGTTCTTAATGCTCTCAATACGATTTACCGCAATCCCGAGAAAGGACTCAGCGTGGTAGAAGGCGAAAGCATCAGCCTGACAGCATATGAAGAAAATGCGCTTAAGGTAAGACACAGCTCCGGAGGTATTGGTAAAGGGAATTATAAATATGACCTGTCCTATACGCTGACTTTTCTTTTTAAAGACGGCAGGATCCGCATCAACAGTCCCGATTTTGAATGCAGACGATGGTATGAAGGGACATACAAGCCCACCAGCGGCTGGAGCAGCAGTGGCTGGACAACCCTGCAACTTATAAAAGGCAAGAATGATAGAGTAGCTATTTATGACAAAGATGGCAAACTGCTATTAGAAGATGCAGCCAGCGGCTTAAACAATCATTTTAATGCACTTTTAAAGCAGATTATCGAAAAGTCAAAAAACATAAACAACTGGTAATAAGGCTGACAGCAAATATGGAAATAGAACAAAACTTCTTATAACTATTGAGGAAAAATCAAATACTTCACGATCAAGCTGCTGAAAAAAAAGAAAGCCTGCGAATTTATCTTCTCAGGCTTTTTATTTTTCGGAAATCCTATCAAGATTTTTGTTTTCTTTAAAATAGGAAATAATTTCATAAATTAAGTGTGATGTATTCTTTCCTTTGGAATTAACAGCTTATCTAAAGACGCCCTTTAGCGATATGCCCCAAGTTCAACGATAACAGGAAAATCTATTTTTTGGAATAATCTATAGAAATTGTGAGTCTCTAAAAAAACATTGCAAATGTTGCAGCAAATTTCAAATAAATAAGCCATTGCAGAACTATCCATACATATTTTTTATCTCCGACATAACAAAGGTACTTTGGGTACTCCCTATACTTTCAACTGATCCCAATTTATTAAACACAAAATCTTGATAATGCTTCATGTCTTTAGCAGAAACTTTCATTAAAAAATCATAATCACCTGAGATATTATAACATTCCACAACTTCTTCTATTTTCATAATATCGCTAACAAACTGATTCCCGATATTACGATCGTGCTGTTTAAGTTTGATATTGCAAAAAACAATGAAACCTCTATTCAATTTTTCTGCATCAAGCAGGGCAATATACTTTTTAATATATCCACTATTTTCTAATCTTTTAATTCGCTCAAAAACAGGCGATGCAGAAAGATTTACCATTTTAGCAAGCTCTTTTACAGTGTATTTAGAATTATCGTGAAGTATATTTAATAACTGAAGATCAATGTCATCTATCTGCTCCATAGAATATTACTTTAAAGAAGTTAATTTATTTTAAATCAGAATAAAATTCTTCAAATATAACCAAAATCAATACAAAAATCTTATTTTATACTAGTCAAAAACATTATATACTGCAGAATTTACCTTCACAGTATAAAAATCTAAAACACATTATTTTATAGCAGGGAGTATTATCCTTGATACCCTTTATCCAAAAAAAGATAAAGGGCTAAGTCATCAATAAAATTATACTTCTTTTCTTCGAGCCATACTCTGAGCAATGATACTAGCTGCAATCAATTGTAAGGCATGATAAAGCATGAGTGGCAGCAATACGATGCCGGTGATAGTACTGTGCTGAAATAGTACTTTTGACATAACGGTGCCGTGTACCAATGATTTTTTAGATCCGCAGAATAAGACAGTAATACGGTCTTCATCTGAAAAACCAAGCAGGCGGCTGAATAGTCCGACACAAAAGAATACGGCGAAAAACAACGCCATCATCCCTGTAGCGAGTCCAGCAAGTTCAAGGGCTGTGAAACCTTCAAAAAGATGTTCGGAAAATGACTTGCAAAACGACGTGTAAATAATGGTTAGAATAACTGCCTGATCGAAATATTTGAGCTGTTTCTTATATTTTTCGGCAATGGCGCCGAAACGCGAATTGAGGCTTATGCCGATGATGACAGGCAGCAAGACTTGCAAAATCAACTTTATGACGATTTGAGTAACATCAAAATCACCTGTTGCAGAAGCTATAAACAGCCCAACCCAGAGCGGTGTAACCACTACTCCGATCAAACTGGAAATACTCGCATTGAAAATAGCTGCGGGAATGTTCCCCTTGGCGATGGAAACCATGACCACTGAAGAGGATACTGTTGACGGTAAAGCTGCCAGAAAAAATACACCCAGCCAAAGCAGCTCATAGCCGTTATTAACAAACAACGGGCGAAATGCCAAAACAATCAGCGGAAAAAATAAAAAGGTTGTCAACTGGACGATAATATGCATTTTCCAGTTAGAAAGTCCGGCTTTTAGTTTCTCAACACTCAGTCGCATGCCATAAAACAAGAAAATTAAGGAAACGCCAGCATTGGCAATCTCCTCCAGCGAAACAGGTTCTTTGACCATGCCTGGCTTTGGCAAAAAATAAGCCATCAGAATCATGGCGGCTATCATTAACAGGAAACCGTCGAAACCTGCTTTTTTTAATACTTCTAATAATTTCTTCAATGTGTTTTAAATATTTTTCCTCCGTAGAGTCAAGATTACAAAAATATCTATTGAAACTAAATCCCAAGTTCTTTGCGTATAATTTCTGCTCCTGCGCTTAAAGCACTTAACTTGCCTCTAGCTACGTTTCGAGATAGCGGGGCCATACCGCAGTTTGTAGAAGGGTAAAGATTTTCGGCATCTACAAACTCAAGAGCTTTACGCAGGGTAGTCGCTACTTCTTCTGGTGTTTCGATAGTGTTGGCTGCCACATCAATAGCACCTACCATTACTTTTTTACCGCGAACAAGTTCCATTAAATTTAAAGGCACATTCGAGTTGTGACATTCTAAAGACACAATATCAATTTTAGATTTTTGAATTTTCGGAAAAATTTCTTCATATTGTCGCCACTCAGAACCTAATGTCTTTTTCCAATCAGTATTTGCCTGTATTCCATAACCATAACAAATATGAACTGCAGTTTGACAGTGTAAACCTTCAATAGCTCTTTCTAATGCTGCCATTCCCCAATCGTTTACTTCATCAAAGAACACATTAAATGCAGGTTCATCAAACTGGATAATATCTACCCCTGCGTCTTGAAGTTCTCTTGCTTCTTCATTAAGTGCTATCGCAAATTCCCACGCCAATTTTTCCCTGCTTTTATAATGGTCGTCGTACAAGGTATCTACCATTGTCAGCGGGCCTGGCAATGCCCATTTTATCGGCTTATTAGTCTGTTTACGTAAGAATTTAGCATCTTCAACAAAAACTGCTTTTTGACGTGCCACCTCACCTACAACCACTGGAACACTCGCGTCATAACGGTTGCGGATTTTTACTGTTTTACGATTTTCAAAATCTACACCGCTTAAATGCTCGATAAAAGTCGTTACAAAATGCTGGCGTGTCTGCTCGCCGTCACAAATGATATCTAGATCTGCCAATTGCTGTTCCTGCAGAGAAATACGTAAAGCATCTTGTTTCCCTTCCAGCAGCTGATCGCCTTCTAATTTCCATGGCGACCAAAGTTTTTCGGGTGGCGCAAGCCAGGCAGGTTTAGGTAAACTTCCAACAATAGAGGTAGGTAATAATAATTTCTTCATAATAGTATAATGTTAATTCGTTGTAATCAATTAAAGGGTAAAATTAGCAGACCATTGTTCCAGGAGACTTTTGTAAGGTTTAATGAAATGCTCTTCGGCATATTTACCCTGTTCAACAGCCAGTCGGCCGCGCTCTTCGCGGTCATAAACCACGCGGGTCAGTGAATAATCTTCGTGTTTAAGACTAGGCTGATAGATTTTCCCAGCCACTGAATTTGCATTGTAAATTTCAGGGCGATAAATCTTCTGAAACGTCTCCATCGTGCTGATTGAGCTGATTAATCCAAGATCAGTATAATCAGCAAGCAGATCTCCGGAATGATAAAAAGCCATTGGTGCCACACTATTAGCAGGCATGAAAAAACGAACTTTTAAGCCCATTTTAGAGAAATATTCATCCGTGATAGAATACTGATCCTGCAGATACTCAAAACCCAGAACCGGGTGCTGATACTCAGTGCGAGTATAAGTTTTGTTGCTCGATACACTGAGACAAATAATAGGTGACATCTTAAAATGCTCTTTATAAGTGGCTGAATTGACAAAGCACTTATAAAGTTTTCCGTGCAGATCACCAAAATTTTCAGGAATAGAAAAAGTAGATTTATTTTTATTGTGCTCGATCAATAAAATACTGAAATCATAATCCCGAACATAAGAGGAATAATTATTTCCGGCAATTCCTTCGATTTGCTGGCCAGTCTTACCGTCAATAATATTTGTTTTTAAAACTTCAATCATCGGTAGATTGTTAATACCTTTCTTATCATCAATATTCATAGTTACTGTAATGATTTCAAGTTCTACAAGGTAACGATCTCCTTTTGGATTATCCAGATGAGCCAATGCATTGAATCGATTGTTTATCATATTTAAGGCATTACGTAAATTTTGCTGGCGACTAGCTCCTCTGGCCAAGTTGGCAAAATTGGTTGTCAAACGCGTTTGACTTGAGGGGTGATAGTTTTCATCTAAACAAGTGCTCTCTAGTTTGAAAGCAAAATCACTTTTGATTGAATTCTGGGTGTTTTCAATATTTTGCTTTTCGTTTATTCCTCTATCTTCTTGTATATTCGCTTTCATTTGATGATAATGTTTAGTTTTTTTACCCTGCAAATTTGAATATAAAAGATTAAATATTTTTATTTAAATATAAATTCAGTTAATTATTCTTTTAACATATATTTTTAAAGAATATTAATCTTAAAACAAATATAATAATGAAATAAAACAGATAAATATTCTTTAGTCACCTAAGATGATTGACTTGGAGTTTCTCAGAGCACTTCAAAAACTCGAAAAAGAAAACAATATCATTTATATTTGCCAAAACTTAAGATAGACATAGCAATGAATTTGATAGAAAATTTAAAATGGCGCTACGCCACAAAAGCTTACAGTAACATTAAAGTAACAGAAGAAAAGGTCGATCAGATCTTAGAGGCTATAAATCTTTCAGCATCTTCTTGCGGTCTGCAAGCTTACCGTGTTTTTGTTGTAAGCAATCCAGAAATCCAAAAGAAATTAGGTGCCGATTCGTATAATGGACAAATTAGCTCTTGCTCTCATTTGTTGGTTTTTGCGGCATTCAGTGACATGACCACGACTTACATTGACGATTATATGACAATGACAGAAAAACAAAGGGGTCTTGATGCTGGTGCCTTATCAGGATTTAGAAATGGATTGCATTCCTATTTCAGCGCTATTAACGCAGAACAAAAAGCCTTTTGGGCGGCCAAACAGGCTTATATTGCCTTAGGAACTGCACTTATTGCTGCGGCAGAATTGAAAGTGGACGCCACTCCTATCGAGGGATTTAATGCTGCCACTATCGATGCCGTTTTGGGTTTGAAAGAAAAAGGGCTGCATTCTACAGTTATCCTCGCTCTAGGATATCGGGATTCGGAGAAGGACTATATGGCAGCTACGAAAAAAGTTCGTCTGCCTATAGATGAAATGATAACTAAAGTTTATTAATGTTATTTAGATATATTAATTATTGCGATAAAAGTATACGTTCAACATTCTAAACTTGATACTCCATAATATTACATATAGTACGACAATTTCTTCAGATCTTCCATAAAAAATGTTGAAATTTGTCCCGTCGAGGTCACAAAGCCAAAAGGCGGCAATTTTCTTTAATTGGCGCCTTTTTTATATCTAAAAACTTATTATTATGGGGAGGGCTAACGCTTTCCTATTTAACAATCAATGCAATACTGGTTTTAGCATACTGATTAACTGCAATTTTTACATCATCAAAATCAGGTGCTGAGAGTTTGGGTTTATAGTTTTTAGAAAATCCAAATCCTTCTGTAGGATAACCAATCATATTTCTATCACATTTTCCGTTATTATTCAGGTCTTGATAAACAGCAATAGCATACTCGCCATCCGGCAGGTTTTTGAACGTGTAGACCACTTTATTTTCTGCAGCTTTTACTTTTGCGGTGGCAATCTGTGACTCATTATCAAGAAAGCCTTTCTCTTTATCGTACAATCCAAAAAAAACAGATCCTTTGCCAGGTTCTACGCCCGATACTTCAACGCTGAAATTATGTTGTGCAAAAAGTGCTGAATTAACTGTTACAAGTACTATCAAGGTTATCATTTTAATTTTCATAATTACATTTTTTTAGGATTTACAATAGAACGTTTTCCAGCTCCTCTTTCTCTAAGGGATTAAAAAAGTGATTCATTTTTTTTACATTCCCTTTTTTAAACGCCTGATAGGGTTCTGATTGTGAGAGCAGCCATTTTTTTATCATACTTTTAAAAATGAAAGTGATTCCTTTTTGGAGAGGATGAATTTTCTGGCGGACCATCTCGAAATAATCGTTCAAATTTTGCTGTCGAAAACCTAGAATAGTATCTAAATCTTCACCATCTTTTAAAATCCCGCAGTGAAAATTTTTCTCTGCAAACGCCTTTTGTGGAAAATCAGCTTCGCCTAAGCCAAATTCAGCAAACATTTTGTCCAGGAAAGATCCATAAGTAATAACACAATCCTCTCCCCCTCCTAAGTTGAATATTTGCTTCTCTAGTTTTTTTTGGTTTTCAATTGCTTTCGCAAAAGCTCTGCCCGTATCTTTTGGCGTACAGATTTCCATTGGCGTATCCAGCGGCATGTGAAACATCAATTTGGATATCTTATGGTTCCCCATAATTGCAGCGAGACGAAAAATACTCCATGATAATTTGGATTTCGCAATCAACGACTCACACAACACCTTTGTTTCGCCATACTGATCACCGGGACTGGGCTGCAAAATATCATTGATACTGATCTCGGGATTCTTCATCCTGTCACCATAAACTGAAATACTGGAACTAAAAATCAAATAACAATCCGGTGAATTCTGCTCTAGAGCGTAAATAAGATTTTCGGTCCCTCTCACATTGACATTGTAAGCCATCTTTGGATCAATATCTGCAAGAGGTGGAATAACCGCTGCCAAATGGATCGTTGCATCTTTATTTTGGGTAACTTTTAGCAATTCTTCTCTATTGCTGATGTCGCCATATACAATCTCTACACGAGATCGAAAGGGAGCCAGTTTTTTTACCGAATTTTGAGTTTTTAAATCAAAAACCGTTATTTCATAATCTGTATGCTGAACCAGATGCTGCAAGGTTTCAAATCCTACAGTTCCAGAGGCACCAGTCAGAAGTATTTTTTTTCGTGATATCTTATTTTCCATTTTTTTAAATTTAATATTAGTCTTTTTTCAATCCGCTTAAATTTGATTAAAAAACTATATTTGTTATACAATATGTTCAATATTTAACTTTGTGTTCTTTTTTATTACTAAGTAAAACTATTAAAGAAGAATGTATTTGCTGTTTCAAAAAAGGATGCTGCTGTTCATTAGCGAACAAAGACTACTGCTTTTGTAGCGTATATAAAATAATTTATGATGGATTTAAGAAAAGACAGAAGGGTTCAGTATACTAAAAAAATATTGCGTGAGGCATTATTTAGTTTACTCAACGAGAGAGAATTGAGCGAAATTACCATAACCGAATTGTGTAAAACAGCCGATGTCAACCGCAATACATTTTATCGACATTATAATATTCCACTGGATATACTACTTGAAATAGAAGATGATGTTTTTGAAAAACTCTCAGCAGTTTTGCGTAAAAGTACCAATATGGATGATGTGATACTGCTCAGCTGTCAGTTACTGGAAAGCGATAAGCAGATGAGTAAAATTGTATTTACCAAAGCGGATGGAAGCGGCATTCTGTCGCGAATCCTGAGAAGTGTTCGGAATAATTTTCCAGTTGAAAATCAAATAGAACTTACCGACGAAGTAAAGCCTTTTGCTGAAATGGCTTACCAATTTGGCGAAAAAGGAAGTATTGCTGTCATCAAAAATTGGATCGAAAATGATTTCTCTATTCCTGCTGAAAGTATTGCACAAATGATAAGTTATCTGGTAAATAAGCTCAATAAATTATAGTCATTTTATAACAAAGTAAACAACTATCATCGATTTTAAAAACGAATTGGTTAATCTTATTTTAACCAATAAGCTGAAATTAGTGTTTTGCCACAAAAGTTGATCTGCTATCTTTTACATTCATTAATTTAAAAATATAATCCTTGGTAAAACTTATAGAAAATTGTTCCGTCGACGGTCACAAAATTAAAATCCCATTTCATACGAAATGGGATTTTTTTATGGATTATCTATACTCATCTAACCAAATATTGCCCTCAGCTAAGGTATTATCTTATCGTTTCTTAATAAATTGAAAAGCTCAAAAAAGGAGTCTTTTGTACTCTTATAAACAGTGAATCCTAGTTTTCTGCTCTTGGACATATCAGTCATTACCTCTAAGGGTCTTCCAAGATCAAGATCGGTATGCCATGCCGATGCTAACCTACTCAAATCATTTTCAACAAGTTTATTATCCTTAGCAATTTCGTTCCAAATAGGCTGTTTACGGCTTAATAATACTTCAAGCGGCTTAACTGTACCTGTATAACCTTCAAAATCAATTTCAAACCACTGAGCTATTTTAGGCCAGAGCCACTTCCATCTAAAAACATCTCCATTGGTAATATTAAAAGCTTCATTTTGAGCTTCAGGCGTTGTGGCAGCCCACAGGATTTGCTCTGCCAGAATTTCAACATCCGTGACATCTGAGAGTCCATTCCACTGTGCTTCTGATCCAGGCCAAATGAAAGGCAGCCCTTCTATTTTACAGATACTGGCATAAACAGCTAATGTGGTTCCCATATTCATGGCATTTCCGACAGCCTTACCGATTACAGTATGCGGTCGGTGCACATTCCATGTAAATCCATCTCTTGACGCCGCTTTGTAAACCTCATCTTCCTGAGCATAATAAAAATTAGGCACATCTAATCGCGTCATTTCTTCCCGAAGCGGTGTCTCTGGCAGTGTTCCAGCCTTAGCATAGGCATCGAAAGGACCTAAATAATGCTTCAAACCCGTAACCAAAGAAACATGCTTAACACATTTTTTAAAGGACAAAACATGAAGCAGATTTCGAATCATGGCGCTGTTAATCCTGATATTTTCTTCTTCTGTATCATTTCGCATCCATGTAGTAAAAAAAACATGAGTCGGAGAAATATCTTTTAATGCTGCGGCTAATGAGTTTTCGTCCAATAAGTCGGCTGCAATGGGAATCAGACCATCAATATCATCTTTTTGACTGCGGGATAGTCCAAAAACAGTCCATTTGTTTTCTAAAAGTTTTAAAGCCAGATTGCTTCCTGTAATTCCAGTGGCTCCTACAACTAAAGCAATGGTGCCGGCTGTATTCGATTTAATTGATTGTTGAGAATTCATATACTTTTATTTTCTACAAAATTAAACCTAAGCCTTGATTGATAAAGATGACATAAAGCAAGAAAATGAATTGATCTAGATCAATTATTTATTCCTTTCTACTGGCATTCTTTTTAAGACGGCTGAGGGTTTCCGCAGAGAGACCAAGGTACGAGGCAAGTAGATTCTGAGGAACACGTTTAATTAAATCAGGGTTATTTTTTAAAATATGCTGGTACTTCTCTTCTGCAGTATGAGTATTTGAACTTATTAATCTTCGCTCTTTTGTAATCAAACTGTTTTGAAAAAGCAGCCTGAAATAACGATCCATAATTGGAACCTGCAGTGTCAGGTTTTCAAAATCTTTACTGGTAATTAAAAGAAGATCAGAATCCTCCATGGCATCTATACTGTAAAAAGAAGCTTCACCGCTGAAAAAACTATTCATGTCTGAAGTCCACCATCCCTCGGGAGCAAACTGGTTGATATGTTCAGTGCCTTTCTCATCAACATTATAAGCTTTTAAAAGCCCTTTAGAAACAAATGCCATATAGGTACAGTTATAACCTTCAACTACCAAAAATTGTTTTTTCTTCAGCTTTTTAGGCACAAAGAAAGACTTTATCAGCTCCTTTTCTGATTCTGATAGATGAATCTTTTTCTCTAGATGTTTGAAAAATATAGCGTACATATCCTTATAATTTCTTTTAAAACGTAATCACACAAAGGTATTATAATTTAGAGAAGTGTAATTACGCTGTGCCTGTCGTTCTTTTTTACAAATTGTATTTGAATACCGAAGTGTTAATTATATAAAGCTGTTTTATAAATCCTATAAACTTTTATTCGGTCTAAAATCTAATTTTAATGTCTAAACTAATTAATTATAAATCACTGTATTAAAACATATTATGGAAAACATATTCAATTCAGATAATCTTGAAGATATCAAAACACTAATCGAAAATAAACTTAGTGATATTCCAGGAGAGCTGATCCTCTGCGGTGCAGTGGGAGCTTTGCTTTTATCTTCATATCTTAATAAAACAGGACACACTCAGGCAGGCTCTGTAATTGGAAAATTATCAATTCCTATAATAGGAATAGGCTTAGCTAAATATCAAGATGTTTTAAAATCCGCGGCGGAAAGCATTTCAGAATCTGAATTTGTCGCAGATACTCAATAAGAGATTGTTTATTCTTTCTCGCAATCAAGACTGCTATTCTTTCCTCAAAAAAGTATAAAAAAAACAGCACTAATTATTTAATTAGTGCTGTTTTTTTTATCATTAAGAACTCACATGAGTTTGACCTATTCTAAAAAAAGATTAAGCAATTTTAACGATCAGGAGAATGGCTATAAAAGATACTATAGAAAAAACCATCGTATTGATAATTATACCTTTCATTTTAATGGATTCCTGTGCTTGATCTATTTCACTTCTCTCTTTTGTTTTACGCGTTTTCATTATATTCCATTTTTTTATTAACTAACTGCAGCAAAATTATAACAGCAGTAATAAAAACAATTATATAATCAACATCCAATTTACTATAATTAAAATGTGATAGCCTATAGCTAAAAATTATTTAAATCTGTACTTAAACAGGTTGTTTTCCTGCTTCAAGCTCAGGCAGAAAAATATGAAAAGTACTGCCGTTTCCATAATCAGATTCTGCGTACAAAACTCCCTGATGGTTTAAGACAATTCTTCTGCATAAAGCAAGACCAATTCCGCTTCCTGGAAAAATAGTCTGTCCATGGAGTCTTTTAAAAATTTCAAAAATCTTGTTACTGTAATCATCCTGAAATCCAATTCCGTTATCACTAAAAGAAATATGATGATAGTTGCCTTCTATCAATGGGGAATCTGTGAACTGGGCCGCATAGAGATGAGATACCTGAACGGAACTTACTTTTATGCGCGGGGCTCTCTCTGGATTGGTAAATTTCAGAGCATTACTCATCAGATTATAAAACAGCTGGTTCATCTGCAGACCGACGGCCTGTACTACTGGAAGATTTTCAATTATTATCCCAGCATTTTTCTCAGCAGTAACCAATTCAAAATCATCACAAACACTTTTTAAAACTACAGATAAGTCCACCGGCTGTAACGTTTTCTCAGGCTCAATAAGACGTGAGAAACTAAGCAGGTCTGAAATAAGCTGACTCATACGCGCGGCCGCTGAAGTAATTTTCTGCAGTATTAATTTGGGATCTCTGCTGGATTTTTCTTCCTGAAGCATTCCTGCAAAAATTTGAATTTTACGCAGCGGTTCCTGAAGATCATGGCTGGCCACATAGGCAAACTGTGCTAGTTCTTCATTGGAATGTTTTAAAGCGTAATTAGATTGCTCCAGGTCTAAATTTGATGCTTTAAGATCTTGAAGAACATCCGCCAGTTCTTTTGTTCTGAGCTGCACCTCACTTTCCAATTCCAGCTGTAATTCCCTATGAATCGTAATATCTTGGGCTGTACCGCTGATCATTACAGGTTTTCCATCCAAATCAAAATAAGTCTGCCCCACGGCATGAATAACCTTTTCCTGTCCCGTAATTCCATGAATTATCCTGTATTCAGCTTCATATGTCCCTTTCGAATTAGGTTGAAGAGCTGCAAAAAACGCTTCCGTTACTCTTTGATAATCAGATTTTTTTATCAAAGCCCTTACCTTTTCAGATGGCAGAATGGTATCAGTGAGACCAAACATCACAGCATGACGATTTGAAATCGTGGCTATGCCTGTAGATGCATCCATTGACCAAGTACCCAGCTGCGCTACTTCAACAGCAGATCGAAGTGCGGCTTCGGCCTGTTCTATTTTTTTCATGGCGTTTATTTCGGCAGTCACATCCGAACTTACATGAAGCACTGCATACACTTTCCCGCTATTGTCCAATAAGGGCGTAAGCGTAATATTATGATAATGAGGTTCTGTTTCCTTAGTGTGTATTCCTGACGTTCCATTCGCCGTAAAACTAATTCCCGACTGATATACTTCCTGAACGGCTTTGATATATTTTTGTGAGCTTTCCTCTGTTAGAACATTACTAAGCGGCTTTCCCTCTATAGCAGTATCCTTGCTTACATTTTTTATAAAGGGCTCATTGGCATTTTCAATTATAAGATCATCACCTGCAAATACACTAATGGAAACAGGTGCCGCAGCCAATACGGATCGGAGTCGGGATTCGCTCTCCCTAAGTGCCATTTCCGTTACCTTGCTCTGTGTAATATCCATCGCATGTACAATCATACCAATTACGGTTCCTTCATTATTTTTATGAGGTGTATAAACAATGCTCAGCCATCTTTTCTCGCCCATTCTTGACGGTGCAAACATTTCATATTTCTGCTGCTTTCCGCTATAGGCAAGTTCTAGATGGGCGCGTGTTTTTTCATAAGCGAAATCGCCAATAAATTCCTGGACTGTCTTACCAATAGCTTCCTGTGCCCCTATCGAGAACCAGTCCATAAAAACACTGTTATAACTTTGATAACGCTGGTGCTGATCAAGATAAAAAATCATTGCAGGAACGGTGTCTTTCAATAATTGCAGATGAGCTTCACTTTCTTCCATTGCCTGCTGTGCTAATACCTGCGGGGTAACGTCGATAGCAATATCTAAAATCGCATAAACCTCTCCTGACTTATTACGCAGCGGCGTATAAGAAATATTATAATAATTATTGTTTAGTACCCCGTTCTGTACTATTTTAACCAGGGATGCCGGTGAGATAAAAGGAACTCCTGTTGTAAAAATATCATCGAGTATCTTTAGGTATGCCTGACCTTCGGTGATGAGTTCCGGCATTGCTTCCCTTAAAGGCAGTCCTTTAATTCCAGGACCCTTCCCTACAATATCGATAAAAGTCTGGTTCGGATATTCTATTATAAGATCACGCCCCACAAACAAACCTATTCCCGCAGGAGCGGCGGCTATTAAGTTCTGTAATCTAGCCTCACTTTCCTCAACTTCACGACGGTTCAGTACCTGTTGTGTGACGTCTACAGCTACAACTAAAACACTATTCGCTTCTCCCGATGCATTTCGGTGAATTTGATAAGTAAGATCCACATAAATTGTGGTCAGCTGTCCGTCCCGCTTCAGTTCGACTTCAACCTCTTTGGCAATAAAAGCATCACCAGAACGTATCACTTCCCTAAGCAGATCATCAAAACCTTGTCCCTTTAATTCAGGAAGCGCCTCTAAGAGCGGTTTTCCAATAATAGATTCTGCCTTCCTGCCTACCAGTTCGCCATAAAACGTATTGGCACTTTGAAACACCAAATCCTTCTCTGTACTAATAGTAGCAATAGCCACGGGTGACTGTTCAAATATAGCGGCCAGCTCATTCTGCTTTGCAGTGATATCCTGTTGGGCTTTTATTGCCGCTGTAACATCCGAAGACATCACTAAAACAGCATACACCTTGCCTGTTTGATCCACTAATGGTGTAAGTGAGTAATCCAGATATTGTTTAGAATCCGATTTTCCTGTCTGTATTTCGTATCCGTTAATTTTATATTCTTCTCCGGTTTTATAGGCTTTTGTGATTGTTTTGTAAAACTCTTCATTGTAAGACTCTTTAAATACATCGGTTAATTTCTCCCCTATGATCTCTTTGTCTTTGCTCCAATACTCTAGCATTACATCATTAGCCAGCTCGATATACAATTCGCTGCCTTTTAATAATGCCGTTCCTACGGGAGCTTTTTTAATCAGTGTTTCAAAACGTAATTCACTAGCGGCCAGCTGTTCTTCTTTTTCTTTTTCCGAAGTGATATCGATGGCAATGGCTGTTATATATTTTTTCCCCTCGGCATCCGCTACAATAGAAATACTATTATTTACCCAGATGTGTGATCCATCTTTGCATACATAACGTTTGGTAATTGTAAAATCTTTTCCATGTAAAATACATTCCTGCAATAGTATTTTATTACGCTGAAAATCATCAGGATGCGTAAGCTGTCCCACATTCATCTTCAGTATTTCTTCGCGGCTATAGCCTAGCATTTGACAGTAATGATCATTCACCTCAATAACACGGCCGCTGATATCCGCCTGAGCAATCCCAGCATTGGCCTGCATAAGTAGGCTGTTGAGCTGCGATCTTAGTGATCCTGGGGCTACTACATCTGGAATAACTGCTGAATTTTCAATACAGGTAACCAGAACTCCTTTTTCAGTATGGTTTTGAGTAAAAATAGGACTATAGGAAGCGGTAAGATATACTTGCTGCATAACATTATTCCTTTTCACCTTAACAGCAATATTGGATTCTACTATACCCGAATCCTCATCAAGTATAGCTTTAACTGCTTCAATAGCCGTATGCCACTCGGGCCCCAAGGCTTCCGTTATTGCTTTACCTGCCGTTTCATGATTTTTTGTGAAGGGGTGGAATGAGTCATTATAAAAAAATAATTTTTCGCTTCCCCATACCAGAAACATTGGGACATTGGAACGCAGCATAATTCCCAGTGCTGTGCGCAGGCTCTCAGGCCATAGATCTATATTTCCTAATGGATTATCTTCCCATTTTATTTCCCTTATAAGGGCACCTGCTTCTCCTCCATTCTTTAAAAATAGAAATTCAGATTCTATGTTGTTTAACCCCACTTCGAAAGTTTTATTATTTGAGCGGAAAGATAAGTATTTTTAATTTTTTACAAACCTAATAGTAAAATAATAAGCCTGCAGCATCAAAATACTGCAGGCTTTTTAAAACAATAAGCTTTTTCTGAAAAAAGAATGTTTTATCATTTAGAATCCCAGTTCGATAAATCATTAATGTTGCCTTTCAACAGAGGTTTACGAGATTTACTAAACGATGTTTTTTTTCAGCTTTTCTAGAACTATTCTTTTACTGACTTTGAATTCTTTTTTGTTATGGTATCATTGTCTAGGTTTGTCACTATGGAATCTAGAGGTTTTCCATCACTGCCCACTCCTCCACTTATATTATTTTTACATGAACATAAAAATTGAATGAGAAACAGGAGTACTATAACTTTTGAAATTAGTTGCCTTTTCATAATTTAAATTATTTACTGATTTAAAAATCATTCCTTTAAAATCTTAATTGGAATTAAAGCTAGTGAAATATTTTATTCTTGACGACGAATGCTGAAAGCGGTAAAAATTAAATTATTCTACGGATTTCATCCGAAGGCTTACAGCTAAACGCTATTTTTCGGATATATTCTTTTATGCGGTGAAAAATCTTCTAAAGCATAACTTTTGACTACAAAATGACATTTATCATAGCAAATACAAATCTGCTGTTTCCCTGTGTATAACTACTCTGAAGCCAAAATTGCAGTTGTCAATGCCTCAATGGCATTCTCAAGGGTGATAGTAAGCTGGTGGCTTGGATTTTCTATTTTAGCAATGATGTCTAATAGAATTAACTGCACGCATCTGCCATATACTTCTCCCTTAGTCTGGTGAATTTCAAAAGTCCCTGAAATCATTTCATTAACCTCATAACCTATTCCCCCAAAGTAGGTCAATTGCTTTTTTTCAGCTGTAGATCCTGGATCACTTCCCCAGCCCTCTGGTCTGGAGACATCACTTAATTGTGTTATTGACAGCGTTTCTTGAGGGATCCAGCCTGGAATATTATCTAGCTGTTCTTTGTTTTTTGAATTGACAAGTGCCTTTACGGTTCCTTTCATTGGCATCCAGCCTTCAATTTCTATCCGCGCAAGATCAAAAACTAGACTTATTGTAGTTTGTTCAAAGTGGCCTGGACCTGAAAAAGCATGGTAGTAATTAGCAATAAGTCCGTCGTCATACAGCACCATCGCTGCAACCCTGTCTTTTTGAAACTCATTACGATTATGTGAAGTGCCAAAAACTTTGCTAAAATGCTGGCCGCTTAAGGCATTTATGATATCAAAAAAATGAACACCGTGCTCGATAAAAATACCTCCGGACATTTCTTTGTTCCAAAACCAATGATCCACAGCCAGTGTTTCATCCTGGGCATAATTATTTACCACTGCATGGCGAAGTCTGCCCAAAGAACCGTTCTTTCCTATTTGTATAAAGGATTGAATTATTGGATTGTAACGAATCATATGATCCACAGTAATGACCCTTCCCGTTTGCTGCTGGGTCTGCAGGATTTCCTGCGCCTCATCTTCTGTAATTGCCACTGGTTTTTCCAAAAGAACATGTTTCCCAGCTCTCATAGCTGCACAAGCCATTTCGCTATGCAGTCCAGGAGGAGTAACGATACTTACAATTTCTATCTCTGTATCTTCTAGCAGTTCCTGCCAATCATGATAGACCTTCACGCTATGAAGGTCATGTGCATGATGTCCACCAGAATCGGATATAGCTGTGATTTCTATGTTTTCCAATTTTGACCACCAGTGATGCAGAAATTTTCCAAATCCACCATAACCTATAATACCTACTTTATATTTTTTCATATTAGCCAAATTATTGTTTTTCAGTTATTTTAATGAAACAATGAGTTAAATATATTATCTCAATGAGGCATCAATTAACAATATTAAAGAAAATACAGTTTTTTTCATTACACGATTCTTTATCTTTTTTATATCATTAACTGTCGCTGCCATCATGAAGTGATTTAATTATGCCGCTTTTAAAGAAGCTATTAAACTGTAGCGGAAATATTTCATCTACTGCTTTTTACTAATGCCTATTTTATCTTATTCCATCTACGGAATCAATTAAGGGGGAAAAATCTGCCATAATAACCGCACTATATCCATTTTTACAGAATTGATCTTTACTGAATTTTGCTGCAGAGAATGAAAACTTTCATATAAACTATTATGAATCGCTGCAGCGTAGAATCATCCTCTAAAAATTAGTAAAAATTAAAAATTATTAAAAATGACAAAACATCAAAACCGCACATTGGGTGCATTTGAAAAAACGTTCTGGCTATTGGATCAGATTGATTCTAAAGACTTTGCTCTAGCGGCAGAAGTAGAAGGCAGAGAATCTGCAGATGAATGGAGAAAGGCAGTTAATCTGGTCCAAAAGCGACATCCTAACCTTACAGCAAGAATTGGGATAGATGAGTTTAAAAGACCTTATATTGAACATGTTGACTCATTGGTTATTCCCTTGAAAGTTATAGAAATCGATGATGATTTTAAATGGGAAGAAGTGGTCGAAAAGGAATTAGCAACACGATTTAATACTCAAGAAGGACCGCTTTTTAGAGTAATTGTACTGCAAAAGCCAAAAGAAACTGTTCTGATTCTGGCTGCCAATCATACATTGGCTGATGGATCTTCTCTTATGTACTTATTCAGGGATTTATTGGAAGCTGTTACTGGCAAAATTCCGCGAGAATTAGCACCGCAGAAATCGAACGATGAAACTTTGGGACTTTCTGAGGATAATCCTATGAGAGATCATGAAAATTCGGCATATGAATTTAAAAAACTTGATGCGGTTTATCCTAAAGTTGAAAGTATTAAATTCTCAAGCAGACAAACATCTCAAATTCTAGAGCGAGCCAGACTGGAACAAACAACGGTGCATGGTGCAATTTGTGCTGCGGTCGTTATTGCAGGAAGAAAACTTCGTAAAGAGTGGAATGATAAAAAAATTGAATTAATCTCCCCTATCTGCAGCAGAAAAGCGCTTCAACTAGATGACAACTGCGGATTGAATATAACGACTCATCCCGTTTATTTTGAACCTGAAGAAAAACTATCATTCTGGGATATAGCCAGATTCGCAAAATCAGGTCTCAACGGAACCGAAACCAAAGAACATATAGAGAACTATCTTGGCTTTTTTAGATCTCTGACTTTCAACAGTGCAGATATTCAAAAAATGGTCGATATATTAAAAGAAGCATTCAATCACCAAATTATGGTTACTAATCTGGTAAAGGTGAAATACAATACGGATTTTGGAAAACTCAAACTCAAATCTATCTATGGTCCGATGGTTCGTTCTGGAAAAGGTATGGAACAGACTATTGGGGCTGTAAGCACCAACGGTCATCTTTGCCTCACCAATACAAGCGACACGCCTATTACAGGTTTATTAGCAGAAATGCAGACTTTATTGGCAGAAGCCTGTATATAATATTTCAGACAATTCTAATATAATTTAATTTTAAAATAACACTATACGATGCATAAGTATTGTATGGTGTTATTTCTTTTTAGAAACTATTTTGTACATAAGTGCTTCTGTTTCCCTATATGATTCGTAACTCCGTACTTGCATATAATGGTTATATACTAGAATTTTACTTCATTAATTTACAATAAGTTATAAATCAACAAAAGTTGTTTTTTGTGTAATAATGAGAGTTTTTTTGATATAGGGAAAAATGTACAATGCACTCTTCCAAATATCCATTTTCACGCCTTACTGTTTTCCGCATCTTTGTACTGTAAATAATTCGAAACAAATAATAACTAATTAAAAATAAACAAAATGAAAACACTTATTTCAACATTAAGCCTTTTATGTATCTTTACTTTCAGCAACCCACTATCTGCTCAATCAAAAAGAGCCGCAGCGTCTGCCGGAAGATTAGAATTTATTGAAGTTGAACCAAATGTAAAACTTCATGTAACAGACCTTGGAGAAGGACAACCTATTGTATTAATACACGGATGGCCTTTAAATGATGCAATGTATGAATATCAATATCAATATTTCGTTGAAAAAGGTTTTAGGGTGATTGGAATATCAATGAGAGGATTTGGAAAATCTGACAGACCTTACGGGAAATATGATTTTGACGTTTTCTCAGATGACATCAAGGTAGTATTAGAAAAACTTAAAATAAACAATGCCGTACTTGGCGGTTTTTCTATGGGCGGTGCAGTTGTAATACATTATATGGCAAAATATAATGGAGCACATGTGAGCAAACTGGCACTTTTTGCTGCTGCAGCACCTTCGTGGAAACAGCGTGAAGGTTATCCTTATGGCGCATCTGATGAAGCAGCTGCTGGATTAATACAGACAACAAGAACAAACAGACAGCAATTGATTGAAGATTTTGGTAAAGCGTTTGCGGCATCTGAAAATGCAATATCTGCAGGTATGGCTCAATGGCTGGCGAGTATCAATTCTGATGCATCTCCTTACGCAACAACCCAGTCTATAATAGCATTACGTGATCTTGATTTACGTCCTGCCTTATCTAAAATCAATGTGTCTGTAGCAATATTTCATGGAACTAAAGATAAACTATGTGATTTTGTCTTCGCAGAGCAATTGCACAAAGGTCTAAAAAACTCCTACATTGTAAAGTTTGAGAACAGCGGACACGCACTTTTTATTGAAGAAATGGAAAAATTTAATACAGAGCTTGAAAAGTTTGCAAAAAAATAATTATGCATAAAGTTTATTAAATTTGTTTGTAACAAAGCAAAGATTAGCAGCTAATATTCAGTAACATTGCCGGTCTTTATAAAGACCGGTTTTAATAGAATCGATAATGAAAGAACACATTTTTGACGTAAGCCTGAAAAAAATAGGAATGCTGAAAGTAGATAATGAAGGCCTCGAAATGATCAATTCTGAAGTTTACAAAGAATATATAAAAGTGTTATATCTAGCTGCAGACTGTAAGATCAAAGTAGATTTTCAGGTGTATAATACTTCGGGCAGTTCTCTCTTTTTTATAAGTCCAAATCAAGTATTGAGCATTGAGGAAATTGGTGATCAAACAGGTTTCTTTATATTTTACAACAGTGATTTCTACTGCATTCAGATTCATGATGAAGAAGTAGCGTGTGATGGACTGCTGTTTAATAATATTAATAATATGCCTATGACAACTGTACCAGAGAAAGAGTCAGCATTTATTGATTATTTATTTGTTCAGATGCAGGATGAGTTTATTTTGAAAGATTCCTCACAGGAAGAAATGCTCCGTACCTATTTGAAACAAATTTTTATAAAAGCAACCCGGCTATGGAAATTGCAGCATCTTGATGGTATATTATCGCAGCAGCACAATGATCTAGAATGTTTCAGGCGTTTCACTCAATTAGTCGAAGCAAATTACAAACAAAAACATAGTGTTGCAGACTATGCCGATATATTAGCAATGGCCCCCAAAACCCTCACCCATAAATTCAAGAGGATGAACCTGCCGCAGCCCAACGAAATTATCAAAAACCGCATTATATTGGAAGCGAAAAGACTTTTAGTTCACACTGCCAAAAGCGCCAAAGAAATCGCATATGAGCTTGGTTATGAAGACCCAGCTTATTTTAGCCGTCTTTTTTTCATAAAAACCAATGAAACTCCATTTGGTTTTAAGAACAAATACCTAAGTGCTCAGGCTGTAGGAGAAAGTATTTAAAAAATTAAAATAACTAAATATTTTGTGCACGCCTTTCTATGCCTATTTTTAATTACATAAGTAGAAGTGTACAGCAAATTAGGTATCCGAGCATTAATGATGGGATTCGAATTATTTCTCACAATTATACTTTACTTGATAAAATCGTACTAACAAAGAATAGTAATAATTATAAAAACTACGTGAATACTTACCCAAAATAAACCACTAGCAAAAAAATGCATTCCCGAAAATTTATCGTATTTTTATAAAACAGCTGTTTTTTAAAATGTGGAAATGTAATCGCATTAGACACAATAACAGCAGTAAAACAACTTTAAATTATAATAAAATGCAGGACATAGAAAACAAAACAGCCTACATCACCGGCGGGGCAAAAGGCATTGGTTTGGGAATTGCGCAGGCCTTATTAGAAAACGGAGTAAAAGTAGCAGTTTCTGGGAGGGATAAAAAAGCGCTTGAAAACGCAAAGCAAATTTTAAACAGTGAAAATCTAATTGTACTGCAGTCCGATGTCAGAAACTTTAATGACGAACAAAGAGCTATTGAGCAGATTGTATCGCAATTCGGAAAGCTCGATGTTGTCATTGCCAATGCAGGAGTGGGTAAATTTGGATCCATAGACGACATGTCACTTGAAGACTGGAACACCATGATTGAAACCAATCTTACAGGAGCTTTCCATACTCTCAAAGCATCTGCAGCACAGCTCAAAGCAAACAAAGGCTACTACATCTCTATAGCATCTTTGGCTGGGGCAAATTTCTTTGCTAACGGCGCTGCCTATAATGCCTCGAAATTTGGTTTGGTGGGTTTTACACAAGCTGCTATGCTTGACCTTCGCGATTATGATGTAAAATGTACGACCATTATGCCAGGTTCGGTTTCTTCAAACTTTAACGGCCATACGCCAAGCGAAGCCGATAATTGGAAAATACAGCCTTCAGACATCGGGCAAATGGTGGTCGATCTTTTAAAAATGAACTCAAATGTACTGCCAAGTAAAATAGAAGTCCGTCCTACCAAAACAAAATAAATAAAAAGAAACATATTTACTGTTCAGTAGGAATATGTATTGTGGGTAAGGATTTACTAAACAGAGTTTATTTTCTATTCAATTAATATCATAAAATATAATAATATGAAGTTTGGTATTTTGCTGACAACAATTCTAATTATAGCAGTAAGCTGCAAATCATCAAAAGCTTTAGCTTTTAAGGAGTCGCTCGACCAGTTCGAACGCAGAGCCTTTGAGATTGTACTTGGGAAAGAAGGTCCAGGTGAAAAAAAACTAAAATGTCTGGTAAAAGAGGATTATAAAGGTGCTTTAGCAGCTGTAGAGCAACAACGCGAAGAGTTTGACAAGCTTATTGCTGACATCAAAAAAATTTCTACTAACAATATCTCAGAAGGAGAATCAATTAAAACTGCTGCACTTGAATACTATCAGTCCCTTGAAGAGCTTCATGTATTTGATAAAAAAGAAATAGAACAGCAGGCTCTTCTTCGAACACTGAAGGAGAATCAATTGGAAGATGCCAGCAATAAACTTATAGCGCTGGCACGACAAAAAAAGATGCTTTACAATAAGGTGCACAAAAAAGAAGCTCTTCTGCATACTGCTGCTAAAAGCTTTGAGGTTGCAAATGGTTTCTGATATTTTTTTTCAATTTTCACTCAATGTAGAACTGATTGCAGTAAATTGAACTTTTGACCGATTTATATTCTTAACGTCGAAACTTTTAAAATCTATTTCTTTAAAACACAGCAACTATAGTATTTCATCCAGTACAGCTTTAAGATCTTCGAATGTATCAGGCTTTGAAATGTATTTTACGATCGTATTGTTTTTTAAAAGCCAAGGAATCATTATTTGCTCATCTGGCGTTGAAAACATTACCACTTCAATATCAGCCAGCTTGTCATAGCTGCGCAGACGGCGTATAAATTCCAGTCCGTTTATAAAAGGCATATTATAGTCCAGCAGTATCAAATCAGGGAGCTTTTCAGTAGAATTAAGTTCTGCAAGTGCTTTAATAGGATTGCTTGAGGTTCGGCAGCTCACATCTTTGTTCAAAGATTGGATGGCATCCATAAAATTTGTAATATCATCTTCATCATCATCCACAAGAAATATATCTTTTCGCAACATAAAATTTAATTTAATACAGCTGTCTTTACAGCAGTTTAGTAGTAGTTTAAATATAATATTATTTTTAATTAAAATCTAAAGAACACTCAAAAAAGTCATTTTTAATAAAAAAACAAAAAAAAACCAAGTTCATTGTGTTATTCTTCTGACACAGAATCAATCAACTTGCCCCGCCTGCTTTTATTGTCTTTCTCTTACTCCTTGTAATAATGTAAAGCTCCAGCTGGTATTCTGTAAATAAATCATACAGCTATTATTTAATTTTATAAAACGTACAAGATGCAATTTAAGGATGTTACAAGAACAGGATCAAGAAATTCTGCTTGAAACATCATACCTCAAAAAACAGCAGTCTTAAAAATAATAAAGTACAAATTTAAACTTACAGTCATGAAAAACAAGAATAATACCTCCGAGAATACTAAAGACCTAACTAACGGTCAGAATACTGACAACAGTTCTAAGAATAGCCAGCCAGAAAACGGGGAAACAGGAAAAAGCAGTAAAAATGCAAATGATACGGACACGCGTATTGAAAATAACCGCTATGATTCAGAAAATCTCGATAAAGAATCAGACGCGAAATCAAAGGATATAACCGAGCAGGATATTGAAAAGGATCTGAAAGAAAACGACCAGTATGAAAATCTTGGCATTGAAGGATCAGAAGTACATACTCCAGATCGTCAAGAAATTGAAGATGAAAAATTTGATATTCACGAAGTGGAAAGGACTCCTATTCATGAGAAAGAATTCGAAATTGGCGAGCTCAGCAACGATGAAATCAAAAATGATGAAATTGACACAAATGAAATCAATCCTCCTCAATGGAAAAAGAATAACCTATAATGTTCACTGAATCGTAAAAGTTCATTAGCTTAAAAACTAACAAATGCTGTACCCAAAAAATTGGTGCAGCATTTTTTTGTATAATATCGTCTCCCTCATATAAGATATTTCAAAAATTATATAATAGCATCCATTACAACATCTTTATATTTGAATATCAACTCCTTAGCAAATTAAAATGGACGAAGTTTTTTTTAAAGATTGGAAAAGTATTGGACATGTAGTACTCGCCACAATCATCGCCTTTATTACTTTATTTTTTTTTCTCAGAATTTCGGGAAAACGCACTTTAGCAAAACTTAACGCTTTTGACTTCGTTGTCACCGTTGCTCTGGGATCTACCTTGTCGGATATGATGCTGGCAATGGTACCTCTGATTGAAGGAGCCATAGTTCTCATCCTTATTATCGGTTTGCAGTACATATTTGCCTGGACTGCCCGCATGTCAAAGAAAATGGAAAAGGTCTTAAATGCCGTTCCGATTCTTTTATTTTATGATGGAAAATTTATAGAAAAAGCCATGACCAAAGAAGCTGTAACCAAAGACGAACTATACTCTACAATCAGGGAGTCAGGAATTGATCAGATCGATGAGGTAAAAGCAATTGTTATGGAACTTAACGGACAGATCACCGTGGTTAAAAAATCCGATGGTACAGGAAAGAGTTCATTAGATGATATTCAGATATAAAGTATGACTCAAAATACTGTCTAAATCTAGCGTTTTTTTGTTTATGATCTTCTTAATTTCAGAGAAACAAATACTATATACAACTTACTAAAAAACAGCATATTAAATAAATTAAAAAAGGGGAATTTTCCCCTTTTTTGGTACCTGTACATTTTTCTACTTTAGTCAAATCTTATCAGCCTTGTTTCGCTCATCAATTAATTACAGTCAGAAGCCCCTTTTCTAATCACAATCTGCGCCCTGAATCTTATTCCTTCCCCAAAAATTTCATTTAGTATTTATATAAATTTTATCAAAGATGATTTTTGAAGTAATACAAATAATTGCAGAACAAGTAAATAACTATCTCGTGGAAATTGGGTTAGAAAAATCTGTTGTTCCAGAAAATATTGCTTTATTAGAGTCTCAAAGTCACGAAGGCGATTTTTTAAAAGACGGCGTGGCACTTACCTTAATCAATATAGACGAAGAAGCTGCTTTAAAAAACTTCCCAAATCATACTGTCGAAAATACTAAAACAATTTACAAAAACAGTGTCATCAATTTAAATCTGTATATCCTTTTTAGCGCTAATAGAGATAAGTACATCAATTCTCTTAAAGATATTTCAAAAATTATTGAATTTTTTCAGGGAAAAAAACTTTTTACCCAAGCCAATACTACTTATAACAGAAACAGCAGCGCCATGAGCAATGTAGACAACTTTAGATTTTCGGTCGAACTCTACACTCCTACTTTTGAAGAACTCAATTATATCTGGGGAACACTGGGCGGAAAACAGCTTCCATGTGCTTTATATAAAGTGAGCATGATACAAATAGAACGCAATATAGTGCAGGCAGAAGGACAAGTTATTGGCGAGTTTACCGGAATAACCAAAAGAAAAGAACAATCATGAGTTTTGCCGCTAAATATGGATTGCTGTTTGAGGTAACGCTTCTTCATAATTATTTTCTAAATAACGGAGAAGAAACTTATACAGGCATGTCTGCTACTAAAAAAGAAAAAATGCTGCAACAATTTAATACAGATGCATTTGCGTCAATAACGCCTGCGTTAGAAACTAATACTGTTCTCAAAAACTACAAAATGCTATTCAAAAAAATCAAAACAGGTTTTAGAATCTACATTAAAGTAAAAGAAACAGATGAATCAGACCCATTTATAAAAATCCCAAAAGATTTGAACTTGAAATTTTTAATTAAACTAAATGACTATCAATTTGAAAATTATACTAATCTTGATTTTGCTCGTACTCAGCTTTATCTCTTCAGTAATGTTAAACCATTAACTGAACCGGTTTCATTTGAATATCTTCCAAAAATAAATGACAGCAAGCTAATTTCAAATGCGTACTTAGTATCTGAAGAAACCTCTGCCCATTTAATTGCAGCACTGCAGCCGTCAGAACAACAAAATGTTTTTGGGCTTATTTCGCTAACAATTAAGGGCGACAACACTTCAGGCAACATTGTAACCAATTTGGGCAAACTAATAAGTCCCAATTTTAAAATTCATTTTGATAATCGGAAAACACTTTGGAAATACATCAACCGTAAAGCAGGAACCGAAATTAAAACCAATGCTGCCAAACCCCTAACCCGCTCCGGTTTTGTTGAAATTGATCCCCTCACCGATTTTACGCCTTCCCAGCCTCCTGAAAGCCAATACCCCAATCCATCTGTAAAATCCATAACAAAAATCAATAGTGATTACTATTCGGAAATATTTATTTAATAATTAAAAAACAAATCAATTATGGCAACAACTTACAAAACGCCTGGAGTATATGTTGAGGAAATCGTAAAGTTTCCCCCTTCTGTTGCCCAGGTAGAAACAGCGATTCCAGCTTTTATTGGCTATACCGAAAAAGCCACGAACAAGATTAACGGAGATTTGAAATTACAACCCACAAGGATAACTTCTCTTTTAGAATACGAACGCTTTTTTGGCTTTGCAAAACCAGAGACAACAATTAGTGTTACCATTAATGATGTTGCGACTGAAAATGGAGACACCAGATCTATTGTAGTCGATCAACCAACTGTAAAACAGCCTTTTTTGATGTATTATTCCATGCAGTTGTTTTTTGCTAATGGCGGTGGTCCCTGCTACATTATTTCGGTTGGCCGTTATGGAGATGATTTAGATGAAGATGACTCTCAGATTACAGCAATCAACAATATTGATGCCTTGAATGACGGATTATTAGAATTAGAAAAGGTAGATGAACCAACACTAATTCTATTTCCCGATGCAACAAAAGTAAGCGGAATAAATAGCACTGATTTCTACGGATTATATAATAATGCCCTAATGCAATGCCAAAATCTTCAGGACAAATTTACTTTAATCGATACTTTAAGTTATGATGAATCAAGCCCAACAGATTCTAATATAGATGATTTAAGAGCTAAAATTAGTTCTGAAAAAGACACTATTAAATACGGTGCTGTTTATTATCCGCACCTCGAAACCATATTGGATTATGCTTTTGACAGCAATAAAATCATCCTAAAACATTATTCCTATACCGCAAAAGCCTATGATCAAATTGCCACAGGTCTGGCAGGTATCGAAAATGCAACAACTGGGATTGATGCAACCGTTGCTAATTTAATTGATGTTACCACTGCTCCAGGAAATATTTCCGGTCAAATGAGCGATCTGCTTTTACAAATGTACAGTAACGATGCAACTGGTTTTGATTTAGGAGGCACATTTGTTAGTGATCCAGCCAAAAAAACAGCTTTTCTGGATAAACTGAATATCTTGCTTGCTTCTTTAGAAAATTTATCTCTTTTGAAAAATTCGCTCAACGACGAAGCAAATGCCGCAATCAGCACCATATCCGATGAGGATATGAATATTGCAACCGGTATTTCAAATGCTTTAACCGCCTTTAATTCAAACTTTATCGGTACAGATAAAATTGACTCGGTTTATAAAAACTTAAAAGCTTTAAAGAAGAAAATACAGGATGAAAACGCTACAACAAAACTGTTGAAAATTATATCAACAGATGCCGTAAGTTTTGATAAAGAATTAAGAAAACTTGTAGACTATACAAATTTGAATACTCAAACTGGAATTACGCTAGTTACCAATAATTTTTCTGGCATTCAAGCCAATTTGCTGTCACTTTTAAATACTATCAAATCTGTGAGCGGAAAAGATGTCAATAATGGAGCATTAAACGGAAGAAAATTAAACACCTTAGAAACTATCGATAATGCGACTTTTAATAAGATACTAACCGAAATTTACAACCTGCCCATAACACTTCCTCCAAGTGCTGCTATTGCGGGAGTGTATGCCAGAGTTGACAGAGACAGAGGCGTTTGGAAAGCTCCAGCAAATGTTAGCTTGAACTACGTAATAAAACCAACGGTTAAAATAACAAATACCATTCAGGACAACTTAAATGTTGACACTGTTGCAGGTAAATCTATCAACGCTATCAGAACATTTACCGGCAAAGGAACCTTGGTTTGGGGGTCAAGAACCTTAGCCGGTAACGATAGTGAATGGCGTTATGTACCCGTTCGCCGCTTTTTTAATATGGCCGAAGAATCTATTAAAAAAGCAACCGAACAGTTTGTTTTTGAAGCCAACGATGCCAATACGTGGATACGAGTACGAGCCATGATAGAAAATTTCTTAATTCTCCAATGGAGAGCAGGAGCCTTGGCAGGAGCCAAACCAGAACAAGCGTTTTATGTTAGAATTGGTCTGGGACAAACGATGTCGGCTGTAGATATTTTAGACGGTAAAATGATAATCGAAATCGGAATGGCAGTAGTTCGTCCGGCTGAGTTTATCATACTTCGTTTTTCTCACAAAATGCAGGAATCTTAATTAAATCATCATTAAAAAATATAAATCATGAGTTATCCGTTACCAAAGTTTCATTTCTCAGTTGACTGGGGTGGAACAAAAATAGGTTTTACAGAAGTTTCCGGATTAGATGTAGAAACTGAAGTTATTGAGTACCGTCAGGGCGCAAGTCCCGAATACAGCAAAATCAAAATGCCGGGCATGCAGAAGTTCTCTAACATTACCCTTAAAAGAGGCACTTTTAAAAGTGATAATGAATATTACAACTGGTGGAATACCGTAAAATTAAACACCATCGAAAGAAGGGATATTACCATCAAATTGCTGAATGAGGAACACGAACCAGTAATTACCTGGAAAGTAAAAAACGCATGGCCTGCAAAAGTGCAGTCAACTGATTTAAAAGCTGATGGAAACGAAGTTGCCATCGAGTCAATGGAGTTGGTCCACGAAGGTTTATCTATTCAAAATGACTAGTTATGGCTAATTATTATCCACCCGTAGGTTTTCATTTTCTCGTTGAATTTGATAAGCTGGGCACAAAAGAACAAGACCATCAATTTCAATCGGTATCAGGACTTTCTGTAGATCTTGAAACCGAAGAAATTGTCGAGGGTGGAGAAAATAGGTTTAAACACAAACTTCCGGTAAAAACCAAATATCCAAATTTGGTTTTAAAAAGAGGGATTCTTATTGATTCTGAAGTAATTGACTGGTGCCGAAAAGCCTTAGAAAATTTCGATTTTAAGCCCGTAGATTTAACGGTTAAACTCTTAGATCAGAACCATAAACCTTTAATGCACTGGAAAGTCATACATGCCTATCCCGTAAAATGGGCAGTTGAGGATTTAAGTGCTTTAGAAAGCAAAATTGTCGTCGAGAGCTTTGAACTCGCTTATAATTATTTCACACTTCATCAAAAATAATGCTGCCATGCCAATTGAAATCAAAGAGCTTCACATTAAAATAAATGTGAGCGAAAACTCAAATTCGGGTACAAAACCAGCTTCTTCTTCTAATACTGAAAAAGATACCGTAGCTGATTGTGTCGAGCAGGTAATGAAAATTATTGAACGAAAAAAAGAACGCTGATATGACCACAACTGGAGAATTAAAGAAACTGAAGATTATTGCTTACAGCGATCCTCAATTCAACAATCCAATTTCGGATATTAAAGAGTTCATTACTTTGATGAATCCCGAAAAATATACTTTTCATTACAAAATAGCGCAAGACACAACGCAGGCTCCCGGAACGAGCAGTCCGGCGCCAAGATTTGCAGCAATTGCTCCAGAAGAATTAGAATTAGATTTTGTATTTGACCGAACAGGCGTTATTGCCGGCAAAGAAACTACCAAAAATGGTGTTATTGAAGATATTGAGCATTTTAGAAAAGTAATTTTAGACTATAACGGAACTGAACATAAGCCCAATTATTTAAAAATTGCCTGGGGAAGTCTGTTGTTTAAAGGTTCTCTTACGGACATGACGATTGAATATAAACTTTTCAGACCTGATGGAACGCCCATTAGAGCCATTGCAAAAGGAAAATTTAAAGGAGTTGTTGAAGATGAGTTACGGGCAAAACAGCAAAACAATCAATCTCCAGATTTAACGCATACCCGAATTGTAAAAGCGGGCGATACGCTTCCGTTAATGTCTTTTAGAATCTATGGCGACTCCAAATATTATCTCGAAGTAGCGAGAGTGAACAAGCTAATTAATTTCAGAAAATTACAAATCGGCCAGAAAATATTTTTCCCACCTCTGCAAAAACAACAATAGATGAACAATAGCGGCGTCATACAAACCAGTAAAAGTGCAGATTTAGTTACGCACAAATTACTCATTGAAGGAAATGAACTCTCTGGTATTTACCAAGTAATGAGCATTGTGGTTCATAATGAGGTGAACAGAATACCTATGGCGCAGATTATTTTGACTGATGGTGATGCCGCTGCGCAAGATTTTAAATTAAGTAATGAAGATCTGCTTATTCCAGGAAAAAAAATAGAAATAAAAGCAGGTTATCACAGTGACGAAGAAACCATTTACAAAGGAATTGTTGTAAAACATTCCATAAAAATAAAAGACAATTCATCGCTGTTAATTGTAGAATGCAAAGACGAAGCTGTAAAACTGACTATCGGCAGAAAAAGCAAATATTTTTATGATGTCAAAGACAGTGATGTTTTTGAAGAAATTATAGGTACGTACGGTTTGCAAAAAGAGGTAGAAAGCAGCAATTATAGTCACAAAGAGTTAGTGCAGTACAACACTTCTGACTGGGATTTTATAGTCTCGCGTGCGCAGGCTAATGGAAAATTATGTTTTGTTGAAAACGGAAAAATTTCGATAAAAAAACCTGATTTGGCTTTCTCACCAGTTGAAACAGTGGCTTTTGGTTCCAGTATGCTCGATTTTGATGCCGAAATGGATGCCCGAAATCAGTTTGCTAAAGTTTCATCCTATAGCTGGAATGCCTCCAATCAGGAATTATTAGAAATGGAAGCCAAAGATCCGAGCGTCAGTCTCAATGGAAATTTAGCTCCTTCGAATTTATCTGATGTCGTAAAGCTCGAAAATTTAGAACTGCGTCACGGCGGTAATGTTACCGATACCGAATTACAGGATTGGGCCGATGCAAAATTATTATTTCAGCAGCTTTCAAAAGTTCGCGGAAGAGTAAAATTTCAAGGCATTCCCGCAGTAAAACCCAACACGATTATTACACTTGAAGGCGTAGGAGATCGTTTTAACGGCAAAGCCTATATTACGGGCGTTTTCCATGAAATTGCAAACGGCAATTGGACTGTAAACGCGCAGTTTGGATTGAATCCTGAATGGTTTTCTGAAACTTATAATATCAATACGCCATCGGCTTCAGGAATAATTCCATCCATAAAAGGACTGCATATTGGTATTGTCACCCAGCTGCAGGACGATCCCGACGGCGAAGACCGCATTTTGGTAAAAATACCGATTATCAATAACGAAGAACAGGGCATTTGGTGCCGAGTAGCTGCCTTGGATGCAGGTGACAACAGAGGTACTTTTTTCAGACCAGAAATTGAAGACGAAGTAATTATTGGCTTCATCAACGAAGATCCTAATGATGCAATTGTACTCGGAATGCTTCACAGCAGTGCAAAACCTGCCCCTCTAAAAGCAGCTGACGATAACCATCAAAAAGGGATTTTTACAAGAAGCGAAATGAAAGTGCTCTTTGATGATGAGAAAAAATCGATAGCCATTGAAACTCCGGCAGGCAAAAAAATAACACTGGACGAAGACAAAGGATCTATAGTTATTGAAGACGAAAATTCTAACGTGATTACCATTGACAGCGCAGGAATAAAGATGGAAAGTGCGGGCGATATTTCGATAAAAGCAGCAGGCGATGTCAAAATTGAAGGCACCAATGTAAACCTAAAAGCAACGGCCCAATTTAAAGCCGAAGGCAGTGCCGGCGTAGAAATGTCATCGGCGGCAACAGCTATTTTAAAAGGCAGTATTGTACAGATAAATTAAGTTATTTCAATTGCTTTCAATTAAAAAAATATTTTTAACACATAGAAACATAGTTTTTTATGTCGAAAAAAGAAAGTAAAAGAAACCAGTTTCCACATATAGATAACTATGTGCATCTAAATTAGTGAAACGCCTTTTTTAAAGGCTGCAAAACTATGTTTCTATGTGTTAAAATTAAATACACCTAATAAAATTAAAACAATAATTATGGGAGCTCCAGCCGCAAGAATCAACGATATGCATGTTTGCCCGATGGTAACCGCCACTGTCCCCCATGTAGGCGGACCAATATTGCCGCCGGGTACACCAACAGTATTAATAGGCGGCCAGCCTGCAGCCTGCCTGGGAGACATGATCGTTTGTACAGGTCCGCCAGACAGCATTATAGCCGGCTCCAGTACAGTACTGATTGGCGGAAAACCAGCCGCAAGAATGGGAGATTCTACTGCGCATGGCGGTACGATTGTAATAGGATGTCCAACCGTTTTAATAGGTTAATCATGGAAAATAAAGAAGCTTTTTTAGGAACCGGATGGAGTTTTCCGCCCGAGTTTAAAAGAAACAATAAAGGGGTCGTCATGACAACTGACGAAGCAGATATTAAAAGCAGCCTGGAGATCATGCTTTCTACCAAAATAGGCGAACGCATTATGCTGCCCAGATACGGTTGCAATATGGATGAACTGCTTTTTGAAACATTAGACAGAACACTCAAAACCTATGTTTCAGAACTCATAAAAACGGCGATTTTATATTACGAACCCCGAATTGATGTCGAAAAAATTGACATCACACAAGGTGATGATTTAGAAGGGGAATTATTGGTCATAATCGACTACAGAATAAGAAGTACAAACTCAAGAAGCAATCTTGTTTATCCCTTTTACAAAGGAGAAGGCACTAATATTTAAAGTTTAAACTATGAGTACCAACAGCCACATAGACAATGTTATTTTTAAAAGAAATGGAGTCAATCAGGAAGAACGCTTTAGTGACGCACTAGAGCCGGGCAACTTAAAACTTCATGATTTTACTATTGAAGACTGGCTGTTATTTGCTTATAATTTTGCCAGAGAAGTTAACTTTTTTGATACTAATAACGATAAAAACCCTGAAGGAAACTGGCAGGAATTTTTCAGCTATTTCGGATTTTCAAAAGAAGATCTTCCGTATGGTATTCCGAAAAGAACGGATAAAGAATACGCTGCTTTAAAAGAAAACATCACCAAAACATTATCGAATGCTCATATAAACCAAGACCTTACTCCTCACCTGACCTTGTTTGTGTGTTTTCTGAAATTATTAGAATTATCTCAAAACAAACTCAATCTTATAACCAAAAAACATTTAGATTTTTTCTATAAAGACATTCTGCAAATCGAAAAACTGCCCGCAAAAGCAGACAAAGTGAATATTATTTTTGAACTGGCGAAAAAAATCGCCGAAGAGAAAATTGCCGTAAACACAGAACTTGATGCCGGAAAAGATCCCGACGGCAAAAAATTAATATACAAAACCACCGAAGAATTTATTGCCAATAAAACCAGCATAGCGTATCTGAAAAATGTGTACAATGACGTTGATCGAGGTAAAATAAAATGCAGTGAAATAGCAAATTCCCTTGACGGAAAAGGCGAACCGCTAAAAGAAGACGCTCCATATTGGTTTCCTTTTGGATATACATCTGATAAAGAGAAATATCCGGAACTGGACGATGCCAAATTAGGTTTTGCAATTGCCTCAGAATTGTTTAATCTTAAAGAAGGTGATAGAAATATTGACATCACCATTACTTTTGATCAGGTTTTTAATTTTTCAAATATTCCTTTTACAACAGATGAACTTTTAAACCACATCAAAATTTTATACAGCGGTAAAAAAGGATGGATTGAAAATTTTGGACTTAGCAAAAACGTTGGTTTTAAGAATGGATTTCAATCTTCTAGTATTGATGGAAACCAATTAAGATTGGTTTTTCAGATTCCGAAAGATGATCCGGCAGTTGTTGGTTATGACCAGAAAGTTTTAGGCGAATTTTTCTCGACAGAACTTCCTATTATTCGGTTTTTAATCGATACGTCAGATAAAAATGGACACAGTCTTTTTAGAAGTTTAGTAACAAAAACAGTAAACAGCATTACTGTAAAAATGGAAGTGAATGATGTTAAATCGCTGTTATTAGAAAGTGATACTGGTCTGCTGAACGCAGCAAAACCCTTTTTCCCTTTTACAACACAACCCGAAAAAAACAGTTCGTTTGTCATCAATTATCCTGAAATATTCTCAAAAAAATGGACCGAAGCCGACATTAACATAAAGTGGAAAAATACTCCAATTTCATTCGAAACGCATTATGCTGCCTACAAAAAGAGTTTTATAGAAACAATAAGTAAAAGGATTTTTATTGATGCCATGTTCATCAATGCAAACAATGCTGCTAAACTGAATGTCAACCAGCCTGAAGATGGAGCTGCAAAAAAAAGTGATCCAGAAATAAAAGCTGTTGCAGCAACTAACACTTCAACAACAGTAAACACTGGAGATCCAATTGTTACAGCCAACTATTTTAAAGCAACAGCAGCTGTTTTAGATAAAGAAGTTTGGCAGGAGCAAAAAACAGACGTCAATTTATTTGATTATTCTGCAGAAGATCAATTATTTGAATCTACTATCAATTTAAAAGGGAGCGATTATGAGATTGGCAAAAGCGGCCCGATCCGATTGACCTTAAATCAATCGTTTTTGCATTCGTTATTTCCCAAAATATATACTTTGGCGATAATGAATGTGGCAGCAGACCCCGCAACACCAATTCCGAATGAGCCTTATACACCCGTTGTAGAAAGCATCAGCCTGAATTATGCTGCGGAGGAAAACATTGATTTTAAGGTTTCTGCCTATGATTCTAACCGAATAAAATTGTTTCATGAAGCTCCTTTTGGGCAGCGCGAAGAGCATTCTTATTTGAAACAACAAGCCCTCAATAAAGAAATATTAGATCCCGGCACGCCTATTACAAATTATCTGGTTCCGGATTATTGCAATGGAGGCGAATTTTATATCGGTCTTCAGGATGCCGAAATATCACAGCAGATTTCATTATTATTTCAAATATTAGAAGGAAGCGAAAATACCGCAGTTCCCACTTTTACAGGAAAACAAAAAGTAGAATGGTACATCTTATGCGATAATTATTGGAAAAATCTGGGAAAAGATATTTTGGCAAATGGTATCGATAACTTTTTAAAATCCGGTATTGTTAAATTTAATATTCCAAAGCAGGCAGCCAATGACAATACACTTTTTCCAGCCAATACCATTTGGGTAAAAGCAAAAATGCACAAAGAATATGATGCGGTCTGCAAAGTTATCGATGTAAAAACTCAGGTTGTTACCGCGCAGTTTTTTGATAACAACAACAATTTATCGCATTTAGACAGCACCTTGCCCGCCAAAACAATATCGAAATTAATTACCAGAGTGCCGCAGATTAAAAGTATCGAACAGCCTTTTAATTCATTTTCAGGAAAACCCTTGGAGTCAGATCCCTCCTATTATCTGCGTGTCAGTGAACGCCTGCGACACAAAAACAGGGCGATAACACTTTGGGATTACGAGCATCTTATTTTACAGGAATTTCCAAATATTTTTAGAGTAAAATGCCTTAACCATACTTTTATTTCGGGCACCAATACCTCTTTTTTAACGCCGGGAAAGGTAACGCTGGTCGTAATTCCAGACATCGTAGACAAAAATGTATTTGATATCTATGAGCCGAGAGTAAGCACCGCAGTGTTGAACAGCATAGAGCGTTTTATTAATTCTAAAAATTCAATGCAGGTGCATGCAAAAGTAATTAATCCTGATTATGAAAAAGTTATAATCAAACTGGATGTGAAGTTTTATCCCCAATACGATGAGAACCTTTACAAGAAAAAGCTCAACGAAGATCTTATAAAATTTTTATCCCCCTGGGCATTTGACACCTCTAAGCAAATCATATTTGGAGTCGAACTGCAGCGCAGTATCGTTATAGAATATATCGAAAATTTACATTATGTAGACTTTTTATCGACGCTTGAAATGGCAATTTATATCGATAAAAAAACAGATAAAGAAAACCCTAAAATACTGGACGATACCGAAAACAACAAGGCCAATATACCGCTTTTAGACTTTTTAACCACACTCTCACCGTCAAGTCCAAAAAACATTTTAGTGTCTGTTAAAAACCACATTATCAATACCAACATAATAACATGCACAACAATAACCCCAGAAGAACCTGAAAAATGTCGATACGAACCCAACATATAACCATTCCTAAAAAAGCAGCGACTGAGGACGATTTGGATTTCTTTTATTTGAGAAAAAAAGGAATCGAATACATAGAGTCTTTCGGCAGTAAACTTTGGACTGATTTTAACGAGCATGATCCGGGTATCACAATGCTCGAGATGCTCTGCTACGCCATTTCAGATCTTGGCATGAGACTCAATCTGCCTATAGAAAATATATTAGAATCAAATGACAGTAATAAAGGCATTCCAAAACAATTTTTTAAAGCCTCAGAAGTATTGTCGTCCAGTCCGGTCACGCAAAATGATTACCGAAAACTATTTATAGACATAAAAGGAGTGAGAAACTGCTGGCTTGCAAAACATGAAAAAACAGTTTATGTCGACTGCAAAAAAGATAAACTTTCTTATGATAGTAAGGATTTTGAAGATTTAGCAGCCACTCCAAATTTAAGAAAGTCTTTTGAGCTCAACGGCTTGTATGATCTTTATGTAGATTTTGAAAGCTCAAAACCCTCAGAAATAGAGATCGTAAAAGAAAAAATAAGAAAGCAGTATCACGCCAACAGAAACCTTTGCGAAGATCTTGTGGATATCAAAAAAGTGACAGACTATCCTATAAAAATATGTGCCGATATTGAAGTCGCTACCGAAGCCGATGAAGAACTAGTTCATGCCAATGTCATTGATGCTCTCGAAAGTTATTTATCGACAACGGTCAATTTTTATTCTTTAAAACAAATGATGGACAAAGGATATTCAACTTTGGAAATTTTTGATGGTCCTAGTTTAGAGAACGGTTTTATTGATACTAAAGAACTGCTTATAGCCGATTTAAGAAATGAAGTACGTCTTTCAGATATTATGAGAATCATCATGTCGGTGCCGGACGTACTGCTGATTAAAGATATTTCTTTGGGAAATTGCGGCGGTGACGATCTCGAAAACAAATGGCTTATCTGCCTTGCACCTTACCAAAAACCTGTTGTTTGTGCTAAAAGTGTTTTCAATTACAACAAAGGATTATTGCCTTTGAATATCAATCAGGCGCAGGTAAAAATTTATTTAGATGCCATAAAAGCCGAAAAAGACAAAGCGACAACCAATGCCAGCCAGAATAAAGAATTAGAAATACCAAATGGCGAATATCTGAACACCGATTTTTATACCACCATACAAAATGATTTTCCTGAAACCTATGGTATTGGCGAAGTCGGACTTCCTTCAAGAGCCTCTATCGAACGTAAATCTAAAGCAAAACAATTAAAAGGCTATCTTTTATTCTTTGATCAGATATTGGGAAGTTATTTTAAACAATTGGGTCAGGTAAGCGAGTTGCTTTCTGTCAGCGGCAACTTAACAAGAACGCTTTTTACTCAAGTCGTTAATGACATTGAAGGTGCTGATGACATTGTAAACGGCTATGAAAATTACAACGACGAAACTATTACGGCACTGCTTTTTGACCAGCAGGACAATAATATTGAACGAAGAAATAAAATTCTAGACCACCTTTTGTCTCGTTTTGCCGAAAATTTTTCGGAATACGTTTTTGTCAACAAAACCATTTACGGCAGCACTACAGATCAGGTCGTACTGCGTGACAAAGAAAACTTTTTAAAAGATTATAAAGTAGTCAGCAAAGAGCGAGGCAATGCTTTTGATTATTACAAACAGCCTATTTCCAATTTATGGAATACCACTAATGTTTCAGGAGCCGAAAAAAGGATTTCGAGACTAATAGGTATTAAAGATTACAGCCGCAGGAATCTTTCTAATTCGTTTGTCCAAATGTACAATTTCATTGACACAGACAATCAATCGGTTTATAGATGGCGTATTGTAGATCAGAACGATGAGATTGTACTTTCTTCCACAGCAGAATACTTTGATACTTCGGCCGCTAATAAGGAACTTTATTTTGCCGTATTGCAGATTATTCAGACTCGGGAATATAAAATAAAAGAAGCTTTTAAAAACGGCACAATACAGGATTTATCCATTATCGACAATATTTTAATTCAGCAGTCAGATACCGGAAAATATTCGTATGACATAATAAATCCGGCAATTAAAGACAAGAAAAACCCCAACCGTATTATTGCCCGCAGATTTGAATACTATAGTCTGACGGATTTAGAAAAATCGATTCTGGAATTGATACGTTTTATGAAAGAAGATTTTACCGAAGAAGGAATGTTTTTGATCGAGCACATGATGCTTCGCCCCGACGTAAATCTGACCACAGTAAATCCGGATACCTTCATGCCTATCTGCGCAGATGAATGCGATAGTTGCGAACCCATAGATCCCTACTCCTATCGTGTAAGCGTAGTCCTGCCTGGATATACACTGCGATTTGCCAATACCGATTTTAGAAATTACATCGAAAAAATAATTAAAGAAAAACTGCCCGCTCACGTTCTGGCAAAAATATGCTGGATTGGATACCGGGAAAAAGATGTAAAAGACCCCGCAGAAAACCAGCTTATTCAATTTGAAAAAGCATACAAAGACTATTTGTTTGCCAAAACGGATTTAAATCAGGAACAGCCGGAACCTCAATTAATCAGTTTTATTAAAGCGTTAACCGTTCTCGACAATGTTTACCCAACAGGACGACTGTTTGACTGCAGTGATGAAAACGAGCGATTGTCAGATAAAATTATACTAGGAAAAACGAATTTAGGATCATTATAAAAACTATTCCAATGTCAGCTAAACTTTCAACAATAACAACACAATACCGACGATTTACAAAGAATCAGGTACTTACAGAAGGAAACCTTAATGAGGTTGTAGATTTTTTTGACGACCAGGACCGCCTCTCCCGCATTTACCTGAGTGGCGTTGGTATAGTTTGCGGCTTGTATCCTGCTTATGATGCGGTTCAAAATACCATATCCATAACGCAGGGAACGGGTATAACTACTGATGGTGATCTTTTTAAATTATATCAGGCAGATGCATTGGGAAACAAAAAAATCGATTTTGACTCCAAAACCTATACGCACTGCAAAATTTATGATAATACAAAAGCGGCTTATAAACCATTTTTTTATGGTGGGGCAAACCAGCAATTGCCTCTTTATGAACTCTTAACAGAAGAACAGCAAAAAAAAGAAAAAGATCCCAATTTTGCTTTAACTCAATTTTCCGCCAATACAGGATTTGAGTTTAACGATGCCGTAATTCTTTTGTATCTGGAGTCTTATGAAAAAGAATCTGACCTTTGTGTTAGTCTTTCGTGCGACAATCAGGGATTGGAAATTGTGGGCAATTTTAGAGTTTTAATTGTCAGCAAAGCCGTTGCCGCACAAATAATGAATCATGACAGCTTAATTGGCCAAATCAATTATACTAATCTTTATCATAAATTACCCGACGTAAAATCAAACCGAATTGTACTAAAACCAGATGATTTTGCGCATCTTGAAACCATAAAACAAAATTTCACCAAGGGAATTTTCAAAAACAATGTAGTTCAGAATTTACAGGACGGCTACAATATCCTATTGACGGGCCTGAACATGCCGCTCGCTTTAGATGCTATTCAAAAAAATATAACCGAGTTGTTTAATTTTGAAGGAGACCCAGTACTTCCTCCCGATTTTCAATATTTATACGATCTGCTTAACGATCTGGTTGATACCTACAACGAAACCAAAGCACTGTTAATCAGCATTGATGATACTTATTGCGATCCCGATATTAATGCATTTCCAAAGCATTTAATGCTGGGCGAACTAATAAAAAACGAGCCTTGTTTTGAATTCCGTCATGCTTTTTACAAATCGCCTTTGCTTGCAGGAGAAAACTTCGGCTCTTGTAACGATTGTCTTGCAGATGAAGATTCAGAAGAAAAAGACGCAGCAGCAGATGAAATCAAACTATGTTACGGCGAAAATACGGCCAAGCAAAGACTATACAGTCTTATTCTGCGAAGTCTGCAATTATTAGAAAACTACAATCCGTTATATGATTTTATAAAAATTACACCTTCTTTACAAATGGGTAAATTGGGCAAAAAAGCCATTCCATTTTACAATACTGTAAACGATTCGCTTATTCATGCCTGGGATTTTGATAAAACCATTTTAGGACTGCAAAAAAACAATATTAGTTATCATGATGATTTACTAAATACTAAAAAACCGCTCGAGATTCATCTGGACAGTGATTTTTATAGAATCGAAGGACATCAGGGACGCAATTACAAAGAAGCACTTAAAGCAATTCAGCAAATCAGGTTAGAAAACGGACTTGGGTTCAATATCATGATTCTGGCAGTAAATGCTAATGAACTCGATACAACCATCCAGAATTTCACCCAATATTACCTCAACAAAAACCACGGTTACGAGCATAAAGCGGGCGTAGCTCCCGGAGGCACATTTATAATGATCTATCTGGAAGAAAAAATTCCGTATTACTATTATTACAACAGCCGCAGACCTTCTTTAACTGGTGATTTTGAAAAGTTTGCTGAAGGCATCCCTATTTTAAACCCCATTGTGGCCGATTTTTCGCTGCCTTATTTATGTTGCGACGAAAACAATATCAGTCTTAGTCTGCCTGTTGCTAAAATTTGTTTTGACAGTAAAACCCCTCCTCTGCCTTTTAAAGTATCTCCGGCGGGAGGTTTTATAAAAGCCAATGTGAGACCTGATCAAAACGGAGGGATTAAAGTAAATGAATTTGGAGTACTTGTTTTTGATCCCAATTTAGTGAGCAGAGAGCTGATAGGCCAGCCCATAACCTTTACCGTTAATAATTTTGAGACTAAATGCGAGATAACCATTTTTGAAAAACCAATATTCGATTTTACTGCAGTTCCCTTAAAACCATTCGGAACCACCGAAACCGAAGTTACTTTTACCGTAAGCGGAGAAAACCTTACCGGTACTAAATTTACGTGGAATTTTGGCGACAAAACCGATCTTGTTACAGACGAAAAAACAGAGATAAAACACCTCTACCAGTACAATAGCGAAAGTCAGAAAAAATTCACTTTTGAGGTTACGCTCAATGCTGATAATGGCAACTGCAGTTTTCAAATCACCCATCAAGTAAGTTTTGAAATTGAAGATCCAAAAGTACTGATAGATAACAGATTGATGAATATCATTTCCTTTTGTAAAAATGATAAAACGTCGTATCCACTTACCATTGAGCCTGCCACAAAAGATGCAATTTTATCGGGAGAAGGAGTTAAAGCATTAAAAGGAGGAAAATTTCAGTTTATTCCGGCTAGTATAACTTCGGGTGCTGCAAGTGTAACTATTTTGATAGACGGCAAACCATCCAATCTTTCTATTACCCTCTTAGATCTGCCTACTGCCAGTTTTTCTTATGATATAGATGCGAATGGAATGTTGACGCTAAACAACAACTCCGCAAACGCTGTGGCTTATACTTGGAAAATAAATGAGGAATTAGTGATTACAGACAAAAAAGATCCAATTACAAGACCAATTTCTTTATTTAATGAATCTTCTATTTCCGTTTCGTTAACTGCAGAAGGCAAATGCGGCTCCGTAACCGACGGTCCAAATTCAATTGAGATTAGAAAACCAGTTGAAGAAAATACCTGTCTAAACAATGCTATATTATTTGTACGAAATTCACTTTCAAGCATTTCCTATCTTAAAGAAATTGGTGTTTCTAATAAATTCAATAAGGATACTACTAAATTCATTACTGAAACTCAAAACAAATTTGTAGAAATTGAAAGCAACCTTGAAAGTTACATCAGCGGTAGTTTAAATGCTAAATTACCTGAATTATTCAATCAGGACTATTTCAAGACGATAGTCGCAGCTGTTAATTCTACGGTAAAACTGCAAAATTCAAATGAGATTACTTCGGTTGAAACGCTGGTAGCGTTAAGCACTTCCTTATTTTATACTATTTTGAGATGCCAGGATGCAAAAAACCTTAAAGCTTCTGAAGAACAAATTACAGCAGCAGCAGTTCTTTATACTGATTTATTTAAAGGTTTCGTTGAAATAGGATTTAATACTGATAAAAGCGGAGCGCTGAAAGAGTTTTTGTCTGCTATGTTAAAAGTATTTGCAAAAAGCGGTTTTATAATAACCAGCCTAAATATGCAGATCGAATACCTGACAGCTGGTGGTAAGTAATAGTAAACATATGATCAATACAGTTTTCCTTGAGATAAATACCAATTCTAAAGAAAAAGGATATTATCTCAAGGACAATATTGATGCGTTTTTGCAAAAGGAAATATTTTCGCTTTTAGAAAATTATTTTAATGAATTGGATTCTAAAAATCCCTCACAAAGCATACAATTAGAAAAACTCAACATTGATATTGTCCTCAATCAAAATTTGGATTTTGAAGATTTTAAAGAGCAAATTCTAAAAAACATTTCAAAACAAGTTGAAGAAGTTTTTGAAAAGGAAGCAAAAAATAGTGAGGGTTTTAAACTCATCAAACCACAAGAAAAAGAAATAGAACGCTTTTTTCATTTCCTCGATACGGGTACTGATACTTGGTGGATAACTTTAAATAGTGAGTTTAAAATAGTTGAGGATAATATATTTAGCGAAATTCTAAATGATGAAACTTTTTCTTCTAAATGGAAAAATACAGTCCAAAAAACAATTGCGAGAACACGGTTTATCAAACAATTTACGGACAGCCAAATTGTATCCATTATTAAAAAAGGAATACTTTTTAAAAAAAACAACACCGACAACAATTCCAAAATAAAAAGCATTGAAGCCATAAAAAAACAAATAGAGACTCGTATTGCAAAAAATCTAATGATTCCGAATCAAAGATTTTTAACATGGGAAATAGTTGTTTTAAGTCTTTTAGATACAAGCAATGTCATTGTAAAACAAAAACTTTTCAGATTAATCTGCAATGCATTTGAATTTCATACAAAGAACAACTTTTTAAAACACAAGGAACTTTTTCTAAAGGAAATTAAAAATCAGATAGAAAATAAAAACGAACTGGAAGTACTGGCAGATCTTGAAACTTTTGTTTTGAATATCGAAAAAAAAATAGAGCCAATTTTAAAAGAAAAAGAAAATGAGAAAATTCAGGAAAATAAAGAAGAACCAACAACCAGCCCAGATTTGATTTTGTCAAATGACAAAGAGACTTCTGTCTCTCCAAATAACTCAAAAGAAAAAACTCCGAATAACGAAGAAGTAATCGATAAAAAAGATTTGTCATTTGAAAAAGAAGAAGAAATACTAGATCCAGATAACAGCGAATTGTATCTCGACAATGCAGGTTTGGTTTTGATTCATCCGTTTTTGAAATCGCTTTTTGAAAATTGCAAACTGTTGAATAAAGACAACACCATAACGCATCCCGAAACGGCCGCGCACCTTTTGCATTACATTGCCACAGGAAAAGAACAGGATTATGAGAACGCTATGGGTTTTGAAAAATTCTTATGCAATATTCCTTTAGCCCAGCCTATTGAACGAAACATTGTTCTCTCTGAAGAAATGAAAAAAGAAGCTGTCGCAATGCTGCAAGCAGTGGTGAGCAATTGGGAGGTAATGAAAACAGCATCGGCAGAATTGCTGCAAAACGAATTTTTACAGCGCCCCGGAAAACTGAGTATCAAGGGAGACGATACTCCCACAATAATTATAGAGCGAAAAACACAAGATATTTTATTAGACAAATTAAACTGGAATCTGAGCATCATAAAATTGGCTTGGAAAAAACGAATCCTTTATGTGAACTGGTAAAAATGGAAATTATGAATGTTGAAAACACCTCTTTTTTAGAATACGATAAAAAAAATATTCGCAGCTTTCAGCAAATGGCTTTAGAATTTTTATTTAATAATGTAAACATGTCTAAAGTAGTCTTTTGCGGCGGTATTGCAGACTATATTAATCTTCGTGAGTATTATGATATTACCATCAATGATATAGATCTAATTTTTGAAAACGAAATAGATTTACAGCCCATGACCAGCAAACTGGCTACAAAAAGATATAACTCTAAATTTTATAAAACCAAAAGCGGAGAAGCATTAGTAAATATTTTCAGAGTTGGCGACAAGTCCATCAATATAGACAGTTTTCCAAGAGATTTTACTAATGTAACTCATATCCAGTCGCCTTTGCTGGGTAAAATGGTCTGGCATACCTCATTTGAAGACAGTCAAAAAAATCATAATAATGAAATACATCTCAATACTTCAGAAGCAAAAGGTACTGATTATCAATGGAGACGATTGTACAAACACAGCCGAAAAGCTTCTCTGTACAACAACATAACTTTTCTGGAAGAAAAAAAATTAATTCATACCATTAAAAAAAATATTTTATGAGGGAAGAGCCTAGAATAATTTACAGCTTAGATGTATTTCCTATTAGTAATAATCGATGGAATGAAGGAAATAAATTTAAAGAAACCATTTATTCAACCGCACTAAGCATACTCTACAGCCATTTATGGTATGAGGATATTGAACTTTATGCCGATGAAACAGCGTATAAGTTTCTGTATATGCTTCCGTGCCGGGTTACAAAAATCAGCAGCAATGAAGACACTGTCATTTGGATGAAATCGAAAATTGATGTAATGGAAAAACAAACTAAACCCTTTATACATCTTGATAATGATGTCTTTATAAAGAAAAAAATAAATTTTGATTTTGATAAAGTAATCGTTGAACAAAATGATTACGAATTGTATAGCATGTACCAATATCGCTTAGATTTTTTTAATCAATATACTAAGGATTTAGACTATTGGAAACCCGATTTGGGATATGCTTTTAACTGCGGCGTATTGGGTTTTAGAGACTTGGAACTTCGGGATCAGTTTTTAAAAGTTTATTATACGCTAGAGGAAATTTTTATAAAAAATAACAATCCCAAAATTGCCAGAATAGAACCTTGCATTGTTTTAGAACAGTACAATCTCGCAGCATTATTACATCACCATAATATTAAACCAACATTACTGCTTTGGAAAAAAAACTTGTTCGAAAACAGTCAGCTCGCAGACCGAATAGGTTACACACATATCGCAGGCCAAAAAAAATACAGGATTGACATTGTTGAAGAAATAGAAAACAGGCTTTTTAAACTGTTCCCGTATTGGTATAAAGAAGTAAAGACTGCCTTAGAGAAAGAAGGCATAGTTTAGAATAAAACGACTAATTGGGGGTACTTATCTTGTAACACATAGAAACATAGTTATGTAAACGAAAAAAGGCATTTCACTTATTCTAAATACACATAGTATGCTATTATGTGTTAGAAACAAGTTTCTTTTTGCACACTTTTTTAAAATTAAATCTATGTTTCTATGTGTTAAATGAAATTTTCAAGCAATTGAAGCCAACGCATTAAAACTATAAATAGCTATAAATGAATCAGAAACACAAGATAATTTACAGTTTGGATGTACTTCCTATAATGAATAATAGATGGAATATGGGAGACAAACTAAAGGAAACGATCTACATGACCGCTCTAAGCATATTATACAGTCATTTATGGTATGATGAAATTGAGCTCTATGTGGATGAAATAGGCTTTAAGTTCCTGTATATGCTTCCTTGTGCTGTTACCAAAGTGCAAAATGACAACCGAATCGAACTTTGGATGAAATCTAAAATTAATGCTATGGAAGTACAAACAGAGCCCTTTGTCCACATAGACACCGACATATTTATTAAGAAAAAAATAGATTTTAGTTTTGATGATGTAATCGTAGAACGCAGGGAAGATACTTATGAAGTCCATTACAAGAAACAAGTAGAATTATTTACGAAATATACTCATAACCTGCCCTACTGGCATTCTAATTTAGGCTATTCCTACAATTGCGGCATATTTGGTTTTAACGATCTCAAGCTCCGTGATGAATTTATAAAAAGCTATTATGATTTGGAGAAAATATACATAGAAAACCAAAAAAGCTTTACGGTATTAAAACAAGAAGGTTATGAAACCTGCATTCTAATAGAACAATATACGCTGGCATCGTTGTTGAATTATAAAAACAATAATCCCACAATTCTGCTAAAAGGAGAAAACATAACAGAACAAGGAAAACATGCCGATTCTATTGGGTATTCTCATTTTTTTGGAATGAAAAAATATGAAAAATATGTTGTTGATGAGATTGAACTTCGGCTCTCCAGGATCTTTCCGTTTTGGTACAAACAGATAAAAAACACATTAGAGCAAGAAGGTGTTAAGGCAAATAGTCCGCAGTTTGTTTATTAAACAAATTATTAATTCAAATGGTAAAAAATAATACGTCATGAGAGAATTTGAACATAAAAAAGCAGCAAACCGCTCCCCTTCACCTTTTTTTGGACCTAAAGTTCAAAAAAAACTAACTACAGGAACCGTTGGCGACAAGTATGAAAAAGAAGCCGATAATGTTGCCGATAAAGTGGTAAACAAACCGAAAACGGGCGGACTTCTGCAATCAAAAAGCGAAGAAACTGTACAGCAGAAACCCCTTTCTGAAACCATTTCGAAGGTTCAAAAACAAGATCTGGCACAAGAAAAATCTCTTCCAAAAAGAGATAAAGAGGAAGACAAAAAAGTACAAAAGAAATCTGATAAAGAAAAAGAAAAAAAGGTACAGAAAAAAGCTGAAAAAGAGGAAGAAAAAAAAGTCCAAAAAAAATCCGATAAAGAAGAAGACAAGAAAGTCCAAAAAAAATGTGCCGATTGCGAAAGCGAAGACAAACAAGTTCAGAAAAAAGAAGATAAGGAAGAAGAAAAACCAGTTCAGGCAAAATTAAATGAGTCCAACTCGGTAAATGAAGGGGTTGAAAGTGACCTTAACAGCTCTAAAGGCGACGGTAACGGAATGGATGCAACCACAAAACAAGAAATGGAAGCTGGTTTTGGTGCTGATTTTAGCAACGTAAACATCCATACCGACAGTAAAGCGGTTCAAATGAGCGAACAGCTGGGTGCACAAGCGTTTACACACGGTAACGATGTCTATTTCAACAAAGGAAAATACAATCCTGACTCTAAAGAAGGAAAACATTTGCTTGCGCATGAACTCACGCATACGATACAGCAAACGGGTAGTAAGACAGCAAGTAATGTTCAAAAACTGTCAGATCCCGACTGCGGCTCAACAAAGCGTTTAAATTTATCCGGCTCCTGCCACAATTATCAAAATACGTGTTACACCGAAACTTTTGTCCCTTCTAAAAGTGACTCTTTAAAAATCGTTATTGATGTAGATTATATGGAACCTGTTGGCTCCTGGATCAAAGAAGACTTTAGCGCTCAGGTCATCAAATGCGGTTTTTTAGATGACACCAATATTGGTTCAAAAAGATTATCACCGGGTAATATTCCTTCAACCTTAGAATTTAATATTGCAAGTGTTACTCCCGGAGATAAATACTTTATCAGAATTTATTCCAGATCAAGTTCGGCTTTAAAATCAAATTACAGTGTAAGTCAGTAAAATATGCCAGTCTTAACCAAAAAAACAAATTTGAATTCTTCACACTCCGCGTCACATCATGACAAGGGGAAGGAATCTTTTTTTGGTGTACAGGCAAAATTGAATATAGGAAAATCCAACGATAAATTTGAGGTCGAAGCCGATAAAGTCGCAGATCAGGTAGTGGCCAATAAACAGACAACAAACGCAGACACCTTCTTTTCTCCATCGCCGGTAGTACAAAAAAAACTGGCAGGAAATCTTCAAAAACAGGAAGAGCAAAATAAAGAAATACAACTAAAAACTGGCGACCAAACCATAACGCCAATTGTACAGCTAAAAGAAGAATTAATTCAAAATAAACTCGATTCCAGAATAACCGAAAAACGAGAAATAAATCCAGATTTTGCTGCATCAAAAACGTTAATTCAGAAGAAAGAAGTCCAAAAAACAGAAACTGCCTCAAGAAACATCTCCTCCATCAAACCTTTAATTCAAAATAAAGGGGAAGAAGAAAATCTACAGCAGAAAAAAGAAGAAGAAAAACAAGCCAAAGACGACGAAAAACAAATACAAAAAAGTGCCGCCAGCGATGCCAACCCCGCTGATACTTCTAATTTAGAGTCTAATTTAAACAGCAGTAAAGGCGGCGGTTCTCCTCTATCCGGAAAGGTCAAAACCGAAATGGAATCTGGTATCGGAGCCGATTTCAGCAATGTCCGTATTCATAATGATTCCAACGCAGTTCAAATGAATAAGCAATTGGGAGCTCAGGCTTTTGCTACGGGAAACAATATTTATTTTAACGAAGGAAAATACAATCCAAATTCTCAGAGCGGTAAACATTTACTCGCCCACGAATTAACGCATACAGTACAGCAGGGCGCTGCCATTAGAAAAAAAACTGAAGTCATCTCCCCTGCTCCCGAAATGATTCAGGGATCCTTATTGTCTATTGCGGTTCCTGATTATATAAAAGACAACGTCAGACATATTCCCGGCTATACACTGCTTACCGTAGTAGCGGGTTACGATCCTTTGAATGATGTAAATGTCCAAAGAAATGCCGTCAATCTGATTGAAGGATTTATGGGTCTTGTTCCTTTTGGTACAGCAATATTTGATAAATTACAAGAATATGGCATTATAGATCGTGTTTTTGACTGGGTCAGCAATCGCTTGAGTGAAGTCGGTCTCAGTATGGATGCATTACTCCAACTCGTTCAAGATGCCTGGGACGAATCTTCATTTTCAACTTTTATAGATGTTGTCAGAACTAAATTTAATGCCTTAGTAAGTCGGGTAACAAGTTTCGCAGCTTCGCTTGTTGATCAAATTATAACCTGGATTAAAGAAGCACTGATTGAAGTTGCAGAACCTTTACTGGCAGAAAACAAAGCATATTCACTCCTCAAAAAAATAATCAAATACGATCCATTACGTGATAAACAAGTTAGTGCCACAACAGTCGAAATATTAGAAGATTTCTTAATACTGATAGACAAACAGACAGAACTGGAGCAAATGCGCGAAAAAGGCACGCTCCAAAAAACAGCCGACTGGCTTGACACTCAGGTTGGAACTTTCAATTCGTTATTAGGTGAACTCCGCGGTCTTATTACTACTGCCTGGGATGCTATTCAGCCTTCTAATCTTGCTGACATTGATGCTAATCTTAGCGCTTTGGCATCGAATGCAGGCGCTTTCCTGCAAAGAGTTTGGGATTTTGCTTCGGGTGTGGCTTTAAAAGTTTTAGAATTGGTAAAAGATTCTTTATTAGGTTATTTGTCTGCTCAGGCTGCAACGGTGCGAGGTTATTCGTTAATTAAAGTAATTATAGGACGTGATCCTTTTACAAATGAAACGGTCGAACGATCTGTGCCGAATCTTATCAGAGGTTTTATGAGCCTCATGGACGGCGGCGAAGAACAATACGCGCAAATGGTAGAATCTGGTGCAGTAGCCAGAATTACAGGCGAAATTGAAGCTGCAGTAGCAACCTTAAACATGACTCCGGAAGCAATTATCCAGCTTTTTACAGATCTATGGAATTCGTTTACGATTAACGATCTCATTAATCCGCTGGATGCTTTTACCCGAATTATCGAAAAATTTGGCGAACCTATAGGACGATTGATTGCGTTTGTGGCAGAGATTGTACGAATTGTAATTATGGCGATTTTAGAGATTATGAATTTCCCATTTGACCTTATCGGAAATATCATAACAAGAGCGTTAGAAGCGATTGACGATATCAAGAAAGATCCAATTGGTTTCTTAAAAAATATACTCAGAGCGCTTAAGCAAGGATTCATACAGTTCTTTGACAATATCGTAACCCATTTGATAAACGGTGTTACCGGCTGGCTGATGAGCGAGTTGAAAGATGCTAATATTCCGGTGCTTACTGATTTCTCTTTAAAAGGGGTTATTACCTGGGTTATGGAAGTGCTCAATATCTCGATGGAAAAAATCTGGGAAAAACTAGCCGCGCATCCGCGTATTGGGCCGGCAAGAGTGGCCAGAATCCGCAGCATGATTAATACGCTCGAAGGTATTTGGACATTTATAAAAGATGTTCAGGAACGCGGTATGGCTGCTATTTGGGATAAAATACAAGAACAGCTTAGCAATTTGTGGAATACCGTTCTCGATGCCGTGAAAAACTTTGTCATGGAACGTATTGTGAATAGAATAACCGCTAGACTTTTAAGCATGTTGGACCCAACGGGAATCATGGCCGTGATAAACGGTGCTATGGCTTTCTTTAACGCAATACAAAGTTTTATCAAATACCTGCGTGAAATGCTCGAAGTGGTCAATTCCTTTGTTAATGGTGTAGCCGATTTGGCCCGAGGAAATGTTGCCACAGCTGCAAATTATCTCGAAAGAACAATGGGACAAGCCATGCCGGTCGTAATAGGTTTCTTAGCGAATCAGGTTGGTTTAACCGGAATTGGCGCAAGAATCGGCGAAATGATTATCTCTGTACAGCAATTGGTCGACGAAGCGCTTACATGGCTGGTAAACAAAGCTGTAGATACAGGAACGGCATTGTTAGACAGGGTTATGGGAAGAAGCCAACCGGAACAAAATGTTACTAACGAAAATAATGAAATACAAAATGAAAATTTAAATATTCCTTTTTCTATGAATGGAGAATCTCATAGAGTTTATGTTTTAGGGGAAGGCAGTAATACCCAAATTATGATGGCTTCAGATTTTGGAAGCGCACTAAAAACGGCTTTAATTGCTGCAGAACAAACTTTGAACTCAAGGAATGACAGCGAAAGCACAAGGTTAAAAGGTGAATTAAATATTATATATGCAAAAGTCAATAGTCTACAGGAGGATATAATTCCTGCTAAACAAAATTTACTACCAGATGTAACTGAGGAGAGTATTAATCAGAAATTACGAGATATTGGTCAATTTTTACAGGCTGTAGGTACTGCGTTTCATATAAAATCTTTAGAAGAAATAAAACATTTTTCGAAATATGTGGGCATTGATGGAAAAATTCTTCCCCAATATAATATAAGAAATATGTTTTATCCAGGCTCAAGTGCTACAAGCAATTCTTTAAATAGTAAAAAAAACCGCCGACGAGATCCAAATAACTCCAGCAGATTTTTAAGTGAAGCTCCAATTGATGAGGAAAAAAGATTTTTTGGCTCAGACCCATTATTTATCAGTGTGGTTAATGATGTACAGATGCCATCAATACCTAATAGTTCGGGTTCAATAGATCATAATCCAGCAGTTTCCACACATTGGAATTCTACAGGAAATAATTTAGACCAGGTCGAAAGAAAAAATTGGTACGCAGATCCTATTTTATCAAGCCATGAAATTGTTTCAAGACAATATAATTCTAGTAAAGGAGGTGATGAAAATGGTTTTCAAAATGATGTTGGCAAAAATTTCAAAGGACCAGATGAATCTTAAATATCAACATTAATTGATTTCAAAATTAAAAATTTAGCAATGGAAAACCTATTCACATACTTAAAAAACCAATTCGTATTTCAGCTTGATCGTCTTTTTCAGGTTGAAAATCCGATGGAAAAACCTGTTTTAAATCAACTTGATTCAAATGGTTTTATTGACGAATTTATTATCGAAAATAATTTAGCTGCAATTGATATCCTTATTTTAGGATTAGCTCTTGTTCCACATATTAAACCCGATTTTTTGAGTTCGATTATTGCAGAATATTTACCAAATGGCGGTGAACTACCTGAGTTTGGCGGGATAAAAACAAAGAATCATCGAGGTATTTTACCAACGGGAGAAACGGCTCAGTTTTTAATTGGCGGAAATGATCTGGAAAACCGAATCTCATTCTACAACTTTTTACACAATCAATCTTTTCTATACAAAAAGGGAATTGTGAAAATAGAATCTGTTCCGAATGGTGAACCTAAACTAAGTGGTTTGTTAATTTTGGAAGAGGAATACATCGAAAAATTCATCACCGGAAAAATCCTAAAACCGCAGCTCAGCAGTATTTTCCCCGCACAATTAATAGAAACACAATTAGAATGGGACGACTTGGTTCTTAATACTTCTACTTTAAACCAGATAAAAGAAATAGAAACCTGGCTTAAATTCAATGATATTTTACTTCATGAATGGAATATGAAAGCCAAAATTAAACCTGGTTTTAGAGTAATGTTTTACGGAACACCGGGAACCGGAAAAACACTTACGGCTTCACTTTTAGGCAAATACACCAAAAGAGACGTTTATAGAATCGATTTGTCTATGGTGATTTCAAAATACATTGGTGAAACTGAAAAAAACCTCTCTTCTCTTTTTGACAAAGCGATGGATAAAGACTGGATTCTATTTTTTGATGAAGCTGATGCTGTTTTCGGGAAAAGAACAAATGTTAGGGACGCACACGATAAATATGCCAATCAGGAAGTTTCTTATTTATTACAGCGCATAGAAAATCATCCGGGATTAGTGATTTTGGCTTCTAATTTTAAAACCAATATTGATAGTGCTTTTACGAGAAGATTTCAATCTATAATTGAGTTTGAAGTACCTTCTTACGGCGAACGTTTACAACTTTGGCAAAATAACCTCCCAAAAGGAATTAAGATTGCAGAAGATGTAAATCTAAATGAACTTTCGAAAAAATATGATATTACCGGCGCTAATATTGTCAATATTATTCAATATGCCTGTCTACGAACTTTGGAAGATAAAAATGAAAGCATCAACTTAAATCATCTGCTTCAGGGAATTAAAAAAGAATATGCAAAAGAAGGAAAAATGATGTAATTCAATAGCATTAAATTCTAAAGACATCACAACTTTAAAAAGTCTTTAATACGTCTCTCATTTCATTAACATATTATAACAAGCTCCCTTAAAAAAAAGTTATAATTTTCATATGCGTTTTTAAATGAATATAAATTCATTTAACTTTACTGTATGAGACCTTTAGATCCAGATAAAAGAGAGAAAATTTTAAAAGCTGTTTACGTTCTTACAGGTAAACAGGGATTAGCAAGCGTTACGATTGCGGGTATAAGCAAGATAGCTGCAGTTGCGGCTGGTACGCTTTATATTTATTTTAAAAATAAAGAAGAGGTGGTACAGATGGCCTACGCAGCGGTGGAAGATAAAATGACGCAAGAAATGTATCGCGATTTTGATAGCAGTGCACCTATTAAAGAATCGCTTAAGAAGATTTACATCAACATGTTGAATTACAGATTAAATAATTACGACGAAACTATATTTATTGATCAGTATCAACAATCTGGATACATACAGCTGAATTTCTCTAAACAGCTTACAGAGTATGAAAAACAAAATAAACCTCTGTATGATCTTTTGGAAAAAGGACAGCAGGAAGGAATCATAAAAGAGCTGGATGCAATTATTCTTATCAGCTTTTTTGATGGTGCAGTACGCTCCTGCTCTACTGGAATTATCCAAAAGTTATTTCCATTAAGCCAAAAACTGGTAGATGATTGTTTTGACCTGATATGGAAAGGCATTCACAAATAATTTGAATTATAAATAAACAATTTTCAATTAATAAATTTTAATATTATATATCATGAGCATTTTTAAAGACAAAACAATTATAATTACGGGTGCTGCTATGGGGCTGGGACTTGCAGCAAGTAAAGCCGTAACAGTAAAAGGAGCCAACCTATCTATAGTAGATTACAACGCCGAAGCACTCGAAAAAGCAAAAACAGAAATCCTGGCAGCAGCACCAGAGGCAAAAATCATAACTATTGTCGCTGACGTTTCAGATGAACAGGCAGTAAAAAATTATGTAGATAAAACAGTTGAAGAATTTGGACGTATTGATGGATTCTACAATAATGCAGGTATCGAAGGAAAACAGGCACCATTAGTTGACTATGACATTAATGTATTTAAAAAAGTAATTGACATTAACCTTATGGGTGTGTATTACGGTTTAAAATACGTTATTCCGGTAATGCAGAAACATGGCGGAGGGAAAATTGTAAACGTAGCTTCTGTAGGCGGAATAAGAGGTGTTGTTAATCAGATGCCGTATGTAGCTAGTAAGCATGCTGTTTCTGGTATGACTAAAAATGCTGCCATTGAATATGGTAAAGATGGAATATTTACCAATGCAATCGCGCCAGGAGCTATTTTGACACCGATGGTTGCAGAAGCTTTTAAACAGGTAAATCCAGAAGACCCAAAAGCTGCTGAAACAACATACGCACAAAGAAACCCTACAAGAAGATTAGGTAAACCGGAAGATGTGGGGAACCTTGTAGCCTTCCTTCTTAGTGATGAGTGTCAGTATGTAAACGGTCAGACAATTGCAATTGACGGAGGGGAATCAAACCTGTATGGTAATTCATAAATTAATAGACTTAATTTTAAAAACGGATCATAGTTTAAACTGTGATCCGTTTTTTTTATAATGGTATTACGATCTTTTCAATGATATTGTTTTATTGCGTATAAATTCTATTGGGCATCCCAAGATGCGCTAGGATAGTAAATAGAACTTGTTACAGGAGCTGTCCAGTAATTTTGACTGCCTCCACGGAAAGTGTGCAGACTTACAGCATTAACATTTCGCTTCGAATCGTTAGTAACCCAGCGAATGGTCTGATTCAGTATCTCGGTACCATTAACATAAAATTTGACGTATCCGTTAGTATTTGATCCGGTATTTAACTTAACTGAAATTTGACAATTATAGGTCACTCCTTCTTGTATGTAATACTTCTTTCCAAAATCATTTCCAAACTGGCCTGGCTGATCTTTGTAATAGACATAAGGCTGTAAATAAGCGCCGCTTCCTTTCGCAGTATTTGATCCGCTTGGGCAATACCACATAAATCTGGCACTTCCTCCATTCCCATCCCATCCTGGATCACCGCCAGTATTTTGGTCACCAATTAGTATTCCATAGCCGCATTTACCTCCTCTGCTCCAATAAAATCCCGAGTTAAATCTCATTTGGAACCAAACTGTGTAAACTCCTGTTGACCAAACACCGTAAGAGGTACACAAACCACCAGGACAAGATAATGTATTGGTCTGCAATGTGATTGTTCTCGATCCAGCAGTACCCTTTGCAGTAACATTACCTGCTGCGGCATTAATGTCCGTAACATTATCTTTTTCAATGCTCTGCAATTCTTGATTCTGAACACTTTGCAGCTCATTCAAATCCTGCTCCTTTTCACAGGAATTAAAAACTAATGCTATAAATAGCAAACTTGAAAACTTTAAGGCTTTTTTCATTTTTTAAAAAATTAATAGTTAGTAAATGGTTAATCTTAACTACAACATTTGAAACTAAATAGAAGATTTTCTAAATCTTAAATACATATCAATGGTTACGTAAACAAAAACAAGGTTTTTATTTTGATACGATTATTAACGTGGTGCTGAGCTCGAAAATTTGTTTGAATTTTTATAGCTCAGTGCAAAAAGCATCTATTCGCTAAACGTGTTGTAATAGATACTGTAAAGGTTGGTAATTGAAGTTTATTTCGAGAGTAATAAAGTACGTATTTAGATACAAAAAAATCCAGTCACTTTATTTTTGCAGGTATTTTACAGAAGATCATGTGAACCGATATTTTTTGATACTTATAATTCACAAGTGCAAGGTAAAAGTTAATTAAAGCATAATTAAAAATTTTATGAGCACTTTCCAATATTTAATACGCTACATTTGAACAAATTAAATATTTAATATGCAAGAAGGTACAGTAAAATTCTTCAATGAAGAAAAAGGTTTCGGATTTATAACACCTAACAATGGCGGAAACGAAGTTTTTGTTCATGTTTCAGGTCTTTCAGAGAATATTCGTGAAAATGACTCGGTTCGATACGACATCGAAGAAGGCCGTAGAGGTCCAAACGCAGTAAACGTAATCGTAGCATAACATACTATAGAACTAGTTTATAAAGCATCTGTCTCAAGCAGATGCTTTTTTTTGTTAGTACAATTAAAAATAAATAAGATTGCGTAAGTTAAAATCTTATTATAAAGTGATGAGCTGTTCCAATTTCGTTTTTAAGACTTCCTCATTGATATGTCCAAAATGGTGTCCTAGAATAGTAAAGTCATCGTCGAAAATAATAAATGATGGCGTGCCTTGTAACTGATTGAGTGTAAAAGTTTCTGCTATCAATGGTATCTGCGATTAATGTGATTCTATCTTTTTAATTAAAATCTCTTTTTCTATTTTAGAAAAATTGGAAAAATTAGGAATAGAATTGCAGATTAATTCAATCTTATTTTCATTTATAAATTCGTTAGAAGATATCATTCTATCAAAAGCAGCTGGAAAATTTGGAATATGCAAATAGTTAGAATGCCCATAAGTCGTTTCATAATATTTTTTCGTTTCTCCAACCAATGTGCCATTGTCCAACAACAGTTTTAAGTTTGATTCGTTATTAAATTCAAAGTCTTCAAAAGCAGTCGCAACTCCAATAAAACCGACTTTATTACCAAATAATCTGTAGAGATTATTCATCATCGGAATACCATAAATAAAACATCCTGGACAATTTACCTGAAAAACGAAAGCTATATTTACCTTCTTCAGTTCGAATTTTCCCTGAACTAATTCTTCAATATTGAGATGAAATTTTGACATGACGAAATTAAATTGTTATGATTATTACATAACAAAAGTATTTAGAATCAGCAAATTACTGCTAGTCCACTTTTTAGAATAATTTATATCTTCTGGTTTTATTGATTTTAATTCTGAAATAAAATTATGAAAATCAACACCTTTAAAGAATAATCATTCAGATAATTCAAACAAAATGGAATATAATTTCAGTTTAGGATTATTGAAGCCGTTATTATTTTCCTCAGCAAATCAATAACAAACGATATTCACCTTCATTTTCTCTTGGTGCTCTATGAATACAAGGCAGTACTTTTTGTTTCGGATGATCGACAGCCAATCTCCACAAATGTCCTAAACCTAAATTTATTGGTTCTGCATCTGAATTAGCCTGATAATGCAAATCAAAATAATTTTCTTTTAAAAAGTTTTCAAAATCTTCCGATGGTCCATCATAAAGCTGTTCTAACTTGGTTCGAATTTCTGGGATGAGAATTTTTTGGACTGCCTGCGAATTAGAAATAATATCACTTGCCGCTCCGTGATACGTACATAAAAAAGTATCTGTTGCAATAGGCGAACGATCAACATGAAACGAATACACATCGGTAGATATGAAATCAAATTCATCATCACGATCATAACATTTCAGTAAATTAAGAGACGGAGACGCTCCATAATCTGTTAATAATTGTAAATCGTTTAAAACTATTTCTCTTGCTATATTTCCCTTTTCTGATAGTTGAAGTGCGATTAAATCTTCAGGATAAACTTCTGTTATATTTTCTTTTAAACGTAATTGAGACACAATTTCGCTAAAATCTCCCTCCAAATTTCTGTACCAGCAAAGTGCATTGAGTTCTCCCTTAAAATCGGTATGTACAAGCTCAGAGAAATTAGATACAACTCCTATTTGACTGCTGTCAGAAAATATTTTGCTCATAGAATAAATTAAAATGAATGGTGAAGTTAATCATTGCAAAATTATGCAATAGGAGTCAGTTGTATGTCTTTTTTTGATACAAAAATATTTCACGCTGCTTCATTCCATAAACAGTTAAACGCAATTTAAACTAAAGTCAAAGCGTCTTACTATTTAACAGTAATAATACAAATTGAAGAAAGATGCCAGCCTATTCCTTAATTACAATATTACGATACCAAACATTATCTCCATGGTCTTGTAACGCTATTTTTCCTTTTTTGAATGTTCCAAAGCCCGGCCAGTCTGCAAATTTGCTTCCCGCTATCAGTTTTTTGAAATTGTCGTCCCAAAGCAGCGTTTCAACTACAATGACACCATTTAAAATAAGCGTTAATTTTCCTTTTTTACTAATAACTTCAGCGGTATTCCATTCCCCAACTTTTTTTACAGGTTCTGATTTGCTTTGAATTAAATCATATAAATCACCCGCACGATGTTTGGTAATTTTTCCGTCTGGATGACCATCATTATCCAAAACCTGCATTTCTAAACCTGTACTGTACGTGTTGGGATATTTTTGGGCATCTTCGTTGATATAAAAAATGATACCACTGTTACTTTTTGGCGCCGCTTTCCAATCTAATTTTAAATGAAAATCCTGAAATTCAGCATCGGTTACTAAGTCCCCTCCTTCTCCATTTTTAGCTGCTTCGGGGTCAAAATGTAAAATGCCGTTTTCTACTTTCCATCCAGCACCTGCAGAAGTTTTGCCATAAGAATGCCATCCTTTTGTAGTTTTTCCATCAAATAAAGGTTTAAATCCTTTTTGTGCATGAATCTGTCCAAAAGACAAAATTAATGCTGCAATTATTACTTTTTTCATTTGTTTAACTATTTAGATTATGACTCAACTTAATTTCTATGCGAAGTATTAAAAACTGTTTCCTGAAGTTCCTCTAATGATTTTCCTTTTGTTTCTGGCATCATAAAGATCACAAAAAGTAATTGAAAAACCATCATTATGGCAAATATTAAAAAAACAGTTCCTGCTCCTATTGTTGAAAATAAAAACGGAATCATTGATGGAATAATTGCCGCTAAAACCCAATGTGTAGAAGAACCAAATGCCTGACCGCCGGCTCTTAAATGATTTGGGAAAATTTCTGAAATAAAAACCCAAATTACCGCTCCCTGTCCAATGGCATGTGAGGCAATAAATAAAAATAAGAAAAGCGGTACCTGTATGCCCTGCCATTTTAAGAAAAAAGCAATAGAGACTAAACCTAAAGAAATAATATAGCCCACTGAACCGAGATACATCAAAACTTTTCTTCCTAGAACATCAATTAAAAAAACACCGATAAGTGTAAATATCAAATTGGTTATTCCAATTCCGACACTGCTCATTAATGCTGCATTTTTTTCTAAACCTGCTTCAGCAAAAATTCTTGGCGCATAATACAAAAAGGCATTTATTCCAGAAAACTGATTGAATAAAGCAATTAAAAAAGCGAGTATTAAAGGAAATCGGTATTTTTTTGAAAATATGGTTTCTTTCTTTTCGTCTTCATTATCATTTCTCAAAAAATGCATTTCCTGCATTAAATCTTCAATTTTAGCATTAGCATCTATTTTTTTTAAAACCAATTCTGCTTCTGAAATTTTAGATTGAGAAACCAGCCACCTGGGACTTTCTGGAATTGTAAAAACAATAATGGTATAAAAAAATGCTGGAAAAGCCATTATACCAATCATCCAGCGCCAAGCATTTTCGCCTGCATCTCTCAATAAATAGTTGGAGAGAAACGCCATTAAAATACCAAAAACAATATTAAACTGATATAAGGAAACTAATCTTCCGCGATCTTTTGGAGGAGAAATTTCAGAAACATAGGCAGGCGCGGCAATCGTCGAAGCGCCAATTCCTAATCCGCCGAGAAAACGAAAAAAAGCAAAAGTCCAAGGATCATCTGCCAATGCCGAACCAACTGCAGATAATAGAAATAGAATACCAATCCAAATCAGCGTTTTTTTTCTTCCTAATTTATTCGTTGGTATACCTCCAAAAACAGCTCCCGCAACTGTTCCCCATAACGCCATAGCCATTACAACGGCACCATGAAAAGCGTCTGAAGTATGCCATAATTCTTGAAGTTTTGTATCGGCTCCAGAAATAACGACGGTATCAAAACCAAATAAAAAGCCTGCCAAAGCAGCCGTAATTGCCCATGAAAGTATCTTATTCATAATAAGTTCGTTTTAAATTTTTTCAATAAAAGCGGTCCAGCATTTTCCTGCCGTTTAAAATTGTTTTATATGAATAACGTCCCAGAAAAGTGGGACGTTATTCTATAAGTTCTATTATTTTGTTTGCAATTGTATTTCACCGCCATTTTTAAATAAATCGTGCGAAATAAAGTAACTATTAATTTTTGCTCCATTTACTTTAATAGCTTCCAAGTTTCTTTTACCGTTAGGATTTTTTAGGATTACTTTTTTACCTTGCGGCGTTGTCCATGAAACTTCTTTAAAAATGGGAACCGTTACAATATATTCAGGATCTGCTGGTGATAAAGAATATAATCCTAAGGCTCCAAAAACATACCAAGAAGACATTTCTCCTGCATCGTCCATGCCGCTCATTGCTAATTTTTCTGGTCCAATGCCGTACATTGTATCCAGTATTTCATCTATTATTTTTTGCGATTTTTCAGGTTTGTTTACAAAATAATACGAAAACGGCGCTTCATGATCCGGCTGATTTCCATGGCAGTACTGCCCAATAAAACCAGAAATATTCCACGCAATGTAATTTGGATTCCAAGGCTTTGTAAAAAACTCGTCCAGTTTGGCTTCAAAAGGTTTATCGCCTCCGTAAAGTTTTACTAATCCAGGCATATCATGCGGTACAAAAAATGAGAGCTGCCAAGCATTTGCCTCTCTATACATGTATTCGTAATAAGGAAATTCAGGATTAAAAGGCGTGATCCATTTTCCGCTGGCCAGTCTTCCTCTCATAAAAGTCGATTCCTTGTCAAAAACATTAGCGTAATTTTTAGAGCGTTTTACCAAATCGTTGTAATGTTCCGTATCATTTAATTCTTTAGCCAGCAGCGCAAGCGCGTGATCGTCGTAGGCATATTCCAGCGTTTTTGTCACGCCTGCATTGGCTTTTGTCTCTACTACAGGATTTTTAATATCTTGTTCCGGCACGTAACCTTTAGCAATATATTCGGCAATGTGAGGTCTTGTCCCGCCTTCTTTATATGCATTGTTTAGTAATAATTCATATGCTTTTTTAACATCGTAATTTCTAATTCCCCTCATATAAGATCCTGCAATAAAAGAGGCAGCGTGATCTCCGTGGAAAAATGTTGGAATAAATCCTTTAATTTCTCCTTCGTTAATAATAGAACTGATAACGTCGCTTGTAACATCTGGAGAAAAAATACTCAATAAAACTAATTTATTTCTGTAATCATCCCATAATGAAGGAAGTGTATAGTAATGATAATTTTCTTTTTGAACTTTTCCTGCTTCGTCTATAAATTGACCGTTTACATCGCTTCGTAATGCCGGCCATAAAAACGACCTGTATAACATGCTGTAAAACATTACATTTTGTTCGTCAGTTCCGCCTTTTACCTGAATTTTAGAAAGGAGTTTTTCCCATTCTGTACTTCCTTCTTCAAAAACTTTCGCCAGTGTTTTATCTCCAACTTCTGCTTTTAAGTTTGCAGCCGCATTTTCAACACTTACGAATGACAGGGCAATTTTAACGGTTACAGGTTTAGAATCTCCATCTTTTATATTTACCAAAGTATAGCCACCGCTTTTTGCAATATCTTTTATATCTAATTTTTCAATTGGACTGCTGAAAGCTGCATAAAAATATATTTTTTCACCGCCTGTTCTTTGAAAACCGCTTACCTCATTTGTTCCTTCTTGTTTAATGTTCCAATCATCTACATTATTGTTTGCTTTTCCAAGATCAAAAAGCACTTTTCTTCCTTTGTTATTTTTGAAAGTATATTCATGAATACCACAGCGCAAAGTAGAAGTTAATTTTACCTGAACATCATAATTTTTTAAATATACTTCGTAATATGCGGGACTTGCCTTTTCCTGATCGTGGCTGAAGGACGATTTATATGGAAATGAAGCTCCATCTGAAACGGGAAGTAAAGGAATATGACACAAATTCCAATGTCCTTTATTGGTATGCGTGAAACCTAAAATCTCGGTATCTTCGTACTCATAACCTGCTCCAGATCTGTATTTTGTCATCGGACTCAGCTGTACCATGGCATTAGGTACAGATGAACCTGGAAAAACTAAACCTGCCCAGACACGCATGTCTGCAGGAGGTGTATATCCAATTATTTTGGTGTCCAGTAAGGGAGCTGTTCCAATAAACGGATTTACGAGCGCTGTGTATTTTCCTTTTGAAAGGCCACCGCCTGATTTTTGAGCAATAGTATTCAGGCTCGCGAAAGACACTGTAAGCGTGGCGAGTATTATTTTGTTTCTTAATTTCATAATTTTAAAAAATTAAAATCGGTTACAATTTATAACTCAAGCAATTTGGGATTGGTTTTGTAAGTATCCCACAAAAGCTCTCCAAACAATGTGTTCGTCCAGGCAAACCAAGATCTGGTGAAATTCTTAGCATCATCTTTATGGAATGATTCGTGCATAAAACCAGTATCGCCGTGAGAGGCTTTAAGCATTCTTATGCAGTCTTTTATTTCATTTGCATCAGAGGTAGTATAAGCTCTCATAACAAGTGACATTGGCCAAATCATATCCATGCCTACGTGCGGACCGCCGATTCCTTCGGCAACTTTTCCTTTAAAGAAAAATGGATTGTCTGCTGAAAGGACAAATTTTCTGGTATTTTGGTAAATTGGATCTTTAACATCTATCGCATCTAAATAGGGCAGACTTAATAAACTTGGCACATTGGAATCGTCCATCAATAAATGACCTCCAAAGCCGTCTACTTCAAAGGCATAAATATCTCCATATTTAGGATGTTTTACGACGGCATGTTCTTTAATTGCTTTTGAAACTTCATCTGCTAAAGCCCTCAACTCTTTTGCAGTTCCGCTGTCTTTTTGAATCGCTTCTAACATTTCTGCCGCCTGATTCATACTTGCCACAATAAAAAAGTTCGATGGAATTAGAAATGAAAAAACCGTGGCATCGTCGCTTGGCCTAAAAGCAGAACAAACTAATCCTACTGGTTTTACAGGATATCCGTAACCTTTTAATGGTCTTGTATCTGTTGCAAATTGTGTTGTTCGCTGAAAAGTGTACGGATTTTTACCGTCTTTCTGCTGCTGGTCTTTAAAAACTTTTAAAGTGGTTTTGATGGCTTTTACCCAATTTTCATCAAATGGAGAAACGTCTTTGGTGTTTTTCCAGTAATTGTAAGCCAGTCTAATTGGGTAGCAAAGTGAATCGATTTCATATTTTCTTTCGTGAACGCCTGGTTTCATATCAGTATGATCTGTTGTCCACTCTCCTTTTTTATTCGGATCATTGTAAAATGCGTTTGCATACGGATCTTTAAGGATATATTCTGTCTGTCTGTTGATAACTCCAGCAATCAGGTTTTTAAGCTTTTCATCTTTTCCTGCAAATGCCATATACGGCCATACCTGCGCAGAACTGTCTCTTAACCACATTGCATCAATATCACCTGTAATCACATACGTATCTGGACGTCCGTTTTTTTGTGAATAGGTTACAGTTGTATCAAGTGTGTTTGGAAAACAGTTGTTAAATAACCATCCTAACTCTTTATCTTTTACATTTTTTTGAAATTCAGCAATTGTTTTTTCAATAAACTCACTTTCAAAATTTCTTTTGTTTTTGGCAGTCCTAACAACTGGAAAATCTTTAACCGCTTTTGTACCCGCAATTATTTCCAAAGGATCAATAAGGGCCAAACTGCTAAATAAAACTGTGTTCTGGATAAACTTTCTTCTTTGCATAACTATATATTTTTAACATTGTGAAGGCAGAACCTTCGATTATTCATTGGATAGAGAATATGGAAAATCTTCTTTATTAATTCCTCGATTGTTATTTGGTGTCGAGGACATATCAAAATCTAAAACCGCACCTTTCATTAAATCAGAATGGCTCAGCCAGTTTTTTGTATAGGCTTTTCCATTTATTTTCATTCCTCTAATATATCGATTCTGATCGCCGTTTTGCGGGGCATTAATTGTTATGTTTTTGCCTTTTTCCAATTCAATTGTCACTTTTTTAAATAATGGTGCTCCAATGACATATTGATCAGAAGCAGGAGTTACAGGGTAAAATCCTAGCGAAGAGAAAACATACCAAGCAGAAGTTTGTCCGTTATCTTCGTCGCCGCAATAACCGTCTGGCGCTGCATGATACATTCTGTTCATCGTTTCACGTACCCAATATTGCGCTTTCCAGGGTTCTCCAGCATAATTATACAAATAAATCATATGCTGAATTGGCTGATTTCCGTGCGCATATTGTCCCATATTGGCAATCTGCATTTCTCTCATTTCATGAATTACGCCGCCGGTAAAATTCTTTGAGGCAAAAATGGGCGGTGAAGAAAAAACTTTATCTAACTGAGAAACAAAAACTTGCTTTCCGCCCATTAAATCAACCAAACCTTGAACATCGTGAAAAACGGACCATGAATAATGCCAGCTGTTCCCTTCTGTAAATCCATTAAACCATTGAAAAGGATCAAACGGCTCCATAAATTTTCCATCTTTGTTTTTAGGACGCATTAAATTGTATTTAGGATCGAAAAGGTTCTTATAGTTGAAACTTCTCTTTTTATACAAATCAATTTCCGACTGCGGTTTATGCAGCGCTTTTGCTAATTGATAAATCGCAAAATCATCATATGCATATTCCAGTGTTCTTGCAGCACTTTCATTGATTTCATCATTTGGAACATATCCCAAAGTATTATACGAAGCTGCTCCCGCCCGGCCAACTGCTTTTAACGGCCCTGCATTATTTGCACCATGAATCAGCGCTTTGTATAAATTTTCTATATCATAATTCCTTACTTTTCCGCTTTTTAAATACGCTTCAGATACTATCGAAGCCGAATTATTTCCTACCATAATATCACGCAATCCCGGACTTGACCATTCTGGGAGCCAGCCGCTTTCGTCGAATGCATTGGACAAACCTTCCTGCATTTGTGTATTCAACTCTGGATACATTAAATTAAGAAAAGGATACAAGGCTCTAAAAGTGTCCCAAAAACCTGTATCGGCAAACATATAACCTGGTAAAACTTTTCCGTTGTACGGACTGTAATGCACAACTTTTTTGTTTTGATCGAACTCATAAAATTTTCTTGGAAAAAGTAATGATCTGTATAAACAAGAATAAAAAGTTCCCATTTGATCTGGTGTTCCGCCATCGACTTTTATTCTTCCTAATTCTTTGTTCCAAATGGTTTTTCCTTTTTCTTTAAGCTGATCAAAATTATTGCCTTCGATTTCTTTTAAATTTAATTCGGCTTGATCGTAACTTATAAAAGATGATGCCACTTGAGCATTTACTTTTTCACCTGCTTTGGTTTTAAATCCAATTACAGCTCCGGCATGATCCGCTTTCATTTCTAAAGCATTTACTAAAACATCTCCATTAAAAGTAGAATTTAGCTGAAAATCTTTATCAAAAATGATTACGAAATAGTTTTTAAAATTTTCTGGAACGCCGCCGCTGTTTTTAGTTGTGTATCCAATAATTTTTCGTTCAGACGGAATGATTTTCACGTATGAACCCTTATCAAAAGCATCAATTACAATATAAGCTTTATCTGTTTCCGGAAAAGTAAATCTAAATCTTGCCGCTCTTTCTGTAGGTGTAATTTCGGTAGTAACATTATGATCTGCAAGATAAACGCTGTAATAATACGGCGTAACTGTTTCAGCTTTATGAGAAAACCAGCTTTGCCTCTCTTCTTCTTTAAATTTTAGTTCTCCTGTAACCGGCATAATCGAAAACTGCCCATAATCATTCATCCAAGGTGAAGGCTGATGTGTCTGCTTGAAACCTTTTATGCGGTTAGATTTGTAGGTATACGCCCAGCCGTCGCCCATATTTCCTGTTTGAGGCGTCCAGAAATTCATTCCCCACGGCATGGCAATAGCAGGATAAGTATTCCCATTTGAAATTCCGTAATCTGAATCTGTGCCAATCAACGGATTAACCCAATCAATAGGCTGTTGAGGTGTTATGACCTGCATATTTTGAGCACTTACAAAAGAGAAAGTAAAAAGCGCAAAGACGATAGAGTTTTTAATTTTTATCACAACTTTAATTATTAAGCGAATTAATTACGGCTTTATTGATTGTATTCACTTCAGAAAAATTCATTTTATCTACTTTTCGATCGTATGTCATAAAACCATTTACTTCTCCCTCAACATCGGTTGTCTGTGTATAAACCGCCGCAGAAAAACCGACTTTAGCCTGAGCTATTAATTTATCAGCATATTCTTTGTATTTTGCGGTCGTTTCGTCTGTATTTTTGAATTGCGTGTAACCCCAATTTTTATCGGCCTGCCAAAGATGTCCGGCAATAGGTAAACCAATTCCGCCATATTCTCCTAAAACCGTAATTCTGCGAGCATCATACAACTTTAATTCTGGTCCTGGATAATGATGAATATCGAGCATATCTCCCGTTTGAAAATGATTTCCTCCACTAGAAGAATTCACCAAACGACTTGGATCGTGATGTTTAGTCCATTCTGTAATTTCTATGGTTTTGAATTGTCCCCAAGCTTCGTTGAACGGAACCCAAACTACAATACTCGGATAAGAATACAGATGATCCATAATTTCTCTCCATTCCTTTTTGTAAGTTTCCTCAGATTGAGAAGTTCTTTTCAATTCTGTACCGTCAAAGTATTTGTGCATCTGCCAAATCGGACCTTCATCGCCGCTTGGCATATCCTGCCAAACCATAATTCCCATTTTATCGCAGTGCGTATACCATCTCGCTGGTTCGACTTTGACATGCTTTCGGATCATATTAAAACCTAATTCTTTTGTACGAACAATATCATATTTTAAAGCTTCATCTGTCGGCGCTGTATATAATCCGTCCGGCCACCAGCCTTGATCTAATGGACCAAATTGAAAGCAATCTTTATTATTTAACTGAATCCTGACAATCCCGTTTTCATCTCTTTTAGAAGAAATCTTGCGCATCGCAAAATAGCTTTTTACTTCATCTGTAACTTTTCCGCCGCTAATTAATTTTACCTTTACATCATACAAAAATGGTGAATCTGGCGACCATAATTTCGGATTATTCAATCCAATATCCAGCGATTCGCCTGCCGCAGCTTTTGCTGATGTAATTGCAGTGGTGCCGTCGAAAACCGTAACTTCAACAATATCACCTGAAACAGCACCTTCAGCGTCCGCTTTTATGTTTATAGTTCCGCGGTCAATATCTAGTGTAGTTTTTAGACTTGAAAAATGTTTTTTACTCACAGGTTCCAGCCAAACCGTCTGCCAGATTCCTGTTACAGGCGTATACCAGATACTTTCTGGATTTTTAACTTGTTTACCTCTCGGCTGGGTTCCATCATTTGTCGGATCCCAGACTTTTACAACTAATTTCTGAGATTTGCCTTTTAAATACGGTGTGATATTAAAACTAAAAGGGACATATCCTCCAGTGTGCGTACCGATTTTTATATCGTTTATGTAGACTTCTGTTTTCCAGTCTACAGCACCAAAATGCAGTATAATTTCTTTATTTTTCCACGAATTATCCACTGTAAAATTCGTCTCGTACCAAAGTTCTTTTTCTGAGCCAACCGTTTTCATTACACCCGAAAGGCTTGATTCTACAGCAAAGGGAACCAATATTTTTCCATCGTATCCTTTTGGTGCAGTTTGTCCCGCTGGCTGTATTGCGTAATTCCATAAACCATTAAGGTTTTGCCATTGGTTTCTCTCCATTATTGGTCTTGGATACTCTGGCAGCGTATTTTTAGGATCTACTTGTTCGGCCCATTTTGTTTTTATTTTGTCTCCTTGAGGTTTCCACTGCGCTGTGCAGTTTATTACAATAAAGAGAAAAAGTAGTATGGCGATTTTATTTTTCATTATGATATTGCTTGAGGTTGAATAGAATAATATAAAACCTGAAGGCTGCTCTAAAACCTTCAGGTATTACAAACATTACTAACAAAAACTACTTAAACTTATTAATTAAAATAACCATCTTTATCCAGCTTGGCTGCTGCTTCTATCAACATTAACCCGCTTAACTGGGTTGTAAGATCTGTGTTTGCTCCAGGTGCTGGTGCTGTCTTCCAATTGCTTCCAGAAAGCATTGCTGGTCTTAAAATTCCTTTTTTATAAAATGTCTGTGCATTATATTTTAAGAAAGCGGCAAATTTTTCTTTATCTGTGGAATTGATTGTGGGATGCTCTGTAAGTTCTGTAAAATAGCGTATTAAAATACCTTTAAACAATCCGCCGTCTCCTTGTCCTTCGTCTCTCAAAAGTCCCTCAGAAAGTAACTTTGGACTCGTTAAAACTGTCCTTCCCGATTTTACTGCATCATCAAGATAAATCTGCTCATTTGTTGCTTTGTACAATCTTAAACCAGCTCCAATCCAAGTTCCCATATTATAAGTAAATACCCAGTCTTTGTTGGTTGTAACGACGCCGTTTACTTCTGAAATATTATCCCAGACTGCTCCAGAAACAGGATCAACCAAATTACTTTTCTGCCAGGCGTAGATTTTCTTAGCCCAGTCTAAATCATCGGCCTTTTTATCAATTTCGTACAATCTCATGGCAAGAATTACTGCTGGTCCGTTTGATACTGCGTTTTTCTGTCTTGGCGTATCTTGTTTCCACGTGATTCCACCGCCAAAAACATCACTCCAGCTTAATTTTATTCTTCCCCATAAATAATCTGCCACATCTTTATATTCTTGATCTTTTGTTGCATCATAAGCACGCAGGCAAGAATTGGCAAGCCACAGCATATCATCATTAAAAACATTATTGTAAGTATTTCCATTTTTAACTTTTATACCTTGTACCAAAGCCTTCATTCTTGTTTTGTAATTTTCATTTCCAGTTCTTAAAAAACCATCAACAAGAACATCCAAAACATGGGCGTTCGGCCAGTAATTAAAAGTACTTTTTCCTGTATTGTTTTCTATAAATGTGCCATTCGAACCGAGATAATTATTGTAAGTTGAATTTTGCAGAGAATCGGCAGTTTGTGCCCAAGTGTATTTAAATTCCTGTCCGTCTGTACTATTTGGGTCGCGAAGGGGAATTGCTTCATCATCACAAGAAATGGCAAATAACCCCAATCCTATTACGCTGAGCATCATTATACCGCGCATTGAAAATAATTTTTTCATAATATATTCATTTAAAAAAACGTCTCTCAAAAATCTCTTTTTAAGAGACGCTAAGGGTTATTTTATAAAACTGTAAAACTATGTGTGTAAGCTGGTGCCGATGCACTAAAATTAATTTCTGCATTTACATTTTTGTTGTCAACTGCCGAAGCAAATTTGAAACAGTTATTCCAGAAATCGCTTGTTACCGGAACCATGTACCAATATGAAGCAGCAACATTTGCCCCATCAGGTCTGCTGTTGTCTCCATTAATGCTGCCATACCATTCTTCTGTTGTGGTAGCACCATTCACTACAGTAAATTTAAATTTGTAACGCTCATCTCTACCCCATGATTCTTGTTTAAAACTGATTGCTTTATTGGCTGCTTTCCAGACTCCTCCGCCTGCATATGTGTACTCAAATAAATATTGGCTAAGCGGCGGAAACCATAATTCGATTTTTTTGATTTCTGTCATTGTTGTCGAACCGTCGCTAAAATCTATTTTAATTTTGTATACTTTACTTTCTCCTTCGTAAGTTGTCGCTCCGTCTTGTTTCAATTTAGCATCATTGATGTAGAAAACTTCTGGAGTACCATTTTTCCTTGAAATGAATTTGTATGTTCCCGCTTTTAACTTAGTATAAATTTCGAATGTAGTTGCTCCCACTTTTTTAAATGCCTGTGCATCTGCAGCAGATTCTCCATTTTCAGAACCTGTTCCTGTAATAAATAATTGGTCAGGAGTTGGGAATCCGCCGGGCCTTTGTACTTCAAAAATTCCTGAAACTGTAGATTTTTGAACATTTACTCCTTTTGAAGAATAAACTGTCCATTTTAATTTTCCGATAGATTCTGATTCAATTCCTGCTAAAGCAGCGATTTTGTTTAATTCTGTAAAAGAAATATTCAAGGTTTTTTGGAATCCGTTACCATCAGACGGGATTGTGTAGATTGGTTTAGAAAAATCGCCGCTTTCTTTGTCAAAAACAACATCATAAAGCACTACTCCATTATCTTCTGCTTTTGCTCCTTCCCATTCAAAAATGGCAGAACTCTGGGCTCCAAGGTCAAAAAATTTGTTGTCTGCAGGTGAATACAGTGCATTTACAGCACTCACATTAGTATGATTCATTGTGTCATCGTTGTCACAGCCCACGAAGAAAACTGCGCATACTAGCAATAATATTGAATATATATTTTTCATGATTTTATTTATTAGGTTAGTTAGTTTTACCAGTTTGGATTTTGAGATAAATTAGTGTTAATCAAACGCTCATCTCTTGGTATCGGCCACAAATAATGTTTAGCTGGATCAAAAGCTCTTAAGTTTACTCTTAAATATCCGTTGTCTATAGATGACACTCCGAACTTTGCTCCATGTGCGTAACCGTTTAAAACATTTTCAGCTATTTTCCATCTTCTGATATCGAAGATTCTTAAACCTTCCATTCCAAATTCTGTACGACGTTCATTTCTAATTACTTCTCTAAGTCCCGCTTGTCCCAGAGCACTGTTAAATCCTAAAGCTGCTCCATCTGTAAAACCTGCACGTGTTCTTAAAGCTTTTATGGTCTGATCCCAAACTGAACTGTTCATTTGGTTCAGCTCATTTTTAGCTTCAGCGTACATTAACAATATATCTGCATAGCGGAATAACATTAAGTTTAAACCTGAATTTAAAGATGTTAAATGCTGTGGATCATAGTACTTACGTGTGTAATAGCCTGTAGGTGTTGCAGAAGATCCCTGTACAAATTCGTCTGTAGCATTTCCTGGTGAAGAACCTGGTTTGATGTAAATTACATGAGATGAACCATCAGCCTCTTTCCATACATATTGATCGTAAACTACTGTTCCTGTTAATCTTGGATCTCTGTTAACGTATGGATTGTCTTCATTATAACCGGAACCAGCTTCATTGATTTTCTTTCCGTTCAGCATTAAATAACTGTCTACCAATTCCTGAGTCGGAGCCAAAGCATTTAACCTTGCCCCTGCAGAAAGTGGTGCCATATCAAAAAACTCACCCCACATTCTAAATTGAGGAACATATTGTAAGCTTAAAATATCTTCGCTATTGTATTCATTTTGTGGAAGAAACAATCCTTCGTAAGATGAAAAAAGACTGTATTGACCGTAATTCATAGCCATAAATTGTTCCGTCACCTGTACAACTCCTGCCCAATCTCCTTCATACAAAAGAACTCTGGCTTTTAAAGCGGCGGCAGCACCAGCAGTGATTTTTCCTCTATCAGCGGCTGCTAATTGCGTGTTTTTTGGTAAAACAGGAATTATAGCATCAAGCTCACTTAAGATAAATTGAATTACTTCTGTATGAGATGTTCTCGTTATAGATGTCGCTTCTTCCAGAGATGGATCTTTCTTTATCAGCGGAATATCTCCAAACCAAGTTGTCAATTGAAAATGCTGAAAAGCTCTCAAAAAACGTGTTTCAGCTTTCATTCTGTCAATAACAGCTGCATCTGCATTAGGTACACGATCTATATTTTCTAATATAAGATTACAAGTTTTAATACCTGCGTATCTATCTTTCCATTCTTCTTTAATTCTTGCTAATGAAGGATCGTATAACCCGGCACCTATTGATGCTGCTCCTGCATTGTCTCCTCTGCCGTTATACGCATTATCTGAAAGTGCTTCATTATAAAAGAAATACTGGCTTTTCTGCATTTGTGAATATGCTGTATTTAGAAAAGTCTGTGCTTTATCTACGCTTGTCCAATAGGTTGTATCTGTAAATTGGTTTTCAGGTACAAGGTCAAGATCTTCACAACCCGCAACTAACAAAAGTGCTGCTGCTGGTAAGAATTTTATTTTTTTAAGTATATTTTTCATTTTATTTCTTTTTTAAAAGCTAACATCAACACCCATTCCGTAATATACCTGCGTAGGGTAAGCCCTGCCGCTGTTTGCTCCTGAAGTTGACATACTGTTATTGAACTCAGAAAGTTCTGGATCAACAAATTTAACTTTAGACAATGTCAGCAGATTTTGTCCTGAAACGTAAACTCTGAATTTACTCATCCCTAAATTTTTAGCAACATCATCTGATAATGAGTAACCTATCTGCACATTTTTAAGTCTTGCGTAAGCTCCATCGTACAAATACATATCAGAGCCTCTTCTAAAGTTATTGGTGTTCGATTGTGTACCGTTATTGGCAAGACGAGGATATCTGGCATCTGGATTTTGAGGTGACCAGTAATCCAATTGATGCGTGTACATGGTCATACCATAATTGTAGTGAAAAGGTTCAACTTGTTCGCCTCTTATCATCATTGTTCTCTTTCCAACTCCTTGAATGAAAACACTTAAATCGAAATTTTTATAATCAACGTTGTATGTAGCACCAAATGTGTATCTAGGAAATGGATTTCCGAAGACGAATTTATCATTGTCATCAATCTTCCCGTCTTTGTTTAAGTCTACATATCTATTATCTCCCGGCTGAACTGTGATTCCTTCTGGAACTGCTGCTCCTTGAATTTCTTCAACACTTTGAAAATAACCGTCTCTTTTTAAGCCAACATACGAATTAAAAGGAAGTCCCTCACGAAGTATTACTTGCAGTTCTTCTACGCCTGTTAGTCTTTCTTGTCCGCCAAATTCAAGTACTTTGTTTTTTGAATCTCCAAAATTTACAGTCAAACTTTGGTTTACAGCTTTACCTTTATGACGGTAAGTTGCACTTATTTCCCATCCTCTATTTCCGACTTTACCAGAGTTAAAATCTGGAAGATCTGTACCGTAAACTCCAGGTACTTGAGGCGGAACTAAAATATCCGAAGTCACTTTATCGAAGAAATCAAATGAAAAACTTAGCGCTCCTTTAAAGAAATCAGCATCCAGACCTACGTTAAATGTTGCTGCTTTTTCCCATTGAATATCAGGGTTAGCGAAGTTATAGCCCGTTCCGCTTACTCCACCATTATTAAATCCGTATGCATTTTGGAAAGTGAAATATGTCGTTTGGTATTGATAATTTCCAACATTTTGATTTCCTAAAATTCCATAAGAAGATCTTAGTTTAATGTTTCCTACATTATCTCTGTAGCTTTCCATAAAATCCTCCTTTGTAAGTCCGTATCCAACAGTTACTGATGGAAAGAATCCCCAGCGGACTTCATCTCTGAATTTAGACGAACCATCATATCTAAAACTGAATTCGGCAAAATATTTATCTTTATAATCGTAACCAGCACGGCCAAAAAGAGAATTTAAACTGCTTTTTGAAGAAGCCGGATTACCATTGGGATCTGTTCCGTTCGAAGTAAAGGAATTTTTTCCAATTACTGTTTCGCTGGTTGGTGTTCCTAAATCTGGGTCATTAAATTTTGTATACAAAGCCGATCTTCTCTCTGAACGATTTTCGTTAGAATAACCAACTAAAGCACTAACATTATGATTGCCAAAAGTTTTTGCGTATTCTAACATGAACTGTGTATTCAAATCAAGACTTTTCTGATTTTCTTCGTTAGTGTCCCGATCTGCACCATAAATACCCTGCGGTAAGAAATTAACCTGCATAGTTCTAGCGTACATATTTCCTGACCATAGGCGTCCTCCAAATACACCTTTCACTTTCAAATCACTTGTCAATTTGTATTCCGCATTAAAGGCTCCAAAAACATCATCGTTATCGTATTTTCGAAAACCTCCTTTTTCTAAAATACCCAGCGAGTTAAATTGCTGTAAGACATCATTTGTAAGGAAATTTCCATCTTCATCTTTTTGAGTATAATACAAGGGAACCCTGAATGCATCTACCATTAAGGTGCTCGTGCTTGACGAATGATCAGTAATTTTTTGTTTGGAATAAGCTAATGTAGAAGTCAGTTTAAATTTGCCATATTCGTTAGTAAGATTAATTCTGAAATTATAGCGTTCCATTCCCTTTTTTGGTCCAACAAAATTACTTTCCTGATCCAAGTAACCGAGAGAAACTAGGTAAGTTGAATTTTCGTTCCCTCCAGAAATCGAAAGATTCTGATTTAATTGTAATGCTGGTTTAACGATCTCTTCTGCAAACCATTCTGTATCTCCTTTTGCTTTTAATGCAGCAATTTCTGCTGCAGAGAAGACTGCGGTTGATTCACCAGAATTATAAGCTGCTTCGTTTCTCAACATCGCATTTTCGTAACCATGCACGGGACTTGTAAAGAATTTAGGTGTATTGAAACCTGCAAGACTGCTGTATTGAATCGTCATAGGGCTTCCTTTACTACCTTTTCTTGTAGTAATAAGAACAACTCCATTACTAGCTCTAGATCCGTAAATTGCAGCACTTCCCGCATCTTTTAAAACAGACACACTTTCTATATCGGCTGGATTTAGCGCATTAATATCTCCGCCCACAATTCCGTCAATAACAATTAACGGACTATTATTTCCCAATGTACTGATACCTCTAATATTCAAGTTCAATCCTGCACCAGGTTCAGAATTAGTCTGCTGGATTGTTAAACTTGGCGCTTTTCCCTGCAATGCCAGCGTTGTATTCACGTTTGGTCTGCCGTTAAAAGCCTCGTTATTAACCTGATCGATAGCTCCAACTACTTTCTTTCTTTTCTGTGTACCATAACCTACCACTACCACTTCATCTAAAGCTGATACATCAAGATCCATAGCCACATTAATAACACTTTTATTGTTCACTTTTATGTCGACTGGTTTGTATCCAATCATTGTAAATCTTAAAGTTGTACTGCCATTTTGTAATGAAATGGTGTAACGCCCGTCAAAATCTGCGTTTACCGCATTCCTAGGATCACTTACATCCATAACAGTTGCACCTGGAAGGGAGAGGTTGTCTGAAAGAGAAGTTATAACCCCGGAAACTTGAGTTTTTTGATTCTGCGCGGTTATGTGGTTATACCCGCAGAAAAGCAAAGCAATTGTGAGAAAAAAATGCGCATAGAGCATCCTTTTCATTCTGCAATTCGAATGTTTCATCATGAAATATTTTGGTTAGTTAGCAATAATTGAATTAATAATAAAAGACAAAAAACAGGTTTGGAGATCAACCTGATTAAGCAGTAAAACAGCAGTAATTTTTTTGTTTGATTAAATGGTTCCGGAATTCTTAATCGCTAAAAAAACTAACACACACTGTAATAACTTATTAACTCTTAGCAAACATACTAAAACGTTTTAGTAAAAAAAAATATTTTTTACTAAATATAATTTTACTGTTAATTTTTAAAGATATTCTTGAATATATGCGATAATGACAATAATTATTTAAAAAATACAAACGAAAACGTTGTAAAACAATTATTAAATCAAAGTACTAAATTAGAGTTAAAATGAAAGTTAGCGGGATTTAGCTGAATTTCACTCCTAAAAAAGACGAATAACATCTTTCAAAAGACAAGAAACCAAAATAACCCGATGAAAGACGAAAAAATATGTTGAAATAATTATCCAAATCAAAAAAGAAATGTTAACACAAAAAAGGCAAAATGGAAAGGCAAGTTGGAGGAATAATAGAACTTTTTAAACTATAAAAAAGACAAAAAAATAACCTGAAATCAATCGCAAAAATGATAATCAGGTTAGTTCGAAAATATTAAATGTATATTTTATTTTTGTTTTGCTAATGAAGATTCGCGAATAATTAATTCTGTTTTTAAAACAATTTTCTGATGCGTTTCAGAAACATCTTTTTTCTTTAAAAGCGGCAGCATTACTTCCATCAATTTAGAACTAATTTCTACTAAAGGCTGAGCGACAGATGTAATAGTAGGATCATAAATTTTAAACATATCGTTGTCATCAAAGGCAATAAGTCCTAAATCTTTAATCAAGTTTTGATTTGTTTCTTTTAAAACTTCTAAACCACTCTGAGCTAGATAATTGGTAGAAAAGAAAACAGCATCTAGATCTTTATTTTGTTCGAAAAACTTTTTAATGTATTCTTTTCCTTTTCCTTTTATAATCTGCTCAAAAGGGATCTGAAGAACATACGGCTTTAAACCATTTTTTTCTACTGCTTTCTCGTAACCATGCAGACGCCCGTACATCTGGCTTTGATCTGATGCGGTACTAATAAAACAGATATTTTTAAACTTATTATCGATCAAATGCTGCGTAGCGTCAAAGGAAGCTTGCTCATTGTCAATCACTACACTATTACAATCAAGTCCTTCGTAAAATCTATCTAATAAGATAACGGGTATATTATCATTTATTAAATTTTCGATAGTATCTCTAATTCCAGGAGACGGAACAATTATAAATCCGTCAACTTGACGAAAATTAAATAAAGTTATCAGTTCATTGGCTTTTTCATCATCATTTTCATTACTGCAGAAAATAACTTTATACCCTTTTTCATAAGCTATATCTTCAAAAATACGGGCAAGCTGAGAAAAGAAACTATTAGAAATATCTTCAACCATAAAAACTAACAGCTTTGATTTTCCCGTTCTAAGACTTTGTGCAATCTGATTTGGTCTGTAGTTAATGAGCTTCGCATAATCTAAAACCTTTTTTGTAAGTTCCGGAGAAATATGTTTTTCTTTTGCTTTTCCGTTTAATACAAAAGATACAGTTGTTACCGAAATCTTCAATTCATCGGCAATATTTCTAATGGAAACAGGTTTTTTCTTCATTTTAGATTAAATTTATTTAAAATCCTCACTTTTGTTCAAATATAGCAAAGTATTACGTATTTAAAAATACGGAAGCTCAGTCTTAATTTGCTCCCAGAAAATTTCATCATACAAATAACTTGAACCTAAAATACTTATCTGTTCTGTATTTTCAACAATAGAAATAGTTGTATTTATATTTTTGCTTTTAAAATTTTCTTGAAGTTTCGACAAAAACAAGCGATGTGATTTTGCTATATTACCACCTATAATAAGCAGATCTGCCTCGAAATCAATAATAAAAGGGGATAAAAAGCCGCTTAAGTTTTCAGCAAATTCATCGAAAATTTTAGCGGTCGAAAAGTTTTCTATTGCGGCAATTTCTTTAACACCATCTGTCAATTTTTCGCCTGTACTTTTTTCGTATTCATTTAAAAACCATCTGGTTGAAAAATAACTATCCGCAATATTATCTTTAAATGGTTTATCCCACAGGCAGCCATTATGAGGTACATTATTTCCTTGCGTAATTGGCAATTTATTATCTAAAAAAGCCGCACCAAAACCTGTTCCTAGTGTAATTGCAATTATTTTAGAAGAAGAGGCAGCATTTTCTAAAAGTGAGCCTCCCACTCCAAAGCAGCTGGCATCATTTAAAAATCTAAAAGTGATATTTGCAACATTTAAATATTTTGAAAGTTCCTCGGAAACGGAAACATTGTATAAGGATTCATATTTATCGTTTCCTTCAAACATGGCAATTCCAGATTCATACTGGAAAGGCCCCGGCATAGAAAAAGCGATTCCAATTTTATCTGTTTCTGCATATTCTGATTTTTCCTGAACTGCCTTAATCGTTTTATTAATAATCTCTGCCCATTTTTTTATGATCACTTCCTTAGAAGCCTTATTATCAATAGCTCCGCTAAAGTATGTTTCGGAAATTATTACAAAGTCATTCGTATTAACTGCTGCGCTGCTTATGTGACTTCCACCAATATCTACACCTATTGTTATTGCCATTTATTTTTTATTTTAATTATATTTATAATTAATGTTTGTTTATCCTTTTACTTTAACTCATTTGAAATGAGACATTTTTAGAGATTAAGAACTAGAATTCAAACCTAAAAAGAAAGTTTTCTAGCATTTGATACTTTATTATCAAAAAACAATACTATTCTTTACCTTGCTTTTAAGTATTTATAAAAACAACCAAAGATTTAAATTTTAAAATGGGAAATTTAGAATTTCATCCTTTATACTGTTTTTGATCAATTTTGTCAATAAGTTTTACTTGAAAAAAGCAGTATAAAATAATAAAGGATATTTTAGTTTCATGCTGGACATAAATCTTGATTCGATCAAAATTTATCATTTACCAAATATTCCTTTTTATCTTAATTAAATTTGAATACTATGAACTAATTAGTTATTATTATTTTTAATTAATAATAATGTATTTAATTTCATAAGATTTATTCAAAAACAAAATTAAGATTAACAAATATACTAAAACGATTTAGTATACCAAATAAAGTGTATTTTTTTTCCAATAAAAATGAAATTTTTAAAAATGGTTTTATCGTAAAAATTCTAAAGCTGCTTCTTTAAAAAACGCATAAAACATTTTTACATTCTACGGCTATATCTTTTACTGCTATTTAATTACTTGGGCTTTTACACCTTCGTTAGTAATTGTTATAGGTTTTATAAAACCATTTTCATCAAAATGCATTTCTTCCATACAAGTTTCTCTCGAATTTGCATGGGTTTCAGTAAGCGGTCTTCTGTGGTAAACGATGTAATATTTCTCAGAATTGGGTATTTTTATAACGGAATGATGCCCTGCTCCTACAGCAATTTTAGGATCTTGCTCTAAAATTTTTCCAATTCTTTTAAAGGGACCTATTGGAGAATCTGCAATTGCATACGCCACACAATAATCTGGACCTGTCCAGCCACCTTCAGACCACATGAAGTAATATTTATTATTTTTTATAAACATAAAAGGCCCTTCAACATAATTTTCTGGAGTAATCTCTTTGAAAACGCTTTTATCCTCAAACGGAATAAAACCAGTAAAATCGGGTTTTAACTTTGCTATGTTACAATGCTGCCAGCCTCCGTAAATTAAATAACACTGTCCGTCTTTATCTCGAAAGACAAATTGATCGATAGGCTGCGCGCCATTATAAAATTTGTCAACTAATGGTTTTCCTAAGTAATCTTTGTATGGACCTTCGGGCTTTGAGGCAACAGCAACGCCAATTCCTCCTGCTTCGTTATCACTTTGAATATCATTTGCTCCAAAAAAGAGAAAATATTTATTTTTATGTTTAATAATTGAAGGTGCCCAAATTGCTTTCTTTGCCCATTTTACGGCTGCGGTGTCTAAAATTCTTGGATGCTTTGTCCAATTCGTTAGATCTTTTGATGAAAAAGCATCAAAAAAAACCTGCTTCTCGTATGGAGCCGAAAAAGTCGGATAAACCCAATACGTTTTATCAAAAATAATAGCCTCGGGATCTGCGTACCATCCTTTAAATATCGGATTGTTATTTTTTGTCTTATTCAAATCTGCTGACTGAGCAATTACTTTTGAACACAAAATAACAGTAAGAAAACATACAATATTTTTCATCAAATAATCAATTTAATTAGACCATGTATTTGCGGGTTTGGCATCTACTTTCATATTTAAAATACCTCCCTTTCTAATGGCGGCTAGTTCGATTGAAAGCTGTTTTAAATTATCATCGTTCAGTTTTACTTCTTGAAGATATACATTGGTTTTAGAATTGTTTTTCACATCAATCACGAAGACTTTATTTTTGTCTTTGTCAGATTGCTTAATGGTAATTTTATCAAATAATGGACTTCCTATCTGGAATGAGGGATTAATATCTGTCAGCCCCTTAACATCAAACAATCCAATAGATGACATTACATACCAAGCGCCTAATTGACCTTGATCTTCGTCCTGACCGTAGCCATAGCCATGTATTCCTTCGGTTCCATAAAATTCGTCACAAATTGCATGAACCCATTTTTGTGTAAGATACGGTTTTCCCGAAAAATTAAAAAGCCATGAAATATGTAAATTAGGCTGATTTCCATGGTTATAAAATCCAGATAATCCTGCAAAAGCATCTATTTTTGTTCCTCCTCCAAAAACATTTTTTTGAGATTTCGTAAAAATATCATTCAATCGGTCATTAAAAGTATCTTTTCCTAAAGTCGCCACTAATTCTGTTACATTATGAGGAACATAAAACGTATACTGCCAGGCATTTCCCTCTTGAAATCCTCGCCATGGTTCTGATGGATTAAAATCTTTTATAAATTTTCCATCAGCGTATTTGGGTCTTATAAAACCTGTTTCTTTATCATAAAGCAATTTCCATCCGTCTGCCAGATTGATGAGTTTTTCGTAATCTTTAGTTTTTCCTAATGCTTTTGCAAATTGCGCTACGGCATACGCACTATAGGAATACTCCAGAGTATGAGATGCAGAAAATCCAGAACCTTCTGTATTTGTTTTATATTCCATATTATCTAAAAAAGGGGAATAGCCTAAGTTTACAAATTGCTTCACGTCCATTTTTCCTGCTCCCTCAATTCTGTCTTTCCATTCCAATTCATTTTTTAAAGCCGCTTCGTAACCTTTTTCAATATCAAAATTTCGAATCCCTGCATTATATGCCGATGCAATGGCAAGTCCAGTAAAGTTTGTTCCAACACCAGATACATATTTGCTGTTTGCAATACCATCTCCAAGCCATCCTGCATCTTTATAAACCAGTAATTGACCTTGAACCCAGTCTGCATAATATTCTGGATAAGCCAATGCCCAAAGCTGTGTTAGATTCCAGAAACCGCCCCAAATGGCATCTGTATTATAATAGTTGTGTTTAGGCTGGCCTTTTGAATCTAACGGAATTTGACCTGCTTTTCCATTATTCATAGGATAAGCGCCGTTTACATCGCTTCCTAATCCGCGGCCTAATAAAGCGTGGTATAAACCTGTATAGAATTTAATTTTATCATTTTCATTTTTTCCTTCAACCGTTATTCTGCCAAGATAATCGTTCCAAACGTTCAGGCTTTGTTTCCTTGCACTATCAAAATTTAACTTTTTTGCTTCTGTATCCAGATTCAATCTGGCATTTGCAATAGAAGTATACGACAACCCAATTTTAACCGTAATCATTTCATTTTCTTTCGTATCGAACGTTAAATAAATTCCAGAACCTTCTCCAGTGGTTTCTTTATCGCCTGCTTTGGTTTCTTTTTTATTGAATACTCCAAAAGCGGCTGGCTTTTTATCTAAAACGGCTGAAAAATACATTGCCACTTCGGCACCTGCCTGATATTTTTTTACATATTCTGGTATTGTGATTACGTAACCTTCTATTCTACCGTCGTTCGTAATTTGAACTTTTGATTCTTTAACTGCTCCGCTCTCACCTTGTCTGTTGCCAATATCAAAAATAATATTGGATTGAGAGGATTTAGGAAAAGTATAACGTTGAAAACCAACTCTTTTTGTCGCAGTAAGCTCTGCCTTAATATTATAATCTTTGAGCAGTACCGAATAATATCCAGATGTGGCGTTTTCGTCTTTTCGATCAAATCTAGATCTATATCCTTCATCGGGATTTTCAAGTTTTCCAGGAATGGTCTGTACTTTACCTACTGAAGGCGCTAAGACAATGCCTCCTACTTGAAATTCATGCAGACAAGCAAAACCTTCAATAGAAGTATCTCTATCATCATAGCCAGTGGCTTCCCAGCCTTGTTCGTTTCCTAAATGCGCATTTGTTGATGGCCCTAGTTTTGCAAGCCCAAATGGCATTGCTGCGGGTGTATAAAAAAACCAGCGGCTGTGTGCCGTTCCAATATTTGGACTTACATAATCAGACAACTTTTTATTTGACTGCTGGCTCAAAACTGCGTTACTCATTAAAGAGATAACAGCTGTAAAACAGCATTTTACTAAGATATTTTTCATGATCAATTATTTTAAAGTAACTGTAATTCCTTTTTTAAGAGTTCCAGAACCAATATATATTTTACCATTCAATAACAAATTGACATTTATTTTTTGAATTTCGGCGCTGCTGTTTCTTTTTCCTTCTGTTTTAGCTACTTTTACTAAAACTGTATCATTTTTTCTTTCAGCGGCAAAAGTGACTAAAGCGTAATCTCCTTTTTCAAATCCAAATCCGTCTCCCGCGTCCAGATATAATTCTCCTTTTGCAGTATTTTTTTCATTAAGACAAACATAAAGACTTAACGGGTCAAAAGAATTCTCTCCTGCGTTTTGTATTACTTTACCAGCAGGAATAATGGATCCGCCTTTTATTTTCAGTTTTGCCTGATATTTATCGTTTTGTTCCCCCTCAATAAGATTTAATTCTTCCCAAATGCCAGAAGGAAGTTTAGGCTTTTTTGCAAATGAAGGAACAACCAAAAGATTTTCTCCTAACAAAAACGCTTGTTCTTCATCTCTTAAACTTGAATTTTTACTATCCGCAAAAAATACAGGAGCCATTACAGGTAGTCCAGTTTTAGAAGATTCATAAAAAAGCGTGTACAAATACGGCAGTAAACGATAACGACGTTCTAGAGCAATACGAGAAGTTTTTTCGATTGCTGCACCATAAGCCCAAGGTTCTTTATCATTTGTTCCTGCGCAGGCATGTCCGCGTGCGAAAGGCATAAAAGCACCAAAACTCAACCAGTTTGCCCATAAATCGCCATCTGTATTTCCTAAGAAACCTCCAATATCCGGTCCATTAAAAGGCTGACCTGATAGCCCTAAAGTAAGAGACATTGGTACAGAAAGTTTTAAATGATCCCAGCCTGCATAATTATCACCTGTCCAAGTCGCTGCGTAACGCTGTCCTCCTAATAAATTTGACCGTGTAAGAAGAAAAGGCCTTTTGTCTGGATTTGTTTTTAAAATTCCATTATAAGATGCTTCAACCATTAAACGTCCATATGCATTGTGATACAGTAAATGCGGGCCTTGAGGCAGGTTTCCTCCGCCTTTGTGCGGTGTATCGTAAGGCATTGTTCCGAGGCGTTTGTCTTCTGGAAAATCATTATCGTTTACAGCAGGTTCGTTCATGTCGTTCCAAACCCCATCAATTCCAGTATTTAAAAAATCTTTATAAAGTCCGCCCCACCAATTTCGAGTTTTAGGATCTGTAAAATCAGGAAAAACACAATCTCCCGGCCATACTTTTCCGTGATACTCTTCTCCATTATTTTTCATTACCCAGACACCATTCTGCGAGCCTGATTGGTAGACATCATAATCTTTATCGACTTTTACTCCAGGATCAATCATGTATACAGCACGAAAACCCTTTTTATGTAAATTGTCATTTAATCTTTTAGGATTGGAGAATCTAATGCTGTCAAAAGTAAAAACTCGATAACCCTGCATGTAATCTATATCCATCCAAATGACGTCACATGGAATTTTCTTTTCTCTAAAAGTATCGGCAATTTCCATAACACGTTTTTCACTATCATAAGAAAATCGGCATTGATGGTAGCCCAAAGCCCAGCGTGGAGGCAGTTTGATTGTTCCTGTTAATTCTGAAAGTCCTTTTATAACTTCCTGCGGAGACTCTCTATCAATAAGGTAAACTCTAAATAAAGCACCTTCAGAGTTGTAAATAATCTGATCTGAATTTGTAATTAATTCTGCTTTCCAAGTACTGTCAAATATAATTCCGAAAGCAGAGCCGTCTGGTCGAACCCCCATAACCCAAGGATGCGTTTGATACAATCTTTTTCCGCCTTCAACACTATAAGCACCTGTATCGGTATTCCATAATTTTATCGATTGTCCGTTGCGTAAAAGCGGTCCTGTAACTTCCCCTCCTCCATACAGACTTATATTTCCCTGAAGATTTAAAACGGCACCTGCCTTATTATTTTGAAATCTAAATTCAGGAATTAAAGTCCAATCTAATGGTACTTTGCCTTTTGATTTTGGTTCTGAAGCAAGTATCAAGGAAGGTGTTTTGCTTTTATCAAACCCTTTTGGAATAAATTCAACAATTCGATTCCCCACAAGCGAAGTTTTTTGTAATGGAACTTCTTGTGCATTGATAGGTATAGAAAGCGTAATAAAGAGAACGGAAATTAAGGTGGTTTTAAAATTCATGTGGTTAGTTAGTAATTGAAATGTTAGTAAACTATTATAAATCAACAATAACAAAACTACTAAAACGTTTTAGTATATTTATCAAAATGTTGATTTATTTTGTGTTTTTTACTTTAAAAGTGTTCTTAAATTGAAGGAATATTTAGAAGAACTCCCGCCATTTCTGACCTTCCTATAGCAGAATATTTATTTTTGCACTAAGTCAATTACTGCATTTTTAGTGATTTTTTTCACCACATCTTTCACTTAAATTAAAATTTGCATGATATAAAATCCTATTTTCTCCATCGCTTTACAGCAGCAATTTTCAAAAAAGTTTTTTCATATCGCAATCAGAATTCTCTACAATGAGAAAATAAAAAGTAAACATCAAAGTTTGTATAACTAAGATCTCCTCTACAGATTATTTATAGGACTTAAAAAACTCGTAAGCTCTTTTCTCTGCATAGGAATACGTTGAATTTTTAAGTGGAAAAGCACAATGACCTCCATACCTTGGAGTTTCGAGATAGACATAGGCACTATCCTGCGCTATAGCCCTCGGATAACATCTCTCGCCTAAAAAAGGGTCGTCGAGAGAATTAATAATTAAAACTGGAGTAGTGATATTTTGAAGAGAAAATTCGGGAGAAACCTGCTCATAGTATTCCTCGCGACTGGCATAGCCATGAAGCGGTGCCGTAAAATAGTGATCTACTTCATCAAAAGAGGTAATTCTATCTATTTGATCACTATTAATGAAATCAGGAAACTGCGCTGCTTTGTGTTTCAATTTTCTTTTAATATCAATTGTAAAATTTTTTAGATAAACCCTGTTAAAACCTTGTTTAAGTACAGCTGCGCTTGTTGCAATATGTGTAGGAACTGAGATAGAAACTCCTGCCTTTACGCGTTCATCTATTTTTGTCCATCCAAAATAATTTAAAAGCTGCACACCGCCCATTGAGTATCCAATCAAATAGACTTCTTCGAATCCTTTTCTGAGAACAAATTGAACTACCTCGTCCAGATCATCAACTGCACCATGATGATAAAGTCTTGGAAGCCGGTTCATTTCGCCGCCGCAAGTACGATTATTCCAAGCAAAAACTGAAAAATCTTGCTGCTGAAAGTAAGCTGCGCAGCTATTGTTGTAAGTCCTGCGCGAATCGCCTTCTAAGCCATGACATAAAATTACCGCTTTTTTGGGGTCATTAATAATAAAATCAATATTGATAAAATCCCCGTCGTTCAACTCATGTTTTTCTCTCGTATATCCTGGAACTTCAAACTTTTTAAACAAAGCAGCATAAATGGTAGAAATATGCTTGTTCCTATGCATAATCGAAGGGAAATTATATTCTGATTGTTCAATTACTGGCATGATAAGAAAGTTTTTGGTGCTTTATACAAATTTAAGCAATCCATTCATATGTAATCAAAAACTGTCTTTTTTTATTTCATTTTTTAAGATTCTAAAATTTAATCGGTCAATAATTATTAACTAGCTTCTAAAACTTTAAAAATATTTTTTTATCGACCAGTTTAATGCTTGTCTGCTAGAATCAGTTTTCATTTGTAAAATTATTTTTCGGACAGTTTTAAATAAAAAACCCTGTACCAATAAGCTGGTACAGGGCATTTATTATATAATTTCGAGTTTCTGATTACTTTACATCAAACCAAAGTTTTGTTGTAAGTAAATCTTTTCCTTGAACAGCAATTGCCGCTTGGTAACTATTTCCGTTTAAAGACTGCTCTGTTCCTGGGTAAAAGAAACGAGACGGAATTTTGCCATCTAAAACCGTAGCAGGGCCAGCAGTTAAGACAGGGTAATCGAGCCTTCTCCACTCTGTAAAGGCATCAAGACCTTGTCCGAAAAAGGCAATCCATTTCTGCGTACCAATTGATTTAGCATAATTTGATGCATCGTATTTTACTGATGCCTGATTTAGGTAATTCGTAATAACCGCCGCATCGGTAATACCAAATTGATTGAATGATGCTGTAATTGCATTTTTATATAACTGCTCTGAATCACCTGCAATATAACCGCGGGCTGCTGCTTCTGCAAGATTAAATAATGTTTCAGAATAAGAAGCAATAACAGCTGGCGATGTTGAAGTTAGGAAATAAGTTCCTGGTTTTGATGTTTTTGCAAAACCTTGACTATTAGCATCACTGTTAGATAAACCATTAGCACCTCCAACGTATTTACCAACACTCGCATCTGATGGAAGCTGTGCATAAACTGGTAAACGCGGATCTGATAATACAGTTAACTGATCAACCATTGTTTTAGAAATACGGTAATCATCACGTGTTTCAAACCAAGCTGAAGCTGGATTTTGCTGAGGCGAACTAATATAAGTAAACTTAAATGTATCATTATTACTGCTTAAAACTCCTGCTGCGTCGGCTGTTGCTTCTATAGCAGCCTGTTTAGCTAAATCTGGTTCTCTGTCAGAAATTCGCAGCGCTATACGAAGACGAAGTGAATTTACCAGTTTTTTCCATTTAGCGATATCACCTTTATAAACCAAATCACCAGTTACAGTACCGCTTGATGCATTTAATAAAGTCTGAGCTTGTTTCAAATCTGCCAAAAGACCTGTATAGACATCTTTTTGAGTATCATATGCCGGCGTTACTTTTTGACCTGCTTCTTTGTAAGGAATACTTCCGTAAGCATCTGTCAGCAATAAAAATGTCCATGAACGCAGCGTTAATGCAATTCCTTTATAATTTGAATTTGCCTGAGCATCTGGAAAATTAATAATCGTATTCAAATCTGTAATCAAGGTTGCGTAACCTGTATTCCATAAAGAAGTGAATGAAGTATTCGAAACATCATATCTGTCTGGCTCAGTATATTGGATTTTAGCCCAATGCTGCACAAATAGTAAAGATGAATCAAAGTTATTGGTTGAACCCCAGTATAAGTCGGCTCCTTGTTTTAAAGTTCCTGTTAGCAGATAAGGTGCTAATGGTGTTTCAGTTGCATTTGGATTTTTATTAATATCATCCAATGTATCACTGCACGAGGTCAATGTCAATGCAAATAGAGTTATATATGATAGTTTTTTTAACATGATTTCGTGTTTTTAAAATTTAAGATTAACATTAAGACTGAAGTTTCTCGTTGTTGGCAAAGATAAACTCTCCAAACCTTGAGCATTTCCAGTATTGAAAGCTGTTTCAGGATCAATATTTGGTGCATCTTTGTAAATAAAGAATAAGTTACGACCAACTGCTGTAATACTTGCTCCCTCTAATCCCAGTTTTTTAGCAAATGATTTTGTAAAATTATAAGCCAGTTTAATTTCTCTCATTTTTACAAAAGTTGAGCTGTAGATATAAGCTTCGCTAATGTTGTATGAAGCTTTGTAATATTCCTGAGCACTAATAACTTGAGTATTTGGAGTTCCATTATCATATACTCCGTTAAAGATCATTCCGTCATCATAAACCGTTGTCCCTGCCGGCGGAGTTCCTGTTACTAAAGTTTTTGTAGTACCATTTAAATAGTAGCTTAATCCTCCATTTTCAGCACCACGTCCTGGAAGCGTATTAGCCAATACTCCTGTATAAGTACCCGTTCTATTTGTTCCAGAGAAAATTTCTCCTCCTACACTTGCATCAATAAGGAATGATAATTCAAGGTTTTTATAAGTCAATGTATTTGTAACACCTGCTAAATAATCTGGCGTGTAATGTCCTAAAACTTTCTTGGTCGGATCAGCTTTTGGTAAACCATTTGCTCCTACTACGATATTTCCGCTGGCATCACGCAGGTAAGCAGTTCCATAAAGCGCTCCATAAGCCTGTCCTACAGAAGCTAATACTTCAACACCTCCAGATGAACCTATTGTATAGTTTTGAATTTGTTTTGCATAGTCCAAGATTTCTACTTTACTTCTATTTCTAGAATAATTGGCACCGATATTCCATTTGAAGTTTTCCGTTTGAACAGGGCTTCCATCCAATTGAATTTCTATACCGTTATTGTTTATTTTACCTGCATTGATTAACTGTGAGTTGTAACCACTTGATGCTGTTGTTTTAATCTCCAAAATCTGATCGAAACTATTTGTATTATAATAAGCAACGTCAAAATGCAGTCTGTTTTTCCAGAAAGAAGCTTCTAAACCTACTTCGGTTGAGCGTGTTGTTTCTGGTTTCAAGTTCTCATTTAATTTCCTTTGTGATGAGGTTTGAATTGGATTTCCATCAAACGCTGTTTGGAAATTATAAACTGTTGCCAATTGATAAGGATCTGCATCATTACCTACTTCAGACCAACCACCGCGTAATTTTAAGAAATCCAGCGTATTGCTTTTGAGTTTCAAAGCTTCAGATAAAATCAAACTTCCATTAATAGAAGGATAGAAATAAGAACGATTTGAACTTGGCAATGTAGATGACCAGTCATTACGAGCTGTAAGGTTTAAATAAGCAAAGTTTTTATAGCCTAATTGTGCAGAAGCATAAGCACTATAAACTCTTAATCTTGACAAATAATTAGAAGAAGTCAATGGATCTCTAGAATTTGTTAGCGTATACAAATCAGGTACAGCCAAACGCGGTGCTTTTTGATAATTGTTTGCATCACTGTGGTTACGAATATTGAATCCAGCAAGAGCATCTAAACTAAAATCATCATTTAGATTTTTAGTATAAGTAAAAATCCCTTCTGTATTTTGCTCATTTACAGTGTAAGCATCTTCAGCATAAGATCCAAAAGGCGTTCCATTAGTACCATATTTAATCGTGTACTTTCTACGATCGTTATAGTAGTCAACTCCTGTACGGAATTTAAAGTTAAGTCCTTCAGCCAATTTTGCATCCAAATGGACGTCACCAATTATACGATTACGCTGCTGGCTGGTAGTATTGTAATAAGCATTCCAATACGGATTACTGTAGTAGCTGTTGTTCCAGTTAACATCTCTATTGCTTTGCAGCTCATTGATATCTACCTGACGGCCAAACCAAAGGAACTGAAGCATTACACCAGCAGCACGGTTTCCAGATGGACCACCAGGTAAGGCTGGAGCATTAGTCGTAATATAGTTACCCGTTACCCCAACTTTTATGTTTTTGGAGATTTGGTAATTCGTATTGATTGTAAAGTTTGTTTTGTTTACTTCACTATTAGGAACCGTTCCCAATTGTTTTTGGTTATTTACCCCTAAACGAAAATCTGATTTTTCGTCAGATCTGGCAACAGAAATACTATTATCGTACGTAACACCAGTATTAAAAAAGTCTTTTACATTATTAGGATGTGCAACAAAAGGAACTGCCTCGCCGTTGGAGAAAAATTGCGGAATAAGACGTCCGTCCATTCTTGGTCCCCAGCTTTCGTCAACACCATCATTTACACCGCCTCCTTTACCATCTACAAAACTAAATCTTCCGTTAGATCCTTGTCCGAATGTATTTTGAAAGCTTGGCAGTGTCGCCACTTGAGAAATCGTTATTCCAGAATTTAAAGTAATTCCCAATCCTTTTTGACTTTTTCCAGATTTAGTGGTGATCAAAACAACACCATGCGCCGCACGTGATCCGTAAAGAGCTGCAGCATTCGGTCCTTTCAATACTGTTAAGGTTTCAATATCATTCGGATTCAAATCTGCAATTGCATTTTTAAAGTCACGAGTCGCTCCTCCAACACTTCCTAACTGAGAGTTATCTACAGGAACTCCATCTACTACAAACAACGGCTGGTTATTTCCTGCAATAGAAGTTTCCCCACGAATAATAATACGTGAAGATCCCATATCCCCTTGAGAGTTGGTAATACGAACTCCTGCTAATTTTCCGCTAAGACTATTCAAAAAGTTGGTTTCTTTTGTCTCGGCAATATCTTTATTCTTAAGAGCTTGCGTTGTATATCCTAAAGATTTCTTTTCTTTTGAGATACCAAGTGCAGTTACTACAACTTCTGATAATTGATTTTGTTCTTCAGTAAGTTCAATAACTACAGCATTTTTATCGACTACAACTTCTGCTTTTTTATAACCTAAATAACTAACTATTAAAGTATAAGGGAATTTTTGCCCCGTTTGAAAGTAAAATTTACCATCAAAATCTGTTTGAACTCCGTGTGTAGTTCCTTTTATATTAATAGAAGCACCAATAACAGGCTCCTTCGTAACAGCATCGACTACTGTTCCTTCAAGTTTAGACTGAATTAAGGGTTTGGTTTCTTGAGCTTTAACTCCTACGGAAATCAAAAAAACACACAACCAGATATATCTATTTAATTTTTTTTTCATTATTTTCTTTTAGTTAATAAATAAGGCGGTTGAAAATATGATTACTCTACTTTCACATTCCTTATAGAGATGTACAATTTATTTAAGCTTTGTAATTTCTGCTATAACAGAAATATTTTCATCAGCAGCACATTCGTTTTTTCATTTCTTTTTTTTTTGATTATTATTTATGGCCTATACAATATTTCAATTCTTAAGTACTTTAAGAGATATGATTTAACAGAGAAAATTATCTTAAAGTCAATACCTACAATACATCTTTAAACTCGACTAATTTGATAGAACAAAAGTATATTAAATATTTTAGTTCCAAAATTTTAATCTATATTTTTGCAAAAAAAATGTTAACAAAAACGTTTTAGTAGTTTTAATACACTAAAAATAAAGGAGTTATTAAATCAAGACATTCCAGATATTCTGTAAGATTTTTTTTAATAGTGATTAACGGGAATTAGATTTTTATTAAGAGATTTTAAGTTTGTTTTATTCTTTAGACCTGAAAAGAAGCATTTTTTTTGACTATTTTTGTAGAAATACTATCAAATGAAGCGTTCTGGTACAGCTGATCTCCCACTACATTATGGACAAGTTCCATTATGGCTTTCCGAAAGAATGTCTAAGCTTGGTCTAGCGATTGTCGAAACTATTGCATTAGAATTTTCCACTTCCGAAGTTATAAGTAAATTAAGTAATCCATTTTGGTTTCAAAGTTTTGGTGCAGTAATGGGAATGGACTGGCACTCTTCAGGAATCACAACATCTGTATTGGGAGCACTCAAAAAATCAGTAAATCCACACTCAAAAGAACTAGGTATATACATTTGCGGCGGTAAGGGAAAGCATTCTATGCTTACGCCCCAAGAACTTTTATTTGTAGGTGAAAAAACAGGTCTTGATGGTAATAATCTTGCCAATTGCAGCAGACTTACCGCTAAAGTAGACAATACGGCTATTCAGGATGGATTCCAATTATATCAGCACAGTTTTATCGTCGATAACAAAGGGCAATGGGCTGTTATCCAGCAGGGAATGAATCCTAATTCTAAAACTGCCAGAAGATATCACTGGCATTCTCAAGATTTAAAATCTTTTGTAGAAGAGCCTCATACTTTTATTTATGGCGAAAATCAAGGCAACATCTTAAATCTTACCGCTCAGGCGGCGTCAAAATCAAGAGATGGAATTTTAGAATTATGCAAAGAATCTCCAGCAAAAATCATGAAAGAAATGCAGTATCTCTCGATGCCGGCGCACCATGATGTTAGAATGGAAGATGTAAACATGAAAAGACTTGGCGCAATGCTCTGGACAACGCATGAAAATAAACCCGAAGATTTTGAAGAGTTGCTGCTTTTAAAAGGAATGGGACCAAGAGCACTGCAATCTCTAGCTTTGGTAAGCGAGGTAATTTACGGCACTCCTACCCGATTTGAAGATCCAGCCCGCTTTTCATTTGCACACGGAGGAAAAGACGGACATCCATTTCCAGTTCCGGTCAAAATATATGACGAGACAATTGATACTTTACAAAGAGCAATCAATCGTGCTAAAATTGGTAATTCGGATAAAATTGCTGCGATTCAAAAGTTATCTGAAATATCTAGAAAAGCGGAAGAGAACTTTACTCCTAATTCTAATTTTGATGCATTGATTCAAAGAGAAAGAGAGCAATCTCATTTATATGGAGGAAAAACCATTTTTGGAGACGCAAAACCTCCAAGAAAAAAACCTTCAAATCCTAATAATAATCAGCTTGAATTATTTTAAGATTTAAAAACTGAAAACTTTACGGCATAAAAAAAACCTCCAAAATCAAATGATTTTAGAGGCTTATGATTTCGTTTGCAATAATAAATATTACAAATCGTTGAATTCGTGTAAAGATTTTAACGTGCTTTCGTAAAATAAGATAGCCGCGATAAGATTTCCTTTATCAGAGTAAGGCATCATTTTTCTTTGAAACTCTACTGTAGTATCTAAGAAAGTTGTAGTACCTATTGCTTGATTATCTAATATCTTTTTGTGATCACTATCGTCTGGAATACCTAAATCCGCCATAGTAACTCCTGGTTTAGTAACCAAAGCAATGTAAGGAAGAGTTTTTACTAAAACTTTAATACGCTCGATGTACAATTCTAAAAGTTCTCCTTTTTGCATACCGCTCAATTCTTTTTGATCGTGGTATTTACGGATAATAGCTGTTGTACTAATAATACTCTTTGGAGCATTTTTTGCCTGTGCTGATATAGCACCAGTCGTCAAGCATAAAAGGAAACTTAGTAAAATAATGTTGCTTTTCATTTTTATGTAATTGGGTTGTTGATTAAAAACAAAAATATATAAATTAAGTTAAAATACAAGTTTATTATTTTCTTTTTTTTTGAAAATATTAACAATTAACGCTGTACTAACCTGTAGTTCAGTTTATTAATAAGACTGAACAATTTTAGGAATATTTGCCATCTCTTCTGCCGGCTTTATTATCCTAAAACGGCCTGGATATTTGATGTAAATACTTTTTTTATTACCGTAATAATCCATAAAGTCCTCACACACAAACACTGCGTGTGCTTTTGACCATGCCACAACACCACAATATTCGCTTCCAGACTCTCTTTTTAATTTCTGAATCTGTCTGCCTACCGAAAAACCTAGGTATTTATAAATTGTGGGTGTATAGACAGTTCCGTCTTCTAAATCTTCTAAAGCTTTTTCAAAAGTGGATTCTTTATCTACAATCTGTTTGTATTTTGCCATAACTGCATAAGTCAGTATGGCATAATCTGTAATTTTTTCGCTGTCGCAATTGTCTTTGATGTATACAAATCCAGCAGAAATTTTAGCTGTATTTATTTCCTCATTTTTCAGATTAAATGAGGCATTATTTTTTAGTGTTATTTTTTGAAGACTATCGTTTATTTTTTCAGTTACAAAAAGATTGTCTAGTCCATAAACATTAAGTGCTGCTTTAATAAAAGCGATTGACGAACAATTGGTGCGCTCACCTTGTTTAAAGCTTTCGAATATTTTATCTGAACTTAATTGAGAGTAAGAATTAGAGTAAGAAAACAGTAAAAATAAAAATATCGAAGTAACAGATTTCATTGTTTTTAAATTTTATAATTGTTTCCCAATTCATCACTTTTGGGAATGGACATATTTTACAAATCTATAAAAATCGGCGCATATTTGTTTTCTTCTTGTAAATTTTTATCCACAAAATGCAAAAGAAAATCCAATTAGGAAAACAGCCAAAATTAAAAAGTCTCAAACATAATTTGAGACTTTTTATAATTTATTTTTTTTCTTCATTATTCAACTTATCGTCAAAATCGGGTTCTTCACCTTTAAACTTATGAGTGTCAACATCATAATTTTCATCATTTGTTAAAACTTCATCATGATCTTTATATTGATGTTTTCTCATATCATTTCTATCAGTTCTATTAGCAGAATCACTATTTTTAGTGATGTTCTGATTTTGATTATTTGCTTTCATAATTTCTAAGTTTTAATTTTCACTAAATTACTTCAATACCAGCATTTAAGCTTATATAATCATTTTTAAAAGTTATAAAATACCACTTCCATAGCGGATAGTATTTTAAAAGCAAGTCTCATTTGTTTTTTAATATTTAGAGTAATTTTGTGCCCGTAATCTTTTGCCTTAAATTTGCTGCTTTAGAATTGTTTTTTAAAACGATTTATAAAAGACATTAATTCCAATTAGATTCAGTTATAAAAGAGTGAGAGTAAAAAAGAATGAAATAGAAAAAACCAGCTGGACTATTTGTGAAGAATGTCAGGGCCGTGGTAAAAAAAGCCGCAGACTGAGCAAGAAAATACGACTTCAATATCAAACGGAACTGGAGGATTTCGAAAAATCAAATGGTGAAGGAATAGCTCCAATTCGGCCTAAAGCCCATCTTTACACATGTTTGAACTGTAACGGATCTGGATTGATTCCTTCGTCAAGTCATCCAACGGCGGATACAGAAAATTATCCTCATGTTGCAATTATTGGTGCAGGAATTGGAGGCGCAGCTTTAGCTTTGGCATGCCTTCACCGCGGTATTCCATTTACACTTTTTGAGCGTGATGTTAATTTTTCGGCTCGCTCTCAAGGATACGGACTTACACTACAGCAAGCAAGCAAAGCGATTGAAGGACTGGGAATTTTTTCATTGGAAGAAAAGGTAATTTCTACCAGGCACATCGTTCATACCACAGACGGAAAAGTTATTGGAGAATGGGGAATTAGAAAATGGCTGGAATCTGGAACAAAAACAACTGCCAAACGCACCAATATGCATATTGCACGACAGTCGCTTCGGTTAGCAATGTTAGAACAGCTTGGCGGAGATGATACTGTAAAATGGGGACATCAATTAATTGATTTTAAACAAGGTGGAGATCAAAGCATCAATCTAAATTTTCACGTAAATGGAGAAACCAAAAGCTTTAATGCCGATCTTGTTGTTGGGGCTGATGGTATTCGAAGTTCTGTACGTAAACTATTGATAGGCGATACTATTAGTCCGCTGCGTTATCTAGACTGTATTGTAATACTTGGAATTTGTCCTCTAAAAAATCTGGAAGATCATAATAGTACTTTGTTAGATGCTGCGACGGTATTTCAAACGGCTAATGGCAACGAAAGAATCTACATGATGCCTTATACTACCGACTCCATAATGTGGCAGCTCAGCTTTCCGATGTCAGAAGCAGAAGCAAAAAAATTAAGCGCTCAAGGACCAAAAGCACTAAAAGAAGAAGCATGCCGAAGAACACAATGGCACGATCCTATTCCACAGATTTTAAGCGCTACTCCTGAGGGTAAGATTTCTGGATATCCTGTATATGATAGAGATTTACTTCGATCAGAATTACTGCATAATGCTGGTCCAGCAACCTTAATTGGAGACGCTGCTCATCCAATGAGTCCTTTTAAGGGACAAGGTGCCAATCAAGCTCTACTCGATGCGCTTACACTGGCCCGCGTTATTTCAAAAAAATGCAAACCATTATCGCAATGGAGAAAAAGCGGCATTCGCGAAAGCGTATTAAATGAGTTTGAAAACGAAATGTTAGAACGCAGTGCCGTAAAAGTAAAAGATTCCGCAGATGCCGCACAGTTCCTCCACTCTGAAATTGTACTTCATGAAGGCGACGAACCAAGAGGACGCTGTTTAAAAAGTAAAGAATCAAAAAAATAACAAGATTAGTAAAAGCTAAAAGCCCATTCCTATTCGGTTTGGGCTTTTTGTCTTACAACTTGATTGATTTTTTAGTTGATTTTAATTATTAGCAAGAGCTTTTAATGCTATATAGCGATCTATGCTTTTAAAATCATGTCCTTTAGCTCGCATCGATTTAATAAAAGATGGAGTCGTTCCTGTTGCTTTTGCTCCAACAACTTCTTCTAAGTCTAAATCTTCAAAACCAAGACTTTTATACTCTTTCATTAGTTCAGGTGTTACATCTTGCGATTTCAAAGCAATTAAATTATCAGCAGGAATATTTTTGTAACCTGCATTTTGAAAACTCTTAATGTATTCTGGAGTAACATTTAGCGATTTCATGCTAATTAAATCACTGCTTGAAAGATTGTTGTATCCTAACTTTTTGAAAGAATCAACAAACGCCTGATCTATATTTAATGACTTAAACGTAATAATATCATCATCGTCGCTTTCGTTTTCATTGCTGCCGTCGTCAACTTTATTTTTATTGCTTTTTTTAGCAGTAGTACGGAAATCAGTGATGTATTTTGCATCAATACCTTGTGCTTTTAATGCAATAATATTTTCTGCACTAACATCTTTATAACCTGAATTACGTATTTCTTCAATAAAAGTTTTATCTATTCCTAATGATTTAAATGGAACCAAATTATCCAAATCAATGTCTGGAATTGATTTTTTAATCGAAGTAATATAAGCTTCGCTAACATCTAAAGCTGCTAGAGGAATAACTTGATCTTTATCCAAATCCTTGAATCCATTTTTCTTAAGCATTTGAACATAAGATAGTTTTACATTAATCATAAAGAAAACCAGAAAATCTTCGTCTTTCTTAAGATCAACTCCCTCTTTGCTCATTGATGTGCGGTATTCTTTATTTGGCGCAAATTTATAGGTTCCCATTCCTCGGTCTCCTTCAAATTTTCCTGTAAAATGCATTGTTCCAGCTTCGCGTGCTATAGTAAATTCGCCCTGCTTATCTCTCGGAAGATTATTAATTTCATTTAGCTGAAAATTAGTTGAAGAATTGTCATTTTCATCGCCTTTAAAAGTAATTTCTATTGAATTACCTTTAATAACGGCAAACCAATTTCCATCTGTCTGCATTCCGTTTTGAACAACTTTGTCCTGTTTAGCTTCCCCAAGGGAAGTTAGGTTTTGACTCTGCGCTGCCGGTTGATTAAAAAGGCAGGCAAAAAGCACCATTAAAGGCACTAGGAAAAAATATTTCCAAGTGGTGTGCACATTTGATTTTTTTGAGTTCATCATGATGATTCGTTTTTTTAATAATGATTGATTATAATTAGTTGTAAGACTCAAAGGAAATTGCGGCGCGGCAACTTTTAGCAGGCTAAATTGATAACTTTCTCTCTCGACGTTATCTTGTCGCAGCATTTGATCATCGGTTAAAAATTCAAGATTGGTTTCTAATGCTTTTCGCCATTGCCAAGCAAAGGGGTTAAACCATTGAAAGATTAGAACTATTTCTGCCAGCAGCAGATCGATAGTGTGTTTCTGCTCAATATGAATTTTTTCATGATCTAAAATTTGATTGTAAATTTCCCATTCATACTTTTCGGGATTAATGAAAATATTATTGGCAAAAGAACACGGTGCTTTGTCACCTGTTACTTCGACAATGCGAAATTTACCATCTTGGATTACTGATTTAGAATTGGCTCTTAACAGCAGTATAACAGCCTGCATTAAAAAATTAAACCCAAAAACCACTACACCAAACCAATATAAATAAACCAGACACTGCAGTAAGAATTCAACATTGATTACTTGTTGAGTTTCTTCTGTAAAAATGGGCTGTTGCATTTTTTCAGTCACGACAGATGTACCTGCAGGATTGACAGCAGAAGTTGTTGTTATAGTAGGAGTATTTTCTATCGGCGCTTTTCTAAAGGACAATTGATGCGGTATTGGAACCAAAGGCAGAACAAAAGCCAATACCATACAAGTCAGCAGTATATACCTATTTAAATGAAAAAAAGTTTCTTTTTGCAGCAGCAGTTTATAAAATATAAAACAGGCTGAAAGAATAAGGGCTGTGTATAGAATGTACGGTATCATATCTTTTCTTTTTTGATTATGCTGACAATTTCGTCCAATTCCTTTTCTGAAAGCTTTTGTTCTTTGGCAAAAAAGGCTAGCATTCTTGGGTAAGAGTTATCAAAATACTGACTTACAATATCCTTCAAAGCAAATTGCTGATATTCTTCCTTACTGATAACAGGAAAAAAGCAATGCATATTCCCAGCAGTTTCATAATTCAAAAATCCTTTCTCAGCAAGGATCTTTACAATTGTTGCAACACTGTTGTAATGTGGTTTTGGATCTGGCAGCAACGGAATTATATCTCTAATAAAAGCTTTTTCTAAATCCCAAAAAACCTGCATGATCTGTTCTTCTCTCTTCGCTAATTTTATCATGGTTAAATATTTTGATGCAAGATACTACTAATTAATTAGTAGACAAACTAATTTGTTAGTTTTTTAACTAATGACTTAGTAATTACTTTTAAAAGGCAGTAAATAATCCCATTAAAAGAACAAGTACACGCCTAATTATCAATCATTAAAACAACATCTGATTTTTTTGTTTATTTTTAGCATAACAACTATCAACCAAAACCTGAATGAAAAAAATAATTCTAATTGCGTTTGTACTATATGCAGGAGCAATAAAAACTTCTGCGCAAAACAACTATCAATTCAATAACCCAGACCTAACAATTGAACAGCGTGTAGACGACCTAGTTTCCATAATGACTTTAGACGAAAAAATAAGCCAGTTAATGGATTCCGCACCAGCAATCGCACGACTTGGCATACCCGAATACAATTGGTGGAACGAATCTTTACATGGGGTTGCCCGCGCAGGATATGCAACTGTTTTTCCGCAATCTATTTCTATCGCTTCTTCTTGGGATCGTCAATTAGTATTTGAGGTTGCAAATGCCATTTCTGACGAAGCACGTGCCAAACATCACGAATATTTGAGACGAGGACAGCATGGTATTTATCAGGGATTAACGTTTTGGTCTCCAAATATTAATATTTTTCGCGATCCGCGCTGGGGACGTGGTCATGAAACCTACGGTGAAGACCCTTTTCTAACCGGCCAGCTCGGACTTAATTACGTGAAAGGTCTTCAGGGAAATGATCCCAAATATCTTAAAGTTGTGGCGACAGCAAAACATTATGCCGTTCATTCTGGACCAGAACCGTCTCGACATACTTTTAATGCCGCAACCAGCGATATTGATTTGTACGAAACTTATCTTCCTGCTTTTCGAGCTTTGGTAAAAGATGGACATGTTTACTCTATAATGGGAGCATACAATCGCTTTAGAGGGGAATCCTGCAGTGCCAGTCCATTCTTGTTTAGTATTTTGAGGAAAGACTGGCGATTTAACGGCTATATAGTTTCAGACTGTGGTGCGGTTACAGATATTTGGAAATATCACAAAATAACGAAAGATGAAGCCGAAGCTTCTGCATTAGCAGTAAAAGTAGGCCTAGATTTAGAATGCGGCAGCAGTTTTAAATCATTAAAAGAGGCATTCGATCGTAAACTACTTACGGAAAATGATATTGACATTACGCTAAAACGTTTGTTTACAGCTCGTTTTAAGCTAGGAATGTTCGATCCTGACGAAATTGTACCTTATGCGCAAATTCCTTTTTCTGTAAATAATAACGCGGCACATGATTGGCTGGCACGCAAAGCTTCCCAAAAAAGCATTGTGCTTTTAAAAAATCAAAATCAAACACTTCCTCTTTCAAAAAATATTAAAACAGTAGCTGTAATTGGACCAAATGCCAATGACGTGCAATCACTATGGGGAAATTATAATGGTGTTCCGAGCAATCCTATTACTGTCTTAAAAGGTATTAAGAATAAACTTGAACCAAATGCAGCAATATTATATGCGAAAGGAACAGATCTTGCCAAAGGTGTTCCCGAAATGACTGTTATTCCTTCTATTTATCTTCAAAATGAAAATGGAACACAAGGTTTAACTGCAGAATATTTCGACAATACAGAGTGGCAGGGAAAACCACTTTTCTCACGTATTGATGACAAAATAGATTTTGACTGGGACATTGACACGCCTGATCCACGCTTAAAAATGGGAAACTATAGTGTTAAATGGACTGGCTATATCATCGCACCAAAAACTGGGACTTATAATATTTCGGAATGGTCAAAACCTTTTATGACCATTGAAGTAGAAACTGGAGAAACATCGGGTGGAAAAAATGAACATCATCCTAGAATTCGTCCCCAAAAAATTGAATTAACAGCTGGAAAAAAATATAAAATTACCGCAAAGTACAAAAACTATTACGGCAATGCGACAGCACATCTTTTATGGTCAGAACCGCAAGGCGATTTACTGGCAGAAGCAGTTCAAACTGCAAATCAAGCAGATGCTGTAATTTTAGTTTTAGGATTAAATGAGCGTTTGGAAGGCGAAGAAATGAAAGTGGAAGCTGATGGTTTTGATGGCGGAGATCGTACGAGCTTAAACTTACCTGCCAATCAAGAAGAATTAATGAAAGTAATAAACGCCACTGGAAAGCCTGTAATTTTAGTTTTAATTAATGGAAGTGCGCTGGCAGTAAATTGGGCAAACGATAATGTTCCCGCAATTCTAACTGCTGGATATCCTGGACAGCAAGGCGGTAACGCAATTGCCGATGTGCTTTTTGGAGACTATAATCCCGCAGGAAGACTGCCTGTTACGTATTATAAATCTGTAGAGCAGCTTCCAGATTTTAATAATTATGATATGAAAGGCCGTACGTATAGATACTTTCAGAAAAAACCTCTGTACCCTTTTGGATTTGGTTTGAGCTATACAAAATTCAAATACAGCAATATAGATGTTCCGCAAAATATTGATGCAAAAAATGATTTTGTCGTTAAAGTAGATGTCACAAATATTGGCGATCGTGACGGAGAAGAAGTTGTTGAATTATATTTAAAAGATGAAAAAGCCTCTACTCCACGCCCCATTTGGCAATTAGAAGGATTTGAGCGAATTGATCTAAAAAAAGGTGAAACAAAAACTGTTAGTTTTACCATAACGCCTAGACAATTATCAATGATTAATAAAAAAAGTCAGCGTATAATAGAGCCCGGATGGTTTACAATTTCAATTGGAGGAAAACAGCCTTATAACTCTAGTGATATGCAAAATGCACGATTTAATGTTACCACAAAAAACATAATACTTGAAAAGTAACTTTTTAAGACACTATTTTAGCTAGTACCTATAAAAAAAGCTAAACTGCATACGTTTAGCTTTTTCTATTTTGTTTCTTTTTATAAATCCTAAGCGATCTAGTTTTTTACAAAATCTGTATCGCTCAATGTTTTCATAAATGCGATAAGATTCGTTTTTTCTTCTTCTGTCAGAGGGATTCTTTTACCATTATTTTTAAAAATCGGATCGAGATTTTCCGAGTCTAAAACACCAGTATCAAAATAATCTAAAACCGATTTTAAAGTTGAAAACTGCCCGAAACTTCCATAAGGAGCCGTATGCTCAATATTTCGTAATGTCGGTACACGAAAACTCATTAAATCGCTTGGAATACCGGTAACTCTTGCACGACCAGCTTCATTAGAATTGGTATTTATGGGAAAACCGATATTTCTAAAGGTCTGGTCTGTAAATAATTCTGAACTATGACAGCTTGCGCATTTCTGTTGAAAAGTTTGATAACCCTGCAATTCACTTTCTGTAAAGGAAGCTACGTTTCGTTTTACTTTATCGTATTTACTATTGGCTGAAATTAATGTATACTCAAACTGCGCAATACTTTTAAAGATTCTTTCTGGTGTAATATTCTCATCGCCAAATGTTTTTCTGAATAAATCCTTGTAGACCGCATCATCTTTGATTTTACCAATAACTTCCAAAATAGACGAATCCATTTCTTCGTGAGTTATAATAGGAACCAACGGCTGATCTTCCAATTGGAGCTTACTTCCATCCCAATTGTAAAATTTCATAAAAGCCAAATTTTGAATGGATGGCGTGTTACGAAGCCCGATTCTTCCTTCAATTCCAACCGCTTGCGCATGCTGGTCTGCAAAAGCATTTGCCTGAATATGACAGCTTGCACATGAAATGGTATTATCCGCACTTAATCTCTTTTCAGAAAAAAGCATTTCACCCAATTCCACGCCATACTTAGTCGGCTTGTTTTGACTTACAAATGCATTTAACTCTGGAAATCCAGCAGGAATATTCAATGAAATTTCGGGATTATCAATAGAAATCATATCAGAATCATCGCTGTTACAAGATGTAAACAGCAATAAAAGCAATAGGAAACCAGCTATTTTTTTCATTTCAAATAATTTAAAACAGAACCGTCTCTTCTTTAAATTTAGACGGTTCTGAAAATATGATTTTAGTTTTCTACAGCTGTAACAGAAAACATTCCTGTAATATCGCTTAAACCATTTCCTCCGAAATTATCAACAAATTTCACCATTTGAGCAGCAGTGTGAACGTTTGGAGTTGCGTTATCTCCATTCCCTGTTCCTGTCGACAGCGTGATTGTATTTGTTTTTCCGCTTAACATTTTATCAAAATCAGCTTGAATTTTAATTTTAGGACCTTTACTTCCCACAACTGCGTTTGCTGTCAGGTTTAAAGCAATATCTCTGTAAGCGTTTACACCCTGCGTGTAACTTGATGGAACTCCGTTTGTACCTGCTACTGTACTTCCTGTATGAATAGACATTGTTTTATTATCAGTATCATAAAATCCTTCTACTTTTGTAAAACGGTAGCCGCTTCCCCATTCCCACATCATTGCTGTATCGTTAGCGCCGGCTGCTGCATAAAAATTTGGAAATCTCACCTGATCTAAAGTATTTTGTTCTGGTTTAATACCTAAACCAAACTTAATCTGCTTGTAAGATGCGGCAGGAACATTACTCAAAACATAACTTAATGAAGCCGTTTTTGACTGGTCGATAACTGTCGCTCCTTTATCCAAATCGTTTACATTGTATGGAACTTCATCTCCATTATCTTTTACAAGACGGATATTGCTGATTACATATTTTAATTCTGAAAAATGATGTACCTGCCCTGCTGCAGAAGTATTTATCGTCGCAGATGTTGAAGCTGCATTTCCTAATACAATAGTTGTGTTTTTGAAAGTATTATTGAATTCCAATGTTACATTATTCGCAACAGCATTGTCTTCATCGCTAGAACACGATACGAATGCCAAAGAGGCAATTGATAGTAATAAGTATTTTTTAAAATTTTGCATTTCTTTTATTTTAATTTTTGTAATTCTATTTATTAATTAAACCGAGGTAATCAATTCTAAAATAGGCGGCGGTACAAAAATTTCCAGATATGGTTCTATCAGTTCAAATTCTCTATAAATTACTGCTTTAGCAACTTTTATATTTTTTACAATTGGAATTTCAAATTCAAAATTAGAAGTTAAATAAATGTCGATTTTCTTGCCGATGCTGGTAAGTTCCAAATCGGTGTTATCTGATTTTTCTAGTTCTTTCTTTAAATGACATTTACCATGACACTGCAGTTCTGGCTTAGTTTTATTGACACAAAACTCTTTTTCTATTATATTCTGATTGAGTTTAAAGTGTACAATAATCAATGCCTGCTGGAAAGAAACCAGCAGAAACAGCATTGTCATTGTGAAACTAAAAACTTTTTTCATTTTGTTAGAAATTGAATTTTAAAGAAGTGAAAATATTACGTCCCATTCTCGGGATATTTCCCCAGTCGGCATAAGTGCTGTAATATTCATTTAAAATATTCTCTGCTCCAACCTGCAAAACGGTTTTTACTTTATTGATTTTAAAAGTATAATCGGCAGAAATATTCCAGATGGTGTAAGCAGATGTCAAATCTTCTCCATATTCTGGACTGTAATTAATCTGCTCAAAATCTCCATTTACAGAAGTTTGAATTCCGAAATTTTGATGCATAAAATGAAGCGAAGTCTGATAACTCAACGGACGAATAAAAGGCAGATTTCCTCCTTTATCATCCATTCCGCGTGCATAAGTCAGTGTTCCCTTCCAATGTAAATGCTCTAAAATATCATAACTGGCATTCATAGACATATTTAACAGTGTTGCGTAATCTAATGAAGTATAACCCTTTACCCCAACCGATTGATAATTCATAGGACTTCCCATACTTAAAATCCTTCCAATGATGTAATTCTCAATGTAGAAGTAATTTATTTTTCCCTGAATGCTTAATCTTTCGTTTTTAAAACCTGCACTTGCATTTCCTTCGTACGAAATTTCATTTTTCAAATTAGGATTTCCGATATAATCGTAACGATCAAAACTATTGTAGATATAGTAACCGTAACCCTCAGAAACAGAAGGTGCTCGATGTCCGTAACCGGTTCCAACAGAAAAATTAAATTGATCAATATTAAGGTTATAACCTGCATGTAAGCTTGGCAGGAATCTCGTTTTTTCCTGAGGCGCTCCAGGATGAAAAATCCAGTTGAACTCTACATATTTGGAGTAGTTGTAATTTACGCCCAAAGAACCTCCAAGATTTACCTGGCTTTTCTCCGATATATCCCAAGAATTATTCATCGAAAGTCCCGCATAGCGCGTCGTTACCCACGGCCAGCTGTACGCAAACATGGTTCTTTCGCTTCGATCCTGCGGATACATTCTCATTTCTGCAATCGATAGATTATCGTAAGCATTCAACTGTATTTCAGACGAATAATTATCTTTTTTTGCGTTTGCTTTAGAAACCAAACCATAAGTAGTGCTCCAGCCTGGCATGTCCATATGCACTAAATTTTCAGGACGAGTCGTATCATCCATATAATGCTCAATCGCGTTGAAATAGATTTTTGTATCGACTACTTTTATTAATCCGTCCTCAAATAATTGTTTATAAGATGCTGATGTAATAAGCGCACGCGAAAGTGATAAATCCATTGGAAGAGCGGGATATCCCACATCTTTTGCCATATCAAAAATTGCATCCAGTCTTACTGCCGATAAATCACTTGTTTTATAGGCAAAACCTAATGAAGTGTTGAATTTTTTATATTGGGAATGTTTGACTTCATTATTGTTTCCATCATAATAATCAGCAGCTTTTCGATAAGAAACACTTCCCTCGGCTACGAATTTTTCGCCCGAATATGCCACATTTCCTAAATTGAAAAATTGCTTATTATTAAATTCAAATCCGCTTTGGTATGTTCCATTCCATTTTTTGGCAAGACCAAATGGCGTGCTTTTTCTTTTTAAATCTATGCTTCCCGCAACAGTTGCACCATGAAGACCGCCTTCCTGACCTGACTTTATATCAATCGTAGAAAGATTATTACTTTCTACATAAGAAGTAATCGGGTCCATTTTATCGGTACAGGCTCCAAAAACGTGCATTCCGTCAATGGTCACTGTAGAACGTTCGGAACTCATATTATTCAGCAGCGGTTCCCATGCATAAGCACCTCTTTTTATAAAACTGATATTTTCCGATGATGATAAAAATTCATCAACTGAAACTGCCATTTTCATTTCGGTTTCGATTTTCTTTTTTGCTGCGCTTTTTACTTTTACTTCTTCTAAGCTTTTAATGCTGTCGTGATGAACATGTGTATTTTGAGCATTTACATACAATCCCAAAAAAAGTAACATTATTAGATATTTCATGTCTTTTAGAATAATGTATCAATATAAAGTTCACTTTTTACACCTTCAACTCCAGGCGTAAAATCTGTTGGAACCACAGTTCCTTTTAGGATTAACCCATTTTGATTCATCATTATCAAATTTAAAGTCCAGTTTCCTGTCATCGTATAATTGACGACTCCGTGATACAAACCGTCATTTTGCTGTGTCAAATCCTGATTATTGGGCGAAGAATGATTTCCCATTGAAGGCTCTGGCATTCTGGGATCTAATTTTAAAGTATAACCACTCACTTCTGAATACGAAAATTGTGAAGGATCTGGAAAAGTTCCAGCTGCATTAACTGGTTTATTATATTTATAAATGCCTGCTACTAATTTGTTTTCAGAAACAGTAGGTTTTTGAGGAGCGACCAATGCAATTACATATTGTTCATCGTCTTTCCCTGTAAACGTTGTCATATTCAGGTTTTTATTGCTTTGCTTTGCCACCGAAATATCTTTACTTAATTCATATTTCTGGTTGTCAGCAGTAAAACTCACATATAATTTCCAGCTGTCTGCTGTCTCACTTTCGCTTGTAAAAACAGAATATCCGGCGAAATATTTATTTACGTTATCGTATTGTAGCTTATACTCATGCGGACATGAAGTTCTGCCTCCATCGGTGCTGCTTTTAATTGGTAAAAAAGTAACTTCAGATGTGCTTACATTTTGGTTCGTCTGCGTATTTGTGATTTTTAAATGAAGCTCATTATAACCCTTATAAAATGTTCCATTTAGCGCTTCAATACTTATTTTAAAAGTACCGCTGGTAAACGAAACCGCTTCTTTAAACTCATAATTTTCTGGAACTTGAGAGCCCATTTCTGCTTCGTAATCTGTTTTGTCAATTGTGCAGGAAGTTAGTACACCTAATAGTGCAAGAACTAAAATTTTAAAAGATTTCATTGATATTAATGTTAGAAAAACTGTGTAAAATACAGCACAATGCAGTGAGATTTTTGCAAATCCAAAAAAGCGAAAGTGCCGTAAAATTTGATTTTTTTAATTGAAATAGAACATATAAATATATTTTTCAATTATTGAAGTAAGATCAATTATTGCTGCTGCAAGAAACCTGTCAAACAAATTGCTCGATAGGAGAAATTTATCTGTTATAATAAATTCATTTCAAAATGAAATATATCATACATTCTTGTATATCATTAAACATAAATAATGATATAATTTAAACAAAATAAACGGAAATATCGATCTGTATAAAACTAGACCGGAGGGTGAAAAGTAAGATTAGAAGCCGAGATTGGTTTCTTTTCAAATAAAGTAGATGTATTCTTTTTTGATTCCGTTACAGGAATGTTTTCAAAGCTGACTTCGGCAGTGCTTTGTACATAAACAAGCTCTAATTTATCTTTTAGGCTGTCCTGCATTTTCTTTTCGTTATCAGAATATTTTTTGATGCTTTTTTGAAGTTCGCATCGTCCGTTACAACTATTAAAAGCTAATTTACGCTGTACACAAATGGTTTGGGCTATTTCTTTCTGATTGATTTTGAATGAAGCATATACAAACAAGCTGCCAAATGATGGAGATAAAATTAATATAGAAAGTGCTATGATGATTAATCTTTTCAACTGCTTGCTGCTTTTTGAGCAAAAGTACGTACAATTTTGTATTTATTTTAACGAAAGCTGACTTTTTTATATCACTAAAAGACAAATTTATCTTATTGTAAATTTAAACCGCAAGATGATAATTTGACAACAATTTAAAATTATTATATAACAAATTGTGAGAGAGACTGTTTAATTTTGACATTACTTAACTTAACACCCTCAAAGTCATGGAAACTTCAAAAAACACTATAAAAAAAGAGCAGTCAACTTGCAGCACATTTTTGTGCATGGGAGAAAATGATGAATTGATATTTTTACGCTCATACAAGGGAGACTGGGGTCACTGGGACGACAAAATTGAAACTCCTGTATCTGACCGGGATTCAAATGAAAATATACAGCAGATTATGTAATCTACATATTCCTGCTTGTGGAAAAGTAATCTAGAAATTATTTTAGATTACTTTTTTATTTTAGATTACTTTCCTCACAACTAAAAAGATGTCGGAAACCTTCCGCATGAAGACTTGCTATTACTTCTTTTAAACCTTTCTGAATATTGGATGTAATAGATCTCAGCACATGTTTTAAATCGTTAAAATTATTTGGTTTAACAAAATAGCAGATAGCCCCTAAGCTTGTTGCTGTGTCCAAATCATTTTTGTGTGATGATGTTGAAATCATAATCACAGGAATATCTTTATAACGTTCATGTTGTTTCAAATACTTGAGACAATCCCATCCGTTCATTATTGGCATATTCAAATCCAAAAAAATAATATCTGGAAGATCTTCTTTCAACTCATTTAGTTTTTTGATAGCTTCATTCCCATTTATTGCCGTATAACAAATTATGCTTTCGTCAACATCAGCTAATGCTTCACAAAACATTTCTGTGTCGTCCATATCATCATCTGCCAGCAATATTGTCTTTTTTTCCATAATTAAATATCATTTACATGCTGCTCCAATGGCAGCGTTATAATAAATACAGCTTCTTTGTCTGGAATTCCAAAAGCGGCAATGGTTCCACCATGGCGCTCAGCAATTTTTTTACAAAGTGACAATCCTAATCCTGTTCCTTCATAACGATCTTTAGAATTCAAGCGTGTAAATGTTTCAAAAATTTGTCCGGCCTGATCGTTATCAAATCCAATTCCTTTATCTTTTAAAGTAATTACAGCGGCATTTTTTCCTTTATAAATACTTTTTTCTGACGTAATTGTTATTTCTGGAGTTGTACCTTCCTTTGCAAATTTAATAGAATTATTGATCAGATTGTAAAATAACTGATAAAGTAGTACCGAAGCCCCTTCTAATGCTGGAAGATTTTGGCTGTAAATTTTTCCGCCGGTCTTCTGCAATGAAACTTCCAGATCGATTTCTATACTTTTTATAATTTCATTTAAATCTACTAAAGTAGTATTCTGTGAATCTGAATTAATTTTAGAGTATGAAAGTACGCCGTCAATCATATTAAACATACGATCTGCTGCTACGTGAATTCTGTCAATGTACCTTGAGGTAGAATCGTCTAATTTTCCCTGCAGGTGATCTTCAAGGCGACCAACAAAAGTTTTTATTTTTCTGACCGGCTCCTTTAAATCGTGCGATGCAACGTGGGCAAATTGTTGTAAGTCGTCATTGGAACGCTGCAGTTCTTTGGTTCGCTCTGCTACTAAAATTTCTAATTCTTCTCTAATTGCTTTTTGTTCATGAATATCTGTACAGGTTCCAAACCACTTGGTTATAGCTCCACTTTTATCTCTTATGGGTACAGCTTTACTTAAAAACCAGCGATATTCTCCAGTTTTTCCATTTCTTAAACGGAATTCCAACTGATATGAAACACCTGTTTTAACACATTCGTACCATTTTTCTAAAACAAGCGGTCCGTCATCGGGATGCATTTTAGGAAACCAGCTTGTATCACCATATTTATCATCATCAACACCTGTATATTCGTACCAGCGTCTGTTGTAATAATCTACATAACCATCTGGCTTTCCGGTCCAGATAATTTGAGGAACCAGATCTGCGAGCTGTCTAAATTTCTCTTCGCTGTCTTTAATAACCTGCTGCATTTGCTTTTGCGAAGTAATATCGCTCGCTGCACCAAACCACTCAATGATATTATTTTGAGCATCTAATATAGGCACTAATCTCGAAAACGTCCAGCCGACAGTGCCGTCTTTATGCGTCGTTTTATGTTCTAATTCAAATATATTTTTGTCTGCTATAGATTTTGCAATAAGACTGATTACCTTTTCGCGGTCATTTTGATGAAAAAATTTATCTAACCAATGGACTACAGTTTCTTCACTATCTGAAAATGAACCTATTCCATGTATACTTCTCATTACTTTCCAATCGGCATCTATGCGGTACACAACATCTGAAGATGCATTTACCAAAGCACGAAAACGGCTCTCACTCTCTTGCATTTTTTGTCTGGCAACTACCTGCTGCGTAACATCTACTGCAACTTGAATCATTCCAGTTATTTTTCCTTCTTCGATTAAAGGACGATATGCCAGATTATAGTAGTAATCTACCATAGTTCCTGTTCTATTATGAGGAACAAGTACTTCAGCTTGGTCAAACGCTATTCCTTTATAATAAACATTTTGTACCTGCTCCCACACGTACTGTCCTTCCAATTCTGGAAGAACATCTATTAATGGCATCCCGATAATTTCGTCACCGCGGCCAATTAATTGAAGCATATGTTTATTAATCTGTTCTATAACAAGGTTATCTCCTTTTAAAACTAAGGTTGCAGCCGGAGTCTGATTAATCATAGATTTTAATCTGCTTTCGCTGACTTCCAGTTTTTTTCTAGCTAAAACGCGATCTGTTACATCCACTGCGACATGCAAAACTGATGAATTATCATCTGTATCTTTTATGCAGTCGTAAGAAAAATTAAAATAACGACGCTGCAGTTTTCCATCAATTACCAAGTCTACAGGCTGTTCATCTCCTCTAAACGGAATACCTGTTTTTTGTACATCAATAACAACTTGAAGCGCAGGCTGTCCTGAAAGTTCTGGCAGGGCATCAATCATTCTTTTTCCAAGAGCTTCGTCTGCACTGCTTTTGTTCATAAACTTAAGCATCGGCTGATTGATCGTTTCAATAATAACGTCTTCGCCTCTTGAAAGCAGCATTGCTATAGGTGACTGTTCAATCATGTTACGGAAACGACTTTCACTTTGCTGTAGTTTTTCTTCTGCCAGCTTTATTTCTGTAATATCTCGAGTTGTTCCAGCAATGGCCTCAACTTCTCCTTTTTCATTAAAAACAGGTGCAAATATATAGTCGTATACACGCTTCCCTAATTCTGCATGCGGAAAAGAAACTGTCCCTCGAATGGATTTTTTCTCAGCTGCTACAAAATCAATTTCTCTTTCATGCATCAAAGCATGCCATTCTTCATAACCATTCTCGCGCAAGCCACGGCCGATTGAATCATCAGCAGACTTACCCCACATGGTCAATAAAGCTTTGTTGGCATACGTAAATTTATAATCCAAATCGAATACATAAACCAGATCGGGAGTTGTATTTATAACAGAATCGTAAAGTCTCTTTTGTTTTTCTGCAACTACAAGTGCATTATTTAAAGCATTTTCTGCTTGTTTTTTTTCTGTGATATCTTCTTTTGTAACTACTAAAAGTTCGTCTTGCTTTACAGCAGTAAATCGGAACCAGTGTTTACTTGCAATTCCTTCATACCATTGCTCAAAGTTAGCGGTTACCCCTGTTTCGGCAGTTATAATAAATTGTTCCAGAATATTAGTTTCCTTTAGATTAGGAAAAACCTCACTGTATTTTCTTCCCTGATAACTGACATTGTCAATCCAGTCGAGCATGTAAGTATTGAGCAGTAAAACTAAAAAATCTTCTACTTTCCCTTTGTCATTATATATGGGCTTCATAACTACAATACCATTCGGCACAGAGTTAAAAACGGTTTGAAAGAGCCCTAAATTATTGATTAACTCCATTTTAATGCGTAACGTCTAGACTTTTAGTTTGTAAGTTTTTTTAATTGTCATTTTTAGCTTTACTGCTGTTAATCGGTTATTTTGCATTATTTGGCTGGGAATAAAATTAAGAAGTAACTAAGACAATTCACTGAAAGTGATAACCCTAAAATGCTGTTGTAAAAGTTTCTTAACCAAATATAATAAAAAAGACCTGTTTTATACACATAATTTACTAAATAAAATACTTCTATACTATTAAGATATTCTTCGAACAATTTTTTAATATACTTGGTTTTATCTGTATAAATTAAAATACTATGATTGTTTTTAGAAACGAAAATAGATTCTTTTTTGAAAAGAATAAATATGCTTAATTAAGTATATTTGAATACAAAGTAAAATCCAGAAAGGCTTTATAAAATGAGCAAAATCAGCACTTATTCACTCGAACATCACAAAAGTTTGTTTACAGATGAAATCAATACAAAAGACTATTTCTATGTTCAGATTCAAGATCATCCTTATATAGAAGTTCCTTATCGTGCAGAAAGTTACGCAATTGAATTTCTAAAAAAAGGAAGTATTATAATGCAGACGCGGTTGGATAAAATCGTTATTGAAGCTCCTGCAATACTTGCGATTGGCCCTAATGTCATTAGAAGTTTTACCAAAAACAGCGAAGAGATTTTGATGGATATTATCTTTTTTAAACCTGAGTTTTTTCTCAAAAGCCAGAGTAATATCTTTTTTCTTTCTCAATTTGATTTTTTCGAAAACAGCGATATGCACGTATTTTCTTTGGAGAAAAAGACAAAACCAAAATTCGAAAAACTTTTCAATTTAATTGAAGAAATCATCAGCATAGAACATTTTCATCAATCTTCTATTTTGAGAAGTTATTTGTACATTTTAATTTTTGAGCTGGACGCCATAAAAAATGCTTTTTCAAATAAAGAAATCCAAAATCCTTTGTTCGAAAAGTTTAAAGAGATTGTAGAGAAAGATTTTATAAAACATCGATCGCCGGCATATTATGCAGATCATTTGAATGTGACCCGAAAATACCTTTCTGAAGTTATTAAAAACAACAGCGGCAAAACCACACGCGAATGGATTGATACTATGGTAATTTTAGAAGCTAAAGTTTTACTTCACAACAAATCATTAACGATCAACCAGATAAGCGATACTTTGAACTTTTCCAATCAATCTGTTTTTGGAAAATTTTTTAAAACTCAAACTGGAATTTCTCCATTAGAGTACCGAATAAACAATTAAACACAACCGACTTTCTGACCAACATTTCAGACTTTTAGACCTTTATTTATAAAAAAAATTACAGCACTTTTGCTGAATAATAATTCAGATTTATAAATAAAAGAAATCATGACAAAAAAAGCGCAATTTGTAGTTATAATAATGGAAACGGCCTCTTGGATGGAAAGCCAGGCTCAAAAATTTTATGCCGATTTATTTACATCATCTGAAGAAGGCGAAAAATACGCTGCTAAAAACCTTTCCATTTCAGAACTTTTTAAAGTTCAAAATGATTTTAATATTGAAGTTTTGATGGTTTATGAAAATGAAAATCCATCGTCTTTCATACAATTAAATTCCTCAGGGATTTTTAATGAAAATATCGAAGCAGAAAAACCAATTTGTGTGGAATACATAATTTATTCTAGTGCAGAGGAAATTCTAGTACTCATCGATCGCGCAGAAGTGATTGCCAAACAAAGAAAAAACGATTTAATCTGGATCAAACTATTTGAATTTGATAGTATTCTAAAAGAAACTTTAGAATCGAACGGCTACGAAAAATTTGATTTTGAGGAAACCATCCCAAATGAAACCAATTCCAAACAAATCTATTTTAAAAAAAATATATAATTAAGACATCCAAATTAAAGACTTTCAAAAAGCCTTTGAACCTCTGCCCCTCTGCCCCTTTGAACCTTAAAAAAAAAACTCATCGATCCATCCACTGCTTAAAAAAAGGTGTTTTTTCCCTGCTGATAATTACTTCGCGTTCAGGATCTAATTTCAGTTGAATTTTAAGTTTTGAATTGAAATAATTTGCAATAGAATAAATACTTTCGGCACGAATAAAAACCTTTCTGTTAGCCCTAAAAAAGATATTTGGATCTAATTCATGTTCCAATTCTTCCATGGTCTGCGGAATAGCAATCACTACACCCGATTTTAAAAACAAATTACTCGTTTTAAACTCAGAATACACAAAATCAATATCCGAAACATCTACGCTTTTATAGCCGTCGCGATAAGTAACCAAAAAGCGCAATCTGTATTTGGGTTTGTGAATCAGCTCTTTTATGATTCCGGCAATATTTGGAACACCAATTTCTTTTCGGGCTAAAGATTTGAATTGGGTTAAGGCATATTCCAGTTCGCTTTTCTCAATTGGTTTCATCAAATAATCGATGCTGTTGACTTTAAAAGCGCGAATGGCATATTCATCATAAGCAGTTGTAAAAATGACTGGACAAGTTATGTTGATTTCTTCAAAAATAGAAAAGCTAAGTCCGTCTGCCAATCGAATATCCATTGTGATAATATCTGGAGCAGGATTTGAGCTGAGCCACGCCACCGTATCAACAACTGTATCGATAATCCCTAGAATTTCACAATTGGGTTCCAGTTCTTCGAGCAGTCTTTTTAAGCGGCTGGCGTTTATACTTTCATCTTCTACAATTAAAATCTTCATATTCGTATTCCTTCTTCTAAATTAATGGCAGACGCGCATAATAATTTCCGTTAGATTCGCAAAAATCCGGCATTTGGTCAAATAATATTTTGTACCGAAATTCTATGTTTTTATTCCCAATTTTGGTAGAAGCCAGACTTTTTCCAGCAGTTCGCTGTAAGTTATTTTGAACAATAATATTTTTCAGATCCGAATAGACCAAAATTTTAAGCGGACAAGATAAAGTCGCCATATTGTGTTTTACAGCATTTTCAACCAGTAACTGTAAAGTCAAAGGCGGTAAATGAAGTCCCATACAAGACTGGTCTACCTGAATTTTTAAATCGATTTTTTCGCCAAGCCTTTTCTTTAAAAGATAAAAATAAGCGTTTAAAAATGCTATTTCTTCTTGTACACTAATGGTATCTTTATTCAAATTAGAAATCATGTAACGATACACTCTTGTGATATTTTCCAAAAAAGAAGCCGCTTCGTCTTGATTTTCATAAATTAATTCTGTCAGCGTACTGAAATTATTGAAAATAAAATGCGGATCTAACTGCAGTTTTAAAGATTCTAATTCAGATCTCGTAACCGCTTCCTGCAATTCTGATGCTTTGATTTTTAATTCGGCTGTTTCTTCAGAATTCAAACGCCATCTGTTCAGCAAAAATGTTCCGGTATGAATGGCGCTTATAAATAGGGAAATAATAGCGGCCATAATTTTAGACTGCCAAATAATTACCAATTCGTTTTCTTCAAAATCTATTCGCGGATAGAGATAATCCCATAAACAGAAGAAAAAATAGTTTAAAAGAATATTCCCGGCGATTAAGCATATAAACTGCGCGATCGCCCTAAAAGCCGGATTTTGGTCCCAGCGTATGTAATAATTTAATCTTCTGCCTACAAAAAGCGTAAGCTCCGTAAGTATGGTACAATACAGCAGAATAACGAAGATATCAAAAGTCTGATCTAAATTTAGCAGACCTTGATCTTCAAAATTTCTGTATGGATTTAAAAAGTAATAGGAAGACAAATACACTAAAAAAACAGCTGGAATTACTATAATTCTGTAGTATTTATAGAAAAAATTCTTTCCTGATTTTTTATTTTGTTTTTGTCTTCCCATTAAATAATAACTTTTCAAACAGAAATGCTCTAAATGGCTTTAGTGCGCCACTAAAACATTCTCATTTACAGTATCAGTTTTGATCGTTTCAACTGCTTTCTTTTCGCGCATAACACCCCATTTTAAACAAGTTGCTCCCCACGAAAATCCCGCGCCAAAAGTAGTAATCAATAAATTCTGACCTAGTTTAAAGTCTTCTTTAAAGTCCCATAAACACAACGGAACAGTTGCCGATGTTGTGTTTCCGTAACGATCAATATTGACTTTTACCTTTTCAGAATCGATATTCAGGCTTTCGCTTACTGCGTTTATAATTCTTAAGTTCGCTTGATGCGGAATTACCCAATCAATTTGTGCTGCGTGTAATTCATTTTTAGCCAAAGCATCTTGTGAAACCTGACTCATAGAAGCAACAGCTTTCTTAAATACAAAAGCACCTTCCTGCTTCAAATAATTAGTTCTGTGCAAAAGGCTCTGCATAGAAGTTGGATTTCTTGATCCTCCTGAAGGGACTAACAATGAAGAGGTTCCGCTTCCGTCAGTCTTCAAAATAGTTTTCATTAATCCGTTATCCGATTCTGTTTTTTCTAATAAAACTGCTCCTGCTCCATCACCAAAAAGAATACACGTATTTCTGTCTTCATAATCAACGATCGAGCTCATTTTATCTGCTCCAACGACAATTATTTTAGAATAACGTCCGCTTTCGATCATATTTGCTCCCATTTCCAGCGCATATAAAAAACCGCTGCAGGCCGCATTCATGTCAAATCCGAAAGCATTTGCCAGACCGCTTTTTTCGCACACAATACTAGCAGTTGGTGCCAGAATATGATCAGGAGTTGCCGTTGCTACAAGCAAAGCTTCAACCTCCAGACGGTCTACATTATAATTTTCGAAAAGGTTTTCAATTGCAGCACTGGCAAGGTCTGAGGTTGCCGTATTACAATCTGCAATTCTACGTTCTTTTATTCCAGTACGTTTTTCGATCCATTCTTCGGATGTATCAACGGTTTCTGAAATTTTTTTATTGGTTAGGATTGATGATGGTACAAAACCACCTATAGCTGTTATAACTGCATTCATTTGTTTGGAATTTTTAACGGGTACAAAAATAACACTAATAATTCGGAAACGATAATAATGGGATGTCTAATCCTGCTGCCATTATTCTGGTTTTACTTTTATGAACCAGAGAATCCCAAAAACCATATTTTTGGGGTACCATAACTAAAATATCAGCTTCGTAACTTTTAATTTCTTTCTTTATCTCATTAATCACAGCATTTGAGCGTACTGTTTTATAGAGATATTTCACTTCTTCAAACTCTTTTTCGATTGTTGAGTTTAATAAAATTTTATTCTGTTCTTCTTTAAGTGCATCTAATTTCTCATCGACACTGAAAAATTCAATTTCAGCGCCAAGATTTCCGATTACTCTTTTCATCCAGCTGAATTTTTTAATAGCCGAAAAACCTAGTGCATCGCACGCATAAAGTACCTTTTGTACATTTTCGAAGCGGGCTTTTTCTGGAACTGCTAAAACCGGAATATTCAAATTCTTAATGACTGTTGTTGTTGTATTTCCCAGTAATTCCTGTTCAAAAGAGCGTTCTGCCATTCCCATTACTACTAAACTGGCATCAGTTTGAGAAATTATAGACGGAAGTTCGTCTTCTAAAAAAGAGAAATTACAGATGGAATTTACCTCGATTTTAAAAAGGTCAGCAAGTTCTTTCCCTAAATTTTCAAGTCTCGAAGCTGCTTTTTCAATTTGTTTCTGCATGGCGTCTGCAGTTATGTGAGAGTTAGCGCTGTGAACGCTCAAGGAAAACGAATTAAATAAAACTAATTTTGCCCCAGTAACTTTTGCAAGTCCTGCGGCGTAGTTAACTGCGTTGTTTGCTATAGCAGAAAAGTTAGTCGCAGCTATTATAGTAAGTGGTGGAATCATAAAATTGGATTAAAGTATTTGTTATACAAAATTGCCCAATTAAACGCTTCACTATTTTTTTTACTCACCGAAGAATCATTTTTTAGTACCCAACCGTAAATTTTCGTTTCTGAAAATATGGGTTTCAAATGTTAGAAGCGTATATTATTGGGGTTGAAGGGTTTGTTTTGCGGTGTTGGTTTGGGTGGTTTTTTGTTTTTTTCTTTATAAAACATAGTAAACCGTTAGTTTTTTTATAAGTTTTTTATTTCATTTTTAAAAATTTCATATATTCGTTTTTTATAAGTTTTTATTTACATTTAAAGAATATAATGTCAGATTTTAAAATAATTGGAAATTCGAATCCTCTAGTAGGCAAAGAAGAATTTTATACAATAAATAGTTTCCAGCAAGATATTTTTTCTTCGCAACAGACGATCTTTAATAACAGTTTTGAACAGCCTATAAAATGGGAAGTTTATGTACTTGAACACGGAAGATGGCGTAAGACAAAAGAAAATGATAAAACAGGAAAAAAAGTTTCTTACACATTTTTACAAAAAAGTTTAACCAGAGATGGAATCCGTATTTTGGCACGCCGAGGTGATGATGTAACCCGCCTCAGTATTACACCTCACCCAGCCGAAAAACCAAAAATTGAAAGTATTGAACTGCTTGATAAAAATGGACAAAAACCAGTGAAAACGCTTTCCTACGGACAGACTCTTAAAGCAAGGGTTCACTGTCTCCACATGGAAAAGCAGAAAATATTTGTAACGCTATGGGAAGATGACGCTATTGGTGCGGGACACAATAAAGCAAATGAAAAAAATATAATACAGACACTTTCAGGAATTGTTAAAAATGGTAAAGCGGATGTTGAATTTTTGCTAAGACCAAGTTTTGCCAAAATTACAAATAAGAGTAAAGATGAGGGGGCTATTCATGAATACTATGTTACGACAGATTTTAATAAAGATAAAATTGCAAGTAATAATGTAAACATAAATGATCTTGATGCGCCTGTAGCAACTTATAAAAGTAAAGTTTCGATACAAAAGTCAGCGCCGGCTAAACCTAAAACTTCCTCGACGGAGCCAGTACAGTCAAAAACTAAGACTCTACCTTCTGGTTCTTCTTCTACTTCAAAAACTAAAGCAGAAATTACCAATGTTCATTTTACAGATACAGCAGGACATGCAATAAGTGGAGTTTTTAAAGATAAACAAATCAAAGTTTGGATAGACTCTAATGGTTTGATAGATAAAGAAATACGTCTTAAGTTGTATGATGAAGATGGGATTTCTGATGATTTATTATTTGATGAAAAATTTATTATTAAATCAAATATATATTCTGTAGTTGTTCCTCTTAATCAAATTCCAAGAAGTAAAGGTGGAGGTTATTGGGGAGAAGGAGCAGAACAGGAATTGTTTGCCGATGTTGAAATACTTCAAACCAAAGATCATACAAAGAGTGAAGTAGTAGATGTAGATGCAAAAGTTTTTAAACCGGATCCTGTAGAACAAACTAATAAAGTTGCGAAAATTTGTGAGGGGGCTAAAAATAATGGAAAAAATTGCGGTGAAAAATATTGCATAAAAAAAGGAGATAAAAGCGAATTAATCAGAGAAATAAATATTCGATTAGCTGGATTTGGAGGAAATGTGCCTACTAATGAATTTACAGATCGTACGGAGAAGATGATTAAGCAGTTTCAGCGAGATTATATGAAGGTTTCAGAAACTGGTAAAGTTTGTGGTAATGTGTTAAGAGCTATTGATGATTTTCAAAATAAATTTCCGATTGATTTTACAGAAGCAAAGTGCAAGTGCGGAAAATGCACAGGTTTTGGAGACGCAAGTAATAAAGGTAAATACTCGGACAAAAATATCGAAGCTTTTCATAAATATGAATATCCTGGAATTCACCGATCATTACTTTCTTCCCTTAGAAGTGTAAAGTTTTATTTAACAAAAGACGGTCGATATAGTTTTAATAAAATTAATTCAGGATACAGATGTAGATTTCATCCAGAATACTTAAAAAAAGCAACCACTAATCACATGGGTAAAGCTTTAGATTTACACTTTAATAATAAAAATGGCAGAACGAAAAAGACCACTGATATGGAAATTATTAGAAAAGATATCTTTAATAAATATTTAGATGCAAAATGGGATTGGAAAACAAGAAATATTTTTAATTTGGAATCTAGCGCCATCGGTGCGGTAACATGGGTTCACTATGATGTAAGAGAGTTTGATTCAGTTTACTTGTCGGATGATCTTTTTGTTAAAAATGTCAATGATTTAAATGGAAAAAGTATAGTGGCTTTAGCAACAGAATTAGGTTTTGTTAAAACTTGTAACTGTTTAGCAGAATATTCTGTTATAATGAATGAAAAAAATACTTTTAAGAGTAAAAAATATAAATGGGCTCATAGTGAATTTGGAAATTTGATAGCAATGAAAGAATCGTCAGATAATTATAATATTTGTAATAAAACAAAAGGAGGATATCAATTAATTAATAATGTAAAAGTTGTTGAGCTGACAATTGAAGAGGTTCAGAAAAAACAAAAAGATAGGGATTTATTTGCAGTAGGACGTTATCAATTAATACCAAATACATTAAATGATGCAGTTGACAAATTAACACTTGATATAGATCAAAAATTAGATGATGAAATGCAAGATAAAATATTTGATGAATATTTAATTACAGTAAAAAGACCAAATATTATTGCATATCTAGAGAATGATGGTAGTGTAGAAGATGCAATGTATGCATCTGCTATGGAATGGGCAAGTATTGGAGTGCAAAAAGGTAAACGTATAAGCGACAAACTAGTCAAAAATGATAATAAAATTACAAAAACTATCAGATATGCTGAAGGTGGAGAATCGTATTATGCAGGAGATGGATTAAATAAAGCACACATAACTCCTGAACAAATTAAAACTACCTTAATAAATTCAAAAAATGAAAATAGATAAAATTTTAACATTCAGTATTTTATTTGCATTTGCTATAGGATGTAACAAAAATATTTCGAAAGATGATTCTAATAATTTAAAAGATACGTCTAAAATTAATGAGTCAGAAATTTCGCTTACTAAAAATAAATCAACAAAAGAAACAAATAACTCTTTCGTTATAAATTGTGGTTCAGGATGTGCGATGACATATACAGCAGAAGATATCTCCCCAGAAGCTTCTACAATAAAAGTTAAGTTTAAAGTAAATATGTACTTGGATGAAAAATTATCAGATACATATTATGAAGTTTATAATTTTAAATATGATAAATTAAATAATATTACAAAAATACAATTAGAAGGAAAAAATGAAAATATTTTAGAAAATCTCTTAACGGATGCACAAGAATCTTTTAAAAAATTTAGCATTGATTTAATTAAAGATAAAAATTTAGAAATAAAATCTTCCAAAATTTGTTTTGAAGAAAGTAAAATGAAATTGCCTTATATATCTATAAATACGAAAGCTTTAAAATATAACCTGCTAGATTGTACTTCTATAAATGGGATTGAAAAATATAATTGTAATTCTGATAAACTTAGGTATATTTCATTACCAAATAAAGAAGAGGTTAATATTATTTTAGTACCTCAAGACTGTGGAGATTTTGATTATAGATATTATTTACTTACAATAAAAAGCAATAAGGTTGTTGGTAATCTGTATGTAGAGGGAGAATGGTACGAACCTGATGATGAAGAAAACAAAGAAACAACTTCTTTTTCAATCGATAGAGATTATAATTTAGTTGTTAAAACTCAAACTTCAAATTCTTCTATATTACAAAACTATGTTATTAACAATAACGGAAATATTTTAAAACAATAAGTCTAAAAATAATATAAGACAGACACTTTCAAGAATTGTTAAAAACGGTAGAGCGAATTTTGAACCCGATCGTGCGGATTTGCAATCCGTGCGCACTACAATAAGCCATAATAAAAGTTATAGAAAGAAAAATAATGTCAACAAAGTATAAAACGATCACAACAGATCAGGCGTATACCAGATAACATATTTGATACTTCCAGAAGATTATTATTTTAGTTCAGCCAGAAACTAAGCAGGTTTAGAAACGGATTGGGAGTTGTCATTTTAGATTTATTTGATCTACGTTATGGGCATGGATTGCAAATCCGCACGACCGGGGTTTCAAATGTATAAGCGTACATTTTGAGCGGAGGGTTGTTTTTTCTGGTGTTGGTGTGGGGTTTGCTTTATTTTACTAATAAAAAAGCCTGCAATCCGCAAGCTCTTTCCCATTCATTAAAAACTAAATAATTCACCCCAAACTCATCCCACCATCCATAATAAAATCTGCCCCAGTAACAAAAACCGCTGCTTCACTACTCAAATAAGCAACCATTTTAGCGACATCTTCTGCCCTTCCCATTTGTTTGAGCGGGACTTTTTCAACTACGACATCCATAATACCTTTTATGGTTGCTTCATCTAGGCCTACTTTTTTCATGACTTCGGTTTCGGTAGGTCCTGGGCTTACTGAATTTACTCTGATTTTTCTTGGCGCTAATTCTAATGCCGCCGATTTCATTACCGAATTCAAAGCAGTTTTACTCGCCGAATAAACAGAAGATCCCGGTCCAGCCATACTAGCGGTGTTCGAAGAAAGAAATATTACAGAAGCACCATCTTTTAGAATCGGGATAAATTTGCTTAAAGTAAAAAAAGCTCCTTTAAGATTGACATTCATAATACTATCAAATAGTTCTTCTGTAGTTTGTTCAATTGTTCCTAAACCTGCAATTCCGGCATTGATAAACAAAATGTCAACCGAACCAAAATTGGATTTTACTTGAGTGACCAGATTTTCGATATCCGAAATATTCGATTGATCCGCTGTAATGGCCGTAACGTCTAATTCTGCGGCTGCTTTTTCTATCGCTTCTTTTCTTCTTCCTGTAATAATTACGTGTGCGCCCTGCTCTTTTAATTGTTTGGCTGTGGCATAACCTATTCCGCTGTTTCCTCCTGTTATTATTACAACTTTATTCTCTAAATTGTTCATATGTAAATACTTTAAAATTTATAAAGCAAAGGTAAATTCAAATTGGTATAACTTTGTAACCAGTATCATGGAGTATACCAGATATGGATTTTAACAATAAAACATCGGCGGAAAATCAATTTTATTCAAAAGGGAAGAATTAGTGTTAAATATCTGCTAACTATATTGCGGATTTTAGGTTAAAAAAATCCGATTTATTTAGATAATTCATTCATTAATCTTAATTTCTTTCTAAAACTTCATTAAACAGCTGTTAAAACTTAACAAGAATTAATTGAAAATCTTGCAGGAAAACGTATATTTGAGATAACACAGAATTATATTATCGTGCAAGAAAAAACAAAATCACATAGTTTTACATTTCCAAAAACTCCTACTGGAGTTGACGGACTAGACGAGATTACAGATGGCGGCTTTCCTAAAGGACGTCCAACTTTAATCTGCGGTGGTGCCGGATGCGGAAAAACATTGTTGTCTATGCAATTCCTTATTAAAGGTATTACAGATTACAATGAACCTGGAGTCTTCATGTCTTTTGAAGAACCTTCGGATGACCTTACTTTAAACGTTAAATCACTTGGCTTTGACCTAGAACAGCTTAAAAAAGATAAGAAACTTGTAGTAGATCATGTCCGTGTCGAAAGATCGGAAATTGAAGAAGCAGGCGAATACGATCTGGACGGACTTTTTATTCGTTTGGGTCATGCCATCGATTCTATAAAAGCAACCCGTGTTGTCTTGGATACAATCGAATCTTTATTTGCAGGTCTAGACAATCAGGCGATTCTTAGGGCTGAATTGCGTAGATTATTCCATTGGCTGAAAACCAAAGGCGTAACAGCAATTATTACGGGAGAACGCGGCGAGGCAACTTTAACCCGCCAAGGTTTGGAAGAATATGTTTCTGACTGCGTAATTGTTCTCGATCATCGTGTAATTGAGCAGGTTTCGACCAGAAGACTTCGAATTGTAAAATACAGAGGTTCAACGCATGGAACAAACGAATACCCGTTTTTAATTGACGAGGATGGAATTTCGGTTCTTCCTATTACATCTTTGAAATTGGACAATGAAGTATCATCAGACGTTATTCCGACAGGCGTTCCTGGATTAGACCAAATGTTTAATGGAGGCGGATTCTATCGCGGCAGCAACATACTAGTATCTGGAACAGCTGGAACGGCGAAAACTACAGTTGGCTGTTATTTTGCCAATGAACAGTGCCAAAAGAACGAAAAAACCATTTACTTTGCGTTCGAGGAATCGCCGCAACAATTGGTTCGTAATATGAAATCAATTGGGATTGATCTGGAAAAACATATCAAGAAGGGTATTTTGCAAATTCATTCTTCACGTCCATCATTAAATGGTCTTGAATTGCATTTGCTTACGCTTCGAAAATTGATCAAAGATTTTCAGCCAACGACTATTATTATTGATCCGATCAGTAATTTAATCACCGTCGGCAGTGAACAGGAAGTGAGATCAATGCTCGTAAGGCTTATTGATATGCTTAAAGCAAATAATATAACGGCTTTATTTACGTCTTTAAACAAACAGACGGATAATTTCAGACCTGATCTGGCTGAAGAATCTGTTTCGTCTTTGGTAGATACTTGGATTACGGTTCGTGATATGGAAGGTGTAGGAGAAAGAAACCGTGGTATTTTCATTATCAAGGCCAGAGGAATGGGGCATTCTAATCAGGTTAGGGAATTTGTTATAACCAGTAACGGAATAGAATTATTGGATGTTGAATTAGGTCCACAGGGAATCCTGACAGGTGCTGCGAGACAGTCACATCAGTTTAAGAAAACTATTTCAGATATTAAACTTCAAAACGAAATTAGCAGAAAAGACAGGGAAATTGAACGTAAACGCAAAGTCCTGGAAGCTAATATTGAAGCTTTAAGAAACGAATTTGAATCGGCAGAAGAAGAATTAAGCATTCTGAAAGCAACAGAAGAATTGCAGGCTAAATTATCTTCTAAAAAAAACAAATAAAATGAAAAAAGAAGTAGCCGAATGGCAATTACTGCTTTATATAGCAGGGCAAACGCCAAAATCGATTAAGGCACTTGAAAATATAAAAAAGTACGCCGAAGAATATCTTAAAGGAAAGTACAGCATCGAGATTATCGATTTGCTGAAGAATCCGCAATTGGCAGAAGGCGACCAAATTTTGGCTGTACCTACTTTGGTGAGAAAGTTTCCTGAGCCGATACGCAAAATTATTGGAGATCTTTCTAATGAGGAAAGAGTGCTTGTAGGACTTAATATCAAACCTATAACTGCTTAATCATGGAAGATTCATCTGATGGCACTAGTACAACCAAACATAAATTCATACTTTTTGTTTCAGGTATGTCTGTTAAATCAGGACATGCAATAGAAAATTTGCGCAAAATATGCGATACTTATCTCAAAGATAATTATGAATTAGAAATAATAGATATCAGCCGCGATAAAGAGCAAGCCGTGATACATCAAATTGTAGCTATTCCTACATTGATAAAAACACACCCGGAACCTAAAAGAATTATTTTAGGGGATTTATCAGATAAAGAAAAAGTATTATATATACTTAATATAAGCGAATAATTTGGAAGACAACAAAAAAAATATAAATGCATTATTAGCAGAAATTGAGTCGCTAAAGGAAGAACTTTATGAGTCAACAAGCATTATTAATGCTATAAAACAGGGAGATGTCGATGCGCTGGTAGTAAGCAGCAATGGAGTTCCTGAACTTTATTCTCTCGAAACTGCAGATTACACCTATCGTCTTCTTATTGAAAAATTTGGCCAAGGTGCGCTGAGTATTTCAAGAAACGGACTTATACTCTACTGTAATGAGTATTTTTCTAAATTGGTCGGAATGCCGTCAGAAAGCATAATTGGCAATTATCTAAGTGAATATTTTGATAATCCAGGACAGTTTTCGCAGTTAATTGAAGCACTCCGATATGGAATTACAACCCATGAGATTCTTTTAAAATCGGATAGTACCGATAAAACTTTCCCAGCTTATATTGCTCTAACAGATCTTGAGCCCGCCGTAGAAGCTATTGGAATCGTGATTACCGATTTAACCGAAAAGAAGAAACATGAAGAAGCTTTAATTCGGCACCAAAAAGAGCTCGAAGAAAAAATACACGAATTGAATAAAACAAATCGTAATCTCGAGGAATTTATTCACGTAATTTCCCATGACCTGAAAGAACCTCTTCGCAAAATTGTGATGAATACGGGCAGAATTGACGGAAGTTATTTTAAGGAAGCAGATACGAAAGCGATAAACGTAATGAAGCTGTCTGCCCTGAGATTAAATTCGCTGGTAGACGATTTAGTTTCGTATTCCTCCCATACTGCGCAGGAAGAACGTACAGAAATTAAATTGGAAACCATAATTTCTGAAGTAATTGAGGATTTTGAAATTATAATTTCTGATAAAAATGCCAGTATTAAAATTGGAAAATTACCTGTAATTAAAGCTTCAAGAGTTCAAATGAGACAGCTTTTCTCCAATCTGATCGCAAATGCCATTAAATATAGTAAAACGAATACCCCTCCTGTTATCGAAATTTATGAGGACGAAAATTTAAATACTGAAATACCAAATCAAAGTAGTAAATTTGTAAAAGTTCAGATAAAAGATAACGGCATTGGAATGGAAGAAAGCCACCTGCTGAAAATTTTTATCATTTTTCAGCGTCTGCATGCCCGAAATGAATATTCAGGAAACGGTATCGGTCTTGCCATCTGTAAAAAGATTATGGAAAACCACTCTGGAAATATTACTGTCGAAAGTACATTAAACGAAGGAACAACATTTAATCTTTTCTTCCCCATTTTATAAAAATGCCACAAAAAAATAATTTACATATCATAATTGCCGAAGATGACATTGATGATGCTGATGTTATCACGGAAACTTTTACAAAAAACCCAAATTTCAGCAAAGTAAGCCTTGTCGCTAATGGCGAAGAACTGCTGAATTATTTAAAAAATACTGAAAACGAAAATCCCGACGTTATTCTTACCGATATTAATATGCCTCTTATTGACGGAATTGAGGCTTTGCAGGAAATTCTCAACACTAATGAATTAAAAAACATTCCGTGTTTTGTGTATTCGACAAGCATAAATCCTTCATACAAAGAAAAATGTGATCATATGGGCGTAAAAGCTTATTTGATTAAACCCTACTCTTTTGAAGCTTTCGCTGAAATTCCGAAAACCATCTTGAGCATTATTGAAGCTTAGTTTTCAATTCAAATTAAATCTTTCTTTTTACCATTATTTTAGGATCGTTTGCAGATACAAACCGTAATTGGTATAACTTTGTAACCAATTAGATATCTTAATTTAATGGAAATTAGTATGGAAAGAAATCAGAAAGAAGAAGTGCAGGCACTTCAGGACACATTACATGTTTTGGGCGGGAAATGGAGACTGCCCATTATCAATTCCATCTGCAACGGAAATAATCGTTTTAGAGAAATCGAGCGCAGTATTCCGGGCATTACTACACGCATGCTTTCGAGAGAACTCAAAGAAATGGAACTCAACATGCTGATTAAAAGAACCGAAGACCGCGATGCTGAAATTCAGGTCAAATACGAATCAACTCCCTATTGCAAATCATTTGGTCCAGTTATCGAAGAAATGATCAAATGGGGAAAATCGCATCGACAAGAAATCATCAGAAAATCATAAAAAGACTTTAGTTGTTATGACTTTAAAGTGATCTTTTTTCAATCAGATAACACATTATTAAACTTAAAAAGAGCTTAAAAATGTAGTTTTTTGTATAATTTTAGACGTAAAAGCCCTATCTTACATAAAAGAATAAAGCCGGTTCTGTTGGCCCTATCGGCGAATATTGCTAGAAATCTTAAAAAAACTACCAAAACGATGAAACAATTATTACAATGGACCATCATAATACCCCTTCTTTCATGGGCTCTTTTTTTTAGCGGGCTCGTAGACAACAGCAGTATTTTTCAGATTGCTGCCAGTATACTTCTTATTCTAAGCGTAATGTCGGCCGTACATCACTCTGAAATTATTGCAGAGCGTGTTGGAGAACCTTACGGAACAATAATTCTCGCTATTTCCATTACTGTTATCGAAGTTTCTATAATTATATCATTAATGCTTTCCGAAGGTTCAGAAGCTGCTTCTTTGGCAAGAGATACGGTTTATGCCGCGACAATGCTTATTCTAAATGGGATAATCGGTCTTTGCCTTCTTATCGGAAGCATCAAACATTACGAGCAGAATTTTTCCACTTCGTCTGTAACTATTGGTCTAGTTTCTCTGATTTCTATAATTGTCTTTACGTTAGTATTTCCCACTTTTACAGAAAGCGTTCACGGTTCGTACTACTCCACACCACAGCTTATTTTTGCGTCTATTGCATGTCTGGTTATTTACGGCTCTTTTTTGTTCGCACAAACCAAAGGCTATCGACAGTATTTCCTAACGAACGGAGGTGACGATGAATCTAAAACGCACCCAATTGAAATCAATAATAAAACATTTTACACGAGCATGGTTTTTCTTTTGGTTAGTTTAGGAATCGTCGTTTTATTAGCAAAAACCCTATCTCCTACTATCGAAACTATCATTATTGGTTACAGCCTTCCGAAATCTTTAGTTGGAGTTATCATTGCGATAATTATTTTGTTACCCGAAGCAATCGCAGCCATAATCGCAGCGAGAAAAAACAGACTTCAGACGAGTTTAAATCTGGCATTAGGTTCTGCGCTCGCAAGTATCGGATTAACGATTCCGAGTGTCGCAGCAGTTTGCATCGCCATGAACATGCCAATTGTTTTAGGACTTGATATTAAATCTATTGTACTTTTAGCTTTATCGGTTTTTACGGTAATGCTGTCTTTAAGCAAAGGAAAATCAAATATTGTTTATGGAGTTGTGCTTTTAGTGAATTTGTTTGCGTTTATGTTTCTTATGATTTATCCGTAAAATACTTAAACACATATAAACATAGTTTTTTTGATTTCAAAAGTTTATAAAAATAAACTCGTTTCTTAACTTTATGCATACAACACGTCAACTTTGTCAAAGTTTTGAACTTTGACAAAGTTGACGTGTTGTAATTCTATGTTTGTTTAAATAAGTGAAACGCCTTTTAAAGGTTTCCAAAAACTATGTACCTATGTGTTTAAAAACTTATACCAAACATAAAAATAAATTTTAAATACTTTTTCAAAATCAAAATAAGCGTAATTTTCACACATAAAAAGTATCACAATAAAGACTAAAACTGAACTATTTTACTCCTTATTTTTCAGCATTTTTCTCTAACTTAGCGCACTACATTTTGAAATGTAAGATTAAAACAAACTTTGTTTTTCTGCAAAACATTGAATGAAAAAGAATTACCATACTTTCTCGTACTTTTTATGCGAAAAACATCCTTCTAATAATTTAGTTAATTGAAAACTATGAACAAATTTGATTTTGGAATTGTAGGTCTTGGCGTAATGGGCCGTAACTTACTTTTAAATATTGCCAGCCACAACTTTGCGGCTGCAGGTTTAGACTTAGATACCGAAAAAGTCAATTCTCTTCAACAAGAAGCCGATGCCGACCATACTATTGAAGCTACGACAGATGTTAAACATTTTGTAGAACTTATTCAGCAGCCAAGAGCGATTATGCTATTGGTTCCAGCTGGAAAACCAGTAGACAGCGCCATTGCAAGCTTACTGCCGCACTTAGATAAAGGAGATATTATAATTGATGGTGGAAACACTTATTTTACCGATACAGACAGAAGATTTTTAGAATTATCTGAAAAAGGTATTCACTTCTTCGGAATGGGAATTTCAGGCGGAGAAAAAGGCGCGAGATTCGGTCCTGCTATGATGCCTGGAGGAGATCAAAAAGCTTATGAAAGACTTCGCCCTATCTTTGAAGCAATTGCTGCAAAAGTGGATGGTGAACCTTGCGTAGAATATCTTGGAAATGGTTCTGCTGGAAACTATGTAAAAATGGTTCACAACGGAATTGAGTACGGAATCATGCAGTTGATCTCTGAGATTTATGACCTGATGAAAAGAGGTTATAATTTGGATGATACCACTATTCAAAAAACTTTTGAAGAATGGAACCAGACTCATGATCTTAAATCGTATTTGATCGAAATTACAGCAAGTATCTTAAAACAAGAAGATGAAGATGGAAGTCTTTTGATCAACAAAATTTCAGATTGGGCTAAATCGAAAGGAACAGGAAAATGGACTTCGCAAAATGCAATGGATTTACAAGTCCCAGTTCCGACTATCGATGCGGCGGTTTTTATGCGCGATATGTCTAAAACAAAACCGGAAAGAATTGAAGCTTCTGAAAAATTAGTTTGGAATGGCGAAGCATCTGATGTAAGTACAAGCGAAGCAATTGAAGCTTTAAAATCGGCTTTATACCTTTCTATTGTGGTAACTTATGCGCAAGGTTTGGCACAGCTTCATACCGCTTCTAAAGAATATAACTACGGGTTAAACTTAGAAACTGTTGCCAAAATATGGCGAGGTGGCTGTATTATTCGTGCTAATATTTTAGAAGACTTTAGAAAAGCGTATGTTGCAAAAGCAGCTTTACCAAACTTACTTTTAGATTCAGGAATTGCTTCTAAATTAAATGATAACCAAGCCGGAATGAGAGCTGTTATTCAGTTTGCTGTTCAAAAAGGATTGCCTGTGGCTGGACTTATGAATTCATTGGCTTATTTTGATGCTTACAGATCTGCAAATCTTCCAACAAACTTAATTCAGGCACAGCGTGATTTCTTTGGAGCTCACACGTACGAGCGTATCGACAAAGAAGGTGTATTTCACACACAATGGTCTGAATAAGAAATTAAAGCAACACAACTACACACAATGACTAAAAATAAACTAAAAAATCCAACAATCATTGTTATTTTTGGAGGAACTGGAGACTTGGCAAAGAGAAAGCTCTTTCCCGCTTTTCAAAATCTGTATCTTGACGGTCGTTTGTCTGAGAAGTTTCAGATTATTGCCCTTGGAAGAGCAGAAAAATCCAATGAAGATTTTCGCAGTTATGTCTTAGAAAACCTAAATGCTTTTTCAAGAAAAAAAGGAATTTCTGATCCAGAAACGGAAAAATTTCTTTCGCACATTACTTATCACAGTCTTGATATTGACAAAGAAGAATCGTATATAGGATTAAACGAGAAAATCAACAATTTTGACATTGCTTTTGGCGAACGTGCCAATCGTTTGTTCTATTTGTCGATTACACCTTCTTTTATCTCTACAATTTCTAGTAATATCAAAAAAATCGGACTTGCAGCAAATTCAAAGCAGGATCGTATTATTATAGAAAAACCTTTTGGTTACGATAAAGCTTCTGCAATTGAATTGAATGAAATGCTTTCGCAGACTTTCAAAGAAGAGCAGATTTATAGAATCGACCATTATTTAGGGAAAGAAACCGTGCAGAATATCTTGGCTTTCCGTTTTGGAAATTCAATGTTCGAACCTTTATGGAGCCGTAATTTTATTGATTTTGTCCAGATTACCGTAGCAGAAGAAGTCGGTGTTGAAGAACGAGGCGGATTTTACGAAGGAGTTGGAGCTTTGAAAGATATGATTCAGAATCACTTGCTTCAAATTTTATGTATGACGGCAATGGAAGCTCCTGCATCATTAGCTGCAGATGATATTCGTAATCGTAAAGCAGATGTATTAAAGTCAATTCGTCGTATTAAACCAGAAGAAGTTGACCATTATATTGTTAGAGGTCAGTACGATGCTGGAGCTATCAACGGAAAACCAGTTCCGGGATATCGTCAGGATAAAGGAATTGCACCAGATTCTAATACAGAAACTTACGTGGCAATGAAAATTTATCTGGACAACTGGAGATGGCAGGGAATTCCGTTTTATTTGCGTTCTGGAAAAAGAATGGAAGAAAAACAATCTTCTATTATTATTCAGTTCAAACCAGTACCGCATTCTTCATTTTCTTATGGAAAAGAAGGCATGACACCAAACCGACTGATTATCAATATTCAGCCTGCAATGGATATTAAATTGCAGTTTATGACCAAAAAACCAGGTTTATCTCTGGCTTTAAGACCTGCCGAAATGGTTTTTGATTATTTCGCCTGCTCTACAATGTCACCAGAAGCTTATGAAACCTTATTGGCCGATGCTTTAGCGGGAGATCCTACCCTATTTATGCGTTGGGATCAGGTAGAAGAAGCTTGGGATGCTATTGATACAATCCAGCAAGTATGGAAAACAACTGCTCCAACCAATTTCCCAAATTACAAAGCAGGAAGCTGGGGACCAGAAGAAGCTGACGAACTACTGGCACGTCAAGGGCACAAATGGATTCCGAACACACAAAACGTTAAAAAAGAAGAAGAAGTTTTAAATGATACAGATATATAATACAACAGAAGAAATTAATACTACTGCAGCTGATCTTTTTGCAGATGCTGCAGAAAAAGCCATTGCTTCAAAAGGCAAGTTTACAGCCGTTCTTACAGGAGGTTCTTCTCCTGCAGGAATCTACAAATTATTAGCTTCTGACGCTTACAAAGACAAAATAGACTGGAGTAAAGTTTATATTTTTTGGGGTGATGAAAGATGGGTTCCGCTTAATGATGATTTGAGTAATGCAAAAATGTCTTATTCAACGTTATTGAGCCACGTTCCTATTCCGCAGGAAAACATCTTTGAAATGTACAAAGACGGCGTTACACCAGAAGAATATGCTGCAACATATGAGCAGACTATCAGAAAGGTTTTAGGCGAGGAAGGAAAATTTGACCTAATTTTATTAGGTATGGGAGATGACGGACACACTGCCTCTCTTTTTCCAGGTGAAGCAGTTTTAGAAGAACAAACCAAATGGGTTGACGCTTATTATTTAGCGCCTCAAAAAATGCATCGTATTACGCTAACTGCTCCGTTAATCAACAAAGCTGCAAAAATCATTGTAGTGGCTTTTGGAGAGAAGAAAACACACGCCTTAAAAGAAGTTACGACTGGAGAATTTAATCCGACTTTATATCCAATGCAATTGATTAAGCCTGTTTCTGGTGAGTTATTGTTTTTGGTGGATAAGATTGCTGCTGGAACGAATTAAGAAATTGTTTCTTCAATATTTATAAGGTTTATGCTGAAAAGTGTAAACCTTTTTTCAATGATTTTTTTCACGCAGATTTTGCAGATCCAGACAGATTACTGATCGAAAACTGTGGCATAATCTAATTTCAAAACCTCTTTTAATACTCTTTTGACAAAAATCATTCTTAATAATAGATTTTCTTTAGTATTCGAACCTATTTTAAATCTTACGATTTCTAATAAGAAAATTAGCTAAATACTAGCTCCCTATCAATATTACAATTAAAAGTGTAACACCCAAAAAAATAAAACCCAGAGAGGTCCAATACAACTTCAAATTAATATAATCTCGAAAATATTCCGAATTATTATCTCTTTTAATTCCCGCCTCTGGCTTGCCTTTGTCTTTATATCTAATGATATATATTGAAGCACCAATGACTATCATTGCTAGGAGTATTAAAATTATTTGCCCCATTAAACGCATTTATAACTAATCTTCTTGAACCAACTCTATATCCATTGTCTTAATCAAGCCATCTTCAAAAGTATAAACATGCTTAACTAGACCATCAAAAATCAAATTACCCTGCAGGTCTTTTACATTTTGCTGTACTAAAACTTCTAAACTGTCATTTTCCCTTTCAACAAAACCAACCGGATCTACTTTCGGATTAATTTCTGCCCATTGTCTTGTCCAATATTGCCTAATTTCTTCGTGTCCAATTATATAACCGCCTTCCCATGCTTTTGACCATTTTACATCTTCCTGCATTGTCGATAGGCAGTTGTCGATATTTCTTTCGTTAAAAGCATGATACGCTTTTCTGATTACGTCTTGGAATTGATTTGACATTTTATACGTTTTAAAGTGGTCAACTAATATAGCAATTCTAACTTATTAAAATAAATACCGACGAAAATTTAAAACCCTAAAAATCAACTTCAATTATTATCAAATTTTTAATTCTTATGGTTTTTAGAAAAATTTTAAGAATCCTTACTTTTCAAATTGCTATATTTGGCGCACTTTCAACAACTATAAGCCTTGTTTTTAAGTAACAAATATAATCCTGCTGTGCTGTAAATGAAACCTATTAAGTTCATATATATCGTTTTACTTTCGCTGCTTTCTTTCTTTAGAGGCACCGAAACGTATCAACAGCCTGTACATTTTAGCAGCTGCATTACTCTTGACAGTGTTACCGCAGATGATACACTCTTTAATTCTTCAGATTATTCTTCTTCTAAAAATTTAGAAGTTCATTATAAACTCAAAAAGAAAATAAAATCCAGAGCAACTACTTTAGAACAAAGTACAATCAAAGCTCCTTATTTTAGTAATCTTATAAACTTCAAGCTTTACAAAAAGAGCTTAATATATGGTATAGTTTCAATATACCAAGTTCAAAGGCATACTTATCTTCATTTATATCAGTTATTCTAGGACTCCAAATTTGGTTGTTTTTATATTTTAGATTTTTCTGAAACGATTTTTCATGTGCCTGTATGGCGTATGAAATATCATTGTTATAAAAGCATTTTTTCTAAGAACGGTGCTTCTATCCAAAAAGGAAGTAATCCGAAAACATCTCTAATTTCAATATTTACATAGATTTCAAACTCCCTTTTCTTGCATTGGGGAGCGTATATTTTTATTTAATTTTTAAAACCTAATCATGAATATTTATAAAAATCCATTCCTTTTATTCACTTTATCATTGTTCGTTTTAGTCTCGTGCGGTGATAAAGCAAAAAAGAATTCCGAAAACATTAAAACACTTCCTGTATACAAAGTCACATTAAAAGACACCATAGTTTCGAGCAAATTTGTTGCCGATGTACATGCTAAAAACAATGTAGAAATCCACGTTAGAATTCCTGGTTTACTAGACAAAGTTTATGTAAGCGAAGGACAAAAAGTTAAAAAAGGACAAATCTTATTTAAAATAAGCGATGTCGAACTTCAAATTCAGCTGCTGAAAGCCGAAGCTGTTTTCAAAAGCGCAAAAGCCGATTTAAGAATCGCAACGGTAGAATTAGAACAAGCACAAACTCTTTTCAATAAAAAAGTAATTGCCGACAAAGAATTAGAATTATCAAAAGCAAAACATGAAGCGGCTTCTGCGAAATTAGCCCACGCTGCCGCAGAAAGAAAAGCAATCAACCAGCAGATTAGTTTTACGACAATCCGTGCGCCGTTTGACGGAACTGTAGATAGAATTCCGTTTAAAGAAGGAAGTTTAGTAGAAAATGGTTCATTATTGACTACCGTTTCTCAGCTGGATGACGTTTACGCTTATTTTTCAATTCCTGAAAATACATATTTCCAAATGATGGAAGACAAAACTCTTAATACACAAGGAGATATAAAACTTGTCTTGCCAAACGGAATGGTTTACGATCAAAAAGGAGAACTAAGAACTGCCGACGGAGAAATCGACAGACAAACGGGTTCTATTCAATATAAAGCCAAATTTCACAATCCGCAGGGATTTATCAAACACGGAACTTCTGGTAAACTGATTATTTCAGAACCAAAAACCAATGCAATTTTAATTCCGCAGAAAGCTGTTTTTTCAATTCAGGACAAACAATACGTATTTCTAGTAAAAAAAGATGGAGTAGTTAAAATGACCAATGTTACAATTGGAAGTACTCTTGATGATGTTTATATCCTAAATGATGGTCTAAAAAATGACGACCTGATTGTACAGGAAGGTACGCAATCATTAAGAGACGGCGATAAAATCAACATCAAACAAATGTAGGTTATCGGCTTGTAAAACAGTTATTTAATTATTGATCTAAAAAAAATATAATGATAGAGTTATTTATCAAAAGAAAAATATTGTCATTAATCATCTCGGTTATGATAGTTCTTTTGGGTTTACTGGCTTTGTTCCAGCTTCCCATTACCCAATTCCCAGATATTGTACCGCCTTCTGTAACCGTAACAGCCAAATATACAGGAGCAAATGCAGAGGTTTCTGCCAACGCCGTCGCCCTTCCGCTCGAGAGAGCTATAAATGGTGTACCGGGAATGACGTATATGTCGACCGTAACTTCCAATGACGGTTTAACCTTAATCCAGGTTTTCTTCGAAGTTGGAACCGATCCCGATTTAGCGGCTGTAAATGTGCAGAACCGTGTAACAACTATATTGGACGAACTTCCCGAAGAGGTAATTCGCGCGGGTGTTACGACCGAAAAAGAGGTGAACAGTATGCTGATGTACTTGAACATTACGAGTACAGACAAAACTCAGGATGAGCAGTTTATCTTCAACTTTACAGATATTAATATCCTGCAGGAATTAAAACGTATTGATGGTGTAGGACGTGCCGAAATTATGGGGCAAAAAGAATATTCTATGCGTGTCTGGCTGGATCCGCAAAAGATGCTTTCTTATAATATTTCGGCAAATGAAGTAATCAGCTCACTTCAAAAACAAAACATTTCTGCTGCACCAGGTAAAGTGGGTGAAGGATCTGGACAGCTTGATAATCAGTTACAATATGTAATCAAATATGGCGGGAAATTTTTTGAGCCAAAACAATATGAAGAAATCCCTTTAAGAGCCAACTCTGATGGAACGATATTAAGATTAAAAGATATTTCTGTAATAGAATTTGGTTCGATGAGTTACGGAATGGTTTCTAAAACCGACGGAAGACCATCAGCATCCATTATGTTGAAACAACGTCCGGGTTCTAACGCTTCTGAAGTTATTGCGAGCGTAAAAGAAAAAATGACCGAATTAAAAGGAACTTCCTTTCCTCCGGGAATGGAATTTAATATTGCGTACGACGTTTCCCGTTTTCTAGATGCTTCTATTCATGAAGTTTTAAGAACTTTGATTGAAGCCTTTCTTTTAGTAGCCTTTGTAGTTTTCATTTTCCTGCAAGATTGGAGATCTACTTTAATTCCAGTATTGGCAGTACCTGTCGCGCTTATTGGTTCGTTTACCTTTATGTCGATGATGGGATTCTCGATCAACTTACTGACTCTTTTTGCTTTGGTACTTTCCATCGGAATTGTAGTTGATAACGCTATTGTCGTCGTCGAGGCCGTTCACGTCAAAATTTCCGAAGAACATATGGCACCGCTTGAAGCCACTATAAGTGCCATGAAAGAAATTACAGGTGCCGTAATTGCAATTACAATTGTTATGGCTGCTGTATTTATTCCCGTTGCATTTTTGAGCGGTCCAGTTGGGGTTTTCTACAGGCAGTTCTCTTTGACAATGGCGATTAGTATTGTCATTTCTGGAATTAACGCCCTTACCCTTACTCCTGCTCTTTGTGCGATTATGCTAAAAGCGCATGATCCGAATAAAGAAAAAAAATCATTATTAGATCGTTTTTTCCATAGATTCAACAATTGGTTTGATAATGTAACTTCAAAATATATTAAAGTATTAGTAAAGTTTGCCGACAGAACTTCGGTTACCGTTGGTTTACTGGTTCTTTTCTGTCTTTTTACTTGGGGAACAAGTAAATTTTTACCGTCAGGATTTATTCCGTCTGAAGATCAGGGAATGGTTTACGTAAGTGTTACCACACCGCAGGGTGCAACTGTCGAACGTACCGAAAAAGTATTGGATGAAGTAACTAAAGCGGCCAAAGGAATTCAAGGCGTCGACAACGTAACTACGCTTGCAGGATACAGCATCGTGACTGAAATTGCTGGAGCTTCGTACGGAATGGGAATGATCAACCTAAAAGACTGGAGCGATCGTGATATTTCTGTAAATGAATTTATTGCGCTTCTCAGCGAAAAAACAAAAGGCATTTCTGATGCACAAATTGAAATATTTGCACCGCCAACCGTTCCTGGTTTTGGTAATACCAGTGGTTTCGAACTTCGACTATTGGATAAATCCGGCGGAAGCATTACGAATACGGATGAAGTGACGAAAAACTTTATTAAAGAATTAAATGCTTCGCCAGAAATACAAAACTCTTTTACCAGTTTTGACGCCACTTTTCCGCAGTATTTAATTCATATTGATTACGATCTTGCGGCGAAAAAAGGAATTTCAGTAGACAATGCAATGGCAACCTTGCAGACGATGTTAGGTTCTTTTTATGCGACCAATTTTATCCGTTTTTCTCAAATGTATAAAGTGATGGTACAGGCAAGTCCACAGTTTAGAAAAAATCCTGAAAGTATTTTGGATATGTACCTAAAAAATGATGCCGGCGAAATGGTGCCGTTCTCCACTTTTATCAAATTAGAAAGAGTTTACGGTCCAGAAGTACTTACAAGATATAATATGTACATGTCGGCTATGATTAACGGAGAACCTGCAGAAGGCTACAGTTCTGGAGAAGCAATTGCTGCCGTAGAAAAAATCGCTGCAGAAAAACTCCCTAGCCGTTTTGAACTGGAATGGTCTGGTATGACGCGTGAAGAAATTTTATCAGGAAACCAAACCATCTACATTTTTGCGCTTTGTATACTATTTGTATACTTATTATTGGCCGCACAATACGAAAGTTTATTACTTCCGTTCCCTGTATTATTAAGTCTTCCTGTGGGAGTTTTTGGTTCTTATCTTGCCCTTTTGATGGTTGGATTAGACAATAACATTTACGCGCAGGTAGCACTCGTGATGCTGATTGGTCTGCTCGCCAAAAATGCGATTCTAATTGTAGAATTTGCAATGGCACAAAACAAAATAGGAAGAGATATTACAGAAGCCGCGATTGAAGGTGCTAGACTTCGTTTCAGACCAATTTTGATGACTTCTTTTGCTTTTATTTCAGGATTGATTCCGCTGTGTATTGCTTCTGGTGCGGGGGCTGTAGGTAACCGTTCCATCGGAACTGCGGCTGCAGGCGGTATGTTAATTGGAACTGTGTTTGGTCTGGTAATTATTCCAGGACTTTACATTTTGTTTGCCAAACTTGAAAAAGCAATGAATAAATCTAAAGCATAATTTTTTTTTAAACATAGATACATAGAATTTAGAAATAGTAGAAAAGCGTTTCACTTTTTTTTAAGTCACATAGCAATGTGTTAGAAACTGGTTTCTTTCAATCCCTTTTCTAAAAAAACTATGTTTCTATGTGTTGAATCAATTACGCTGCAGATTAAACAAATAAATTAAACAATGAAAGAGATATTAAATCAATATAAAAATGCTAATACGCAGTTTTTAAGGACAACCAGAAGTGCGTTTATAATAACTGGGGTTTTACTTTTAACGGCTTGTTCTGCGCCAAAAGTGAGCGATAAATTGACTGCTGCAAAACTTCCTGAGAATTTTGACGCGAAGAGAAAAGACAGTATAAATAATGCTTCGACTTTTATTCCATTAAAAACAGAAACCTTTTTTAAAGATCCAAAATTAGAGCAGTTACTAAAGAAAGCTATCGCTCAAAATCCGGATTATTTAATTATGCAGGAAAGGATTTTAATTGCCAATTCGCATTTAAAAGTGGCAAAATTAGCACTTCTCCCTTCTTTAGACTTAGTTGCAGATGCTTCTGGAACGCGTTATGGAAAATATACAATGGATGGAGTTGGTAATTTTGATACCAATTTTTCACAAAATATCAGCGACAAACAAAGAATTAATGAAGACCTCACTCCTAACCTTTTTCTAGGTGGAAAAGTTTCTTGGGAAGCTGATATTTGGGGAAAACTGAGCAACCGTAAGAAAGCAGCAAAGCAAAGATATTTTGCTTCTCAGGCAGGAATGCGACTATTGCAGACCCGCCTTTTAAGCGACGCCGCCGATTTGTATTTCAAACTTATTGCTTTAGACAAACAAGCTGCGATTTACGATAAAAACCTCACAACCCAAGAAAGAGCACTTGATATTGTTTCTGCTCAAAGATCGGTTGGAAAAGCTACGGAATTGGCTGTACAGCAGTTTAATGCGCAAAATAATAACATCCATGCCCAGGCATCTGAACTGAAATTAAGCATCGACCAAACCGAAAAAGCTTTGTTGACGCTTTTGGGTGAATACGGCGGAAAAATCGATAGAAGCAGTGACTTTTTATCGGGACATTTAGAAGTTTTAAACCAAAAAATAAGTGTAGATTCTATCATTCATAAAAGACCAGATGTTGCAGAAGCATATTTCGAATTATTAGCCAGCAACGCCGATGCAAAATCCGCAAGAGCTGCCTTTTTCCCAACCTTAAATTTAGGCGGCTATGCAGGTTTCAATTCGTTTTCTTTCAATACTTTTTTTGATGCTGGATCTTTTGCCTGGCAGATATTAGGCGGTTTAACAGCTCCTGTTTTCAATAAAGGACAAATTAAACAGGAATTTTATGTTTCTAACCGAAGACAGGAAATTTCGTTTCTTCAATATCAAAATACAATCACAACTGCTTTCAACGAATTAAGCGCTTTATTGCATAGAAATGAAGCTTTTGAAGATGTTTTGAAATACAAATTGAAAGAAATCGATCATCTTGAAATTGCTGTAAACGTTTCTAACGATTTGTATTTGAGCGGTTATGCCAATTATCTCGAAATTATTAATGCGCAGAAAAACAAACTGCAGGCAGAACTTGATTTTGTTGATATTCAGTTACGAAATGCCAATTCTCAAGTACTATTGTACAAAGCTTTAGGCGGAGGAATTAATTAGTTTATATATTGGTCAAAAACTGTTCTTTTTTTAGCTCATCAAGAATACAGTTTTATATCCCATTTGTTCGGCAGATGGGATTTTTTTTGAATGAAATTTTCTGTTCGTTGTTACAACTATTATCTTTATTCTAAATTACTAAAAAAGCAACAATGGATATTGCCCATATTCTTGATCATATTTACAAACTTCCCGAGCATTCTAAACTGGCTTTAGAAAATAATGTCCGAAAAATGGCTTTTCCTAAAGGTTATATTTTACTGAGAGCCAATAAAATAGAATCAAATATTTATTTTATAAAAAAAGGATTGGTCAGAGCATTTATTGAAAGGGATAATGAAGTTACTTTTTGGTTTGGAAAAGAAGGCGAAACCGTGATTTCGATGAAAAGTTATGTCGAAGAACAGCCTGGATATGAAACGATCGAACTTCTGGAGGACTGCGAATTGTACGAATTAAAGACGGAAAACCTTAGAAAACTCTTTAACGAAGATGTTCATATTGCGAACTGGGGACGAAAATTTGCTGAAAAAGAATTAATAAAAACGGAAGAACGTTTGATTTCCAGACAATTCAAAAATGCATCAGAACGTTATCTCGAACTCATGAAAGATCATCCGGAACTGCTTCAAAGAGTACAATTAGGACATATTGCTTCTTATCTGGGCATTACGCAAGTCAGTTTAAGCCGAATAAGAGCGGAATTAAAATAAATTTATTTTTTATCATTTGTTAAATTTTTTCTGAACTTCATAAAGGAACTTTGCACCACAAAATTTTAACGATATGAACTGGATTATTTTAATCATTGCAGGCTTATTTGAAGTAGCTTTTGCAGCTTGTCTGGGAAAGGCAAAAGAAACTACAGGAACAGAAATGTACTATTGGTATATTGGATTTTTTATTTCCTTAACCTTGAGCATGCTTTTGCTGATGAAAGCAACAGAAACACTTCCGCTGGGAACTGCGTACGCGGTATGGACAGGAATTGGCGCAGTTGGAACTGTCCTCGTTGGTATTTTTGTTTTTAAAGAACCTGCAGCTTTCTGGAGATTATTCTTTTTGGCAACTTTAGTAGGTTCTATTGTTGGTTTAAAAGCGGTTTCTCACTAAAAAAATATTATACGAATTAGATACAACTTTGTCAAAGTTTCGAACTTTGACAAAGTTTTTTTGTTTTAAACACATAGGAATTACCCCAATCTTGTCATTTCGAGGAACGAGGAATCACACGTGGGATTCGACAAAGATTGTAGGCATTTTGTGTGGAGTTTCTAGTGTGATTCCTCGTTCCTCGGAATGACAAACTGTTCGTAAAGCTTTAAAATACAGCCCAAAGTTTCCACTTTAGTTTTGTGTTTTCAGCTTGGAATTTGGAATTTAAAATTTTGGAATTTAAAAAACTAATGCGTTTTCAACATCACATGATAAAAAAATAGCATTTTACATCATTAGTCTTCCTTTTATCTTTGTCAAAAAAAGCATTACAAAACACATGAAGTTTAGCCATACCATTAAATCATTTGAGGAACTCACCAATCAGGAACTATATCAAATGTTACGTTTACGGAGTGAAGTTTTTGTTGTCGAACAAAACTGTCCTTATTTAGACTTAGACAATAAAGACCAAAAGAGTTTTCATCTTTTATACTGTGTCAATGACCAATTAGCTGGCTGTACACGTTTACTTCCTGCAGGTTTATCATATGATGAAATAGCAATTGGACGAGTTGTGATTGACAAAACACATCGCGGATCGGGTTTAGGAGTAAAAATAATGGAAGCTTCAATTGCAGGCTGTCAGGAAAAATTTGGCGAAGGACCAATTCGAATCAGCGCTCAATATCATTTGTCGAAATTTTACCAATCAGTTGGATTTGTTGAGCAAGGCGAAGTTTATGATGAAGACGGAATTCCGCATATCGAGATGCTCCGAATTTAATAAATTACGGCAGAATCAGCTTTAAAACATTGGCTAATACAGGATTATGATCTTCGGTTCTCCAATTGATATACAAATCAGTCTCTAAAGGAAGTTTTATAAATCGAATACCCGAGATTTCATGGAAAAGATAAGAATCTGGAAGAATTGCAATTCCGAGTCCTTTTCGAACCAAGGCAATAATTGCAGAACCGAATTCGGAATGAAGATATACTTCTGGCGCATTTTCAAAAGAATTGAATAATCGTTGTATTAAATCGCTGTAACTGCTGCCTTCATCGTTAGTTGGCAGTATGAACTTTTGAGAAGCAAGTGTTTCTTTGGTAAGATCTTCGACAGTTTGATACGGATGGTTTTCAGGAACTACAATCGCCAAATTATCAGTATGGATTTTTTCTGATCGAATATCCCGCGAATTATTAATATCTCTGGTAATAGCCAAATCGATTTTATAATTTTGCAGATATTCCTGCTGATTTTCATACAAAACCTGAACCAATTTGATTTTTAATTTTGGAAAAGCATTCGAAATACGGGACAAAATATCAGGCATAAGCGAAGCCGAAATAGAATCGGGATGCGAAATAGTAATAGTACCGCTCTCCCCTAACTGAATCTGGCGTGCCGACTGATGAATGAATTCGAGTTTACTCATTTCGACTTCCCATTTTTCTTTTAAAAACTGGCCGGCTGCAGTGAGTTTGACATTTCGTTTGTTACGTTCAAACAACTGAACGCCAAGCTGATTTTCGAGGGACTGAATCTGTCGGCTCAATGCCGATTGGGTAATATTCATTTTTCCGGCGGTATTCCAAAAATGAAGTTCGCGTGATAAAGCTAGAAAATATTTAATTTGCTGTAAATCCATTGATGCAATTTACGCATTTATTAAAAACAAAAAATAGGTTTTAATGCATTAAAGAATAAAAAATAATGAGCACACTAGAAATAAAAAAAGCAGCTGTTAAAGATTTAGAAGCTCTTCAATTAATTGGAAGACAAACTTTTTCAGAAACTTTCGCAGAGGTAAACAACGAAGAAAATATGATTAAATATTTGGAAGAAAGTTTCGCCGACGAAAAATTAACTGCTGAACTTAACAATGCAGATTCCCACTTTTACTTAGCCGAACTTGACAACAAAATAATTGGGTACTTAAAATTAAATACCGGCGATGCACAAACCGAAAAACAAGATCGCAACGCTCTTGAAATAGAACGCATTTACGTCGCAAAAGAATTTCATGGTAAAAAAATTGCGCAGGCACTTTATGCACAGGCTTTACAAACTGCTGCAGAACTAAAAGCTGTATACATTTGGCTTGGCGTTTGGGAAAATAATCATAGAGCGGTTAGCTTTTATACTAAAAATGGTTTTATTCAGTTTGATACCCATATTTTCAGATTGGGCGACGACGAACAAACTGATTTATTGATGAAGAAAGATTTAATACACTAAAGTAAAAAGCAATAATTGCTCAACAAAATGGAAAGAAAACAACTTTTACTGATTTTACTAATCATCGGCACTGGCTTTTGGGGTATCTCCTATTCTGTCACTAAAATGGCAATTGGAGATTATTCTCCAAACACTTTTTTGTTTTATCGTTTCCTTTTGGCCGTTATAGTTTTAACTATTATTTTTTGGAAATATGTTAGAAAAACAAATTTAGAAGCGGTTAAAACAGGGGCAATTTTAGCTTTTCCAATGTTTTTAGGAATTCAGCTTCAAACAGTTGGACTTAAATACAGCGATGCTTCGCAATGTTCTTTTATCGCTGGATTAACCGTTATCATTATTCCATTAATGAAACTGGCGGTCTATAAAACCAATGCATCCTTAAAAATATGGATTGCAGCCTTAACTGCTTTAACTGGTTTATTTATTATAGCCATACAAGATAAATTCACAATAAATATTGGAGATCTATTTACTATTGCAGGTGCTTTTGCTTTTGCCGTTTATTTAATTACTGTCGAAAAACATTCGGTTTTAAAGAATCTGCTGTATTCGATTGTTCCCATGTTTGCATTTTGCGCGCTGTTTACTTTTTGTCTCGCAATAACAGATTCTCAAGCGGTTTGGTTTCCAAAAAACGATACGTTTTGGCTTGGTGTTGTTTATTGTGCGCTTTTTTCTACTGCTTATATGTATACCGTTTCGAATATTTCTCAGCGATATTTATCTGCAGAACGTGTAGCTGTAATTTATTTGTTTGAACCTGTTTTTGGAGCAATTGGCGCTTTTTTTATTTTGGGAGAAAATCTTTCTTGGCGTCTGCTTTTGGGAGGAACTCTCATTTTTGCCGCAACAATTATTTCCGAAGTAAATTTTAAAAGTTCTAAAATCAATTTTTTGGCTAAGAAAAACTAGAATCTAAACTTAAAATGGTTCTCGCAGATTAGGCAGATTTTGTCTCATTTGATCTGCGTAACTGCGAGATCTGCGAGAAAAAAACTTTCCCCAAAAAAAACTCTTATTTTAATTTCTAAATAAGAGTTTTTTTTTATCCACTATATAGGCAGCAAAGTATCTTCTGGGTCACATGGAAAATAAATAACTATATCAGTTCCCACACCAGGTTTTCCTTCTGCATGAATATCACCTCCAACGGCCTGCATAATTTTTTTACATAACGCCAGACCAACACCAGAGCCAGTATAATGTTCCTGAGTATGAAGTCTTGTAAAAACCTTAAAAATAGATTCGGCATATTTTTGCTCAAAACCAATTCCGTTATCAGAAAAACGGACCCAATGACAGTATACTTTATACTTATCATGTATGAGTACAGGTTCTTGAGAAGCTGTAATTTTTATTTTAGGCTTTCTATCAACAGAAGCATATTTTAATGAATTCTGAAAGATATTAATGAATAACTGCCTCATTAAAAATCCAATAGCATGAACTTCTGGAAGCTTTTCAGACTCAATTTCGGCATTGCTTTCGGAGAGCGCTTCAGACATTTCTTTAATTGTAGATTCTAAAATTTCATTCAGATCTACTTCCTGTAAAGTTTCTCTCGTATTTTTTATTCGGGTATATTTTAGAATATCTTCTAATAAACCGCTCATTCTATTAGCAGATTTTGAAACGCGCTGTAAAGAATTTGAAATAGATTCTGTTGAAATAACGTCTAGTTCAGATAACATTTTTGAGGTGATCAGCTGAATTTTACGTAAAGGTTCCTGCAGATCATGTGTACTGATCCAGTTGATGTTTTCGAGTTCCGAATTGGTTTCCTTTAATATTTCGCTTTGGTTGCGGTATTTTTCCTCTTCTTCGCTCAACATAATCAAAATTAACTGATTATGTAAGTTGTGTGCATACTGGGCAGCGCTGTTAATTTCATATTTAGCCCAATGAGTACTTTGGTTTTTAATAATTTGTTTCCAAATTTCGAACGAATTTCTAGGATGAAGTCCGTTACTGTCATAAATAATACTTTTCTCTGGATCTCCGCCCCAATTAACCTCTAAAATAGTTTCTGGTCTGTACCAAATTATATTAGAATTAACTCCTAGAGAATGATAAATAATACCAGCGAAATTAGAATTTTCTGCTATTTCTGGAAAATCCTCAATGATTTTATTCGTTACAAAAATATCGTTGTTTATTTTATTCTCGATAATTTCTGTTAACGATGTAATCTCTTCATCAGAAGGTGTTAATCCGTTTTTATAAATTTTTCCTCGATACAAAATAGAAACTCCAGATGCATTGCAAATATTTAAAAGCTGAGGAGCATTTATTATAATATCTAATGAATGCTGCAAAATAGGCAGTTCTAGACCGGTCATTTGTTCTAATGCTTCAATTGTTTTTTGAGCATTCACATTCTCATCATTAGATTGTCTAATATCTATTTGCGAAGTAATGAACTGGCCCTGCAATTTGGCTGCAAGTCTAATTTCGGGAGATATATTTTTTTCTGAGTAATGATGGCATGCAATTAATCCCCACAATCTACCGTGATGAATAAGTGAGATTGTAAGCGTTGCGCCAACACCAATATTTTTTAAATATTCTACGTGAATTGGTGACGTGCTTCGTAATATAGAAAGACTTAAATCTAGATTTTTATTTTCTTTATCGTCAACAGTAAAAATTGGAACAGGCTTATAATTGATGTCAACAATTAATCTCAGCTGATTTTTAATGTATAATTCTCTTGCCTGTGCGGGAATATCAGTATGCGGGTAGTGCAATCCTAGAAATGGTTCTAAGTCTTCACGGCAGTCTTCGGCATACACTTCGCCATTATACTGCTCATCAAAACGATAAATCATTACACGATCGTAACCCGTAATTTCGCGGGTTCCATGAGCCACAAGGGCACACAAATCTTTGAGTGATTTGGTTTTATTCATCTGACTAACAAACTGAATCGTTTGCTTGTAAACATCTGCAAGTCCTTCTTTGTCAGCAAATAACAACTCAGCTTCTAGAACATAAATTTCATTGCTTTTATGAATATTTATTTGAAAAAGCCTTCCCAGCAATTTGATCTCTAAAGGAAAAGCATCCTGAACTTCATCACCTTTGATATATGCTGAAATTTCTTCCTCAGCTATAGATCCAAAAATCTCTTTAAAATATTTTCCTAAAACCTGACTATGAAGCAGTTTAAAATAGGACGAAATGTTTTCTGAACAAAAATCTATTTTCCACTCGGCATTAATACCAATTAAAAAACCATGAGGCTGAATCTGCCCAGGTATATGTATAGGTTCATGCTCACAATTGGTTAAATTAACAATATCCCGATTAACTATATCTTTAATCTTCATTCTTTTTTATCTGCTCTCAAAGTGATTATAAATACTATCAAAAGCAAATACAGCTCCCTCTATTATAGCATCTCCACAATTATTCTGTTGTTCGTATTCTGATAGAAAGTTTAGGAAAGATTTCCAAAAACTTCCTGTTTTATCTCCGTAACCATTAAAATAAGAAACGCCTTTATCTCCAGAAAGTTGCGGCACTTTTGAAACATTTTTCAAAATAAATCTGCCGCCAAGTGTAGAACCTTCAACCACGTATAAAATTCCAAGAGCAAAAGGAATAGAAATATTTTCAGTTTTAAAAACTTTCTCAAAACTAGTCACATCACAGTTTAAATAAGAAAGATCAGCTTCAATAAGCTGTTTTTTTCTTCTCTGTTCCAAATCATCTAATAGTCCAGAAAATAATGGAAAAACAGTTTCTTCAGTATCAGCATGAACGTCATGCATTAAATTTAGATATTTAGCGTATTCCTCAATTTTCATATCTGGAGACATAATGGACATGGAAACAGGAAGTTCTTCTAATTTTTTATGTGAATCGGCAGTCTGTGTTTTCAAATCATTCAGAAAACTTGAGGCTACTGTAGTTGAATTTGTATTCATTATTTTACTATTACTTATTGGGAGGAATCTATGTCGACTCTTTCTACAAATTTAGAAAAAAAACATTAGTAATAATTTTAAAAATACAGGTTTATAAAATCAAAGTATTATTTGTAATTATTCTTCGATCAAACAAATTTCAAAAACAGTTTTTTCCTTCTCATTTTTGTAGAGAATATAACCTCCATGGGCTTCTATAATATTTTTAGATAATGTTAAACCTATACCCGCACCTTCGTTTCGAGTGGTAAAAAATGGCAGAAATATTTTGTCTTCAATTTCCTTTTCGATTCCTTTACCGTTGTCTGCAATTTTTATAAAAACCCTATTTTCTTTGGCTTCTGCCGAAATTGTAATTTGCTTTAGACTGCTGTTTTCTAATGCATTAATTGAGTTGGTCATCAAATTAATCAAAACTTGTTCTGTTTGCTGCGGGTCGACATTTATTTCGTATTTGAGCGAAATTGTATTTTTAACTTCAATGTTCTCTTTTCGGAATAATGGATTCATAATTTTAAGGCAGGTAGCGATCAAATCCTGCAATTCGATTTTTTCTTTTTTTGGAGAAGGGAGCATCGCCAATTTGCGATAACCTTCAACAAACTTCTGCAAATGATCGCTTCGTCTGAGCATTGTTTCTACACTGGTTTTTATATCGTCTAAATCTTCTGTTGAAAGCGAATCCTGCTCTACTAAATCCTGAAGATTCTGGCAGATGGAACGAATTGGCGTGATTGAATTGAGAAGTTCATGCGAAATCACTTTCATTAAATTAATCCAGGCGTCTTTTTCTTTTTTCTCGACAACATTCTGAATCGAATCTAATAAAATAATAAAATAATCCTGCTCAAAAATCTCTGTACGCGACGCCTGCAATACAAATGTCTGCTTGTGCTGTTCGTTTATGCTGATTTCGATTGCCGTTTTTATTTCGTTGAAATCATCCTCTTCAATAATTTCACATAAGGCAGGAAGCTGATTTTTTAAATATTTCCATTTTGAAACTTTTGGCACATTAAAATGATTTGAAAAGTAATCATTCATTAAAAAAATGTTCCAGTCTTTTTCCTGTCTCTGCAAAATGACCACGCCAGTTTCGATATTATTTAAGATTGAACGGTAAATAATATCTTTAGAAATCTGTTCGTTCTGCTTGTTTTTCAGTTTTTCATACAATTGGAACAAATCATTATAGCTTCTATTAAATTTATGTTTAGAAAAATCTGAAGTAAAATCGTCCTGAAGTATTGAAGCAATTGTTTTATCGTAGATCATGACAAAATTTCGAACATAAAAATACATTTCGCGCACCAGCAGAAAAACCATGCAAAGCCCGAAAATACCAGTAAAAAGCAAACCAATTTTAAAGAAATAAATCGAAAATTCTATTCCTGCCACAATCAAAATTAACCGCAGAAAAAGGAGTTTATAGGTTTGTAAAATCTTAAACATATTAGCTGATATTGATATTATATTTTTCTAAACGTCGGTATAAAGCACCTCTTGAAAGTCCCAATTCCTCGGCAGTTTTACTAATGTTATTATTGTTTTTAAGAAGCGCCTTTTCGACAGTTGCTTTTTCAATAGAAGAAAGCTGGATATCATCTGAGTGATCTTCATAAGGCGTTATAAAATCTAAATCCAGATCCGAAATTGTAATGATGTTGTTTTCGCAAAGAATAACAGCACGCTCGATTTTATTTTCCATTTCGCGGATGTTTCCGTTCCAAGCATGTTTTTCAATTTGTTCTAAAACTTTTTTATCAAAAGAAATTTCATCCCTTCCGTATTTTTCAATCATTTTATCCAAAAGATATTCGGCAAGCGGGATTTTATCTTCGTTTCTTTCGCGCAATGGGGGCAGTATAATTTCCATCGTATTTATGCGATAATACAAGTCTTCACGGAAGTTTTTATCCGCCACTTCCAATTTTAAATTCAAATTGGTTGCTGTAATAATTCTAACGTTTAAAGGTCTTGCTTTTGTTTCGCCTAATCTGGTTACGGTTTTGGTTTGAATAACCTGTAGTAATTTAGATTGTAAATGAAGCGGTACATTTCCTATTTCATCTAGAAAAATAGTTCCGTTCTGCGCCATTTCAAAACGTCCGGGTGTATCTGTTTTGGCATCTGTAAAAGCGCCTTTTGCGTAACCAAATAATTCGCTTTCGAAAATGTTAGAATTTAAAGAACCTAAATCAACCGCAATAAAAGGCTGGTTTTTTCTGTCAGACTGCGAATAAATATGATGCGCCAGAACAAATTTCCCCGTTCCGTTTTCACCCAAAATCAAAACATTGGCATCGGTTTTTGCCACTTTATCTGCCAGCGAATAAGCCTTTTTAATAATCTCAGAACTGCCTATAAAAAAGTCGTTTTTAATCTCAATATCTTTAACTTTTCGTTGTTCTTTACGAGATTTATCTACGGCTTGTTTAACCGATTCTAAGAGTTTTTTGTTTTCCCAAGGCTTTAAAATATAATCAAAAGCACCCGACTTTAAACCTTCAACAGCAGTTTCTACTTTTCCAAACGCAGTCATTAAAATGACGACTGTTTTGGGCGAAAGTGTCTTTATTTCTTTTAATAAGTACAAACCTTCTCTCCCATCTTCAAAACCTATCCTGTAATTCATGTCCAATAAAACAACATCTATGGTATTTTTTGCCAGTAATTCGACAATATTTTTTGGATTATTGAGTGTATAAATGTTTTCAAAATACTTTTTCAGGTAAACTTTCGACGCAAAAAGTATGTCTTCCTGATCGTCTATGATTAAAATAGATGCGTTTGTCTTTTTCATTGTTGTTCGGTTTTGGACGAAAGGTGTCCATTTGTGGACAGTTTAGATTTTTTTCAATAAATAAAACATTAAAAACAAAGCAGTTACAACGTTTAAATTATTGGCACGAAAATCACATTAAAACTGGTAAATCATTAATTATTAAAGCCTTTCGAAAGTTAAAATAACAAAATAATTAGGTACAAATTACAATGTAAATTGTCTTAATTTTCAAACTTGTTTCTTTCACTTTTGAAAGCATTAAATTTTAAATAGAAAATCAATCAAAAATCAAAAACACCAATTATGATTAGTATTACAAAGCTTTCAAAAGTATTTAGAACAGAAGAATTAGAAACCAGAGCATTAAGCGAAATTTCATTAACAATCAACCAAGGCGATTTTGTTTCGATTATGGGACCTTCTGGAAGCGGAAAATCCACATTACTGAACATCATCGGACTTTTGGACAGCGCTTCTGACGGAAGTTATAAATTATTAGATCAGGAAATGATCGGCTTAAAAGAAAAAGCAAAGTCGCAAGCCAGAAAAGAAAACATCGGATTCATCTTTCAGAATTTCAATCTAATTGACGAATTATCGGTTTATGATAATATAGAATTACCGCTGATTTATAATAATGTTCCTTCTGCCGAGAGAAAGAAAAAAGTAAATGCTATTGCAGACAAACTAGGAATTTCACATCGTCTAAAGCATTTTCCACAACAGCTTTCGGGCGGGCAACAACAGCGTGTTGCCGTGGCTAGAGCTTTAATCAATAATCCAAAAATTATTCTGGCCGATGAGCCGACAGGAAATCTGGACAGCAAAAACGGTAATGAGGTAATGGAATTATTGACAGATTTACATGCCAACGGTGCAACAATCTTAATGGTAACGCACTCTGATTATGATGCTTCTTTTTCGCAGAGGACAATTTTAATGAAGGACGGAATGATTCTTTCTGAAAAATTAAATCATAGAAATGTGGATGTTTTGGTAACTTCTAAAAACTAAAACGATGCTTAAAAATTGGATTAATACATTTATTTTCCATCTCAAAAACAACAAGTTCTTTACCGCTTTAAACATTTTGGGCTTGAGTATTGGCATTGCTGGTTTAATCTTTTCGATTTTGTATTGGAATGACGAACAAAGCTACAATGACTGGAATCCTAATAAGGAAGTCGTTTTTCAATCTATAAGTCAGGTTAGTGCAGATAATTTTTGGTCAACCAATGTCTCTTCATTTGAAGATTATTTTAAAACCGATTTTAAGGAAATTGAAAGTTATTGCTATCTAGATACCTGGTACGGAGATAAAATACTTCAAGCTGGAAATAAAAAAGAAATTTGCAAAGTAACCGACGCTCAAAAAACCTTTTTTGAAATGTTTCCTTTTAATTTTATAAAAGGAAACTCGAAAACAGCATTAAGAGATGAAACTTGTATCGTTATCTCCAAAAATACAGCTTTACGCTTATTTGGAAACGTCGATGTACTTGATAAAACAATTACTTTTTACGATAAAAAACTAATTATTACGGGCGTATATACCATTCCTGGAAAATCTTCTACGGCCCCAGATGCTGTTACAAATCTTATAGAGGAACGTTTGCATACTGAAAAAGACAATTGGGGAAATTTTAGTTATGGACTATTACTGAAATTACAAAATACTGCAGACGCTGAGAAAGTGAAGGCTAAAATGGAAAATTTACTTTACCAAAATCGAACTGTAAAATGGGCCAAACAAGAAGGCTTGACAATTAAAGAATGGCAGAAAAAAAATGGTGTTGAGAAAATGAAAATATTTCTCGAACCATTAAAAGATGCCAGATTGCATTCAATTACAGACGGTTACGCTGAAGGCAAGGGAAATTATCAGTTTTTATTGATTATGATGGCACTTTCTTTTCTAATTTTAATTTTGTCTTTATTCAATTACATTAATTTAGCCACTGCAAATGCCATAAAAAGAGCCAAAGAAGTTGGAGTTCGAAAAATCGTTGGTGCAACAAACGGGAATATTGTTTTACAATTTCTTTTCGAAACAACTATTACAACCGCCTTCGCAATTCTTTTGTCTTTAGTTATAGTTGAATTATCACTGCCTTTTTACAATAATTTTCTAGAAAAAAATCTGAGCATTACAAGCCAATATTTTTTTTATGAGTTAATAGTCATCTTTATTATTACGGTTATTATTGCCGGAATTTTTCCTGCGGTTTATATTTCGAATTTCGAAAGCTTAAAAGTACTCAAAGGAAACTTTAGCAGAAGTAAAAGCGGCATATGGCTTCGAAATGGAATATTAGTGTTGCAATTCTCTATTGCCTTCTTCTTTATAATAGGATCATATATTGTTTACGAGCAAGTGCAGTTTTTAAATGAAAGAGATTTAGGCTTTAAAGGCGATCAGGTTTTAGAAATAAGATATAAAAAGCCTTATTTTGATAATAATGATCCTAAGGCCGACGAAAGATTATATAAAAGATATGAAACTCTAAAGCACGAAATTTCAAAAATTAAGGGCGTTTCGCAAGTAAGTACAGGTGCTTTTTCATTCGCAACAGGAGGCAGCACCTCATCCACTTTTAACTATAATGATAGAGTTATTCAGGGTCAAAATATGGGAGTTGATTATGGTATGCTGGAAATGCTCAAGATTAAATTAAAAGAAGGACGCTATTTTAGTAATCAAATTGCTTCGGATAGTATTGATACTGTGATGCTAAACGAAACAGCATTGAAATTAATGAATGAGAAAAACCCGATTGGTAAAATTGTGCAATGGAATCAGCAAAAACTTAAAATTGTTGGAGTTGTAAAAGATTTTAATCTCTGGGGACCAAAAGCAAACATTCCGCCCATGGTATTTTTTCATCTCAAAACCGTCGATTGGATGAATTTGAATGTCAACCATATTTTTGTAAAAGTTAAACCAAACGATATACAAAATACAATTGCTGTCCTTGAAAAATTTTGGCAGAAAAACATCGATTCAGATTATCCTTTTCATTATGATTTTGTTGATAAAGCTTACGCCAGAAATTATAAAGAATACGTGAATCAGAAAAATCTCTTTTCATTATTGAATGTCATCGTAATTCTCATTGCCCTTTTTGGACTTTTTGCCTTGGCTTCTTATTCTATTCAAGGCCGAATGAAAGAAATCGCCATTAGAAAAACTCTCGGTGCCGAAACCCCTGTTTTACTAAAAGAACTTTCTAAACAGTATATCATTCTATGCCTTACAGGCTTTTTAATTTCCTTGTTTCCTGTTTACTATCTGCTAAACAAATGGCTTGAAGATTTTGTGTTTAGAATAGAGATTTCTGTTTATCCGTTCCTAATTGGTTTCATAGTTTTATTATCCTTAACCCTAATTGTGGTATTGTCACGCACTTATCAAGCCACAAAAGTCGATGTTTTAAAATATCTAAAATACGAATAACATGATTCAAAATTATATACGAATATTTATATACCATATCAAAAACAATAAGTTGTTTTCGATTTTGAATGTTTTGGGATTATCCATAGGAATTGCAGGTTTGATTTTTGCGATTCTTTATTGGAATGATGAACATTCTTATGATGACTGGAATCCTAATAAGGAAAATGTCTTTTTAGTCGCTAATCAAATGGATCCAAAAACATTTTGGGCATCCAGTTCGGCGCCAATTGGTTCTGCTATTAAAAATGTAAGCCCTGAAGTAGATTCTTATTGTTATGTAAACGGAAATTACGATGACGAAATCATTCATTTTAATGGTAAAAAAGTACAGTCAGACAAAGTTCTTGTGGCACAAAAAAGCTTTTTTGACTTTTTCCCGTATCAATTTATAGAAGGGAATGCCAAAACAGGTTTAGCAGACAGCAATAGTATTTGTTTGTCTGAAAATTTGGCTGCACAGCTATTTGGAAATGAAACCGCACTTGGAAAAAAAATAGTTTTAAAAGATCAGATTATGATTGTTAGGGGTGTTTACAAACTGGATAAAAAATCGATTGTAAATCCCTCCTGCGTAGTTAACTTTATGGATTCCAAAATAAAAAACACTATTCAGCAATGGGGAAATTTTCAATTTGTTCTTTTATTAAAACTAAAAAATCCCGCTGATGCAGTATTGGTTACAAAGAGTTTGTCTAAGATTTATTACGATAACATGACGGCGCCACGAGCCAAATTTCAAGGATTGACTCCAGAAGAGTTCATTAAAAAATTTGGAGAAGTAAAACCTCATCTCGAACCTTTGTCTTCTATTCGTCTGCATACAAAAACCGGCGGTCTTGTAGAAGTTAACGGAAATTACCAGCTTCTATTGATTTTTGTTGGATTATCCATTTTGATACTGATATTGTCTATTGTTAATTATGTTAATTCTGCTACAGCAAACGCTATAAAAAGAGCTAAAGAAATTGGTGTGCGAAAAGTTATTGGTGCTTCTAAAGCGAATATTGTGCAGCAATTTATTTTTGAAACGACAATAATTTTACTGTTTTCTATTTTAATATCTCTTGTAATTGTTGAAATTTCAATTCCCTATTATAATGTTTTTTTAGAAAAAACTCTTGTATTAAAAGGTGGACAATTCTATTTGCAGTTAGCTGTTATTTTTATAATAATTGTGCTGGCAGCAGGAATACTGCCTGCTGTTTATGTCTCTAATTTTGAGGTTTTAAAGGTTTTAAGGGGGAATTTTATGAGAAGTAAAAATGGAGTATGGCTTCGAAACGGAATGTTGATCTTTCAATTTGCCGTAGCTGCTTTCTTTATTGTTGGGTCTTATATCGTAAATGAGCAGATTGATTACATGAATTCAAAAGAATTAGGTTTCAATGGAAATCAAGTTCTCAATATTTCATATCGAAATATATATGGAGAAAAAATTACAGATGAGATGCGATTTAAAAAATATACTAGTATCAAAAATCAGCTGCTTCACATAAAAGGTGTTAAACAAGTTGCAGGCGGTGGATTTGTTATGGGAAACGGAGCAAAGTCTGTAATTTCATATCATCATAAAGATATCAATATCGACGGAAATAATGTTCCTGTAGACTTTGGACTTCTTGAAATGATGAAAATAAAACTAGTCAAAGGCCGCTATTTACAGCCCGAATATTCTCAGGATACTATTAATTCGATGCTGATTAACGAAACTGCTTTAAAATTATTGAATGAAAAAGATCCGATAGGAAAAAAAATAAACTGGGACGGAAAAGAAGTAATTATCGTAGGAGTTGTAAAAGATTTTGATATAGGAAATCCTGGTGAAGCTATTCCTCCACTATCAATATTTCATTTTAAAAGTATTCCGTGGTTTAACAGCCTTGTGAATAACATCTATGTAACGGCCGATCCTAAAACTATGCAGCAGACTATTGCCTCTATAGAAAATGTATGGACAAAGAAAATCGATTCTGATTATCCTTTTGAATATGATTTTGTAGATAAAGAATATAAAAGGTCTTATAGTGCTTATGTGAAACAAAAGAATCTTTTTTCTCTACTAAATATAATAGTTGTTGTTATTGCTCTAATCGGATTATTTGCTTTGGCTTCGTACTCAATCGAAAGACGAATGAAAGAAATTGCTATTCGAAAAACACTTGGTGCCGAAACCATGATTTTACTAAAAGAGCTTTGCAAACAATATATTCTTTTTAGCATAGTAGGATTTTTTATTGCTTTATTCCCTGTCTATTACCTATTAAACAAATGGCTAGAAAATTTCGCCTATAGAATTTCTATTTCAATTTCTCCATTTATAATTGGTTTTACAGTTTTATTAGTATTAACGCTCTCCGTAGTTCTTTCCCGAGCTTATCAAGCCACAAAAGGGGATGTCTTAAAATATTTAAAATACGAATAAATCTAATTAAGATGACAAACAAAAAAGCTGTGTTTTACACAGCTTTTTTTCATTTATATAATTTAGTAGTAATAATTAAAAATTAAAAATCAAAAATTAACAATCGACCATCAACAACAAACAATTAACAGCAAACCATTAACCATTAACCATTAACCATTAACCATTAACCATCAACAATTATTTCTTCGTAAACCCTTTTCTAGTCATTTCTCCCCAGCCTTTCGTTCCCATAATTTTTTCTTTATAACCCACTAATGCTGCGTAAACAGTAAGCGGATGAAAATACAACGGTTCAATGAAAGCTGCCATAAGAAGTTTAAAGAAATCAATTTGTTTTGGATATTTATGATACGTTCGTTCTTCGCTGAACAAAGCGATAACCGAGAAGAAAACGGCAAACGAATACACAAATAACAAAAGCAAAAAGAAAAAATGCCAGTTTAACAGACCAAATATTATAAAGAACAGAGTGATTATAAGACCAATAAATTCAATTGCCGGAGCTAAAAACTCAAACAAAGTCCAATACGGTACGCTCAACATTCCTAATAATTTGTATTTAGGATTGAGAAACATCCTTTTATGAATACCCAGAGTTTCTATAGTTCCTCTCATCCAGCGGCTGCGCTGTTTCTTGAAAATATTAAAATCTTCTGGAGCTTCTGTCCAGCAAAGCGGATCTGGGATATAGCTCACCGCATAAGGAAGCTTGTTTTCCAGCATATAGCGGCGCATTCTTACAATGAGTTCCATATCTTCCCCAACGGTTTTTGTGCTGTAACCTCCTGCTAAAATTGCTACTTCTTTATCAAATGCTCCAAAAGCGCCGCTGATCAGCAGTAAACCGTCCAATCTTCCCCACGCCATTCTACCCAACAGAAAAGCTCTTAGATATTCTAAAACCTGAATTCTTGGCAGCATACGATCTGGAATATTAACCTCAACCAATCGTCCGTTTTTAATAACACATTGATTGGCAATTCTAACAACACCGCCCGTAGCAATAATACGTTTTCCTTGTGATTCTAAAAATGGTTTTGCCAGTTTTAAAAGTGAATCTTTATCTAGAATACAATCTACGTCAATACAAACAACATAAGGATATTCCGCAATATTAAGTCCGACATTTAAAGCGTCGGCTTTACCACCATTTTCCTTATCTACTACAATTAATTTTTTATAGGCACCATTTCTTGATTTATAAATGCCCTTTATCTTTTTAGTTTCTATTTTAGAATGAATTTCAACTTCTGTCAAAACAAGATCATAAGTCTTAATAAGGATTTCCATTGAATTATCCTTGCTCCCATCATTCACCACAATTGCTTGATAATTATTATAATTAAGAGACAAAAGCGATTTTACGTTTTCTTCAATAGTTAAACCTTCATTATACGCAGGTGCGATTAAAGAAAGTTTTGGTGCAAATTCACTGGTAAGAAGCACACTATAATCTACAAAACTATTTTTTTTGAGATAACTTCTAAGTTCTTTTGTAGACAGATACGCTAAAATAAGATACGAAGACATAATCAGTATCGCATAACCGAGTATCAGGAGTATATATCCGTCTAAAAACCATGTTATATCTGTATTAAAAAAAGTCATTTTCTATAATTTTATACCGTTAATGTCTGCAAAATACTTTGGGCTTCGTATTTTATGTTCAGGTTTGGCGCTTTAGCTTCCAGCTGTGCCACAAAAGGAATTTTCTGTGTCAGCTTCAGTTCTTTTATCAGTTTTAATCCAAGCGCAATAACAGTTGTGTTTTTTGATTCCAGAAGAAGTTCAACCCCTTCTGTGTCGCCTATATCGTGTCTTTTAAAAGCATCGATAATATTTAGCTGCGTCCATTCGTCTATTGGGTCAGAATGTTCTACCAGATATACAATACTATTTGTTCCTGCAAGCTTGATACAAGCATTTATGGCCGTAATTTTTAAAGTCTTATTCCTTGCTTTTGAGTAGGTTATAATAGTATCAAATGCACTTGTGATATTAAACTCTGCAAGTTCTGTTATTCCTTTGCATTTTACTTCCCATTTCAGACTTTTAAGTTTTTTAAAAGAGCCTTTTATCAAGTTAGAATCTTTATAAAACTGTTCGAGCTTTTGCGCATAAACGCCTTCATAATTTTTATGAAGATTTATAATGGATTCTGTAAGGACTTCTCTAAAAAATGAAGTATCTAAAAGAACCAAAAAGTTTTTATTTTGTTTAATGTCTGAAAATGAAATATCCTCAAAAATCACCGATGTCATCAGCTGATTAATTTCTTTATCATACTCAATTCTAAGCCTTTCTCTTTTTATTTTTGTATTTCGGCTTGCCACAATAAGCAGGTACAAAACAAATGATGCACATACAAAAATGTAGATGCAAAAGGTTAAAAAAGGCACCTCCCAGCTTCCGTTTTTATATAATTCCCAGATATCTGTCATTTTAAAAACGTTTTGTTACAATTAGCTGCACATTAAATCTATTTCTATATTCTCCCGGAACATATTCTTCTCTTTCATATAAGAAAATCGGGCGCACAAAAAAAGACTCTCCAAAACGATGCTGATACTGAATTCCTGCTCTATAAGCTTTTAAAGGCTGTGTGAAATTGTTATAAAGATATAAGTAAGGAACATTTCCGTACTGCAGTTCCAGCCTTATCAGGCGCTCTTTTTCCTCATTTACTTTTTGCAGACTTAAAACGTGAGAGAATAATTCGTTTGACGTGTCATAATATGGTCTATAAGCTACCGTGTAAACTTCTGCAGTATAAGCTAATTGACCTGTAAGCAAAGTAATATCGTCTGTTTCAAAATGCATAAATCGCGCTCCAAAAGAGTAATCGAATTTTTTGTGAGGCGCAAAATAATATTCTAATCCAGCTTTTGCAACGGGAAATATGGTTTCGCCAGTTGAAATACCTCCATTTGCATACAAATAACTTTTGTTTGAAAAGGTTTGATAATAATCGGCTTCGAATAACATCTGCGTATCGTCATTAATATGTCCGACATTAGCACGCCCAACAATGGCGGATTTGCTGAATTTATGTGAATATTCTACATATCCATAATGAAATGGCGACTGTCCAGGTTCTGAAGTGGAAATATTCAAATAAGAAGCAGAAACCGTATTTTTTGCTTTGCGTCCTATAAGTGTGCGTATGCCGCTGAAAGCTTGTGTGCTATTATCGATAAAGGATGCTTTTTCTATCAATTCTAATGCTTCTTGGTCACGATTCAGTTTTTCCAAGCAAGTTGCCTTTATTCTTAAAACATCAATAGATTTTGGATCACTTAAAAGATATTTATCACAATAAATAATACATCTTTCATAATCCTCAGACCAAAAATAAATATTGATAATTGCTTGAAGAGCTTCTGGATTTGGATTGGCGCGATCTGCCATTGGAGACAAAATTTTGGCTGCCGTTTTATAATCTTTTTTCCAGCTGTAGATTCGTCCGGCGTATACTTGAATATCTTCGTTTTCAGGAAATTTGGCACGCAGAGGTTCAATTAAAGACAAAGCTTTATCGAAGTTTTCTTTTTCAACTTCTCGTTTTACATTGGCCAGCGTTTCATCAATAGATAATTCCTGTCCAAATGCAATGGAAGAAATAAAGAGCAGTAAAATTGAATGATATATAAACTTCATTAGAAACGTTTATTTAGTAATTTATTAATCCTTACCAACAATACGGCTGGACTAACAGGTTTAGCAATAAATTCATTTGCACCAATGTCAAAAGAATCAAGTTCTGTTTGTTCTACGCCAGAGGATGTCAGTATAATTATGGGAGTATCAGAATTAATATGCTGTCTGACATATTGCGTGATTTCCATACCGCTTTTGCCCGGCATGTTTATATCTGTCAATATTAGATCATAGTTATTGGTTTCTATCGCATGTAATGCTTCTTCTCCATCCGAAAACTGATCAACACTAAATCCTTTAGATTCTAAGAAAAAAGATAATGATTTGCGTAGGATATCATTATCTTCTGCTAAAATAATTCTCATTTTTTTTATATTTTTTCTTGGGGCAAACTTCTATTAAAACATCATTATTGTAAAGCTATAGCTTATTTCTCTTTTATCATAGCTCTTTTAGAATTTTTACGACTTCGATAATACCGCAGTGTAAAATATTGACTTTATCTAAAGTTTCGCTGGTAAATTCTCCTGCCGAAGCTTCTTCTTCAATTACAGCAGCGCAATTACTAAGATCTTCAAGCATAAAAATATCCAGACTGGATTTCATATTATGAGCCAGTTTTTTTACGGTATCGTGATCGTCATTATGGAATGCTTCTTCTAACTGCGCCGTTTGAGCAGGAATTTTTTCTATAAAAAGACCAATCATATCGCGCCTGAAATCAGGATCGCCGCAAGCCATTTCGTCCAGAAAAGAAAGATTTACAACTCTTTTGTGTATGACTTCGTTGTTTGGATTCATTACCGTTTTTATTGCTTTTAAAAGAACCGACTGTTTAAAAGGTTTTGGTACATAAGCATTCATTCCTACTTTGTAACAGCGCTCCTGCTCTCCAACTAAAGAATGTGCTGTCATGGCTATTATAGGAACTGACGAATTCATTTCATTTCGAATATAATCTGTAGTCTGATAACCGTCTTTTACCGGCATCTGCAGATCCATTAGAACCAAATCATATTTGTTTTGAGACAAAAGTTCTATTCCTTCTTCACCGTTATGCGCAATATCCAGATCAAATCCGAAATTATTAATTACGCTTTTTGCAAGCTTTTGGTTTAAAATATTGTCTTCACAAAGCAATATTTTTAGATGTCCAAGATCATTTTTAGATATTGGTTTAGGAGCAGTTTCTTTATTCTCGGCTTTTTTATAAGTAAGTAAAAAGATAAATTCAGAACCACGGTTTGGCTCGCTTTTTACGCTGATTTCACCATTTTGCAATTCGATTAACTGTTTCACGATATTAAGTCCCAGACCAGTACCGCCGTAAGTTCGCGTAGTACTTTCTTCTGCCTGGGTAAAACGCTCGAAAATAGTGGTAAGTTTATCTTTATGTATACCAATACCAGTATCTTTTACAGAAAACTTCATTTTATAATTATCTTCCGTTTCTTCAACTTTTTTTACAGAAACCGTTACTTCACCTTCATTGGTAAATTTAAGTGAGTTTCCTATAAGATTAACCAATATCTGGTTTAGTCTTCCTTGGTCACCAACAACAATATCAGGCATTTCAGCATCTAAAAACAAATTAAACTCTACTTCTTTCTGCGTTTTTACTTTTAATAAATCGTAAGCATGTTTAAGTGTTTTCTTCAAATTAAAGGGTTCAGAATCGATTGCTAAATTCCCCGATTCAATTTTAGAAAGATCCAGAATATCATTTACAATCAACAGCAGATTTTCTCCTGCTATCTGCACACTTTCTATGTAATCACGCTGCACTTCGTCCAGTTCTGTCTGAGCTAAAAGGTCGGTAAAACCAATAATAGCATTTAGAGGTGTTCTAATTTCATGGCTCATATTGGCCACAAAACTATCTCTAGCCAATACTGCTTTTTCTGCAATTTTTTTCTGAGCGTCTAATTGGGCATTCTTTGTACCAAGTTCTAACTGTGCAATGACGTGTTTGGCAACTATTGAAAGTGCATTTCGCTGACTTTCATTAAGTTGTTTAGTAACATGATCTATAGCGCACAAGGTTCCAATATTATATCCGTCAGGGGTTGTAAGCGGTACTCCTGCGTAAAACCTAACATTAAATCCGCCAGTAACATTGGGGTCATTTTTAAATTTATCGTTTAAATGTGTATCGTTAATTTCTACCATTTTCGATTCCATAATGGTATAACGGCAAAAAGAGATATCACGCGGTACTTCTGATACTCCAATGCCAATTTCAGACTTAAACCATTGTCTGTTCTCATCTATAAAAGAAATATGAGCAATAGGCACACCACAGATATAAGAAACGAGTTTGGTTGCATCGTCAAAAGCATGATCTGGAAGTGTATCTAATATATTGTAACGTTTTAATGCGGCTAAACGTTGTAATTCGTTATCGGGAATGGGGAAATCGTTATTCATGGTATTAGTAGATAAAGTCCACAAAGATAACTCAATTTAAACTACGGCTTCATATTTTGCCTTTAGTTTTAGTCGTCTTAACATAATTTTTTGTTTCATTACAAATTTTTTCAAGGTCATTACAAAATTGAAGTGATGCTATTGGGCACTAGCTGATTTTGTTATAAAATTGCGCAGATTTTATAAACTAATCTCTGTAAAATGTCTTTTTATGATCCATTTTTCTACTAAAAAGACATCTTTATAAGAGTGTAAATTAAAGCAAAATGAAAAATTTTAGAAACAGTATTTTTTACATTGGAGTAATTGGAGGATTCTCCGTTTTGATGTATTGGATAATTTTAATGGGAGTAAAACTTGAAACAGGCCGAAATCTTAAAATTCCAACTTCAGATAAAAGTCAATGGGGCGAATTTCTAGATTCTCTTATTAAAAACTTACACCATCCTTTAGCACTTTTGTTAGCGCAGATCGTAACAATTATTTTTGTTGCCCGTATTTTTGGATGGATATGTATCAAAATAAAACAGCCTGCCGTTATTGGAGAAATGATTGCTGGAATTGTAATGGGGCCGTCATTAATAGGAATGTATCTTCCTGAATTTTCAGCCGTATTGTTTCCAGCAGAATCACTTGGAAATCTTCAATTCTTGAGTCAGATTGGTTTAATCCTTTTCATGTACATCGTGGGAATGGAAATCGACATGAAAATTCTACGAAATAAAGCTCACGATGCTGTTGTAATTAGTCATGCGAGTATTATTATTCCGTTTGTATTAGGAATGGGACTTGCCTATTTTATATATGATGAATTTGCCCCTGCAGATGTACAATTTACATCTTTTGGTTTGTTTGCCGGAATCGCTATGAGTATTACTGCTTTTCCGGTGCTTGCCAGAATTGTGCAGGAACGCGGTATTCATAAGACAAAACTCGGAACCATTGTAATTACCTGCGCGGCGGCAGATGACATTACTGCGTGGTGTATTTTGGCGGTTGTAATTGCCATTGTAAAAGCAGGATCTTTTGGAAGCGCCATTTATACTGTACTTTTAGCATTAGGTTATGTTTTCTTAATGATAAAGGTGGTTCGTCCTTTCTTAAAAAGAATTGGTGATCTATACGCAGCAAGCGAAAAATTAAGTAAACCTATTGTTGCTATATTCTTCCTAACTCTTGTTGTATCTTCTTATCTAACTGAAGTTATCGGAATTCATGCTTTATTTGGAGCTTTTATTGCGGGCGCTATCATGCCTGAAAATATTCGATTTAGAAACCTATTTATTGAAAAAGTAGAGGACGTTGCTCTTGTTCTTTTATTACCATTATTCTTTGTTTTTACAGGTTTAAGAACTCAAATAGGTTTATTGAATGAGCCTTATTTATGGAAAATCGCAGGATTAATTTTTGTTGTTGCCGTGGTTGGTAAATTTGTAAGCAGTACACTTGCGGCAAAATTCGTGGGACAAAACTGGAAAGATAGTTTGTCTATTGGTGCATTAATGAATACCAGAGGTTTAACAGAATTAGTTGCATTAAATATTGGTTACGATTTAGGAGTTTTGAGTCCAGAATTGTTTTCGATGATGGTGATTATGGCTCTTGCAACAACTTTTATGACGGGACCAACTTTAGATTTAATCAACTGGCTGTTTAAGTCCGGGAAAAACGAAACAGAAGAAGATACTGCTTTAAAGAATAAATATCGAATTCTATTGTCGTTTGACAGACCAGAATCTGGAAGAGCTTTACTAAAAGTTGCCGACGGTTTAACGAGCAAAAGAGCAGATAGTTCTGAAATTACCGCTATGCATTTTCTTCCAACAGAAGAACTACACCATTATAATACAGACGTTTACGAAACAGAAAAATTTAAAGATGTTATAGATGAGTCTACCGCTTTAAATAGAAATATTACTACAATGTTCAAAGCTTCTTCTGACATTGACAGCGAAATTGTAAATGTTGCCAACAAAAGCAAACATGATTTACTGCTGGTTGGAATTGGAGAATCTATTTATCAAGGAAGTTTACTGGGACGTGTACTTGGATTTACAACCCGAATCATTAATCCTGAAAAAATTATAAACACTGTAACCGGGAAAGAAAATATATTAGAATCGGCTCCTTTTGATGATGGGACAAGACAAATTATTGCCAAATCTCAAATTCCCGTTGGAATCTTAATTGATAAGGATTTATCTCAGATAAATACCATTTTCATTCCTCTTTTTAGTTTAAAAGATTGGGATTTGATTCAGAATTATGTTCAAAAGTTTATCCAAAACCTTGAAGCCCGCATTATAATTTTGGATGTTGAAGGTAAAATTATGGAAGATTTAGATACCAAAGAAAAAATTAGATTAATGGAACAGGCTGCACCAAATCAGCTTACATTAAGAAAAGAACAGCCGGTAGAAAAAGATTTTCTGGAACAGAACGATCTTATGCTGATTTCTATTGATGGATGGAAATATTTAATGGATACCAAAAGTTGGTGGCTAACAAATATTCCATCAACTTTAATCATTTCTGAAGATAAAAAATAAGAGTTTGTTTTTTGAGTTTAGAGTAAAAAGAGCGTTTTTTAAAAGACGCTCTTTTTTTTTATTTAAAGCTTAAGTATTTGTTTAAGCTCAAGCGTAGTTGTTTGAGACGAAATTACTTTGGGAGCTTTAGCCAGTTTTTCTGCTAAAAATGCAGTAGAAATTGGTGTCATATTTTTAAAAAGACCGATACTATTAAAAAATTTAATCACTTTAATGGAAACTTTTTCTCCTATGCGGTCTGTATGTGGGCGAATTAATGGTCCAGGCCTGAAAATTATATAGTGAGGAAAATGAAGCTCTTTTATAAAATCTTCCAGTTTTCCTTTCATTTTAGAATAAAAAACACTGCTTTTCGCAGAAGCTCCATAAGAAGAAACCAATACAAAAGTCCCGACTCCGTTTTTTTGAGCCGCCGCCGCAAATGCCGCAGGAATATCGTAATCAATTTTCCACTGATTGTCTTTTGAACCTGCATCTTTTAAGGTAGTTCCTAGACAGGAAAACAGCACATCTCCCGTAATCAAATCCTGAAATGAATTAACATCTGAAAAATCAACTACATGTTCCCTAAGTTTTGGATGTGATTTCCCAAAGGAACGTCTCACAAAAACTGAAACCAAAGTATACTCATTATCTTCTAAAAGCTTATCTACGAGTTCTTTTCCTGTTGCTCCTGTTGCTCCAATTACCAGTGCTTTCATATTTAAATTGTTTTATAAGTAAATATAATCATCTTTTTAATCGAAAAAACACCTTTACTAAGTTAGTAAAGAGGTTATAAAAGAGGAGTTTAATTTACTGATTTGAATTTTAAGAATATTTCAAGTCTTTGAAAATCATTTTATGTTATGCTTTTATTTTCTTGACTTTCTCCAATTAACAGCATTAAAAGAGTAAGAAACCATCAAGTAACTCCAAAAGGATAATTTGTTTTCATCCTGCACTTTTGGGAGGTTTTTCATTGAATCTGTTGATTTATAAAAGGAGAATGCAGCGTTGATTTCCAGCTCTTTTAAGGGAATATATTTTACTGAAAAATCATTTTCAAATCCTAGAAATCTCGACATATCCTGATTCGAACTATCGACTAATGGGTATTGAGTATAAAAAAGATGGAAATCGTTACGAAGCGATAACTTTGTGTTTAAAGGAAAAGAAGCAAATAGATAAGGATTTACCAAACCTTTTCCCCCGACATCCGCTGGAAAACGGGTAAAAACATTCATATTTCCATTAAATTTCCAAGTAACACCATACAAAACGTCAAAATCTGAAGTGTTATCAATGCTTAATTTAGAACTGCTGCCGCTAATAATTTCTGCACCTAAACGCCAAGTTGATTTTTGCAGTGACAGCTTAACCTCCGGCTGAAAATAGCAGGCAAGCACATGCTGCCCTTTCTGATTTTGTCCAAATTGCAGGTAGCTGTTTAAAGTATAGTACCAATGATTCTTTTTATATTCAATTCTTCCTCCTGTTGTTGCTCGGGCGTACAAAGTTTCTGCATTTGTTTTTTCTAAAAAATCAACCGTACTGCTCGAATTGAAAGATAAGTTTTGATGTGGGCTATAACTAAAATTATACACCATCATGTACTTGTACTTATTGGATGCCACAGGCGAATAAGCAGCCTCAAAACTAGTATTGTAATTTCGTGTAAACAAAAAGAAAAAATCGTTCATAAAATACTTGGAATATTTCATGATTCTAATTCCTTCATGCGATCTTCCCTGCTGTGCCCACGGAGCATCAGAAAATAATCTGCCATTATCCAATAAAATACTCTGCCTTCCTAAACGAAAATTTATATTTCTAAATTTAGTTTCTAAAAACAATTGATAAAAATTAACACTTCCGACTTTAGAATTAGAATTTTCATTATCCCAGAGATGAATTTCCTGAATGTCAGATTTTAAAAACCATTTTTCTTGGGAATACTGCATTGAAATCCTATTTCGCTGTGTAATATAAAAATAAGGATCGATAGAATCGTTGGGCGGCAGTATGTAATTGGAAGTGTATTCTGCTCTCGGACGAAGTTCTATATTCACTACAAACTGCTTGGCTATAGTATCAATTTCCTGCGCGCTGACGTGATTACCAATCGTGGTAAAAAAACAGAAAATGAAAAAAGATGCAAAGGTATTTTTTGGCACTATTTGAAATTATACTATAGAATTGATCTACAAATGTAATTATTGTATATGATTTCACTCGTAGAAATTTAACTTTAAAAATTATATTGTAAATGATTATTATCGTAATATTGCAATATACAATTACATAAAAATGGGAGCAACTAAAACAGAACATTTTACAGATGCACAAAATCAGATTGCTACAATTGCTAAAGCGCTTGGACATCCTGCTAGAATTGCCATTATAGAGTATTTATTAAAAGTGAATGAATGTATTTGCGGCGATATAGTGAATGAATTACCGCTTGCACAGCCAACAGTTTCACAGCACTTGAAAGAACTTAAAAATGCAGGCATTATTAAAGGAAATATTTCAGGAAATTCTATTTGTTACTGTATTGATGAAAAAGCAATTGAAATCTTAAATACTTATTTTTTAAACATTACTCAAAATCTTTCAAAATCTAAATGCTGCTAGGCATTTTTTTTGACAAAGTATATCGCAATATTGCATTAAACCAATAAAATAAGATATCATGAAATTATCAGAAGTAAAACAAATTTTACCAACATTAGAAAATGTTGAATTTCAATTAGAGAATGGGACTTTCGTTCCTGAACATTTCCACGTAACAGAAGTGGGAATAATCAAAAAGAACTTCATAGACTGCGGCGGAGTTATTAGAAACGAAGAAGTGGTAAACTTCCAACTTTGGAATGCAAATGATTTTGAACATCGTCTAAAACCAAATAAATTGTTGCATATTATAACTCTTTCTGAAGATAAACTTGGTATTCAAGACCTTGAAATTGAAGTAGAATATCAAAGCGAAACTATTGGCAAATATGATTTAGATTTTAATGGAAAAAACTTTGTCCTTAAAAATAAAACAACAGCTTGTTTAGCGCAGGACGCTTGTGGCATCCCAGCTGAAAAGCAAAAACTAACTCTAAGGGAATCAGTAGATAACAGTTCTTGCTGTACACCAAATTCTGGATGCTGCTAATAATGAAAGCACTAATTATTAAATATAAAAAACCTATTATTATTACCACTTCCGTTGTTGTGCTGCAAATTATTTTTGGCTTTGAACCCAAATTTTGTATCATCAATATCATTTGGTTATTCGTTTAAACATGGAAAAGAAAATACTAATACTTTGTACAGGAAATAGTTGCAGGAGCCAGATTGCAGAGGGCTACATGAGACATTTTGCAGAAAATAAAGCCGTAGTTTACAGCGCCGGCGTAGAGACACACGGAGTAAACCCGAAGGCAGTTTTTATAATGAACGAAGATGGAATTGATATTTCAAACCACACTTCAAATAATATAAATGAATATACCAATATTGATTTTGATTTTGTGATAACGGTTTGTGATAACGCAAAAGAACGCTGCCCATTTTTTCCAACAAAAGCGCAAAAATTTCATTATAATTTCCCCGATCCTGCCAAAGCAGCTGGCACGGATACCGAAGTCGAAGAAGAGTTTAGAAACGTAAGACAGTTAATAAAAGAGTATTGCAGAAATTTTGCTGCCGAAAATTTAGTCTAAAACTTATTTAATAAAACCATTCTTTAACGGGAATGGTTTTAATTTTAATCATGATTCACCATTTGGCGAAAAAGCATTAAATCTCCGTTACTATTTTTTTTCCAAACGTTTATACTTTTTCCTTTTACATTACCGCTCTTATCTCCATCGCTCCAATCGACACTGTAGTAGCCAAATTCTACAATTGCTTTTTGAGTTTTGATAATTCCAGAAGTTTGAATCGAAATTTTATCGATACTTAAAGTTCCTGGTTTTTCGTGCTCTGTAAAATAAGCCGTAATTTCTTTTTCGCCAGATAAAATAGGAGTGTAATAGGTTAAGTACATGGCATCAGGCAGAAACATTTTGGCATGCTCTCCTCCTAACCTGTTTTGTACTAATCTTTTTATGGAATTGTTTCTTTCTATCACTTCTAAATCTAATTTATCTGAGGTAACGAACTCTTTTGTGGGAGGAACTACTACATCATCTATTTCGGGAATAAACTTGTCCTCTAAATAACTATTTGAACCCCATATTTCTGCAGCAATTGTCATTGGTTTATTGTTGGAAACTTTTTTCCACAAAACCATATATTTTCCTGAATACGTGTATGGTTCTATGTTTCGCTTCTTCAGATTTTCTGTAAAATTTCCAATTTCTAAAAAGTAGTTGCCAAAATCTTGTAATTCAAGAATAGTCCTTTGATACGAAGTAATTTTTGCCTGATCCAGCCATTGTTTATAAAAATCAGCAATACTTTTTTTTCCTATTCTCTGCCTGCTGTGCTCTGGCATAAAAATTGTTTGTTCCGTGTAAGCTTTTAATAAAGCATTATTGTTTCCATCATTAAAAGCTGTCGCAAAATAAGAATTGTAATCTTCTATCTGCTTGCGAATATTCGGATCTATTTTGTTTTCTTGTGCAATAACTCCCAATGCAAAAAGAAAAAAGGTAAAACTAAATTTGATCATATCCAGTTCTTTTTAATTGACAAACAAATATAAAACATTAATATTCAATGTTTTAAAATAAATCAAAAATATAGAACGCGACTAGCTTACTTCTATTTTGCATTAAACTTTTCTGTTTCTTGGATTAAATTCTTGATAAGAATTCCTGTTGAAATTTCGGGATAATCAGTAATCGACTGACCCGCCCAAATACTCACAAAATCTGGATTCTTTGCAAGTTTAGAAGCCTTTCTCAATTCGGCGGTCAATTTATTTTGGTAAGGATACGGCAGAACGAATTCTGTATTCTCAACTTCTTCCATAAAAGCATTTCTAATTCCTCGTGCATATCGGCCCGAAAAACTTTTAGTTAATACAATTTCATTTTCTTTTAAATTTCTAAGCCGTTGTTTTTCAAAATCCTGTAAAGCACTTTCGGCAGAACCTAAAAACAAACTTCCTATTTGAAAACCATTTGCACCGAGCAATTGTGCCGCCATTAAGGTTTTCGCATTGTAAATGCCGCCCGCATAAATAATGGGCGTTTTTACAGTTTCTGTTACTTGAGACAACAGCGACAACCCTCCTATCTGCGGAATCGTTTCTTCTAGAAAACTTCCCCGATGTCCGCCAGCTTCAATTCCCTGTACACAAATAATATCAATACCGCTGTCTTCTAATACAACAGCCTCCTCAACAGATGTACAAGTTCCTATTAAAAGCACATTATTTTCTTTTAATTTAGAAATGCTTGCTGTATCTAAATTGCCAAAAGTGAAACTTACAATACGGCAGTTTTCTTTCAGAATCACTTCAATTTGATCATGATAATCAGTTAATTTAATTTCGCTTAAAAGCGGAAAGTCAGCTTCAATTCCAGATTTTTGAGTGAAGTTTTTTAAAAATGCTTTTGTCTTATCGTAATCAGTCTGGAGTTTTGGCGTAACAGCATCAATTTTATTTAGAAAAATATTTACTGCGAAAGGCTTGTTCGTTAATTTTTTTGTGGCTTTTATCAATTCGATACATTTCTCTGCCGGAAGATCTCCAAGCGCCAGCGATCCCAAAGCTCCCGCATTAGAAGCTTCGGCAGTCATTTCTGGAGTTGTAACACCCAGCATCGGCGCTTGTATAATTGGATAATCAATTCTAAATAAGTTGGTTAAATTATTTTTCCATTCCATAATATTTGATTTTTGTATGAAAGCGAATCTTAAAAAGGTTCTCATTTAAGCACATAAAGATAAGTCAGATTCAGAGATAAAACAGTAAATCCTCATTGATATGGAAGTTAAATTTTCGACAATTAATTCCTGATAATACAATAATTCGTATCATAAAATGTTTATATAGAAAGACCTATATCGGTCATTTTTTAACAATTATACCCCGAGATTAATATTTACAAGTATGAAAAAAATATTTTTGATAACTGCTATTACTGCTTTTTCAACGCAGATTTATGCTCAGGAATTAAACAATAAATTCAAATCGATTCCGGCAAAAGATCCTGCCGTAAAAGAAGTTATTCCGCCTAAAGAAGTTTCTCCAAAAGAAAATCCGCCGGCAGTTGTAGAAAAACCTGCACCACTACAGGTTAATCCAGACGAATTATTCAAAGACACCAACCTTTACAAACAAGAATCTAATGTTGAAGGGATTTTTTATAGAAGAAATCAGTTTTTAGGAAACTTCAACACCAATGCGGTTACTTCTACAGTTATGTACAGAGATGCTGCTTTTGTAGATGGCGATAAAGTAAAAGTATATTTAAACGATAAAGTTATTGAGCCTGAAGTTTCTTTAGATGGCGAGTTTAAAAGCGTAAAAATAAATTTGGTTAAAGGAATCAACAAAATTGATATTGAAGCTTTAAATGAAGGATTTGCATCTCCAAATACTGCCGAATTTAAAGTTATAGACGACAAAGGCGCAGTTATTTCTGCCAGCGAATGGAATGTTGGAACAGGTTATAAAGCTGTAATTGTTTTAGTTAAAGAATAAAATCTTCATTCGAATACAATTCAAAATCATAAAAAACACTTAAAACTGCTGACTTCAGCAGTTTTTTATTTGTATATATGTAGTTAACTACGTAGTTTTGTACCTATATTAAATTTTGAAGTACAATGCACATTCAGCCAATACAAAATGAATACGAAAAAGAAATCGTTGATTTGATTTTAAACATTCAGCAAAAAGAATTCAACGTTCCCATTACAATAGAAGATCAGCCGGATTTATTAGAGATTGAGAATTTTTACTTTAAACCTGGAGGAACTTTTTTAGGTGCTTTTATCGATGGAAAATTGGTTGGAACTATTGCTTTGGTAAAATTCAATTCCGAAGCGGGTGCGATTAGAAAAATGTTTGTCAAAAAAGAATTCAGAGGAAAAGAATTTGCAATTGCACAGCATTTATTAGAGCAATTAATTGCGTACAGCGAAGAAAATGGGATTAAAAACTTATATTTAGGAACTGTTTCTATCTTGCAGGCAGCTTTGCGCTTTTACGAAAAGAACAATTTTGTTACGATTTCAAAAGAAAAACTGCCAGTTGATTTTCCGTTAATGAAACCTGATAATGTATTCTGCCATTTGCAGCTAAACTCGAAGTAATGAATATAATTGACGAAATTGGCATATTGGCCCTATCAACACGACTACAGCGTTTAAGCGAACAATTACGTAAAGACGGAGCCTTGGTTTATAAATCTTTCGATATTGATTTTGAACCTAAATGGTTTCCTGTTATTTATACGCTTCATGTAAAAGAAATGCTCAGCGTTGTAGAAATTGCCACTGAAATTGGTTACAGCCATCCGTCAACAATAAGTCTGCTTAAGGAATTAGAAAAGCAAAAAATAATCAGTTCCAAAAAAGATAAATTGGACGAACGAAAAAGATTAATCTTTCTTACTGCAAAAGGAAAAGAATTGGTTTTAAAAATGCAGCCGGTATGGAGTATTATGAAAAAGACTTTAAATGAAATTGCAGATAACCAAAACAATCTTTTGAAAGCCATCGAAGAAGCCGAACAAAAATTAGCCAATCAAGGATTTTTTCAAAGAATATCTGAACTCAAAAGCTGATATTATTCTTTACCTGTAATCTTTTTTCTGTGTTTGAAACCCCATTTTGCCAGCGAATCTATTACTTCTTTTAAAGTATGACCGTATTCTGTGAGTTCATATTCGACAGTTATGGGCTGGGTTTTTAATACCGTTCGGGTCACCAATTGGTTTTCTTCCAGATTTTTTAATTCCCTGCTCAGCATTTTTCCCGAAATTCCTTCGACTTCCCGTAATAAATCGGTAAATCTTAAGGTGCTAAAACATAATGAAGCTATTATAGAAATTTTCCATCTTCCATTCAAAATATCCATGGCATCGTGAACCGCCATAATATTTTTATTGCATGCTTTTCTATCGTGTTCTGGCTCTTTTATCATAATTTGTTAGTAAGTTACCTCGATGTTACAGTTACTTTTGGTAATCAGATGACAAAAATACACTTAAAGTTTTTACATTTGAATGAAATTTTAATCAACTGAAAAAAAATGGCCTTAATAGATGCACTAAAGTGGCGTTATGCTACTAAAAAAATGAACGGACAAGCGGTTCCGCAAGAAAAAGTAGACTATATTCTTGAAGCAGCACAATTAGCTCCTTCTTCATCTGGATTACAACCTTACAAGGTTTTTGTAGTTACAAATCAAGAGTTAAAAGAAAAACTTAGAGCCGTTAGTTTTGACCAAAGCCAAATTACCGATGCTTCTCACGTATTAATCTGGGCAGCTTGGGATGGTTACAGCTTAGAAAAAATAACTGTTGTATTTGACAAAACTATTGCAGAAAGAGGAATTCCTGCAGACGCAATGGATGAATACAAAGCAAGACTTTGGGGAATGTACGAACCTCTTGGACAAGAATGGCATGCAAACCATGCTGCGAAACAAGCTTATATTTCTTTTGGTGTAGCGATTGCAGCTGCTGCAGAACAACAAGTAGATGCAACGCCAATGGAAGGTTTTATTCCTGCCGAAGTAGACAAACTTTTAGGTTTAAGCGAACAAGGTCTTAAAAGCGTTTTAGTTTTACCTCTTGGCTACAGAGATGAATCTAACGACTGGCTGGTAAACTTGAAAAAAGTAAGAACACCTAAAGACGAATTTATCACAGAAATCAAATAAAAAGAATATTTTTTTCTTTTTGTTAAAATTGCTTCTGAAATTGCAGATAATGCTTTTTTAGAAGCAATTTTTTATTTTAAGTATTTCATTTCTAGACGAAATAAAATTCAATTCTAGAAATCCTTAAAAACCTCTTCTGCCGAAGCATTATTATTTTACATATCAAACAAAAAATAGGTACAAAAAGCGGATAATTAAATAATATGTTATAATTAATTTTGTGCAATCCAAAACAATTCAATCTTAATTACAACACATTAAAATTCTACATTATGTCAGATTTTTTAACCCAATTTGGTGAAGACCTAAAAAAAAACGTCCCAGGTTTTATCGCAGTTTCGGTAGCTGAAATCGCAAGTGGTATGTCATATTATTCTCAATCTGTTGTTGCAGATTTTGATCCAGAATTAGCATCGGCTTATAATCTAGAAGTGGTTAAAGCAAAAATGAATGCAATTAAGGCTTTAAATCTACAAGGCCAGGTTGTTGATAACATTATGATTACGCTAAGTTCTCAAATGCACATTATCGACGTATCTGACAATCAGCAGTATTTTATTTATCTAGCAGTAGATTCTACTAAAGCCAATTTAGGAATGACGAAATCTATTTTAAATAAGTACAAGAAAGAGATCGCGACAAAACTGTAGTACCTGTAATTTTTTGCCCCGAAAGGAATATTCACTCTGAATGTTCCTTTTTTTTTACCTCAGAGCTTCGAACTTGTATAAAAGTTAATATATTTAGACAAAAAAAAAGAAGCTGACAATATGGAGCTCCGCGCCTATTTTGAAAAATACCCAGATGAAGCTACTTGTATCGAGGAGCTTAAAAATAAGCGTCTAGAAAACGGACTGACGTGCAGAAAATGCAGTCATGACGTTCATTCTTTTAGAAGAAATGATCTTAAATTTCAATGCCGAAAGTGCGGCAACCGCATTAGTCTTCGCTCTGGAACGGTGATGGAAAATTCCAATTTACCGATCAGATACTGGATGATCTGCATTGAATTAATGACGCTGACACACCGGAAAATTTCTATTCTTAAAATTCAATATTTGTTAGGACACAAAAGATACGAACCCATATGGCTGATGGTGCAGAAAATTCGTCTGGTAATGAAAATCAGAGACGAAAAGTACCGACTAAGAGCCTACTCTGAATTCGATCCAGAATTCCTCCAAAAAATAGACAAAATGACTATAGAGAAGAAAAAAACAAAAAGCGCCTCAGATTAGGCGCTTTTTGTTTTTAAATGCAGATGTAGATTATAATGTCAAATGTCAATGTCAATGTCAATTTCAATGTCAATGTCAATTTCATCATTAACAATCAACCATAAACAATCAACTATCAACCATCAACCATCAACCATTAACAATTAACAATCAACCATTAACAATTAACCATTAACTCCTTATTTTTTCTTATTCTTTTTTGCTTTAGATCTTTTGGCTTTTTTCTTAGCTATCTTTTTTGCTTTTGCTTTATCTTTTGCTTTTTTCGCTTTATCTTTCTTTTTAGCTTTTGCTTTAAGTTTTGCTTTTTTAGCTTTTTCTTTCTTTTTGTCTTTCGCTTTTTCTTTTCTTTTAGCAGTTGCTGCTTTTTTCTTTTTCAGTTTTTCTTTTTTCTCAGCTAATTGTTTTTTCTCTTTTTCTTTCATCTTTTTATTCTTCTTTTTGGTTTTAGATTTATCTTCACTTTCTTCAACAGAATCTTCATCAGTTTCTGACACAGCGTTTTCTGCTGCCTCTTCTTCGATTTTCTCCTCTTCAATTACTCCCGCAGGTTGTTGAGCTTTTTTAGAAGATCTTTTAGTTTTAGGTCTTGGCTCTGAATCAGCTGCTACTTCAGCTGAATTATCTTCTAAATTTAGGTTTGAATTTTGCTCGTTTTCATCATTAGAGATAACTGGATTAGCATCTACCTCTTGATCAAGTTCATTCGTAAGTACATTTTTCGTCATTATTATCTTAATTTTTAAATTTTAATTTAATTAATTTTGAATTATACTATTTTTCAATGTTATCAAACTGTTAAATTAACATTAAAAAATAATAACCAAAGATAGACTGAAAAAGACATTCGCCAATGTTAAGTTTTTCATACACAACAAAAACTCAATACAATCATTTAAAAATCAACATCTTACCCAATGTTAAGTTTTTCATATAACAATCTTGGAAGGCAAACAAGCTTTTATAAGCTATTAAAAGCGTGTTTAATTTTAGAGAAATAAAAAACAATTTGTATAATTTCGCCTTTCAATACTAAAAAGCTTCTTCATAATTCTTCTTTTTATAAATGCACGACAATTTAGAATACATATCAAGTCAGCCTAAACAAAATATTTCGGATTTTGTGGATAGCTTTTGGTGTATTCGTAATACATCTAATGAAACTCTAGAAACAATTGGTCTGCCGGACGGCCGTATTGATTTGTCTTTATTTCAATCTTCTGAAGAACCTTTTAGAATTACGCTTCTTGGATTAGGAACCAAACAATATGAAAAAGGCAGAATTCCTGCCAACAGTCTTACGTTTGTGATCAGTTTTAAACTTCCTGCAGTTGAATATGTTTTGCAGGAATCTATAGCAGGAATTGTAAATAGCGCTAAAAATTTAGAGCTGGATTTTTGGGATTTTAACAAAAGGGATTTAGAAGATTTTGAATTGTTTTGCAAAAAAGCTTCACTAAAAATTGAATCACTTTTGCTGAAAGAACTAGAAACTCGAAAACAAAAACTCTTCAAACTTGCCTATCAAACAAATGGCTCTATGACGGTAAGAGAAATGTCTGAAAAATCCGGCTGGAGCAGCCGTCAGATTAACCGTTATTTTAATTCGTATTTCGGAATTTCATTGAAAGAATTCTGTTCTATTCTTCGTTTCCGTGCTTCCTTGGAACATATCGCAAAAGGAAAACTCTTTCCAGAAGAAAACTTTTCGGACCAAACACATTTTATTAAAGAGATCAAAAAAATTTCAGGTTCACTTCCTAAAGAGCTCTTTCAAAACAAAAATGACCGATTTATACTATTATCGGCTCTTTCTTCAAAATAATTTTGCTGCATAGATTTTTAAAAATCAAACTATGCTGTTACAAAATAAAAAAGTCGCCATTGTTGGCGGCGGAATGGGCGGTTTAATTCTTGCCCGACTTTTACAAATGAAAAACATCAATATAAACGTTTACGAAAGAGATCTTAATGCAGAAGTTCGAGTACAAGGCTCACCACTAGATCTACATGAAGATTCGGGTTTAGAAGCAATGAAACGAGCTGATTTATTGAATGAATTTTACGCCAACATTCGTCCAAACGCTAGTAAAGCTCGAATTCTAGATAAAGATTTCAATCTTCATTTTGATGAACATCAGATTAAAGAAACTGCTTCCGCATTAATGTCAGATGAGAAAAATTCACTGCAGGACATTTCAAAACCGCGGCCAGAAATAGATCGTTCGGTTCTTCGCAGCATATTATTGAACTCACTTCAGCCAGAAACAATCAGCTGGGACAGTCAATTTATTGCAATGGAAAAAGAAAACGAAGGCTGGAGAATGCATTTCAAAAACGGAAAAACCATTTACGCCGATTTAGTAATCGCCGCAGATGGTGCAAACTCTAAAATCCGCCCTTATCTTTCTTCAGAAAAACCTATTTATTCTGGAATTACAATGATTGAAGGAACTATTTATAATGGAAAAGGAAACGCCTCAAACCTCTTTGAATTTTCTAAAGGCGGAAAAGTTCTGGCTCTTGGCAATGAACAAACAATAATGTACGGAACTAAAGGAGATGGCTCGCTTATGTTTTTATTAAGCAGCAAATTACCCGAAAATTGGATTACGGAAAGCGATTTAAATTTTAAAGACAATCAAAAGATTTTTGAATGGTTTAAAGAAGTTTATAAAGAATGGAGTCCGAAATGGCATGAACTTTTTAAGAGCAATGAACTGTATTTTATACCGCGTCCGCAATATTACTTCCCTGTAAATCAAACCTGGGAGACTCAAGCCAGCTTAACAATGATTGGAGATGCTGCACATCGTATGCCTCCTTTTGCTGGTAAAGGGGCAAATCTAGCGATGCTTGACGCCGTTGAACTGGCAGATTTTTTAACTAATGATCATGTTACAGAAATTAAAACTGCAATTTTAAATTTTGAAAAACGAATGCTGGATCGTGCCGCTAAAGCTTTGAATGATACTCTGAACAATGGAGAACAAATACACTCGAAAAATGCTTTGCAGCATTTAGTTTCCATCTTCGAAAGAACAAACCAAACAATTATAATTACTCCGAAATCTAAAGTTTAATGAAAGTTTGTAATTTTCTATTCGCACTCTCTTTTGCACGTTTTATGACTTTTGATTTGGACCAAAAAATAACTGATTTAGTTTACAAAAAGACAAAAAAAAAAATAAAATTAAGAGCAATTCTTAGTGGTACTTTGAGCAAAGGAGATTGGGAACTTTACTATAAATTTGGCAAGACTTTTAATTATCCAATTAATTATTGAAGTTTAACACACATCCATTCTCCTTTCAAAATTAACTTATCATCTGAAAAAGCTTCTCCAGACTGTTTTATGATTTTTTCGCTTAAGCGGATATTCTTAACTACAAATTTAACCAGTTTATCAAATTCAACACCTGCAAAAAATTCAATTTTATCCATGCTTACTAAACCGAAAACGCCGTCTGCAATACCTAAAAGTTTTACACCAGCACCGCCGCATTGCGCCATTGCTTCTATCAAAATTGTTCCTGGAACATAATTAAAATCTGGAGAACTTCCTTGAAGCCAGCTGTCTTCCTGTGTAAAAGTATTTAAACCGATAATTGTATCGGTGGTGTAAGATATAATTTCGTCAACAAATAAAAATGGGGCTCTGTGCGGAATTAAATCTTCAATTTTTTTATTCATGATTCTTGTAATTTTCAACAATTTACGAATCTGAACCGAATTAGCCAATTTTTTAAATTATATCTCTGTTAGATGGAAATCAAAATCGTCGACTAAACTTAAAAAAAAACATCAATATCTACATCAAATTTTATTATAAATCAGATCTAAGATGACGAATATTTTCGTAAAAAGAGGTAAAGAATACTCTAAAGTTCATTCAAATATGGTACTAAACTTTTTAATTAATTAAATGCGTATAAATACTTAATAAATAAAACATTAAAAACAAACAATAGATAAAACCTATAATGCAAATCAGTTAAAAAATGCAGTTTTTTACTACAAATTTTATTTTTAATTTCTAGCTAAAAAAGCAGTAAAAAACATTCAGGTGTATGGATAAGGAATTCGAGAATTCTAAATGATTATTTAGTCCTAACTTCATCAAAAAACTATTCAAAAAAACTAAAACTCCGTCAAAAACAGCTTAAAACAACTAAAAGATCTTTTTTGCGCATTTTGTCAGGCATTCCAAACACATTTTAAATAGTGAAGGTTATGCGTTTTAGATCACTTTACACCTTCATTAAAAAAGCTTTAATCTAATAAAAATAAATTTCAATAATTTAAAAATCAATAATTTAAACAACTTACATAAAGTATTGAATTATCATACTCAACTAAGCTTTTTATTGAGCTGGTACTAAATTAAATCTAGTTTGTTCTTTTAAATTAAGTATCATTTAATTCCCAATAATTGATATAGTTCGTCCTTTTTATTTACTGCAGTCGAAATTGTTTTACCATCGATTAACTCTACTATATTTCCATTAAGACTTCTAACCGCTTCGAGATTTAAAATAAAAGAACGCTGTACGCGAAAGAACATTGGAAGTTTCAAAACTTCTTCCAATGCTTTTAGAGTCCCTAGAGAAGTGTACGAAGCGCCATTAATAACAAATTTTAAATAGTCGCCCTGCGCTTCTACATACAGAATTTCATTGAGGAGAATTTTAATCAATTTTCCTTCCGATTTAATAAAAATGCGATCGGAATTTATTTGATGCACAGATGCTGTTTTCTTTAACGAAATGTATTCTTTTGCGCGATTTACAGCTTTTAAAAATCGATCAAAACGAACGGGTTTAACCAAGTAATCTGCTGCACCAGTTTCAAATCCGTCCAAAGCAAAATTGCGATGTGCGGTTATAAATATAATTACGGGCGGATTTGTAAGTGAATCTACTAATTCTAAACCAGTAATTTTGGGCATTTCGATATCACTAAAAATAATATCAATCGTATTTTCCTGCAGATACATCAAAGCTTTTGCAGATTCTCCAAACGAAGCTTTTAATTCCAAATATGGAATTTCGCTGATAAAAGATTCTATTATGTCTCTTGCAATAGGCTCGTCATCTATGACAATGCATTTTAGCTTTTCCATTACTTTCTTAAAACTATTTTTAGATCGACTTTAAAAGTGGAATCTTGGTTTTTAATTTCTAATTTATACTGGTTTGGATAAACTAATTCTAGGCGTTTAAGAGCATTCTCCACTCCTATTCCTCCAAATTCGTTAGTTCGATTTGGATCAAAGTCATTTTCTAAAGAAAACCAAAAAGTATTGTTTTCTATTTTAATATCCAGTTTTACAAATGCATTTCCAGCGTTTTTTAATCCGTATTTAAATGCATTTTCTATGAAAGTAAAAGTCAGCAGCGGTGCTATAAAAAGACCTGCGGTTTGTCTTTCTCCTTCAATTGTAATTTCAATTTTGGCATCATCGGCATAGCGCATTTTTTCTAAGGCGATGTAATTCTTTATAAAATCTAATTCCTTTTCCAGACGGACAATTTCTGTATTCGATTCATACAAGGTATAACTCATAATATCAGACAGATTGAGAATTAATTCTGGAGCCAGATCGTCTTTTCTCACTGTAAGTCCGTACAAATTATTCAAGGTATTAAACAAAAAATGCGGGTTAAGCTGTGCTTTCAAAAAGTCTTTTTCAATTTGAATATTCTGAATTTCCAAAGCCGTTTTTTCTTTCTGTATTTGAAATTTATTATTGTAAAGTCTTGTAATTTCGACCAAAATCTTAGCAAAACAAAAAGGCGAAAGAAGTGAGATAATAATTATCGTCTGCGAAAGCATTCTTTTTAAGGAAACTGCCTCTAAAAAAGTCTGGTCGGCACTCATTTTTATTACTCCTTTTAGTTCTCCAAAAGTAATTTCAAGGCCTAGAGCGTAGTAAAACAAAGAGAAAAAGTATGTAGACGCCATCCAGACAAAAATCGAAATTGGGAAAAGCATCAACAAAAGAATTACAATTCTGGTTTTGTTTCCTGAAAAAATCTTAGGAAGCAGCAGATAAAATAACATATAAAAGACAATGATATTAACTGCTGCCATACGGATAGTGAGCAAAACTGCATCAAAATAAACCAAATGATATCCAATTACATAACTCAAAAACAACAAAACAGAAAATCCTAACCACATGAAAATGTGCATTAAAACTCTATTTCTTTTAGTAAAAAACTGATCGAAATTTACAGAAGCAACTTTGTCTAAAAAATATCCTGAATTAGAAGTGGTATTTGGCATTTATATAATTGTAAAGCAGTTTCAAATATAACTTTTTATAAAATTCTAATGACTGCATTGATTAAATTAATTGTGTTGTGACCGAGAATGGAGAAGATTAAATTTCCTGAGAAAACCCTTAAAACACCTAAGCTAAATGATGATATTAAAGTAAGATATACAATCGTAATGATGTCAAACTTTAAGTGAAAATCCTGATCTAAAATTGCACCGTGCGACACTCCAAATAAGATAGTAATGATCACAAATGACCAGCCCAATTCTACACCGCGGTAATTCCATTTTGGAGCAAAAGCCTTATTTAAAAGCCATAGTGAGATTCCTCTAAGAGCAATTTCTTCTGTCAAACCCGGCATTGAGGCTTGAAAAATAAAGGTTTCTAAATCGAATGCTCCTCCTTTTGGAAACAATATCATTTTAAAAACAATATCAAATAAGGTAAAACCAATAAATACTAATAAACCAAATTTTAAAGCGCTTTTTGGATTGGTTTGAGCAGTAAATCCGATTTGGGTTCTTTCTTCTTTTGAAACTAAAAATAGTATAATTAGGGATAAAACTAAACTCAATATTTTTCCTGACCAATTGAATTTTAATCCCAGAAAATCTAATGGCAACAGCTCTTTTCCGTAATGCTGCAGCAACATATCGCTAATAAAATAAACAACAAAAAGCGCTAAGTATTTAAAGTTTGTTTTTTCTGTTTTGAAATGTGCAATAACAACAAAAGGAGAAATTAATAAGATCCAGAGAAACGGTGATAATGGTGACATAATTTTGATTTTTTAGGTTTTAATTTTGATCAAAAGTATATCTGGAGTATATAAATTAAAAGTGAGATCGGTAGAACTGCTGCATTTCTCCGTGAAAACATAATTTTAGCCGATAAGAGTTAATTGTTGATGGTTAATGGTTAATGGTTAATGGTTAATGGTTAATGGTTGATGGTTGATGGTTGATGGTTGATAGTTAATGGTTAATGGTTGATGGTCGATGGTCGATGGTTGATGGTTGATGGTGATTACGATTCTTGCTTCTTGATCATAATTTTTTAATTTTTAATTTTTAATTTTTAATTTTTTTAATAAAAAAAAGCCCCAAACTTTAGTTTAGAGCTTTTCAATTATATATTTTGCTTGAGTTTAGTCCCAATTATTTGTTTTAGAAACTGCGTATTTACCAGCGCCAGTAAAAAACAATGCAACAGAACCTAAAAGATACAGCATCAATAATTCGTTGGCATAACCTCCGTGTTCGCTGATTGAGAAAATATCTTGGGCATGAGCCGTTGCAATTGCTACAACACAAGTTATAGCTAGTAAAACAGCCGCAATTCTGGTTCTGAAGCCTATTAAAATAGCTATTGGAGCTAAAACTTCACCAATGTAAACAGCGTATCCAAATGCTCCCATGTTTTCAACTAAGAACGAAATACCATGAATAAGTTTGGCAACGCCATGAAAAAGCATTAGTCCGCCAACGCTTATACGCAATAGTAATAATCCTAAGTCTGTGTTTTTTGAAATCATAATAATTTTAGTTTTGGGTTTTAAGTTACTTACGTTTTCACTTGTAAGAGCGACTAAAATACAAAATTTTGTTAGGTTTCAAAGTTGTTATTTAAAATAATTCTAGATAAATATTCTAAATGTTCACAGTCGTTATTTTTAAAACTTGATGGCAATTTTTCCTATCATTTTACCCGATTCTAAAAGTTCGTGAGCCTTTTTTAGATTTTCTGCTGTAAATCCTTTTAAGGTTACATTTAGAGTTGTTTTCAGCACGCCTTCATCTAATAAATCAGCTATTTTGTTTAGAATATGATGCTGCTCAATCATATCTTCTGTTTGATACATGGAGCGTGTATACATAAATTCCCAAGAAAAAGAGGCGCTTTTACTTTTCAATTTGTTTAAAACAACAGGATCGCTGCTTCCTGTAATCGAAGCGATATGTCCTTGAGGTTTAATCAGTTCAACCATTATATCCCAGTAACCATTGGTATCTACAAAATCTAAAATAAAATCTACATTTTCAAAACCAGCTTCGCGGACAGAGGATACTAAATCTTTATGATCTACAACATAATCTGCTCCTTGTTTTTTACACCAATCAATTGTTTCAGGACGCGATGCTGTTGCAATAACAGTTAAACCAGCTATTTTCTTTGCTAACTGAATTGCAATCGAACCTACTCCGCCTGCGCCGCCAATAATCAAAATGGATTTTCCTTTGTCTTTTTCAGCACTGATTCTAATTCTGTCAAACAATATTTCCCACGCTGTCAAGGCGGTTAACGGAATAGTTGCAGCTTCCTGACTATTTAACGAAGTTGGTTTTCTTCCCACAATTCTTTCATCAATAATCTGATATTCGGCATTGCTTCCCGGTTTGGTAATATCTCCAGCATAATACACTAGATCTCCGACTTCAAACAAAGTTACTTTTTCTCCAACTGCCTGTACAATTCCTGCCGCATCCCAGCCAATTATTTTTGGTGTTTCTAAAACTGTGTCTTTTGCACCGCTTTGGCGAATTTTAAAATCAACTGGATTTACTGAAATCGCATCAATTTTTACCAGCAAATCGCGTTCGCCCGGTATTGGTTTTGAAGTTTCAAATTCGATAAAACTTTCTTGGTTCTCTATGGGTAATGAGGTTTTAAATCCTATTGCTTTCATGTTTTTTCTAATTTTTAATTAAAATTATAGTACAAAGATAAGAGGAGTAAAAAATGTATAAATGGTATATTTTAAGCGTAAAACGGTATAATTTCAGCAATTTAATTTAATCTACCTATTTTTCTTTCACAGAGATTTTGGAGTTTTATTTTAAATAAAACCTATCCTAATCTGCTGAGATCTTTTTGATGATGCGTGACGAAATATTTATAAGTAAATTTGTTTTAAATAATACTACAATGAATATCAGAAAAGCCGAAAAATCAGATGCACATTACATTGCTCCTATATTATTATTAGCAATGGAAGATATCATTTATAAATTTATAAAAAAAAATGATTACGCTGCTGCGAAAGATTTTCTGCAGTACTTTATTGAGAAAGAGGAAAATCAATATTCTTATCAAAATTGTTATGTCGCGACAGAAAATAACGAAATTATTGGCGTGGCAGATGTTTATAAAGGAGCAGACATAGAAACATTACGAAATCCGATAATTGAATTCGTAAGGAAACATCATAATCCTGAATTTGATCCAGAGCTTGAAACTCAGGCAGGAGAATTCTATATTGATGCGTTGGGTGTTAATCCGAAGCATCAGGGAAAAGGAATTGGTTCTAAAATACTTCAATTTCTAATAGAAGAATATGTTGACACTAATAAAGAAATATTAGGTTTATTGGTTGATGAAGATAATCCGCAGGCGAAGAGCCTTTATTTAAAACTTGGTTTTAAGGTTGTGGGACAAAAAACTTTAGTTGGAAAGAAACTTGAGCATCTTCAAATAAGTTAGGATAGAGTAACCTCTATCCTTTTTTTATGCACTTTAACGATTATTTTAAACAATTTGACGATGATTATACCGTTATTAAAAAATAACCAGGCGATTTTTCTTTAACCTTTAAAAAAGAAATTCGTTGAATTGATATTGAAATAAATTAGTAACAGAATGAAAAACATAACCCTATTAGAAGCAGGTTTAATTTTAAGAATAGTTTTAGCAATAACAATGCTTTCAGCCGTAGCTGATCGATTTGGAATCTGGGGAGCACCTGGCTCCAACGCAGTAGCTTGGGGAAATTGGGACAACTTCGTTATTTACACCCAGACCTTAAATCCGTATGCGAACAAAGCAACAGCAGAAATTTTAGGCATTGCTGCCACTTTCCTTGAAGTTATATTAAGTCTCTTATTGATTTTTGGTTTTAAAACCCGAATCGCAGCTTTAGGAACTGCCTTTTTATTATTTTTCTTCGGTTTTGCTATGGCTGTTTCGGTTTCGGTTAAAGCTCCTTTCGATTATTCGGTCTGGACAAGCGCTGCTGCCGCTTTACTGCTGGCTAATATTGGTAAAACATCTTACGCAGTTGATAATAGAATTTAGAGTTGATTGTTGATGGTTTATGGTTGATGGTTGATTGCTAATGGTTAATGGTTAATGGTTAATGGTTAATGGTTAATGGTTAATGGTTAATGGTTAATGGTTAATGGTTGATTGTTAATGGTTAATGGTTAATTGTTGGTGGTTAATTGTTGGTGGTTAATTGTTGATTGTTGATTCTTAATTTTTAATTCTTAATTTTTAATTCTTAATTTTTAATTCTTAATTCTTGAATTCCTTAAGGTGATTTGCTACCTGTGATTATAAAAAAACGGAAGCAATTTTAAAAAAAATGCTTCCGTAAAAAAAAATAGTATTTAGGGCTAAATATCGAAGGGAAAACTCAAATTAGTCTTTGATAATATTAAATCCTTGGATTCTTCCGCTTTCTTTCAATCTGAAAGTTTCTTTAACCACCTTTGTAACTGGGTTATATTGATTCACTCCAGAGAAACCATCTGTAGTGCTGTTAGATAAGAAATAGATTTCTCCGTTGTGGAAAAATGGATTTTGAGTTGTGTAAAAATTATCTGGCGGCATATTTAAGCGAGTCGCTTTTTTAGTAACGGCATCAATTTCATTCCAAAACCAAACATCGTCTCTGTATCTAACTCCATGCTGTCCGCCACCGTAGTAAGAAACTGCTCTAGATGGAATTGTAGTGTAGATTTTACCGTTGTGAGCAAAAAGTCTATTAAATTCTGCAGGGAACTGATATGCTTTCATATCAATTGCAAACGTCGAATCAAAATTAATTTCTCCTTTTTTAATTCTAAGAATTTTTGAAGAATAGTCACTTGGCTGCGTTTTCATATCTCCTACAGACGCAAAATATAAATCTCCTGTAACTTCATCTAAGCTCCATAAAACGTGGTCAATAAATACACCTAAATTTGTTGTATTACCCATTTTAGTTACATTTTCGATTTTGTTTGTAGTTAAATCATATACCGCGATAGCAACCTCTTTAACTACTGGAGTTACCTGCCAGTTTCCTGCGGCTTTGTTTCCTAATAATAAATCTAAGTATAATTTATTATCTCTTTTTGCAATAATTAACTGTCCTATAGATTCTAATGGCTGTCCTTCTGAAAGTGAAGAAAAATCAATTTCTCCTGTTCTTTCCATTGTAGAAGGATTGAATGTCTGTAATTTTAAGCCTCCTCTTACTTTATCCCAGTAGTAACCTTCTGTTGGACCTGCAACTAAAAAGTTAGTTTCGTAAGCATTTGAAAGAGATGGTAAAAACCCTTGATCTACAACCTTACCAGAAGCATCAAGACCCATTTTATTAATTCCTTGTTTTGCATTAGAAACATCATTTACTTTAAAAAGAGTTTTATCTAATGATCTTCCTCCTAAAGAAGATGTTACTTGTAAAAACGGTAATCCAGAAAGATTAATTTCTCTTGATTTGTTATCTTTTAATGCGTAAATCCCACCACTCCAGTTAGCAGCGCCATTGTATATAATCCAAGTTTCGTTTTTTGGTAAAGTATCGTCTGTACTACCGTTATCGGTATTGTTATTATCATCGTTGCTGCTGCAAGCAAATAAAAGCATACTAGCGGCGATTCCTGCCAGTACTGAACGAAGTGAATTGCTTCTTTTCATAGTTGATCTGATTTATTGGTTTTATTAAAAAAAATTATAAACTAGTTTAAGATGGAACGATCGTCCCGGCCTCTGCACATTAAAATTATCATACAGTTTTACATCTCCAATATTCCTGCACTCTACAGAAACGGTTGTTTTTTGATCTGCTAAATGATAATAAACACCGAGATCATTAGAAAACTGTCCTAATCTTCCGTCTTGCGGAATAATTAGTGAAGTCTGAAAATCTTTTACAGATCCAAATAAGGGAGGTTCCTGATTTTTTGGAATAGCAACCAAAAAGAATCGGTGTGTGTAATTGGCATTCCATGTAAAATTTAAGCTGTCTCCTTTTTCAAACACATTTCCGAAATATGTACTTGCCCAAAAATTTCCAAACAAAAACGGAATATTAGGCGCTCTTGAATCATCGAGGTATTTATTTCGAGATTCTGATTCTTTTCTGCGAATATCCTGATATGTAATATTAAATCCTGTATTCAGCCATTTTCTGTGCGTATAATTGGTTTCAAACTCAAAACCCTTTATTTCAGAATTCTCATAATTGATGTATCTGTTAAACGGAATATCGAGCTGCAGGAAAATAATGTCCTTTACCTTTCTGTAGAACAAATTTCCCGAAAAGGTTAAACTGCTCTTTTCTTTAGCAATAGTGTACTGTCCGTTTAAATTTAAGTTGTGGCTTTTTTCAGGATCAAGATCTAAATTTTCTTTTACCAGTCTGGCATCTCCAAAAATTTCAAATTCGTCAGGAAGACGTGTAGCATATTCATAAGAAAGTTTAAGTAGATAATTGTTATTTTCCCACTTCAAACCTCCCAGATAACCAAACTGGCTGTCGTCCTTTGAGGATGTCCATGCAAAACCATAATTATCTGTAGTGTAACCTTCTGTATTATAATGATAATACTTTGCTGCTACAATACTTTCCAATTTACTTTCGAGCCATAGAGAACGCCATGCCAAAGCCATATTGTCTTTTCTGTAAGTTGCAGGAACGGTCAACACATCAATGCCGTCAATTATGGAAACTGCTCCAAGAGGATCACTTCCTTTTCTTCTCTGCGAATAATACAATTCACTAAATTCTAAAAAGTTACGATCAGAAAGCTGGTATTCCATATTCAATCTTGATGAAACAAAATTGTACTTCATCCTCTGGTTATTTCCTGATCTAATTTCGCCAGGCTGCATGTTTTCGGCAATAATTTCTCCTAACCAATTGTAACGAACTGTAGTTGTATCAATAAATTTGGTATTAAAATGGCTGTAATTGGTTAAAAAAGAAACTTTTAGTTTATCATCAAAAAACTTTTTACGGTAATTAATCATACCCGTATAATTCTGTTCTTTGGAAAACGCCTGTCCGTAAACACTCACCATTCCAGCATCATTCTGAATTTGTTTATAGAAATCAGAATAAATCAATGTCAAGCGGAGATCATCTGCCCAAGATTTATCTTTTAATCCAACAAAAGCTTCCCCGTAATTGGATCTAGTCATGTCATGAAAACGTTTAACATCTCTAAACTCCTCATTAGTTGCATTTTGAATTGGAACATTTACTTTATAATCATTATCGGAATAATTAAAAGAGCCGTTAAAACCTCCGTAGAAATTATTTTTATTCTGCAGATAAAAATTAGCTGTGGCTCTATGTGTATTGAAAGAAGCAATTTCATAAGATACTTCGGCAAAGTTTTTATTGGAAGTTCTTGTAACCAGATTCACACCTCCGCCCAATGCATCAGAAGCCAGATAAACCGGCATTACACCTTTGTAAATTTCAACTCGATCCAGCATATTTACTGGAATTGTTCCAAGGCTGAAACCGTGGCCAAATAATTCTATAGGGATCCCGTCCTTAAAAATACGAACCGCTTTCCCTTGAAGGCCACCCAAATTAATCTGTACTTGAGACCCTATATTTCCATCAGTTCTTAATTTTACTCCCGAAGCTCTGTTTAAATAATCGCCTACATCGCCCGCTTTTTCGTATTGTTTTTTAAAATCGATAACCTGAACTGAAAAAGGAGATTCTTCAATTTGTTTTTTTACGCTTTTGTTTTGTACTAAAACTTCATTTAAATTTGCCAAATTGCTGTCGGAAGCATTTAAAGTAAATTTGAAGTGATTTGTTTCACCGCATACAACAGAAATAGTCTGCGCTGATTTACTTTGATTGTTTTTTACTTCAATATTATAAGTGCCGTCTGCCAGCGAAAGTTCTAAAACACCCGCTTTATTACTGATTCCCACTGGTTTGTTATCAACCAAAACGGTTATTCCAGATAAAGGATTACCTAAGTGATCTTCAATATGAATATAGACCGGACAGGCATTTGCTGAGAAAAGACCAACCAAGAACATAAACATAAGGTTTAATTTAATTGCCAAGCTGTTTTTATTTAAACTGATTATAAATTATATTTGCAAGTGCAAAAGTATTTGATTAGTAATCTTTGTACTTATGAAAGTGGAAGTTTTAATTATGAATATAGAAGTATAAAAATGGCATTTAAAATTGATTCAAATGACTTTGCTGATTTTCTGGAAACGGATAAAAAGCCAGGAATAAAAGAGCCTAAAAGACTTTCAGAAGACGGAAAAGATATAAAATTTGTCACGCCAAAAGGAGATATTTTATTTCATGAACATACGATCACAGAGGAGTTATCGATTCTTCAGGGAAATTATCAATTACACGATGATGTTGCAATTTCGGGACATGGAGATTCTTCGCTTTTAGAAATGCATTTTAATCTTTCTGACCAAAAAATTGGATATATCAACCCTGGATCTTCCAAAGATTTTGCAGCACCAATGTCCGGCAATATTACTTTCCTTTCTGCAGAAGATAATCACGCCAAAATTGACTTCAAAAAAGATATTATTTATAATACTTTTGACATTCATCTTCCTTTAAATGTGCTTACTAAATATGAAGGGGAATCGAAAATAATGGATAATTTCCTCAATAATATCCAAAAAAACAGCAGTGCCGCTTTAGCCAAAAATGAAATTAAAATAAGTGCTAAAATATTTGGCGTAATGCAGGATATAAAAAATTGTTTTTACAAAGGTTTGACCAGAAAAATCTACATGGAATCTAAAATTTATGAACTTATTGCCTTAAGCCATCACAATTTAGACTCCGAAAAAGAGGCAATTAATCTAACGGGAAATGATGTGGAGAAAATAAAATATGCAGCGCAGTTAATACGCGAAAATATTGATAATCCTTACACTATTGTTGAATTAGCCCGAAAAGTCGGCGTCAACCAAACCAAATTAAAAGAAGGTTTTAAAACCGTTTTTGGCGATACTGTTTTTGGCTATCTGCAGGAAATCAGAATGAACAATGCCAGACATTATTTATCAGATACATCACTTTCTATTCAGGAAATAAGTCATCTCTCTGGTTATCAAAATGTATCAAACTTTAGCATTGCTTTTAAAAGGATTTTCGGCTATCCGCCTACTAAATTGAGATTGAAGATTTAAGATCAAATGAGGGAATTTTACCTCAAAGCATTTTTAAGGTATATTTAAGGTCATAATGCTGTTTCGAACAAATTTGTATTCGTAAATTAGCAGATACAAAAACATATCTTAATGACAATACTTACCTTTACGCTTATAATGATTCTAGGTGCCTTTTTAGCAGGCTTTATCGGTTCATTATCAGGCTTGGGAGGCGGCATTATAATCATTCCGCTTCTTACTATTATTCTCGGAGTCGACATTCATTATGCAATTGGAGCCGCTTTGGTCTCTGTTATTGCGACCTCTTCAGGTTCTGCTGCAGCTTATGTAAAAGAAGGAATTACCAATATGCGAATGGGAATTTTTCTCGAAATCGCAACCACAATTGGTGCTGTTTGCGGCGCATTGCTTTCTACTGTCGCTCCTACTTCTTTTATAGCCGTTTTATTCGGTTTAACCTTGATTTTTTCGGCTGTTAATTCTCTTCGAAAAAAAGAAGAACACATCGTTTTAGAATCCAGTCCGCTGGCTAAAAAATTAAAATTAGAAGGAACTTACCCTTCTCATGACGGCGAAATTATTCATTATGGAACCAAAAATGTTCTAGGCGGTTTCAGCATGATGGGAATTGCAGGAATGATGTCTGGTTTACTCGGAATTGGTTCTGGCGCCTTTAAAGTAATTGCAATGGACAATATTATGAGAGTTCCGTTTAAGGTTTCGACCACAACGAGTAACTTTATGATGGGTGTGACAGCAATGGCGAGTTCTGTCATTTATATTCAAAAAGGATATATTGAACCTGGAATTTGTATGCCGGTTGTAATTGGAGTTTTGTTTGGAGCTATGGCAGGTGCTAAAATATTAGTTCGCACCAATCCGAAAAAATTGAGAATCTTTTTTGCTTGTCTGATTTTCGTTTTGGCAGTAAATATGATTTATAACGGACTAAATGGAAAAATCTAAGATGGTACAAGAAGAAAAATTTGGAGAAAAAGACTTTCAGTCAATCATAGGAAACTTACTTCGTTATGGGGTTTGGATTTCGTTAGCGGTAGCTTTTATGGGAGGAATTGTGTATTTAATGCACAACGGAAGCCAAATAGAAGATTATTCTGTTTTTAAGGAAAATGACCGCAATATATTTGAAGTAATCGCAGATGTTTACAACGGTGCAGTTCAAGGAAACGGAGAATCATTAATATTTACGGGTATTGTTTTACTCTTTTTAACTCCAGTACTGCGGGTTTTACTATCACTGTTTTCGTTTTTATTGGAGAAAGATTATTTGTATGTAGGAATAACATTAATTGTAATTACGATCATCATTATCAGTATTTCATTCGGATTCTCACATTAATATTCGCAGTAGGCTTTAAGCTATAGGCTGTAGGCTTTCCTAAAATGCTTTAAAACTTTATGCTTACCTTTTACAATCATTAATATAGCTGTAGACTATAAGCTTTTTAGCAAAGTCTAAAGCTTATAGCTTACTGCCTAAAGAAAATCAAAAATATATGGAAATAGGAATAGACAGTTTTGCTTCGGCAATGTATGGAGATAACAACACTTTGAGCAGTGTTGATGCGATGGAGCAATTGCTGCAAAGAATTGAATTTGCAGATCAGGTTGGCCTTGATGTTTTCGGAATTGGCGAACATCATAAAAAAGAGTTTTTAGATTCTGCAACAGCTGTAATATTAAGTGCGGCGGCGGGCAGAACAAAAAATATACGTTTAGCGAGTGCTGTTTCGGTTTTGAGTGCGGCCGATCCTGTACGTGTGTATCAGAGTTTTGCGACTTTGGATCTGGTTTCAAAAGGAAGGGCAGAAATTGTTGTAGGGCGTGGCTCTTCTATTGAAGCTTATCCCCTTTTCGGCTATAATCTAAATGACTATAATGCCCTTTTCAGCGAAAAATTAGATTTACTTTTGCATATTCGTGACAATGAATTTGTGACATGGGAAGGAAAATTTCGCCCAGCGATCCATAATCTTCCTGTATATCCACGAGCTATACAAGAAAAATTACCGATTTGGCTTGGAGTTGGCGGAACACCTGAATCTTTTATCAGAGCAGGTTCGCTTGGACTTCCGTTAATGGTTGCCATTATTGGCGGACAAACTCATCGTTTTAAGCCTTTAATTGATTTATACCGTCAGGCTGGAAAAACTGCAGGATATAAACCAGAAGAATTAAAAGTAGGAATACATTCTCCAGGATACGTTGGTAAAACAACAGAAAATGCCATTGCTGATTATTATCCAGGTTATGCGGAGTTATGGACAAAATTAGGAAGAGAACGCGGCTGGCCGCCAGTTACAAAAGATAAATTTGACGGATTAATTGATGACTTAGGTGTTTTAATTGTCGGAAGCCCTGAAAGAGCTGCAGAGAAAATCCTGCGTCACAGTGAAGCACTTGGCGACGTCGATCGATTTACATTTCAAATGGACAACGCTGGATTAACACACATACAATTAATGAATGCCATAGAGTTAATTGGAACAAAACTGATTCCTTTGATTAGAAAGGGATAGTTTTTTATGCCACAGATTTCAGAGATTAAAAGGATTTCCTTTCTTCGATTTCTGAAAATGAGAGAATCTTTAAAATTTTATCAATTAAAACAAAAAGGCTTTAGCAAAATAATAGTTTTGCTAAAGCCTTTTTCAATCTTAATTTTTACCAGTTAAAACTGGAGACAATTCAAAAATTCAAACTCTGGTATTAAACCTTTGAACCTTTGCACCTCTATTCCTTTGAGCCTAAAAAAACAAATCTATTTAGAATTTGTAAGTAACGCCAACTCTAAAGTTTCTTCCTGCCTCAGCCTGCCAGTAGTATGCCTGCAGCCACTCATAGTAAGAACCACTGTATAAGTATTTATCTAAAATATTAAATACGTTTGCTGTAACTTTTACTTTTCCAATTTCATAAGATAAACCTCCGTCTAGTTTAAAATAAGTCGGTAGTTTCTCAAGACCTTCTCCCCAAGTGTCAGTCTGGCGTCCGTCAAGGAAAGTTCCTCCAATAGAAGCTCCTAGTCCTTTTACTTTACCAGATTGAACGGTATAATTTAACCATGCATTTGCAGTATGTTTTGAATATCCAGGAACTACCGCACCTACATTAATTCCGCGCACATTAGATTCCGTTACAATAGATTCTGTAAAGGCATAATTTGCAATCAAGTTAAGACCATCAAATATTTTTCCTCTTAAATCAAATTCAAAACCTTGCGCTCTTTTTTCGCCTAACACAATTTTAGTTGGTTTTTGCGGATTACTTAATGGATCGCTAGTTAATTCATTTTTTTTCAAAATATTGTATACAGATAAGGTCGTATTCCATGAACCATCGAACCAATCTTTTTTGATACCAAATTCGACGTTGTTACCCGTTAATGGTTTTAATTCACCATCTCTAACTAATCCTGATTGAGGTATAAAAGCTTGATCATATAATCCGTAAACTGCGAAGTCATCAGTAATAGAATAACTTAAACCTGCACGCGGTGTTATATGGCTGTCCTCTGTTGGATCAACCTCATAACTGTTAGTCTGTCTAATCCATGTATACCTCGCTGCAAGGGTTAATCTTAATCTGTTACGAAAGAAACCAAGTTCATCCTGAACATAAGCCGCAGCATATTCTGTACCATAAAGTCCCCCTGCTCTTTGACTAAGCGGCGTATCGTGATCAAATTGAGGAAACCCGTTTGATGGAGTTCCATAATTTGGGTTATAAATATTAAAAGGGTTATCAGCCGTGTCAAGATCATGAGATTGTCCCCAATCTGCAGCATAATCTTTATCTCCTAAATCTATTCCTCCTAAAATTTTATGGCTTACTGCTCCAGTATTAAATTTACCATTTACGAAAATCTGTCCTAAAAACATATTACTATCTGCATCCCAGATACCCACATTTCTAATAATTTCACCGTTTGCAATATCTCCATTTGGTGTTGTTACAGGTCCTACAGCAGACGGCCAAGAACTATATCCTTGCTGTAGATATTTGAAATAAGAAGTCTGAGCTGTTAATTTCCAGTTGTCATCGAATTTATGTTCAAATTGTAAATAACCACTGTGATCCTGAATATTGGTATCAGGTAAACCTGGTGCTGTCATTGTGAAATCACGCGGCATAGTGGCATATCCTCCCGCTTTTGGTCCAAATACATAATAAGAACCAACTTCTGTCATATTTGCATATTGAAAGTTGTACTCAAATGTCAATTTTGTTTTGTCATCAAATTGATATGAAATTACTGGTGCAATTACATAGCGGTCATTATGTTCAAATGGACGGAATGAACCTTTCTTTTGCGCAGCTCCGTTAAAACGGTATAATAATTTTCCTTTTTTATCTAATTTTCCGTCAAGGTCTACACTTACTCGGTAGAAATCATAGCTCCCTACGATCGCACTAACTTCACCTTTTGTAACTCCTGTTGGTTTTTTAGTCACGACATTATAAAGTCCGCTTGGATCCCCGCTCGAAAGCATAAATCCAGCCGGTCCTTTTACAAATTCGATATGATCTACAAAACTCATATCTTCTGTTAACGGACCCCAAAAAGATGAAACTACATTAAATCCGTTTCTAAATGCCTGAATTTGCGAACCTCTCATGGTAATATTCGTATACAAATCTCCCCAATGCTCCAAACGTACAGCACCACTCACGTTACGGATTACTCCATCACTCATACTTGTAATCTGCTGATCTTTTAAGGTTTGAGCACTTACAATTTGTATGTTTTGCGGAATCTCTAAAACTGGTGTCTGCAAACGCAGAGACATAGATGGTTTATCCTGCTTGTATTTATTTTTAGTAATTACTACTTCCTGAAGATCTTCTTGACTTTCGTTTAACGAAAAGTTTTTAGTCGTCGTTTGTTTTGCTGTTACTACTATATTGGCTTCAACGGGATCAATACCTAGTGCACTAACTACAATAGTATAATTTCCTGGTTTTACTCTCGTAATTTCATATTGTCCTGAGACAGTCGTAACGTCAGAATATTTAGTTCCTTTTAAAGTTACAGCTATATTTTCGGCAGCCGTATTACCACTCAAAGAAACTTTACCAGCCACTTTCCCGAACTCCTGTCCCATCATTGTTATAGAACATAATAGAAGCGCAAAAACGTAAACTCCCTTATTAAATATTATTTTCATTTTGGTTTTGATTTTAAATTGCTGGGCAAAAGTAATTTCAAATATTCGGTTTTCCAAATTATTTTTATTCATTCTAAATAAATCTAACAATTTACAGACAATCAGCACGAAAATTCGATTCAAAAGCTTTCTTTAAGTTATTTCCTGATAAATTAACCTAGGTTAAGTATTATACCAGATTCTCTTTTTATCTTTATAATTGCAAATTCAAAAAAAATTCACTTAATAAAATATTGACATGAAGCCAGATACAATAAGAAAAGTAGCCATTGTAGGTTATAACAGAATACCTTTTGCAAGAGCCAATACAGCGTATTCTAATGTTGGCAATAAAGAAATGATGACCGCAGCATTAAATGGTCTTATTGATAAATACGAGCTGAAAGGAAAATTACTAGGAGAAGTTGCCGGTGGAGCCGTTATTAAACATACTTACGATAACAATTTGATCCGCGAATGTGTGATGCAGACTAGTCTTGATCCTGCAACTCCTGCGTGCGATCTACAGCAGGCCTGTGATACTGGAATTGAAAGTGCCATTTATATCGCCAATAAAATTGCCCTAGGACAAATTGAATCTGGAATTGCCGGCGGTGTCGATTCTATCAGTGATATGCCGATTGCTGTAAGTGAGAAGCTTAGAAAAATATTATTAGATGCTAGAAAAGCGAAATCATTAGGCGAAAAAATCAAATTATTTCTAAAACTTCGTCCCAAAGATTTGAGTCCGTTGGTTCCTAAAAATGAAGAATCGCAGACAGGACTTTCAATGGGCGGACATACCGAAATTACTGCCAAACATTATAAAATATCTCGAGAAGATCAAGATCAATTTGCTTTAAAAAGTCATTTGAATATGGCAAAAGCATATGATGAAGGCTTTTTTGATGATATGATTACGCCTTTTAATGGATTGGAAAAAGACAACAATTTAAGAAAAGACAGTACAATTGAAAAATTAGCCAAACTAAATCCAGCCTTCGATAAAGTAAACGGTACTTTGACAGCGGGTAATTCTACGCCTTTAACAGACGGAGCTTCTTGTATTCTACTTGCAAGTGAAGAATGGGCAAAAGAGCAGGGACTTCCTATTTTAGCGTACATTTCTTTTGCAGAAATTGCTGCAATTGAGTACGTTAAAAATCAGCAGAATCTTTTGTTAGCTCCCCTATTTGCTGCTTCTAGAATGCTCGAAAAAGCTGGATTAAATCTTCAGGACTTTGATTATTATGAAATTCACGAAGCTTTTGCCGCACAGGTTTTAGCCACCTTAAAAATTTGGGAAAGTCCAGAGCTCAGCGAATCAATTGGTTTAAAAAAAGCTTTAGGAGCTATCGATCGAAATAAATTAAACGTAAAAGGAAGCAGTCTTGCCGCGGCGCACCCGTTTGCCGCAACGGGCGGCAGAATCATTGGCGTAATGGCAAAATTACTTAACGAAAAAGGTTCAGGAAAAGGTTTTATCTCTATTTGTGCAGCCGGCGGACAGGGAGTTACTATGATAATTGAGAAATAATATATGAATTAGAATTCATTCATTTTTATAAAAATCTGCTAAATCTGAGGGAATATAGACTTTAGGAAAATGGTAAATTTTAGGGATTAAATAATCTAAAAGAAATCGTTAGAAACTAAATAATTATACAGAAAAAGATTAAATTTGATCACCCAAATCATTAAAAAATTCTGAATAATTATGAGAAAAACTCTACCTTTTAACATTTTCAATCCTTTATTTAGTCACTTCCTGCTGCTATTTGTTTTATTGATTTCATCGAAATCCTACTCACAGTATATTACCCAAAACCTAGCTCCTACAGCTGTCATTAGAGAAGGACTAGCACTGGAACAATCGCCTGATGGAAGAATTTTTATTGCAGAAAGAGGCGGTATTGTAAAAGTGTTTCAAAACAATATCGTTTCAACCGTTTTTACAGTTGCAACCATAACAGACAGTGAGCAGGGATTACTTGGTTTAACCCTGCATCCAAACTTCGCCGCAAATGGTTTTATCTATGTTTTTTACGCTATTAATGATGGAACCGTAGTACGTCACCGAATTGAGAGAGTTAAAATCGATAACGCCAATCAGGTAGTCAGCAGACAGGAAATTCTGCTTTTGGAACCTATTGGCGGCGGATTTCATAACGGAGGAGATTTAAAATTCTTCAACGGATATCTTTATGTTACTGTCGGTGATAGTCAGCTCAACACCAACTCCCAAGATTTAGATACCTATAAGGGGAAAATTCTTCGTTTAACAGAAGATGGACAGCCTGCTCCAGGAAATCCTTATTATGGAAGCGGCTCCGTGCAAAGACAAAGCATCTGGGTTTACGGTTTTAGAAACCCTTGGAGACTGGTTCCAAATGAAGCTGCGAATAAGTTATATGTGCTGGATGTGGGAACATCTTGGGAAGAAGTAAATGAAATCAGCAATCCTGCCATTCGCAATTATGCTTGGGGACATCCGCAGGGAGGCGATGGAAAACAAACGGAAACCAATTTATTTACCAATCCGATATTTACTTATGCTACAGGGAGTATTGGAAATGCATTAACAAATGGTCTTCTTTATAATCCAGCAATTTCTCGTTATCCTAATCTTCAAGGAAAATTTATCATTAAAGATTACGTGAGAACCGAAATTCGATCTTTTGATCCTAATATTGCTGATCCTGTTTCTACAACTTTCTTTACCGTTCCGCAGGCGCAGCAATATGCTCTCGGAATGATGCTTGGAAATGATGGTTATATCTATTATTGCGCTTACGGAAACAACGGTTCTTTAATCAAACTCGATTATATTGAAACTGCAGCACCAACAATTGTCAATCATCCAGTTTCTCAATCTATAATGCAGACTAATCCTGTCACTTTTACCGTTTCTGCGAGCGGTACTGGTCTAACTTATCAATGGCAGTTCAATAACATAAATATCAATGGTGCAACAGGTGCCAGTTTTACTATACCAAATGTAACCAATGTAAGTGCTGGTGCTTACCGAGTGATTGTTTCAAATACAGCTGGAAATGTAACCAGCAATCCTGCCACATTAACTGTGACACCTTTTAGCAACGCACCAACTGTTACTATTGTTTCTCCGTTACCTGCATTAAAATGGAATGCTGATGATATTGTGCCTTTTGAAGCCGCAGCCACTGATATCGAGGATGGAACACTACCCGCAAGTGCCTTCGCGTGGAGTATTGATCTTTTTCATGAAGATGTTCCTGGAGCCGGCCACTCGCATCCAGGGGCAAGTCCGCAAGGTGTAAAATCAGGGAACTTTACAGCTTCGAATCAGGGTGAAAAAACGCCAAATGTTTGGTATCGTTTTACTGTAAAAGTAACCGACAGCAACGGGTTAACAGGAACGAGTTTTGTTGACATTAAACCAAATTTGGTTGATGTAACCGCTGCAAGTTCGCCAGTTCCTCTTAATTTAGAATTCAATCAAAAACCAGTTACAGCGCCTTCAACAAAACAGGTCGTTGCCAATGCTGCTTTACAAACTTTAAATGCACCAACGCCTCAGTATGCTGGTAATATTCGTTATGATTTTGATCATTGGAGCCAAGGCGGAACTGCTAACCAGACTTTTAAAGCACCCGCATCTGGAACGATTACTTATACCGCAATTTACACTCCTACAACATTGCAAAACGCACCTTATCAAGGAATTATTGCTCAAATCCCAGGGATTATAGAAGCTGAAAATTATGACATTGGCCCGGGAGCTTTTTTAGATAAAAATGGCGGCGGCGATACTGCGTACAGACCAGGCGATGGAGTTGGAACTGAGGTTTGTAATGAAGGCGGATTTAATCTTGCATATGTAGCCAAAGATGAATGGCTCAAATACACCGCAAAAGTGAATACAACAGGAAACTATACCATAAATCTTAGAGTTGCTACACCTTATAATACCCGAAAACTACATCTTGAAGTAGATGGCGTAAATGCGACCGGAGTTATTAATATTCCAAATACAGGAGGTTTTCAAAACTGGCAGACTGTGACAATTCCAAATATAGTATTAACACAAGGCACGCATGTAATTACTTTATATTTTGACGAAAATGATACAAATGTAAATAAGATGGAATTTGTACTATCAGGAAGCACAACAAGTCCTATTGCAGATTTTGAATTTACACCGCAAATGGGATGCTTGAATAATGCTGTTACCTTTACCTCTGTTTCTATCGGAACTGTTGATACTTATTCGTGGAATTTTGGTACTGGCGCACAACCCGCAACCGCCGCAGGAATTGGTCCGCACTCGGTAATTTTTTCTACGGAAGGAACACGAGATATTTCATTAACGGTAACCAATACAAACGGAAGTAACACTAAAAATGTTTCTTTTATGGTTGAAAACTGTAATTTAGGTGTTGAAAATCCGAATGGAGAATCTAACAAAATTATGGTTTATCCAAATCCTTCAAAAGGAATATTTCATTTGTCAAAAGAACTGGAATGGACTTTATATTCTACCGGAGGAAGTAAAATTAAACAAGGTTCAGGAAATCTAATTTCAATTTCTGAACTTGCCTCTGGAATTTATTTCTTAAAAACAAATGCAAGCAGTAAAGCAATACCACTAAGTAAGTTATAGTACAATATCATAAAAAAAGACTCGCTAAATTGATTTTCAGCGAGTCTTTTTTGTATTTAAACAGCGAAGTACGGCGTTAATATATCTTCAAAATTATACAATCCATTTTCTTTTTCTTTGATGTTTTCTGCAACGAAAATTACTCCGTTTCCGAAAGCTTCCCTAGAAATAGATTCGTGGATGATACGAACGGTTTGAAAAGGAAAACCAAATATAACTTCGTGTTTTCCAACAATACCTCCAGCTCTAACTGAATTAATATTTTCTTTGTCAACATCCAGCGCTTCTGCAATTTTTATGGCTGTTCCAGAAGTTCCTTCTTTTGCTTTAAAATGTTCTTCATTTACTTCAATATCAACCCACGGCGCGATTTTCTTCAAAAATTTAGCAGCAAACAATAAATAGTTAACACCTAGAGTAATATTTGGCGACCAAAAAACAGTTGTTTTCTGCCCTAACTTTTTTAGAAACTGTAATTCCTTGTCTTTGTAATGCGAAATTGCCGAAATTATTTTGATGTTCTTTTTTGCTGCAGCTTCACCATAAGTATAGATTCCCTGATGTGATGAAAAATCAATAATCACATCTACGGGATGGTTTTCCAGTAATTCTTCAATAGAAGTTTTAGAACTAGAATAGATTAAGCCGGGTTCGTCTGATTGTACTCCAAAAAATTCTGGTACCGATCTGTGTTCCAACACTGTACTTTGTCTTAAAACCCATTCTAAGCAGAATTTTTTATTGTCTAATAATATTGAAGCTACTGATTTTCCAGTTTTTCCGAATCCGATTAATCCTATTTTCATAAGCATTTGTTTTTAAGTGAGCGAAAAGTGCCCGTTAGAAAAAATGATATTATAAAGTGGTAAATATCAAGTCAAATTTTAATTCATTTTAGACAGTTTTAAAACTGCCATAAAAGTAAAAATAGGAAAATCATAACAGAAATTTTAGTTAAAACTGATTTTTATAACAAAAACCAACTTATTAATACGTTTTTATTTACTAATTAAATTCTGCGTTATAATAATTTGAGTCTATTTTTTTACATTCTAAACATGGAATTTAAAGCTAAAAAACACCAGAAAAAAAAGAATTTGGTAATATTGAAGTAAACTTATTTTCAGTAGATTTATCGCCTGATACCCCCAATAAATATCAGTAAGTAATGGCCTACAACAACAATGAATTGCTTCGTTTTCTAGATGCTCAGAATAAATTGTATTTGACAGCTTTAGACGAAATTAAAAATGGTAAAAAAGAATCGCCATGGATGTGGTTCATCTTTCCGCAGATTAAAGGAATGGGGTCCAGCGATACCTCCAAATTTTATG